>NZ_JASHCZ010000002.1:0-431925 GCF_047463895.1 Streptococcus sp. OMI750
ATTGTAGACTATATTGATTATTACAACAACAAACGAATTAAGGTAAAACTAAAAGGACTCAGTCCTGTGCAATACAGAACTAAATCCTTTGGATAAATTAATTGTCTAACTTTTTGGGGTCAATACAAATCCTTGTTCGCTTTTTTTTATTATTGTGGATCTTTGGGAAGTTCCATACGGAAGCGTAAGCCCATAGCCGTTTTATCAAATTGGTAGGCCAGTTCTTCATGGTCCAGCAAGTGTTGGACCACAAAGAGCCCCAAGCCACCTTCCTTCTTCTGGCGGCTAGCGGTCATTGGCATCTCAGCGGTCTCTACCATTTCTTGACTGGTATTTTCAACCGCCAAGTGCGTCCCTTCTTCTTCGAGACGGAGCTGGATCTCTCCACCAACATCCGAATGCTTAACAGCATTACTGATGACATTTGAGAGGACCAATTTCAGAATCGCTGGGTCCATATAAACTGCTTTGTCAGGGATTTGATTGTCAATCGTGAGAGCGCGGGATTGAGCCAAGACCTTGTACTGGTCGAGGATCTGCTCTAAGACTTGATCCAGCTGGATCCACTCCTTGTCTCCGGCCAGTTCTTGGACAGAGGACAGGGATAGGATTTCTAGGACAATCTGGTTCATCTCATCGACGATATCGAGGGAGACCGACAGATAGCGGTCCCGATCCTTGTAGCGGCCGATCTTATCCCGCATATTTTCAAGGATAATCTTCAAGCTGGCCAGAGGCGTCTTGAGCTCATGCGAAGCTCCCCGTAGGAATTCCACCTTCATCTGCTCCAACTTCAGATTTTCCTGTTTCTGCTGCTCTAGATTGTCGATCACCTCTAAAAGATGGTGATAGAGGTCGTTGATCTGTTGCTTGAGAACGCCAATCTCATCCTGCGAATGAATGGGAAGACTAGCTGTCCGATCCAGCCGTTTCATCCGCTTGGTCATCTGCTTGATTTCAAGGATCGGAGCAGAAATCATGCGGGCATAGAGATAGGAGGCAATTAACGACAGAACAAAGGAAGCAAGAAGACTATAGGGAAGAAAGCCCAGACTGATGTCCCGCGCTTCCTTTTGCGAATCGACAGTCGCTAAGAATTGCAAGGTCAAGTCTTTCCCTTCCTGGGTCTGAATCTTTCGCTCTTCAATGACCAGCGAATTATTCTGGCTATCAGGGTTCAGGAGCAGGTCATCCTTGACCTCTAGGGCATTTTGTTTTTCCTTGCCCTTGATCGAGACCTTGATATCATTAGTCTTGGAATAAAGGTCGATGACCGACTCAATGGTCCTTTCTTCCTGCCCCTGGAAACTCTTAGCCAGGGCTTGCGATTTCTTCAAAATCGTCTGGCGCTGGGACTCGATATAGGTCGATGGAAAAATAAAGTAAACCGAAGCATGGAGAAGGATGACTAAGCTACTAAAAAGGGCAAAGGTGATCAGAAAGATTTTTGCAAAGATACTCCGTTTGGTCATGGTCTCTCCAATTTATAGCCGACATTGCGTACCGTAACGATACAGTCCAGCTCCAGTTTTTTTCGTAGTTCCTTGATATAGACATCGATCACCCGGTCAAAAGGAATCTCCTCCGTCTCCTTCCAGACAGCATCGAGGATCTGAGAGCGAGTCCGGGCCTTGCCTTCATGCTGGAGCAGGTATTCCAAGATTTCCAACTCCTTGGCATTCATGGAAATGGCTTGGCCTGCTATGCTGGCTGTGTAGCTCTCAAAATCCACCCGTGCCTCTCCATAGGTGAAGACCCGGGAAGGTTGAAGCTTTTTAAAAATAGCTTCGATACGGACCTTCAAGAGGGACAAGGAGAAGGGTTTTTCCAGGTAGCCATCTGCCAACTCTCCAAAGGCTGTCAACTTATAGTCCTCATCATGGAAGGCCGTTAGCATGAGGACAGGGACTGAGCTGGTCTTCCGAATAGTCTTGAGCACTTCCAAGCCATTGAGGATGGGAAGCTGGATATCCAGCAAGACTAGATCCGGCGCTTCTATGTGAAAGAGGTCCAGGGCCTCCTGCCCATCGCCTGCTTCAAAGACTTCATAGCCACATTCCATGAGATAGTCGCTCATCCCTTCTCGAATCAGGACTTCATCTTCTACGATTAGTATCTTCATACACTTTCCTTTTTATCTAAGAAACTTCTACCTCCTATTATACCCTATTTCTATTTTAGGAAACAATCTCTTATTCGACATCCACCAAAAGTTCCTTTGGTTTCTTATGCAAGAGCCATTGTGAAGAAAGGATGGATACCAAAATCAAGAGAAGCCCACCGACCAAAACAATCACCAGCAATTGGCTCGGTTGGATGTCCATATGGAGATCTGTCAGGGTCTTACTGAAGCTTTCCGCCTCAGCTCCTCCACCAAGGTTGGCTGCAGAGGATTCTTGAGCCATTTGTTTGGCAATGCCACTGGTGACGTTTTTGAGCACCGTATCTCCCACTGCTTTGGCAAGAAGACCTGCGACTCCATAGGAGAGGAGGAAGGCTGGAATGGAAATCATGACCAACTCTGCCACAAATTGTCCTGCAATCTGCACTTTAGAAAGCCCTAGGGCCAGCAAGATACCCACTTCTCTGCGACGGGCATTGAGCCACAAGACAAGGAGAAGAGTGAGAAGCAAGCTAGCAAAGATGAGGCTGCCGATAAACAAGTAGTCCGCCACTTGGAACATACTGCTGATGGATTTTTGCAAGGCTGGGTAGTTGGAAGAGCTCTTAACCAAGTCGAAGTAATTCCATGGAATATCCAAGGCTTTGATTTTTTCGATCAAGGCATCCAGGTCCTGATCCCCTTTGGCAAAGAAGGTCGCATCCTCATAGGTAGCTGTTTGGACAGTATTGCCATAGAGTTTGGCAGCTGTATCCAAGTCAGAAATGAGGGTATCTTCATATAACTCTTGGGCGTAAGTTAGAGGAGCTTGGTTTTTTCCTGAGAACAAGCCTTTAATGGTCACTTCGACGGTTTCATTGGCCCCTTTTTCATTGTCAGCATCATAGAGGTTGGACTTGAGGCGCACCTTATCGCCTACCTTGAGGCCATTCTTTTTCGCCAAATCTTCGTGCATGAGGATTTGGTTTTTGTCTTTATCCGTCAGGTGCTCCCCTTGGACCAGCTTGTAGGCTCCAGAGACAAACTTATCTTCTTTTGAAGAGTCATTGACCCCTGTCACCATCAAGGTATTCTTGAAGTGTTTAGCCCGCTCTGGAGATTGATTTTGTAAGGTTTCTTCGGTCTCAATGATCTCGTGGTCTAGGATATCTGCGATGGCATTGATCCGCTTGATGGAGGAAGTGATCCCCTCTACCTGGCTGATTTTTTCGATATCTTCTCCTCTGAGATTCCCAGCTCCCCGAGGGGTTCCTGGATTAGTCCTGCGGTTGATCTGCATGGAGAAGCTATTGGTGATGGATCCCAGGCTTTCCGATGAAGCTTTTTGGGTCGCACCCTTCATGGAGAGTCCGATCAAGCTCAAGGTCCCCATGAGGAGAATAATGGCAAAGAGCAAGAGAGACTTGGGCCATTTACGTGTGATATAAGCAAAAGCATTTCGCAACATAAGATTCCCTCCTTACTTGCTCTTCTCAACGAGGCTACGACGACTCAATTCCAAGACCACATCGGAGGCCTCTGCCACTTCCTTACTGTGGGTGACGACGATGACACATTTTTGGCGCTCCTTGGCCAATTTCTTCAAAATGGCAATGATATCACCTGCTGTCTGTTCATCAAGGTTTCCTGTCGGCTCATCTGCCAAGATGACAGGTGCTTCTGAAACGAGCGCACGCGCAATGGCCACCCGCTGTTGCTGCCCTCCGGATAGTTGAAGGACATTGCGTTTGATTTGCGTTTCATCCAATCCCAATTCCAAGAGAATGTCTTTCCCAGCTTGTTTGTTGACCAGGCGGACATTTTCAAGTGGCGTCAAATAATCAATCAGATTGTAATTCTGAAAAACCAAGGAAACATGGTGCTTGCGGTGGTAGCTAGACCCTTTGGTCTGGATGTCCTCCCCATCAAAGAGAACCTGCCCCTTCTTGGGATTGTCTAGACCAGCCAAGAGGGAGAGGAGGGTCGATTTCCCTGCTCCAGACTGACCGATAATGCTGTAAAATGTCCCATTTTTGAACTGATAGTTCACGTCTGAGAAGATCTCTTCTTGGTAGCTTTGGTAGCTATAGGATACATGTTTGAGTTCTAACATAGGTGTCATTTCTCCTTAACTCATTTTTGTTAATATTTCTTTTGGACTCTTGCGCCAGATCATGCTGGTCGTTACACCGAGCGACAGAAGGATCAAGCACAAGAGGCTAGCATAGGCGATTCCTAAGGAAAGGCCTTGAGGGATTTGGTTGAGCAAGTCTAGGGTCTGCTGTTGACCTGTCTGTCCGACAAACTGCTCTAAGAAACGATGGCTGACCAGCCGCCCGATGAGAAAGGCTGGGATCACCGCTAGTAAGGATACCAGCACCACCTCCAAGAGGAACTGTCTAAAGATCCGGCCCTTGCTCTTCCCAATGGATAAGAGCACCCCGATTTCATGGATCCGCTCCCGTGTCCAGAGACTGAGTAAGAGCGATAGGGCACCGGCTCCCGTCACTAGGAGGACGATCATCATGATCCGTACCAGGCCTTCTAAGGTCTGAGAGGATTCCTTCATCTGGTCAAAGGCCTTGCGATCTTCGACCACGCGCAGAGATTGCCAATCCAGATCCAAGCTTTTGACTTGCTTCAAGAGGGCATCGATTTTCTCAGGATCTTTGACGCCAAAGGTGACCTGGGTCACTTCTTGCCGACTGAGACCTAGGAGCTTAGTCGCATCCTCATAAGGGAGGTAGACTTGGTTCTCACTCAGATCTGAGGTCATCCCTGTGAATTTTTCCTGTTTCTTACCTGAAAAGATCCCTACGATTTTAAAGGTTTGCTCTTTGGCAGGAGTCTCTCCCATCTGAAAGCTGGATAAGGTCAAGGAATCTCCGACCTTTAGCTTGTTCTTCTTAGCCAACTCTTGGTGGATCAAGATCTGGCCGCGAGCCTTGTCGGATAAGTGCTTGCCTTGCACCAGTTGGAAACTACCACTGCGGAAATCCAGGTGCTGGTCTGTCTTCTGGGTGAAGACAGCGCCTAGTGCTTGCTTGGCTTCCTGCCCCAGATCATCCCGCTCTACCGACTGCTGCCCCGTTACCGCTTCTTTCCCAAGAATGCGAACGGGACTTTCATATTGTGGGACCATGGATCCTACCCCAGCTAGTTGCTGCACTTTTTTAGCCTCCTTCAGAGCAAAGGGAGCATTCCCCTGCTTACTGGTCAGGGCAAAGCTGGTCCCAGCCGACTGCTTGATGTGGTCCTCCAGTCTTCCTCCCACTTGCATCAGTGAAAAACAGAAATACAAGCAAGAGAGGATCAAGAAGAGAATCAGAAAGAGGACCAGATTCCTCGTTCTTTTTCGAGAAATATAGGCGATTGCCTGTTGTAAGAGCATGATCTTACCCTCCATTTCAAGGTCCACAGCGATGCATTGTGGACGCTTTCATCATTTGTTGCTTTCATTATAGAGGAGAAATGTGAAATGTTTATGAAATAGAAAAAATTTCCTAGAAAAATCTAGGAAAGCTGTTCAGTCGTTTAGAGTCACTTTATCTATCGCCATAGAAAAAAACCTTTGAAAAAGAATTTCTTTTCAAAGGTTTTATTTTCTTTTCTTTCTGATTTCTTTTTCAATGGCACTAGCAATCTTCTCCACCATATAGGCCGTCTGGAGATTGCGCAAGATCAAGAGGGCCCAAAAGAATGCAAAGAACATCTGCCCCTCCATGGTCGCTTCATTGAAAAAATAAGTCTCCATAGCAGTAAAGACTGCTAGCATCACAAATTGTTTTGTATTCATATCATCATTTTACCATGAATCAGTAAAAAATTCATGTATTAATCGTCTTGAAGGGTGATTTTATCAGATAGGAAGGTAAATTCCTCAGGAATGAGGCTATCCTCTTCTTCCACCACTTCCGCTTTTTGCCCACGTGTCTTGGCAGAAAACTCTGCCCGGATTTGAGTCCATTCCTCTAGAGAAACCGCTAAAATCTCTGGAGAAAAGCCTGCAGCATTGCTGAGGATATTCCCAAACATGGTATTGAGGTTGTCCCGCTTCATGGTCTGTTCAGCATTAAAGGCAGACTCAAAAGCTAAAATCGCGTGATTTTCATTGGCAGCGACTGGCTGGGATCCGATTAAGAGGGCCTTATCCGCACCTGCCAAGCTCTCGATAATTTCCCCCCATGCATTCTGAAGACGGATCAAGTTGGTCCGTGCCAACTCTGGGTTTTCGACCGCCTCTTGTAAAATGGCGTTGACCTTATTGCGATCTGCCCGATAGCTCTTGTTCGACTTAGTTGAACGAGTTACTGCTGGTTTTGAAGCAGAAAGACTGCTACCTGATTGCGCTAACTGTTGCTTGAGTTGAGCAATTTCCTTCTTCAAGTCTTCCAGCTGAGCTAGCACATTAGAAGGAACCTCCACAGCAACTGACTTAGAAACTTGACCCGTTCTTTCAGCCAATTTAATGGTCATCATTTCAGTATAGATGCGCGGTTGCAGACTATTTTTGATGTCCGCTAGACTAGTCGTCGCCTGATCAATCAGAGCAAAGAGACGAGCTTGATCGGCTGCAAGGTTGGCCGCAAACAAATCACTAGCATGGGTATTTTCTCCACCTGTTTGGACAATCAAGAGATCTCTCAGGTATTGAAGTAAGTCCGCGACAAAACGAGCCATATTCTTGCCATTATCAAAGATAATCGCAAGTTGATCCAGCGCAGCTGTCGCATCATGAGCCAGGATGGCAGCCACGTACTGATCGAGCGCAGCTAGACTGATGGAGCCCGTGATCTCTTCAGCAATCGCGGTCGTCAACTCACTACCCGCAGTCAGACTCAGGGCTTGGTCCAAAATCGACAAGGCATCCCGCATCCCACCTTCAGCGCGTCGAGCGATGATCTGCACAGCATCTGCTTCATAGGCAATCCCTTCTGTAGCTAGGATGCTTTCCAAATGGTGAACGATATCTGGCAGTTTGATGGATTTGAATTCAAAGCGTTGTACCCGTGACAAAATAGTTGCAGGAATTTTGTGCAACTCTGTCGTAGCGAGGATAAAGACCACGTTTTCCGTTGGCTCTTCCAGCGTCTTCAACAAGGCATTAAAGGCCCCTGTTGAGAGCATATGGACCTCATCGATAATATAGACTTTGTGCTTGGCTAGACTTGGAGCATAGGTCGACTTGTCGCGAATATCGCGAATTTCATCGACCCCATTGTTAGAGGCTGCATCGATCTCGATAACATCTTCTAGACTCCCATTGGTAATGGATTCACAGATATAGCAGTCGTTACACGGCTCCCCATTGACTTGATTAGGACAGTTCATAGCCTTAGCAAAGATCTTGGCCACACTCGTTTTCCCAGTTCCACGAGGTCCAGAAAAGAGATAGGCATGGCTGATCTTGTCCTGCTCCACTGCCTGCCTCAATGTCCGTGCCACCACTTGCTGGCCGACTAATTGACCAAAGGTCTGGCTACGGTATTTCCGATATAAAGCTTGATACATTAGTTCTTAACTCCAAACATCTTAAAGTCCCAATTTGTCTTTTCGATCAAGATGGTGACAAACTCTTCCAAATACTCTTGATCCAGCTGATCGTAGTCAGAGACGCATTCTGAGTCCAGGTCTAAAACCCCAAGGAGTTGACCGTCCTTGACCATAGGCACCACAATTTCACTCATAGCCCGGCTATCACAGGAAATATAGTTGGCATGTTGGCGGACATCATCGACAATCATGGTTTCTTGCTTCTGGGCCGCTTCTCCACAGACACCCTTTCCAAGTGCGATGTGGACACAAGAGACACCACCCTGAAAGGGTCCCAAGATCAATTCTGACTGGTCATACAAATAAAAACCCGCAAAGACAGAACGAGGCAGGGCTTGATTTAAGAGAGCACTGGCATTGGACAGATTAGCCAAGGCATTGCTTTCACCCGTTAAGAGAGCGTCTAACTGTGCCAGTAAAAGTTGGTATTGTGATTCTTTTTCCGATTGTTTCATACCTTCCATTATACCAAATCTTTGCCCAAAAATTAAGCTTCAAGCAGCGAAAGAAAAGAGAGTGGGACAGAAATCGGTCATTCGTTAGAATTCGATTTCGTCGTCCCACCTCCGCACAGTTGAGTAGGGCTGTAAAAGCTGATGAAACCAGCGTAGTAGAGCCCACTCAACCACTGCGTCTTGCTCGACAATCCAAAAACAATTAAGAGGCTATGACTTTTGCCCCAGCCTCTGGAATATAGATAAACTAATTTTGGGTATTCGGATTTTATGGTGGAAAAGGGCTTATAAATCACCCTTCTCCAAATTCTTAATAAGTGTGGAAAAATCGACACCTAAGTTGTCTGTAATGTCGAAATCATCAGTGTTAAATTATTTTTGTGACCACAAATTCACTTAGAAAATCCCTTAAAGCATTAGCTGGTTCACTTGAATAGGGAGTTGTAAAAAAGTTCCCTTAGCCTGCACAACAAGATAATTTCGAAATATCTTTATCGAACGTAAGTGCAACTAATTTTAGCCCTTCAGCCATTGTTAAATATGGTGCTAGGGTTTCTGTTAAATCTTCTATCGTTAAGCCAAATTTAACAGCCAATGATGCTGCATAGATGACATCTCCTGCATTTTCAGATACATTATGAACCCCTAATACTTTTAGTGTTTCTGCATCTGCTACTAGTTTAAATACACCGGTTGTTTCACGGTTTACAATTGCTCTTGGAACAGCATCTAAAGGTAATACAGATGTCTTCACATCATACCCTTTCTCTTTTGCTTGTTCTTCTGTTAAACCAACCGTTGCAACCGTCGGATTCGTAAACGTAACAGCAGGAACTACCGATAAATCTATTTTTTTGTTTAATCCACCAATAGCATTATCAGTAATAATTCCACCTTCATAGGCTGCTACATATACAAATTGTGGTCCTAAAGTCACATCTCCTGCTGCATAAATCTTTTCATTACTTGTTTGACCAAAATCATTGATCAGGATTTCATTATTTTTTCCAGTTTCAACACCTGCTGCACTTAAATTTAAAGAATCCGTATTTGGTTTTCTTCCAGTGGCAACAAGTAACTGATCTGATTCAATGACTTCTCTACTGCCATTTACTGTTACGTAAACCCTTTTTATCTCTCCATTTTGTTCAACACGCTCAAAAGTTGCCCCTTTGACAAGGTTTATACCCTGTTCAATTAACGCTTTTTCAACTGACTCTGAAATCTCAGGATCATACTCCTTTAAAAGTCGCTCACTTCTTTGCATAAGCGTTATTTCTGAACCTAAATGATGAAATAGTTGTCCAAGCTCCATTCCAATGTATCCTGAACCAATTACAGTTAATCGTTTTGGTATTTTCTTTAACTCAAGAAGTGTTGTACTAGTTAAATAGTCCATTTTTTCAAGTCCTGAAATTTGGGGCAACGAAGGCGATGCACCTGTTGCAATTAAAAAGCGTTTTGCAGATAACTTTGCCCCATTGACCTCAACCGTACTAGCATCAACGAATTTTGCTTCACCTTTAATTAAATCAAAATTATATTCATCAATTAAATCCATATATTTTTGATTCCGAAGTTCGTTCACCAATTTATCCTTTTGCGTGATTAAACTAGCTAAATCCACTTCTCCAGCGGATGTTTGTAAACCTATAAACGGATTGTCTTTTGATAAATGATTGATTTCCCCTGCCCTAAGAAGAGTTTTTGACGGAACACAGCCAATATTCACACAGGTTCCCCCAACCGTTCCACGCTCAATCATTCCAACTTTTGCACCGTATTCTATAGCTTTAATTGCCGAAGAAAAGGCAGCAGCACCAGAACCAATAATAAGAAGGTCATAATTTTCTTCATTAATTAACGCCACGTTTTCTAGTGATGATACTTCTTCAATTTCTCCGGCTTGGTAATTTGCTTCATCAATCGCCTTTATTGCACTTTCAACCTCAATATCATCGGGCAGTTCAAATACTGCTTCACCACGACGATAACTAGACTCAATATTTTTAGCACCTATCTTTTCAAGTGCTGATTCTACGTGTTTTTCACAACCCGTACAAGTCATTCCTGAAATGTTTACCTTAAATTTATTCATAAAAAAGCTCCTTTCGTTAATTAATCTCTCATGTTAATGTTTCTATTATTGGACACGAATGTAATTGCTTTTCATCTGGACATCGTTGTTTTAAGTCGTCTAACATAGTTTCAATTCGTTTTAAATCCTCTATTTGTTTTTGCACTTCCTTTTGTTTTTTAGAAACAAATTCAAACATATCTTGACAACGAACTTCATCTTTATCTACAACACCAAGTAATTTATAAATCTCGCTTAAAGAGAAACCAAGTTCCTGTATTCGTTTAATAAACCCAACACGCTTAACGTCATCATATGAATATATCCGATAACCAGCTTCCGTTCGGTGAGGTTCTTGTAATAAATTTTTTCGCTCGTAATATCTGATCGTTTCTTTATTAACTCCACATTTATCTGCAAACTCACTAATGCGATAAATCATCTTATTTCATCCCCTGAATATTATAAACCATGTACCATAGTACACGGTCAAGTAAATTGGACTATTTTATTTTTTTCCCAAAGTATCACTCGTATGTGATTGATACTTTTATATAATACTATTGATTATCCTAACATCCCACCAGAAAATCCGATTTAAACACCAGTTGTTTTTAAACTATTAAGAAAGTAATTCCACTATATATTCCGAAGACCCCTAATTTTTAGTAAAATAACTTAAGCGATTCTGCAAAGAGATAAAATCGAGGTCTCATTAATTTAAATTGATAAAGAATATACTAAACTTTCCGCTGTGAGAAAAGTGCCTGAAGCTTAACTGCTTCAGGCACACGGAATTATTGAGACCTTAGGCTCAATAATTAGTCATGGAACTTCTTCGAAGAAGTTCGCTGACGTCCGCACTCACCTAAGGAAAGTTATTTATGATACTTTTATCTATTCATGCCGCCGATTGAAGTGAAAGACTTCAAAATATTGAATGGCCCGGTAGATTAAAAAGATGGTCAAGATGATGGCCACCAGCCAAATCGTCTTTAATCCATAAAACTGGATCAAGTAGGTCGAAAAAATGGCCCCACAGACGAAACTCCCGATCAAGCAGGTCATAAAGATGGCTTCCCAGAGGAATTTCATCTCCTTTTCTCTGACAAAATTTCCATAAGCCACCATGGTTTTCTTGAGATTTCCGGTCATAAAAGAGTGGTTGTAGGCATAGCTACCTACTTCTCCAAATGAGGTCGCTACGATTCCTAAACTCAGGCCAAAAAAAGGCACGATGAAGACATTTTTTACCGATGCTGGCAAAAATCCCGTCACCAAAGTTGTGAGGATATAGGGCACTAGGGTACTCAAGCGCCAGACTGAATTATCAATCAAGCGACGCAAGACCGTCATTAAAAAGATCCCCAGCATAAAGGCCAGCATCGTGGCTAACTTCACTTCTACATCTGAGATCTGCTGGCCTATCAAACCAACCGATAGAAAGACCACATTTCCCGTCTGGCCTGCCGCCAAGGTCCCACCCCGACAAATAAAGGTATAAGCATCTGAAAAACCAGCACACATGGTCAATAAACAAGCGAACGCCTTGGTCCGCGAATGAAACTCCCTTTTCATTTCCATTCTCCTTAGGAAAAAGAGGGAGTGGTACCAAATGTTTAAATAAACATTTCCCATACTACCCCACAAAGTTGATTGAAAACTCTTCTGAGTCTTTTAGCGAATGAAGAGTCTCATCAACTACTGAGACATTCCGTCACTCCTCATATCCGTAGACACTTGGTGACCAGTTGCCCTTCTTCTCTCTTTTTCTATTTTCCCTCACGCGCTTCGTTGAGGATTTTTTCAATCTTGGTTGTGATCAAATCAATCGCTACCGTGTTGGTCACTCCTTCAGGAATGATCACGTCCGCATAGCGCTTGGTTGGCTCAATGAACTGATGGTACATGGGTTTCACCACTCCAAGGTACTGCTCAATAACGCTATCGAGACTCCGTCCACGCTCCTCCATATCGCGCTTGATTCGGCGAATGATCCGAACATCATCATCCGTATCAACGAAAATCTTGATGTCCATCAAGTCTCGAAGGCGCTTGTCTTCAAGGACTAAGATTCCTTCCACGATAAAGACATCCTGAGGTTCCTGGCGATAGGTCTTACTACTGCGCGTATGCTCTGCATAGTCATAGGTTGGGATATCCACCGGACGACCTGCCAAGAGTTCATTGATCTGCGCAATCATCAAGTCCGTATCAAAGGCAAAAGGATGGTCATAGTTGGTCTTGATCCGCTCCTCAAAAGTCAAATGACTTTGGTCCTTGTAATAAGAATCATGCTCAATCATGGCAATCTTTTCATCTGGAAAATTTGCCAAAATGGCACGGGATACACTGGTCTTTCCACCACCAGAACCACCAGTAACACCAATAATAATAGGTCTATTTTGCATTTTCTACTCCAATACCTCTAATCGCTTGAAAAGGTCCTAACCTCTCCACTATATCTTATCCATTTTACCATATTTTTTCCTAGACTTGAATCATTTTTACCGATGAAATTTGGACTAAAAAAGGACCTCTCAGTCCTTTAAATTATTTTGTTTTTTCTATTTTTCCATTGTACTCAAAATGATTAGTTAGAACAATAATTGTTTTTCCACCATTTGTTGCTAGAAAGTAAAAATAATCCCCAACTTTTTTGTAAATATCTTTTGGATTATTCACATGATATCCCTGAGCTTCTAATTTTGATTGAATTTCATAGAATTTTTCTTTAAATTTTTCTTCACTAAATTTTTCTCCATTCTTAAGGGCTTCATCCTTTTCAGCCTCCTCAAGAGAATAAACTGCGAATACCTGTGGATCTCTCTTTCTAGTTGTTAAAATGCCATTTTTATTAATTGTAATTGTATCGTTATAGGAATTATTTTCATAATACATATTCCACTTCCCAACAAACGCTTGAGACATAGCAACTTTACGGTAGGTCATGGCTTTTTTCAATTCTTTTGGTTCAAAATATAGAGATCTTAATCTATATCTATCATTACTAAATGAAACCATTGTTCCATCTTTTTGAATAAGATTATAATAGGTATTTTTATCACTGTGAGCAACAATAACTTCTTTCGTTTTTAAATTAAAAATACGATCAAAATCTTTTAGTGATTTCAGATCAGATTTATTCACTTTTTCTAAAAATTGAGATAGTTCCTTATCAGCTTTATCTCCTTTTGTTAATGATTGAATTTTAATATTTCCATCTTTTATTATTCCTTTTCGATTTGTCTCATAAACAATCGCATCAGAATCTGAAATATTGGACCAAATTCCATCTAGACTTGGTCCTCCTGTAAAGAAAAAGATCCAAACAAGAGTAATTGCCGTAACAATAGCGACGACTGCAAGACCGAACTTTGTTGGTTTATTGAAAGACAATGTCGATCTTTTTGGTCTTGGAACAGGATGCGGTGGGACAAAAGCTGTAGACTCTTGTGAAAGAGGTGCACTAGGGGCAACAGACGCTTCCTGAGTAGCAGCCTGAGCTTCAGTTGTTGGAGCTGGTGTTACTGTTGTCGGAGCGCACAAATCCTTAGGTTCGACTACAAACTCCCCTTTTTCACGCGCTTCTTGAAATTCTTGCATACTTGGTTTGCGACCATTGATCACTTCAAAATATTCAACCCAATCTCTTTGATTCATCATCGCTTCCCCTTTTCATTCAGTATAGAAACTATTCTTATTATACCATAAATCAATTCCCTATTTAGTGACTTTTTTAGAAAAGCAAGAAAAAGTCCAAGCGGTTTCCCACTTGGACTAACATCCTTATTTCAAAACTTCTTGTGTTTTTGCGTAGTTGGCTTCGACAGCTTCTTTTTCAGCTTTCCACCAGTCTTGGTGATCGGTGTACCACTTGATGGTTTCTTCCAAACCTGCTTCGAAGTTGGTGAATTGTGGTTCCCAACCTAATTCTTCACGTAATTTTGTTGAATCGATGGCGTAACGTAAATCGTGACCAGCACGGTCTGTTACACGGTCGTAAGCATCTTTTGGTTGACCCATTTTTTCAAGGATCAGTTCAAGCACTTCCTTGTTGTTCTTTTCACCATCAGCACCGATCAAGTAAGTTTCACCAATACGGCCCTTGGTAAGAATAGCCCAAACACCAGTTGAGTGGTCGTTGGTATGGATCCAGTCACGGACGTTCTTTCCTTCACCATAAAGTTTTGGCTTGATGCCAGACAAGATGTTGGTGATTTGACGAGGGATAAACTTCTCGATGTGTTGGTATGGTCCATAGTTATTTGAGCAGTTTGAAATGGTTGCCTTAACACCGAAGGAACGAACCCAAGCCTTCACAATCAAGTCTGAAGCAGCCTTGGTTGATGAATAAGGGGATGATGGGTTGTATTTGGTTTCAGCAGTGAATTTTTCACCAGGACCTTCCCCATGTCCAGGAAGATCTTCACGCAATGGAAGGTCTCCATAAACTTCGTCTGTTGACACGTGGTGGAAACGGATATCATACTTGCGAGCCGCTTCCAAAAGTGTGTAGGTACCGATGAAGTTGGTGTGGATAAATGGTGATGGGTCATTCAATGAATTGTCATTGTGGCTTTCAGCCGCATAGTGAACAATCGCATCAGCCTTAGCAGCCAATTGGTCAACCAATTCAGCGTCAGCAATATCACCAACAACCAATTCAACACGGTCACCAAGGATTTCTTCAATGTTAGCACGGTTACCAGCGTAAGTGAGTTTGTCAAGGACAGTCACATGCACGTCTGGATGATTGTTGTAGACATAGTGTACGAAGTTTGAACCGATGAAACCTGCGCCACCAGTTACGATGATATTTTTATATTCAGTCATTTTTTCTCCAAATAGTTTTTAGTTTTGATTGTTCCTTTAGCTAGTGAGGGACGCCAGCAACCCTTCGGTTTCATGGCTAAATCCGGAGTCCATGTCTCCGGATTTCCCTACAAGATTCCCTACGGCAATCTTGTTTCCACTAGGGCAGGAACAATCCTACCAGGCTCCTTGCAGTCGCAAAAATACTGTGCAAGGTTTATTTTTACAAATCTTCTGCTTTTAGGGGTTTGACGTCTTTGAGCAGTGGGTGATTCTTGTCTGCTTCTGAGACTTCTGCTTCTTCCAAGTTTTCCCATTGGATATCTAGGCTTGGGTCTGCGTAATTAACAAATGCATATTTTGGCTTGAGCTCCAATGCCCAGTAGTCATTGACTAAGTAGGTATAAGCCACTTTATCCGTCAAAACTTGGAATCCATTGGCAACTCCACGAGGGACAAAGATTCCTTTAGAAGCATCGATCACAGTTTGGTAGGTGTTCCCAAAGGTCTCACCTTCACGAAGGTCTACCCAAGTACCGAGAACCTTTCCTTCATCTGCTACAGAGATGTACTTATCCCAAGGTTCTGCGTGCAAGCCACGCAAGACATTCTTACGAGAGAATGAAATGTTGTTTTGCAACTTGCCTTCCGCAAAGAAGCTTTCTGGAAAACCAAGAGGAAGCATCTTCTCTTTTTGGAAGTTTTCCTTGAACCAACCACGGTTGTCCCCACGAACTGGAATATCAAACTCCATCAAACCTGGAATCGCTTCAATCTTGCGGGCTGCTAATTCTTTCTCGAAAAATTGTTCTGTCATTAAGCTTCTCCAATCAAACGGAGCAAATATTGTCCGTACTCGTTTTTCTTCAGAGGTTGAGCCAATTCATAGACTTGCTCTTTAGTAATATAGCCCATATGATAGGCGATTTCCTCAAGGTTAGCTACTTGGACATTTTGCAAACGTTGAACCGTCTCGATATATTGAGAAGCCTGCAAGAGACTTTCATGAGTTCCTGTATCCAACCAAGCAAAGCCACGGCCCATGAGCTCAACAGAGAGATCTCCACGCTCCAAATAGGCCTTGTTGACATCGGTGATTTCGAGCTCTCCACGAGGACTTGGTTTGATGTTTTTGGCAATCTCTACCACATCATTGTCATAGAAGTAAAGCCCAGTCACCGCAAAGTTTGATTTCGGATGTTCTGGTTTTTCTTCGATTGAGACGGCATTCATGTCCGCATCAAACTCTACCACACCAAAACGTTCTGGATCTTTGACTTGGTAACCAAAGACAGTAGCGCCTTTTTCTTTGGCTTCCGCCCGTTGCAACATCTTGGTTAAACCATTTCCGTGGAAGATATTATCTCCAAGTACGAGGGCAACGTGATCGTCACCGATAAAGTCTTCTCCAATGATAAAGGCTTGCGCCAAGCCATCTGGGCTTGGTTGCTCTGCATAAGAGAGGGAAATCCCAAGTTCAGAACCATCTCCAAGAAGCTCTTCAAAACGAGGAAGGTCTTGAGGAGTTGAGATGATCAGGATATCTTTGATCCCTGCCAACATAAGGGTTGATAAAGGATAGTAGATCATTGGTTTGTCATAAATGGGCATCAACTGTTTGGAAGCCGCACGTGTCAATGGATACAAGCGAGTTCCTGAGCCACCGGCTAAAATAATACCTTTCATAATGTTAGGCCTTTCTACGTTGTCATTACCCTTATTTTATCATGTTTATATAAAAAAGTCACTTTGCATTTATGTTACAAGGAAATGAGAGTTGTAGAATTGTTAGCATTGGTCTTACTCATTGTTCAAATAGATTACTGCTCCTTGACTGAGCCGTCTGAAAACCTTACCTTTACTCCCGAATTGGTCGTGCCTTTTCTAGAATCCATAAACCTTTGAAATCCCTCATCTTGGTTATCATAGATCCCTATCTTCATTTTATGAGCATCTTTATCATAGGCCAATTGGTGTTGCTTTGAAATCCCATCAGAAAATGTGAGTTTCACCTCAGCTCCCCATGCGTCTGAAGGAATGGAGCTATAGGATGGGTTTTTAATCTCAATCTCCTCAATTCCCTCGTAAGATCTCTTCAAGGTCTTTACAAGGCTGACTTCGTACTCTCGGTTCCGTCGCTTTTCCTCCAATTGTTTGTTCATATAAAACAAAGAAATCCCAACTACCATAAGGAGAGCCAAGGCGATGACCATCATCCTTTTGCTTTTCTTTTTAAACTTGATTTTTACCATAAGACGATACTCCTTACTAATGAAGATCCCTTTTTGAGCTACCTTCGAGCTGTATCTGACTATCTTTTTTATCAAAGACAATAACAGCAATCAAAAAGAGAGTTCACTATGGTGCTCTCCTTTTCTGTTCCTTATCCCAAAGCGACGTCTAAGATCATCATAATGACAAAGCCAACCATGAGTCCGAGGGTCGCAACATCTGTGTTGCCATTGGTCTGGGAGTCTGGAATCAACTCTTCGACCACTACAAAGATCATCGCACCTGCCGCAAAAGAAAGAGCATAAGGCAAGATAGCCGTCATGGATAAGACCGCCACTGCCCCTAGCAGGGCTCCTACTGGCTCCACGATGGCTGACATGGAACCCCAATAAAAGGCATTAAGACGGGATTTTCCATCCGTCCGAATCGGGATCGAGAGGGCAGCCCCCTCTGGGATATTTTGCAAGCCAATCCCAATGGCCAAACCAACCGCCCCGATAAAGGCTTCTGGACTTGGATTACTAGCCAGAGCTCCAAAGGCAACCCCGACTGCCAAGCCTTCTGGGAAATTGTGGATGGTAATAGCGAGAAAGAGGAGGGTCGTTTTAGACAACTTCTTCTCTCTCGGAGTATGGATACTCTCTGCCTCTTCAATCTCCTTCGTCATATGAAGGTGAGGGACGATGGCGTCGATCAAGCGAAGGAAGAATCCTCCAGTTAGAAAACCAATCGCTGCTGGCAACCAAGCCAAACTTCCATAGGAGTTTTCCGCATACTCAATAGACGGTTGCAAGAGGGACCAAAACGATGCCGCAATCATGACCCCTGCCGCAAAGCCCATCATGATGTCCAGTAATTTTCGACTAATATGTTTGAAGAAAAAGACGATGGCTGACCCGATAATGGTACAGCCCCATGTAAACAATCCTGCGAGAAAGGCCTGTAAGACCACGGATTGTGATTGAAACCAATTCATAACAACTCCCATTTCCTTGTTGATTCACTTGTTCTATTCTACTATTTCTATCCGAATTAAGGAAGGTCTTTCGAAAAAAAGAGGCTGGGACAAAAGTCCTAGCCTCTCAATTATCTTTGGATTGTCGAGCAAGACGCAGTGGTTGAGTGGGCTCTACTACGCTGATTTCGTCAGCTTTTACAGTCCTACTCAACTGTGCGGAGGTGGGACGACGAAATCGAATTCTAACGAATTTCCGATTTCTGTCCCACTCTCTTCTTCACATATTGTTCAACTGGATAATCTGCTGGGTCTAGGCGCACCTTTCCTCCTATTACTAGTTGGGCCAGGTGCCACCCAATAAGGGGACCAGTTGTGAGGCCAGACGAACCTAGGCCACTGGCGACATAAATACCAGCTTGATCGGGAAGAGCTCCCCAAAAGGGCGAGAAGTCACTGGTGTAAGCTCGGGTACCTACGCGCTCACCGACAACTGTCGCTTGAGCTAGTTCTGGATAGTAGGTCAAGGCTTCTGTTTCCATCTGATTCAGTAAAGCTTGATCCACCGTCAGGTCAAAGCCCATCTCATTCTCATGGGTAGCTCCCATACTGATCTTGCCTTGCTGGAAGGGAATGATATCCAGTTCTCCTTCTGGCATGACCACAGGATAATCATCAGTATCTATGTCTAGCTGATAATCCCTCAACTGTCCTTTTTGTGGACGGACATCCACTTGGTAGCCAAGTGGCTCAAGGATTTGCCCCAACCAGGCTCCTGTAGCTAGGATGGCTTGGTCATAGCTCTCTCCTGCTATCTGATAGCCATCATCCGAGGCGGAGAGGGCAACCTCTTCCTTGATGACTCTTGCGCCACTTGCCTTTAGAAGGGTTTCCGTTAGAAGGGCTCCCTCTACATGGGCCCCACCTGAGGCATAAAGGAGCTGTTCAAAGCCTTGCAGACCTGGGAACTGTTGACCTACTTCTTCTTTGGTTAAAACCGCCAATTCCCCAATTAAGGGAGATTCTTCCCGTCGACTCAGCGCCAACTGATAGAGTTCATCTAATTTCTCTTCCTTCTTCTTAAGGAGATAGACCCCTGTCTGCTGGTAAAAGTCTGTTTCGATTCCGTCCTTGGCCAGGTCCTCTACTAATTCTTGATAGAAATCAGCTCCTAGCCGAGCCAGACGATACCAGGACTTGTTTCGCCGCTTAGAAAACCAAGGGCTAATGATCCCAGCCGCTGCCTTGGTTGCTTGGCCAACTCCGTGATCATAGACGGTGACATCTATCTGTGCTTCCTTGGATAAATAATAGGCTGCAGTGGATCCAACGATCCCTGCACCGATAATGGCAACTTTCATGATAACCCCTTAGATATGGTAAAAAGGATTGGTGCTGGCTTGACTGCCAATCACTTCGATCTCCCACGCTTCTTCAGACTTCCACTGATTGAGTTTTTCGACTAGTTTCGACACAAAGAGAACTTCGATATGGTGACCTGGATCCAAGGCAAGGAGACCATCGCTCAGCATGTCTTGAGCCGTGTGGTAGTAGATATCTCCTGTGATGTAGACCTCAGCCCCCTTAGCAAGAGCATCCTTGTAAAAGGATTGCCCACTTCCTCCACAGATAGCGACGCGCTCAATGACCCGATCCAGGTCCGCCTGGTCATAACCAACCAAGCGCAAAGCATCTAAGCCAAAAGTTTCTTTTACATTATGAGCCAACTGGCCAAATGTTTGAGATGGTACTTGACCGATACGGCCGATTCCTAGACCTTCTCCTGTCATGCTGAGGGGCTCTGCGTCTTCAATTTCCAAGAGCTGGCAAAACCAATCGTTGAGACCATCTGGGACAATATCAATATTGGTATGGCTGACATAGACTGCGATATCGTGCTTGATCAAGTCAATATAGATTTGATTTTGAGCCCGATCGGAAACCAGATCCTTAATAGGACGAAAAATAGGCGCATGCTTGACGATGATCAAGTCCACTCCATGGTCAATGGCTTCTGCCACCGTCTGCTCCCGGATATCCAAGGCTACCATGACCTTCTTGATGTCTTTTTGCAGGGTGCCGACCTGTAAGCCACAGACATCTCCCTCCATGGAAAGTTCCTGAGGACAGTAGACTTCATAGCGTTTGATAAGTTCACTTGCTAGCATTTAGGACCTCCTTGATTTGTGCGATGCGCTCTTCTAACGATGCTCTGGCAGATTGATTCTCAACTGGGACCTGCTCCAAGGCAAAGGCTAATTTCTCCACTTCCTTGGACCATTTTTGAACAAAGGCTGGAGCTTGTTCCCGCATCAAATAGGGACCAAAACGCAGTTCCTTAGCTGACAACTCTTGAGAACCCTGTTCGACCACGAGGATCTCATAAAACTTCTCATTTTCTTCTAAGATAGCTTCATCAACTATGCGAAAATCATGGTCTACTAACCAAGTCCGCAATTCATCCTCCCGATTATTGGGTTGCAAGACCAAGCGAGAAACACCGGCTAATTTCTCAAGCCCTGCTGCTAGGATATCTGCAATCAAGCGCCCGCCCATTCCTGCGATGGTGATGCAGGAAATACTATCTGTTGGTTCAAATGCAGCCAAGCCATTAGCTAGGCGAACTTCAATCTTGTCCTCTAAACCATTATCGGCGACATTTTGCAGGGCAGACTGATAAGGTCCCTCAACCACTTCCCCTGCAATAGCAACCTCAATCTTGCCTTCCTGTAAAAGAGCGATTGGGAGATAAGCATGGTCACTTCCCACATCTAACAGACGCGCTCCTTCTGGGACAAAGCTAGCCACCAAGTCCAAGCGATTTGATAATTTTGTAAATTCCATGTGCTTCTTTCTATACTTTTATTCCAACCTTTAGTATACCATGTTTGCAGCATTAAAAAAAGGCGCGACGGCGCCTTGTCAAATTGCTTCTATATTGTTCTAGCTAGATATATAATTTGAGAAATCTCTTATTTTTGGAGCCAATAAAATACGTATTGAGTTTTCCGCAGTGAGAAAAGTGCATGGAACTATTTTGTTTCATGCACTCGGGAGTTTTGAAACCTTAGGTTCAAAACTAAGTCATGGAACTTCTACGAAGTTCGCTGACGTCCGGACTCACCTAAGGAAAATCTCAATACAATTGAATTATCTATGCTTAGACTTTAGTCAATTTCCTTATATTCCACTTCCAATCCTCGTTGCACTGCTGGGCGATTAGCAATTTTCTCTGTCCAAGCTTGCAAATGCTTGTATTCCTTCACATCTAGGAAAATTCCCGCACGATCCCAGACCTTGTCTTGAGCTAGACGGCCATACCAAGACCAGATGGCAATATCTGCAATAGTATAGTCATCTCCTGCGATATAAGGTTTGGTCGCCAATTCTTTGTCCAGTAGGTCCAATTGGCGTTTGGCTTCCATGGCAAAGCGATTGATGGCATACTCGATTTTTTCAGGTGCGTAGTGGAAGAAATGGCCAAAGCCTCCACCTAAGAAAGGTGCAGCCCCTGTCTGCCAGAAGAGCCAGTTAAGCACTTCGGTCCGTTTAGCAGGATCTGCTGGAATCAATTGTCCAAATTTCTCCGCTAGATACAAGAGAATATTGGCTGATTCAAAGACCCGAATGGCTTGGTCACCTGATTGATCCAACATGGCTGGAATTTTCGAGTTTGGATTGATGGCTACAAAGTCACTGCCGAATTGATCCCCATCACCAATCTTGATGCGATAAGCGTCATAGCCCGCATCCACACCCAACTCTTTTAGTTCTTCCAGCATAATAGTCACCTTGATCCCATTTGGAGTTGGAAGAGTATAGAGTTGAAAAGGCTGGTCGCCTTTTGGAAGGCTTTGTTCAAAGCGGGCACCTGCTGTTGGTTGGTTCAAGCTACCCCAGGCTCCACCCATTTGATTTGGCGCTTCCCATACTTCCGGTAATTGATAATCTGACATCTCTGTTCTCCTTTTTCTACGTTACTACTAGCATATCAAATCCCGTTCGCACTTTCAAAAATCTGCTACGCTAGCTTTACTTGACTTTTCTTAGCAAAATGATAGTATAGAAAAAATACATTTTAAGGAGAAAAAATATGTCCACAATTGACTTTCATAGTTTGGCAAAGACGGAACTCCACTGTCACTTAGACGGTTCCTTGTCTCTTCCGACTATTCGCCAATTGGCAGCCCTGGCCAATATTGACCTTCCTGCTAGCGATGAGGAGCTCAAACACCATGTCACTGCCCCTGCCCACTGTGAGAATCTTTTGGACTATTTGGAGGCCTTTGACTACATTCGCCCTCTCCTTCAGACCAAGGAAGCCCTGACCCTTGCTGCTTACGATGTGGCTAAGCAAGCGGCTCTGGAGAATGTCCTCTATATCGAGGTTCGTTTTGCCCCAGAGTTGTCCATGGACCAAGGACTTACCGTCCCAGAAACTATCGATGCTGTC
Organism: Streptococcus sp. OMI750; assembly: GCF_047463895.1. NCBI lineage: Bacteria > Bacillati > Bacillota > Bacilli > Lactobacillales > Streptococcaceae > Streptococcus > Streptococcus sp. OMI750. Next base: position 22,642 of record NZ_JASHCZ010000002.1, read on the forward strand.
TGTGAAGGATTGCGCCAAGCCCAGGATGAATTTGGCATTACAGCCAAAGCCCTCGTTTGTGGCATGCGCCAGTCGGACCAAGAACTCACCTCTCGTATCCTTGCCGAAGCTAACCAGGTTAGGGATCAATATTTTGTTGGTTTTGACTTCGCTGGAGATGAGCACCACTATCCACCACAAGCCATTGAGGCCCTCATCCAACAGGTCAACAGTTACAACCGGCCCATGACCCTTCATGCAGGAGAATGCCACTGCCCAGCCAATGTCGCTCAATCCATGGCCTATAGTATCAAACGAAATGGTCATGTGACCTTACTAGCTGTTGAACCAGAACTTCTAAAAGAGTTTGTAAAAAATGGGGTCACCGGTGAGCTCTGCTTGACAAGTAACCTTCAAACCAAAGCAGCTGCAACTGTGGAAGACTTCCCTTACCTCAAGATGAAGGAAGCACATGCTCACATCAGTATCAACACCGATAACCGGACCGTATCTGATACGGATTTAACCAAGGAATACAAGCTCTACCACCACCACTTCCAAACGACGCCAGCTGATTTTTACCAGCACAATGTCGATGCTATCCAAGCTTCCTTTGCTAGCGACGAAGAAAAGCAAGAACTCCTGACCAAACTAGAAAAAGCTTACGCGGACTATTTATAAACGAAAAAAACTAGCACTTTATGAGTGCTAGTTTTTTAATCCTTCCACAAATCCATGGCCTGTAAGAAATCGTCTGAAACTGTCACATTGCGTGGGTTGGCTTGCTCGCGTTCTTGTAGTTTCGCCTCTACTTGGACCAGACTGTTGATGCCTTCACTGCGCCAGTTTCGCAAAATGGCCTGGATATATTTCCAGTGAGGCTTGCCATTAAAGACAGCTTCTCGTAGCGCTGCCTTGATCACATCTGGGTCTGTCTGATCCTCGCGCACGGTCTTGGTCAGGTCTTCAATCTCAAAAGGCGTCAAGAGTCGTCCCAGTTCTTGTTGGAAGGTTTCCACCAAGTCCTTGATGACATTTCCCTTGGCAGGAGCACTCTGTGCCTTCCCTTGTGTCTGAGCCTCTAAAATTTCATCCAAGCGTTCCAGGGCAATGGTCGCATCAAAGATGGCTTCAATCTCGCCATTGAGCTCAATGGTCCGATATTGAAGAAGTCCCTTGGTGGTCAAATTGGACATAATCCGATTGACCTCTGTCACCGTTTTTCCCAGATGACTAGCAATCTGATTAGGAGTCAAGGTCTCTTGACCGGTCGTATTTTGAAGGAAGAAAAACTGCCAAACCAAGTAGTCATCTGCTTGGTCAAACAATTCATGATAATGAAAAAGCAAGGCACTTGGAAGAACCAAGTTGCCATACTTAAATGCTTGTGAATATGTCATAATTCCCCTTTATAGGTAACCATAAAATGAAATATCTTTTTCCAATTCTTCCAAGCGGTAAGGTGTTTCTTGATAAACCGCATAGTTGATCCAATTACTAAAGAAGGTTGTCGCAGCTAGATTCCAGCGAATGCGAGGCTCTGTACTGGCATCATCGTGGTCAAAATAATTCTTAGGAACATCCGGATCCAAGCCAGCCTTGACATCTCGGTTGTATTCCTTAGCCAGCGTATCGCGATCATATTCCAGATGGCCAAAGCTATACACCTCACGCATGTCTGGGCTAGCAATGATGGAAAGGCCAACTTCATTTCCTTGCGCAATCACCTGAAGATTGCTCTTTTCAAGGACTTCCTTCAAAGGAACATCCGTATAGCGAGAATGAGGGGCAAGGAAGCGATCGTCAAAGCCTCTCATGAGCAGACTTTCCGGACGCACCACTGTTTGGTCATAGATACCGGATAGCTTGTCACAGAGGGCTACTTTTTGAATCCCGTAACGGTAGTAAAGACCAGCCTGAGCTCCCCAACAGAGGTGCAAGGTGGAAAAAACATGACGCTTGGCCCATTTAAAGACCTGGGTCAACTCATCCCAGTAGTCCACTTCTTCAAAATCCATCTTTTCGACAGGTGCTCCTGTCACAATCAAACCGTCATAGTAATTATCCTTGATATCCTCAAAGGTCTTGTAGAAGCTCTCCAAATGTTCTGCCGCTGTATTCTTGGACTCATGGCTCGCCATATAGAGGAAATCCACATTGATCTGCAAGGGTGTGTTGGCCAAGAGGCGTAAGAGCTGGGTTTCTGTCGCAACCTTGGTCGGCATCAGATTAAGAATGAGAACATTCATGGGCCGAATATCCTGGTGAGTCGCCCGAACATCATCCATGACAAAAATATTTTCTGAACGAAGGATATCGACTGCTGGTAATTTTTTATCTAGAGTAATTGGCATAAAAAGCTCCCATCTTACAAGTTCTTAACTAACATTATATGATAGGAGCTTATAGTTTTCAATTATGGTTTTTCTGTAGCCAGTTATAGTATTAGACTATATTAGTAATGCATCAAAACTTTGTAGTCGTAATCGCCGATCGCTTCGCGACCTTTCAATTCATCCAACTCGATTAAGAAGGCACACCCTGCAACGACCCCACCGAGTTTTTCGATCATTTCGATGGTTGCTTTCACCGTACCACCAGTCGCCAAAAGGTCGTCAACGATGAGAACACGTTGACCTGGTTTGATAGCATCTGCGTGCATGGTCAAGGTATCCACACCGTATTCTTTTTCGTAGTCAGCAGAGATGACTTCACGTGGCAACTTACCAGGCTTACGGACAGGTGCAAATCCAATTCCCAACTCAAAAGCTACCGGACATCCAACGATGAACCCACGCGCTTCAGGACCAACGATCATATCGATCTTCTTATCGGTTGCGTATTGAACGATCTCACGAACCGCATAACTATAAGCATTACCATCTGCCATCAAAGGGCTGATATCACGGAAGGTAATTCCTTCTTGTGGATAGTTTTCAATGCTTGCAATGTAATCTTTTAAATTCATGGTTAACTTTCTTTCATAAAAAATTTTTACATTCCATTATACCATGAATTCTACTAACTTGCATCATTTTTGCCAAATCATTTTCCCATACCTGCAGCAACAGCAAAATGAGGCTGGGACAAAAGTCCTAGCCTCTCAATTGTCTTTGGATTGTCGAGCAAGACGCAGTGGTTGAGTGGGCTCTACTACGCTGATTTCATCAGCTTTTACAGCCCTACTCAACTGTGCGGAGGTGGGACGACGAAATCGAATTCTAACGAATGACCGATTTCTGTCCCACTTTCATAATAATTGTTAGAAGAACCTTTTACTGTCCTTCTATTAATTTGTTGTACTCGATTTTCATATCCCCCAAGTTTTTCAGGGAATAACGGGAGCTTCCGTTTTTAAACCAAGTACCCAGGATATATTGCTCGGCGACCTTCTTACTTTGGTTTTTCAACCAAGTGCGGTCTTTGCCATAGGTGGCAAGTTGCTCAAGGAGTTGTTGGCCCTCGTAGGTAGTATCTTCTTTAGAAAGGTAGACCTCTTTCTGGAAAAACAACTTTTTGGATGAGTTGTATTTAAATATAAAACCAAGTGTCACACCTTTTTGTAGTTCAAGATCATACATATAGGTCCAGTTGGGCGTTCCCCTAAACATCATCACGGACAGTTCTTCGTTAGCATCGACAATTCCTTTAGAATAGGGGTAGGTCTGAAAATCCTCATTTTCTTTCCAAATACCATCGTTCCCTATCGTTTCTGTATAGGGCTTAAGCATCACATAGCGCATCAGCCCACCATTTTCAGCGTAGTTGATTTCTTCCATGGGGTTTTTGAGGCTCAGGTAGATTCCTAACCAATAGAGGCAAAAAAGTAGGACGGGAATCAACCAAACAAATAATTTAAGTTTTTGCTTCATTATTCATCTTTCTTATATTGCATTTCTTCTTTTTCCAAACTTTCAATGAACAGGTAGGATGAATTATACTTTTCATGTTCCTTCAGATATTCCATTGACTGTTCCTCTGAAGATCTTTCATAAACTGGTACTAGACTTTCAAAAATAGTTGATTTAACTTCATTCAAATCCACGTTTTGTTTAAATTCTTTCTCTCTTAAATTTGGAGAGCTTTGCAGATCATTGAAGTAACTATTCATTGCTTGCGTATAAGATTGAGTATTCGAAGTCATACGTTTTACAATATTAACAGAATCTAAGTCTGCAAGATAATCATCCATTCCAATACTTGGTTGCATATCGGTCGCATTTGTAGTAGTATCACCTTCCCAGCCCGATAAGTCTTTAACATTTTTTCTTCCACCATAAAAATCAGCTAAAGCAAACCATCTAGAATTTAGATGTGTGGCCATTGTGATAGACTGGTGAGTAAAGTCAGCTTTTCGATACATACTTTTTGCAACCGATTGAACTTCATTAGCGGAAATATTGTAAACATTCTCTGCTTCAATACCAAACTCATGTAATTCTTTATCATTGAACTTACCAAATTTACGTTTCGAACCTGATACTGCATGCTGTAAGGATAACATTCCATAAAGATGTTTTGACTCCTCTTTACTTAATCCTAGTTCATCCATAATTTCATCAAAGCTCTTCACTAAATGAACAAGAACACGATTTATTATCTCTTCATCGTAAAAATAATTAACTAAAGAACCCGCAGTTTGATCCCACTTAAATCCCGTATATGAGGCGCTTCCAAGAACCCTAAGAAGTATGTAATCTTTTTCCTCTTGAGACTTATCTGGGAATTTTTTATCAATGCCATCTCTGACTTTTATGATTTCCCTTGCCGTCTGCTCGTTAAATCCATACTGCACCATCAGGTTCTGAGCAAACATTGCGTCTTCTGGGGACAGATCTTGTAAACTTGGGGATTCGCTTACTATTTTCTGAGCCTTTAATTCATCAACCCAAGTCATATCTAGCCCATCTGTATAGTAATTACCATTAGCATCAACAACCACTTGACTTAACTGACTTGCTCCTTGAATAGCAAGTTGAAGAACAGTTAAACTGTCTGAGAAAAATGATGCGACTTGAGATACAAACAATTCCAACTCATTAATTTTCTTTGTCACACTCTGAATTTCTGACTCTAGATTATTTTTTGAGTCAGTCAATTGACGAGAAGTCTCACGATGGGCATCGGAATTAAAAGTATCTTTTAATTTATTAAAAAAGCTCTCATGCTCAGCAATCTGTTCATTAACAACTGTTAACATGTCTTCTTTACTTTTTTTGAGAGCTTTTAATTCTTCTAAATCAAGATTTCCATATTGAGATACAGGTTCATTTGCTGTTTTATATGAATTCAACTCGATCTGAATATCATCCACTGCTTCCTTGATTTTCGTAATTGCAGGGATAATAATATCGGTAAAAAGTCCTTTACCCGCAGTATATGCAGCTCCCTGTAATTTACCTGAATCCAAAGAACTTACCAAATAAGCGCAACCATTTGATAATCTTTCTGTAATTTCATTTGCAATTTCTATATTGTTTGATAGTGCTTCAATTAATGCACTAGATTCTGCAGAACTATATTTCACTCCCAAGGCAATCGATTCCTTTCTGATATTAATTTATCTCTTTGTTCATCCGTATTTCGACGGATCGATTGACTCCATTTTTCTATGTCATCAAAATGGATTTGCACATATTCGGACATTTGACGACGCAGTTCTTGATTATTTTCTAACTCCTGAATTCTAAATTGTGTTGACATATCCGATTCTTTTAGTAATGAGTCCACGCCAGAAGACAGCTGTTCAAATTGCTCAGCTAAATAAAGAACTCTGTTTTCATGTCGCTTCTGTAATAATTTTAAATCATCTTCCTTTTCTTCAAGTTCTATAATTTTTCGAGTCAAAGTAGAGCGCTCTTTTTCGCTCTTATCTATTTTTTTATTTAATGATTCCATCTTTGAGATTCCTCTATATCTCTCTTTTCAATTACAGCAGCAATTTGAGGGAACTTGTTGGCTTGAATTAGAACTGCTTGACTAAATTCGCTAATAGCCTGAAGAACTGAATTTGTTACCTCCTTTCCATTTTCCATTCCTGTAATTTCTTGGGTGTAAGAAAATGAAACTTGCTGATTTTGCACATTACTGGTATCAACTGAAACCAGCTCACTAATTGCATCTGCAGCTGAAATAGCATTTGATTGTATTAAGGCCATTTAATTCCTCCAAATAATTTTTTTAAGAGACCACTCTTAGTTTTCCACTTAGTTAGAAGTATTATAACATCCTTTTATAATTAAAAAAAGCTTAGTTAGTAGTATCTAAGCCTCATTGTAACTGATCTCCTATTATATTTATATACACTAAAAAATCCCACATCTGAAGAAGATGCGGGATAATAATTGTTAGAAAAGCCTTTTACTGTTTTCTTATTAATTTGTTGTACTCGATTTTCATGTCACCCAGGTTTTTCAAAGAGTAACGGGAGCTTCCGTTTTTAAACCAAGTACCCAGGATATATTGCTCGGCGACCTTCTTGCTTTGGTTTTTCAACCAAGTGCGGTCTTTGCCATAGGTGGCAAGGTTATCAAGGAGTTGCTGGCCCTCGTAGGTAGTATCTTCTTTAGAAAGGTAGACCTCTTTCTGGAAAAACAACTTTTTGGATGAGTTGTATTTAAATATAAAACCAAGTGTCACACCTTTTTGTAGTTCAAGATCATACATATAGGTCCAGTTGGGCGTTCCCCTAAACATCATCACGGACAGTTCTTCGTTAGCATCGACAATTCCTTTAGAATAGGGGTAGGTCTGAAAATCCTCGTTTTCTTTCCAAATACCATCGTTCCCTATCGTTTCTGTATAGGGCTTAAACATCACATAGCGCATCAGCCCACCATTTTCAGAGTAAGCGATCTCCTCCATAGGATTTTTGAGGCTTAGATAGATTCCAAACCAATAAAGAGCAAAAAGTAGGATGGGAATTAGGCAGAGAGTAATTTTTAGACGTTTTTTCATGAGGCCTGTTCTGTCAGATAGTCATAGATTTCGCGAACGGTTCCAAGAGCCATCAATTCCTGCTCTTTCACGGTTTGTTTGAGGTTTTGGTAGATGGTGCTTTCAGCGATTTCCCGTTTTTCTGCTTCTTTATTGACCTTCATGATGCCATTTTCAATGGTCACAAAGCCCAGCTCTTGGAAGATCTGGATCATTTTGACCAAGAGGATCTGCTGGATCTTGAGATAGGCTGCTAGGTCTTTCAGTTTGTAGCGGACATCGAACTCAGGGTATTGGTAGATGGTCTTATAGAGCTTGGCATACTGGTCCCTGCTCCCGTACCCTGTCAGATAGTAGGCTTTGGGGATCTCATTTTTGAAATAGACAGCCTGGAAATCATGCTCTTGAAAAATTTGCCGTAAGGACTCTATATCCTCAGGGATATTTCCAACCACTACAGCGGGCGCGCCTGTCAGATCCGGCAGTTCTTGGGTAAAGTCGAGAACAGGAACACCTGCGGGGAGACTGGCATTTTTGGAGCGGATATTAAAGAGCTGGACTCCGTCCACACGCGCATCGACCAGCATGAGCTGCAGAGTTGTTTGGCCATTCCATTGGTTGACCGACAACTGCACAGCTAGCTCTAGGTCTTGCGCCTGGGCAAACTCTGCCTCTAAGCTTCCCAATCCAAAGGCAACCACCTCAAAGGTCGCATCTTCTTGAGAGATTTTGAGTTTCAAATGGGTATTGCCGGCTCCCATCGAGCGCGCCCCTTCTACCTTGAAATTACGGACCAGAAAGACCGGCTTTTTATTATCCATGCCAAAAGGACTCAAGCGATCAAAGCTTTTCAAGGTTTCAAGCGTTAATTCTGTTAGATGCAGTTCCTCGTCGATGGCTAAGCTAGACTTGCTGCTGAGATCAATCTCTTGTTCTGCAATGTAATCCGTAAGAGCCTGAGACAGGGCAGGGAGTTGGTCCACCTCGAGCGTCATCCCTGCTGCACCGGAATGTCCTCCAAAGGCGACAAAGAGCGACCGGTGAGGATCGAGGGCCTCAAAGATATTGACCGACTCAGGACTTCGAGCGCTTCCTTTTGCCCGCCCATCTTCGATGCTTAAAACAACAACTGGCTGATGAAGCTCTTCCAATAGACGACCGGCGACAATACCAAGGACACCTGGATTCCAGCCTTCTTTGGCCAAGACTTGGGCGGACAAGCTTGGATCGACCATGGTTTTTGCTTCATCGTAGATGCTTTGAACAATCTCTTTTCGTTCTTCATTCTTCTGATGAATCATGAGGGCAATCTCGTGCGCCTCTTCATCGTCAAATCCTGTCAGGAGTTCAATGGCCGGATTGGGATCATCGAGGCGTCCAAGGGCATTGAGACGAGGAGCAATCTGAAAACCAACCGTTTCTTCATTGACATCCTCCGGACGAATCCCTGCGATCTTCAAGAGCTCCTGCAAGCCCATGCGCTGGGTATGTTGGAGAACACCCAGACCGTATTTGACCAGAATTCGATTTTCATCTGTCAGACTCACCATGTCAGCGATGGTCCCGATCGCGACCAAATCTAAAAGATCAACCGGCACTTCTTCTAAGAGGGCACAGGCCAACTTAAAGGCCACACCACAACCTGCTAGATAATGGAAGGGATAAGCCGCATCTGGATGCTCCGGATGGATGATCGCATAAGCATCCGGCAAGTCCTCTGGCATAGAGTGGTGGTCCGTTACAATGACATCTACTCCCATTGCCTGAGCCATGGCGATGGCTTGATTACCCGCGACACCATTGTCCACCGTGACAATCAAAGAAATACCTTGCTGCTCGATAAAGTACTTGTAGACACTCTCATTGGGACCATAGCCGTCTGTGAAGCGGTTGGGTAGGTAGACTTGCACCTCTGCTCCCATCTGCTCCAAGGTTTCCTTCATAATAGAGGCCGAAGTCATCCCGTCCGCGTCATAGTCTCCATAGATGAGGATCTGCTCGTAATCTTCGATGGCCCGACGAATGCGCTCCACTGCCTTGTCCATATCATGGAGCAAATAAGGGTCGTGAAGGTTCTCTAACTTGGGTTCTAAAAAATCTTCTAAATCCTCTTTGGTCTGAATGCCACGCTCATACAGTAAGGTTGCTACGGACGCTTCTAGGCCTGCTTTTTTAGCAAGGGCTAAAAAGGCCTCATCTGCACTTGGCGAAGCTAACTGCCAATCGTATTTTGAAGTGATCATCTAGCTTTTAGTCTCCTCTTTTTCTTATCTGAATATTATATCATGAAAGCAAGAAATGTCGGGAAATAAAGGGTCAGACAGATCTTGAAACAAAATGAACAGCAACCTCTATTTTTGTTGCATTTGGCTTGACTTATAGGTACAAAAACTTATAATATATTATAATAATAATCTTTTTAAATATGTGATGGGATGATTATTCTGTTATAATTTCGAACGTTTATTATCGTTTTAACATTACTAAGCTTGTCATTCACCTTATTTTTCTATGTAAACAAACGTAATTAGAGGCTTTGATGCGGATCTGATCGCTGAGGTTGTTACTTTTAGCTAACAGATCGTTTATAGATCCATCATCAAATAAGGCGACTAGTTTCAAGGAGTAGAAATTAGAAGCCTTTCTGTTTTAGAATATATCACTATATAGAAAAAGGGGAGAAGGCATGCAAAAGAAAGGAAATGAGGCCAATTGAAATCTCTTTATAAAAAGATAGTTGCATTTGTAGCTATCATCGCTGTGGTAGCCTTAGGATTGTCTGTGATCAAACCTGTCAGTGCAGCCACTGTAACGCCAACAGTATCCAATCTAAAAGCTCAGGCAACTGGACAAAAAGTTACATTTTCATTTGACTGGGATTTAACTGGGAAGTCAGTCAAAGAAGGTGATACGTTCACCATTGATGCTCCTGAAGGTGTCAATATCACTGAAGTAGCAACTCAATCCCTCCAAGCAAATGGAGCTGAAGTCGCGACCATTTCGATGACAAACAAAAAGATTACTTTTACCTTTAAAAAAGCCATCGAATCCATGAACCAAAACGTAAAAGGTGGATTCTCATACAAAGCAGAATGGGACAATACTCCAGGAAATCCTGGAAATAAAACTGCCACTTCTAATGTCGGTTCGGAATCCGTTGTCATCACTCGTCCTGATGGACCTGGCGTGTTTGAATCTGTTTTGAACAAGTACAACCGTACTGGTGACTATGTAACTAAGCAATTCAAATTAGACGCATCTGAAAACTACGCATGGATGAATGTTGGAGATGACTATTATTTAACTACTTGGTTCATCCGTATCAACGGAGATGGTAAGAAACAAGCCATCACAAATCCTGTTGTATCAGATAAAATCCAAGCTCCAGCTGTCGATTACTCAAAAATCACTTTTGCTCCAGCTGCCAATCACGCTGCAAGTGAATTCTTCGTTGGAACATACTTGAAACCATCCTTCACATTAAGAAAAGGTGGACAAGTGGTTGCTTCAGGATGGGACTTCTGGCAACATGTGAAATTCGATGCAGACGGTAATGGATTTACCGTGAATTTATCAGATGTCAGTGATGTATTTAAAACAGCGTCTAGCGATGAATTGATCGTTGAATACCAAACATTAATTCCTAAGACAACTATTCGCGTAGATAACAATGCTACGTTAACAGCTGATGAAATCAAAACACCACAAACAGATCCTGCATTCTGGAATAACACAGAATTGAACTTCTGGGTAACTGGTGACAAGACTGTTACAGTTCAAAAAGAATGGGTTGGCGATAGCGAAGCAGATCGTAAAGATATCACTGTTCAATTAGTAGCTGATGGTAAAAAATTAGACGGAATGACTAAGACCTTGACAAAGGCTTCTGGTTGGCAAGCAGAATTTACTAAATTACCAGGTATCAAAGACGGTAAGAAGATTGAGTACTCCGTAGTGGAAACAAATACACCTGATGGATATACTTCAAAAGTTGAACCAATCAATGAGTCGAATGTTATCAAAGTTGTAAACACTTCAAATAAACCAAAAGTTACTGAAACCACTGCAAATCTTGTTATAAAAAAAACTTTCGAAATAGCCGGCGATCAGGAACATACACAAGTTCCGATCACAGAAGGTCAATTCGAATTTGTCTTGAAAGACGAAAATAACAAAGTAGTCGAAACTGCCAAGAACCAAGCAGATGGCACTGTTAACTTTAAGTCTCTGACTTTCAATAAAGAAGGTACTCATACTTATACCATCACTGAAAATAAGGGTACAGATACTAGTGTCAACTATAGTACACAAAGTATCAAGGCTACTGTCGATGTGAAGAAAGATAACGACAAACTCGTTGCTACTGTCACTTACTCAGGTGGAGATGGTGAACAAAAAAATACGATCACCAATACTCAAAATAAACCAAAAGTTTCAAATGCTAAGGTAACCTTAAAACTTAAAAAAGCATTTGAAGGTGGCGAACTGAAGGGCGATGACTTTGAGTTTGTTGCAAAAGATGCAAACGATAAAGTTGTTGGTACAGCTAAGAACAAAGAAGATGGTTCGATTACTTTTGATACCATCACTGTAGACCACGCAGGAACATTCAACTATACCATCACTGAAACAAAAGGTAGTGACAAAACCATTACCTACAGTGATAAAACCATCACGGCTACGGTTGTAGTGGTTGAAAAAGACAATGCTTTAGTTGTCGAACAAATCAACTACTCTGATGGTCAAACTAACACAGATACGTTCATCAACAAAAAAGAAGCTCCTAAAACAGAAAGTACAAAAGCTACTCTTCAAGTGAAAAAGCTCTTTAAAGAAGATGAAACAACCTTACCGATGGCAGACAATCAATTTGAATTTGTCTTAAAAGAAGGAAACACTACCCTTGAAACTGCCAAGAACAAGGCAGATGGTACTGTAACCTTTAAGGAACTTTCTTATACTGCAGAAGGAACACACACTTACACCATTACCGAAAACAAAGGTACGGATGCTTCTATCAACTATAGCACACAAACCATCACGGCTACTGTTGCTGTGAAGAAAGCAAACGACAAACTCGTCGCTACTGTGACTTACTCAGGTGGAGATACTGAAAAAGGTAATACCTTCACAAATACGAAGACACCTCCGACACCTCCAACGCCTGTTCCTCCAACAGTGAAACCAACGTCAGCTCAATTTAAGGCTAAAAAAGTTTTGGCGATCAATGGTTCGAGCGATCGTACATTAAAAGCTAATGAATTTACTTTCCTTCTCAAGGATCAAAATGGTACAGTCCTTGATACCAAGACAAATGGTGAGAATGGTGATATTCTCTTCAATCCAGTAACCTTTAGCAAGGCCGGTACTTTCACCTACACAATCGCTGAACAAAAACCAGCTACGCCAGAATCCGCTATTACTTATGATGAAACTGTTCATACTGTAACAGTAACTGTCACAAAAGATGCAACTGGACAATTGACTGCGGATGTGAAATACGATGGTAAGATGGATACTCTTACTTTTACCAACACGTATACACCTCCGACACCTCCAACTCCAAGTGAAAAACAAATTACCACAAGTAAGATTTTAGAAGGTCGTGACCTTCAAGGTGGTGAATTTAGCTTTAACCTCTTGGACGAAAATGGAACTGTTCTTCAAACAAAACAAAATGCTGCAGATGGTACAGTGACATTTGATGCGATCGCCTACACGGAAGCGATGATTGGTACTCATAAATATACCATTAAAGAAGTCGTATCAGCTGATAAGGCAAACATCCAATATGATGAAGGTCAAGTGGATGTCACAGTTACCGTCACAAAAGATGAAGCATCAAATGCGATTCAAGCGGTAGTTTCTTATGGTGACAAGAAAACCTTTATCAACAAGGTGATTCCACCAACCCCACCAACAATTGATACCCCTGAATTAAAACTCTATACACTTAAAGTGCGGAAAGTGAATGAAAAGGGTGATTATCTTGCAGGTGCCATTTTTGGACTCTTTGAAGCAGATGGTGTGACACCTGTTGCCAACCCATATGGACAAGGCCAAGCGCAAGCAATTTCTGGTCAAGATGGGCTTGCAAGCTTTGTTGGATTTGAAGCGAAAGATTACGTGATCAAAGAGATCTCTGCTCCAAGTGGTTACCAACTTTCAAATGAAGTTATCAAAGTTTCTGTAAGCGACTATGTTGCTGCTACAAACCTTGTTGTTGATAAAGGAAACGTGGTAAATAAACTTCTTCCACCTCCACCATCAACAGATAAACCGAAAGCATCAACACCTCCACCATCAACAGATAAACCGAAAGCATCAACACCTCCATCGTCAAATGAAGATAAGCCGAAGCCTAGTGGCAAGCCTAAATCTAGTGAAACTCCTAAATCTAGTGACAAGCCTAAAGAAAGTAAGCTATCTCTTCCTTCAACAGGAACGGAAGATCATTTAGGACTTCTTGTAACTGGTTTGACATTCGTCGCTACAGCTATTGCTTCTATGACACTTAAGAAGAAAGAAGACTTCTAAGAAACATGAAAGATCTAGTCAAACGTGACTAGATCTTTTTCTGTATCTGCTTCTCTTACTCCACCTTATTTTGATCTTCATAAAAAATAACTTTTCCATCTTTAACTTTGAAGGAGTAATTGAGCGTGTCACCCGAATCATCTTTATGATTGGAATAATAGAAACTATAAGCACCATCTGGCAGATCGCTCGCATCTAGCTTTTTAGCAGCCTTCTTCAAGTCCTGATCCGTTGTGACAGATGCACTATCATCGACAAAAATAGTCATATCTACAAGCTCTTGATCCATCAAAGTTTGAAAAGGGATTTGATAGTAGCCAGCAAAGTCCTTCTTTCCTTCTTTAAGATTTTGGGTGGCAATGGCATCCAACCTTGCCTCTTTCTCTTCTTTATAAAAGTCCCCAAAGAAACTAATGAAATGAATAGGGAGACCGATCTTTTGTTTCTTTAATTGTTTCTCAATTTTATCTTCCTGTTCTTTAATAGATTTCTGCTCCAAAAAAGCTTTCTTATATTCTGGAAGATGGTCATTATATGAATCTGACCAGTCACCCGCAAAAGTTGTTTTCTGTTCTAATGATACCGTTTGATCATCGTAGGTTTTCTCAGAGTAGGTATAGCTTACATGATACTGTGGGAATTCCAAAGCAGTCCAATCCAGTTTGTTTATGGTAACAGTTCCATGCAGACCAACTTGAGCAAGCTCACTACTAACAACTTCTTTAGCCTTTTTGTAATCGCTCGATGTCATGATCTTACAACTGCTTAGAACCATCGTTAAGAATAAAATGGGAACTAGGAGTAAAAGGGAATAACCTTTATTTTTCATAGGTCTACCTCCAAAAATAGAAAACTTCCAAAAGTTAGCTAGAGAACTAGCAAGAACTAGATGAAGAAGGGTTCTCACAAGTTGAAATGCTCCTCAACGTATTCAATTATCTAGCTCTATTCTACCATTATTTACAAGGAATATCAGGAAAAACAAGAAAAGAGAGTGGGACAGAAATCAGTAATTCGTTAGAATTCGATTTCGTCGTCCCACCTCCGCACAGTTGAGTAGGGCTGTAAAAGCTGATGAAATCAGCGTAGTAGAGCCCACTCAACCACTGCGTCTTGCTCGACAATCCAAAAACAATTAAGAGGCTAGGACTTCTGTCCCACTCTCTCTCCGTCAATTTTTATAGATCATCCCTGTACAGGCTTGCTCGGAAAGTTCGACAAAGCCGAGAGACTGGTAAAAGGCTAGATTTTTCTCGCTCCGTTCAGTAACAAGGAGCCGTTGATAGACATGGGGGAAAGTTTCAAAAGCCTCTTCTAAGAGTTTCTTTCCGATGCCTTGGCGCTGGTGATCTGGTCGCACCAAGAGGTCCTGCACCAACAGGACAGAGTGCCCATCTCCTACCAAGCGAATGTAAGCGACGAGCTCTTTCTCATCATAGACTGCTAACTGCCAGAGACTGGCTTTTACAGCTTCTTCTAGCATGATTGGATAGTTGGTATAATTGGTCCAGCCGACCGAGCTGTAGAGTGCGACTAGGTCTGTCATCGCTGGAATTTCTTTTTTATACTCTAACATCTTAACTCCTTTTTAACCGAAAGTGCTGGAAGAAGGCTATCTCCCGGTAAGGGGACTCCTGGCAGACTGCCAGCTCCATCTGAAGCATAGACTCTCGCCAGCCTTCTTGGCCTTTGAAGCGATTATCCTGCAAGCCATAGAAAACTCGAATTCCTTGGTAGTCCTGAACTTCGAGGTCTAGGTTTTCGACTGCTCTATCTAGATCATAGGCCTGGGCCAAGCCCATGGAGTGGGTTTCCAGATCCTGACCTGCTAGGAGATCGAGGGCCTTCTGAGGATCATTCTCAAAGACGACGGTCTGCAGGACGCGTCCGACTTCATTGTGCTTGACGATGGAGAGCAGGCCGCCTGGTTTCAAGAGACGGGTGAATTCCTTGAGAACCAGCTTGCGATCCTCTACATACTCCAAGACATTGTGGCAAAGGATGATCTCAAAGCTAGCATCTTCAAGACTTGCTAACTGGCCCAGACTTCCGACCAGTTGCTGGTAGGGATGGTCCTTAGCCCGCAAGGTGACCATTTCTTCATTCGGCTCCACAGCAAGGACTTGATTTTCTTTCGCTAGGTGGTTAGCCATCAGGCCAAAGCCACTGCCGAAATCAAGCACTTGCTTACCTTTGATGTCTTTTAATTGTTCAAAAAGGATATCATAATAGATCTGTCCCCAGGGTTGCTGGATATTTTCTAAATAGGCTTGAATATTAGCTGCCATCTGGCTCCTCCTATTTGTAATTAAACATCTTGCTGGCGAGCTTGTCCGAGATGCGAGGGAAAAGGGTATAGAGCTTGTGGGTCAGGTTCAAGAGCCAAGGCAAATTAAGCTCGCGTTTTGGTTTTCCAAAGTTTTTCACGATCTTCTTAGCCACAAAGTCTGGTTCCAAAATGTAGCGGTCCACAGCCTTGACATAGCTTCCGTCTGGGTCTGCCTGGTCAAAGAAACTAGTCCGAATTGGTCCTGGATTGACTGTCGTCACATGGACACCAAAGGGCATGAGTTCCAAACGCAAAGCGTTGGAGAAGCCGATGGCTGCAAACTTAGTGGCCGAATAAAGGCTAGATTTGGCTGTTGCAACTAAGCCCGCCATGCTGACGATATTGACAATGTGCCCCTTGCCTGCTGCCTTCATATGCGCACCAATCAAGCGTGAAAGCTGCATGAGGGCAAAGGTATTGACCTCAAACATATCCTGTACCTGCTGGTCAGATATGCTATCAAAGGCCTCAAAGATCCCATAGCCTGCATTGTTGACCAAGACATCGATTTTTCCATAGCGCTGAGTCAGCTCTTCGACAAGCTGTTGGACAGCTGATGGATCGGTGATATCGATTCCGATGCACTCGGTTTGAGGATGATTGGCATAGAGTTTTTCCAGTTTTTCTTGATTTCTACCTAAGAGAATCAGCCGGTCTTCAGGGAGGAGCTTGACCATTTCCTGTGCCAAGCCTCCACTTGCTCCTGTGATGATGATAGTTCGCATCTCTATTCCTTTCAATGGGTTGGTCCTATTAATGAAATCTTATTCCAGCTAAATAGTCAGCATAAGCATCATCAATAATAGGAGCAAAGAGATGATAATCCTCCCAGCTACCTAAAAATTCTAAAGGCAAGTCATCCAAATCATTGATGACAAATTCGGAATAATCATCCATATACTGGTGTTCATAATAGTCAGTTACAAAAGCTTGAAACTCCTCTTTGATATCCATTGTTCCCAACTTACCATCGCACCAGTCTAAAAGATAATCAACGCCCAACGTTTGCTCGTTCTTTACACTCTGGCATGCTGTTTCTTCATCAGGAGACATCGTTTCTTTCGCATCCTGCTGAATGAGCCAAGTAAGGAAGAATCCGATATGATTGGCAGCCCAACGATAAATCTCGCGGAAATCATTTTGGGTTAATGCTTCTTCTTGTAATTGATAGCTGTGCAAATAGTTGCTTACTGTGTTCTCAAAATACCAATCTGCTTTATCTAATAAACGATTTTCAACTGTCATCTTATTTCCTCTTGATGAACCTGTACATCACAATTCTACTTCTTCCAAATCCTTAACCACATGGACCTTCTCAAAAATTGTTGCAGCATCCTTGCGCAATTGACTGATATCCTTGGAGAGGAAGCGGGCACTGATATGGTTGAGAAGAAGGCGTTTGGCTCCTGCTTCACGCGCCACTTCTGCCGCCTGCATATTGGTCGAGTGTCCGTGCTTCCGAGCAATCTTCTCATCGCCCTTGCCATAGGTGGACTCGTGAACTAGCACATCCGCATTGACTGCTAGTCGTACACTAGCATTTGTCTTTCGTGTATCGCCAAGGATGGTGATGACCTTACCAGGTCGAGGAGCTGAAATATAGTCTGCCGCAATGATCTTGGTGCCATCCTCTAATGTAACATCCTGCCCATTTTTAACCTGGCCAAAGAGTGGTCCAAATGGCACTCCTGCTGCCTTGAGCTTCTCAGCATCCAATGTTCCTTCTAGGTCTTTTTGCGTGATGCGATAGCCCACACAGAAGATGGTATGATCCAAAGCTTCTGCATGAACTGTAAATTTATCGGTTTCTAAAATTTTTCCTAGAGAGTTTTCATCAAACTCATGAAAATGGATGCGGTAAGGCAGACGCGAACCCGATACGCGAAGACTGGTCATGACAAAGGATTTGATGCCAGCTGGACCATAAATATCCAGATCCGTCTGCTCTTCATTAGCCTGGAAAGCCCGGCTAGAGAGGAAACCTGGCAAACCAAAAATATGGTCCCCATGTAAGTGAGTGATAAAGATCTTGCTAACCTTTCGTGGACGAATGGTCGTTTCTAAAATTTGATTCTGTGTCCCTTCACCACAATCAAAGAGCCAGACTTCATTAATCTCATCTAGCAATTTGAGCGCTAAGCTCGATACGTTCCGGGCTTTTGAGGGTTGCCCAGCTCCCGTTCCTAAAAATTGAATGTCCATTGTCTACTTTCTATCTATATAAATCATGGCCGTCCGGTTCTCTGAACGGAACGAAAGGTTGAAAGGATAGGCTTGAGCCAACTCAAGCAACTCCTCTTGGTTATAACCTGACAGTTTTAAGCGTCCATCTTCTAAGGTCAACAAGTCAGAAAGGGCTGTGAGGTCCTCCGTTTTGGTGACCACTTCTGGGCCGGCCTCTTGCAGACAGATCTTGCCATCTTTTTCAAAGACTAAACAATGTGGAAAGATCTCTGCGATTTCGAATAAAATCGAAGGGGTGATTTCCGCCGCTGGATGTTCAGCAAAGACACAGGCTATCTCTTCATTTACATAGGCCAAGCCATAAGACTGGCCTGATAAGTTGAGGCGGATAAAAGGTTTTTGTTCATCAAAGCTTTTCTGAACTGTGAATAAGTCAAATGCTCGGCTCAAGTCCAAGAAATAATCCATGGCCTCCTTGGGGCTCTTCTTTTGGTAGAGCTCAGCGAAATAAGCGTTGATCACACTTGGCGGAGGTGTAATCACACGGAGACGCAAGTCCTCAGGGATGGTGCTTAAAAGATTGGTCAGATAGACCCGATCGAGGCTAGTATAACCTCCATATTTTATCGCTAAATCAACATAATCCGTCATAAAATTCTTCCAACTTCCACTTATTTTTCTCTGCGATATAGCCTTGAATGACCTCGACGTCTTCTTCAAATTCTCGCTGGTCAATGATCGCAACCGTTTCTAGGTCATGTGTCCGATAGGATTTTGAAAAGGGAACCCGAATGGTAAAGGGAACAAAGAGCTCTCTCAATTTTTCTAGGAACAAAGCCTGCAGATCCTCTCGAGCTTTCTCAGAGCGCGCTGAAACCAGGCGGTAAGGTGTCTGGGTTGGGGTAAAGTCCGCTACTTTATCCGCTTTGTTGTAGAGGGTTAAGCGAGGAATCTCCAGCATATCTAAGTCCTTCATGATAGAGAGAACGGTCTTTTCATGCTCTTCATGATTGGGATCAGAAGCATCGATGACATGGACCAAGAGATCCACATTCTTACTTTCCTCCAAAGTTGACTTAAAGCTCGATACTAACTCTGTTGGCAGATCTTGGATAAAGCCAACCGTATCGGTCAGGGTCACTTGCAGATTACCTGTTAGGTGGATGCTCTTGGTTGTGGCGTCCAAGGTCGCAAAAAGTTCATCTGCTTCATATTGGCTCTTACTGGTCAGCTGATTCATAATGGTCGACTTTCCTGCATTGGTATAGCCGATCAAACCAATCTTAAAGACAGGTGATTCCAAGCGTTTTTCACGAAGGGTTTCCCGGTTCTTTTCAACTGCCTTGAGCTGGCGCTCGATATCGGTGATTTGATTGCGAACGCTCCGGCGGTTCAACTCCAACTGACTTTCCCCTGGACCACGAGAACCAATTCCCCCAGCCTGACGGCTGAGCATGATCCCTTGACCGACAAGGCGTGGCAAAAGGTATTTGAGCTGGGCCAAGTGCACCTGCAACTTCCCTTCATGACTCCTAGCCCGCATGGCAAAGATATCTAAAATCAGCTGCATCCGGTCAATGACCTTGACCCCAAGGATTTCTTCTAAATTGACATTTTGACGGGGGGTTAGGCGGTTATTGACAACTACCGTCGTGATCTCATCTGCTTCGACCATTTGAGCGATTTCTTCGAGTTTTCCTGAGCCGACAAAGGTCTTAGTATCGTATTTCTCCCGCTTTTGTGTATAGGAGCCCCGGACATCTCCACCAGCTGTTTTAGCCAGGCTCGCCAACTCCTCCATTGACATATCAAAATTGTCCATGCCTTGAAGTTCCACACCGACCAAAAGGATGCGTTCTTGTTTCTTTTCTGTTTCAATCATGCTGTAAAAACTCCTTTACATCTGCAAGAACCTGCTCCTTGAAGTGGGGGGCAGAAATGGCGTAAAATTTTACTTCCATCCGATTTCGAAACCAGGTCAGCTGCCGTTTGGCAAAACGACGCGTATTGCGCTTGAGGATCTCACTGGCTTCCGCAAGACTCTGCTCTCCCTTAAAGTAAGGAAAGAGTTCCTTGTAGCCAATCCCTTTACTGGCTTGCACATCTGGGTAATGGTCATAGAGCCAGCGAGCTTCATCCAGTAAGCCCTCCTCTAGCATGCGATCTACTCGACGATTGATGCGATCATAGATCAAGGAGCGTTCATCATCTAGACAGATCAGATAGGGTTCATAATCGGTCTCTTCGTTTGCTAGGTCTTTCCCAAAATGCGCAATTTCAAGAGCCCGTATGGCCCGACGGCGATTGATCTGAGGAATCACAAGTCCTTGCTCCATCACCCTTTTGTACAAGTCTTCATCCGAAAGCAAGTCTAATTGAGCCCGATAGGCCAGAATCTCTTCATGGGGAACTTCACCACCAAGATGATAGCCTTCAAGAAGACTTTGGATGTAGAGGCCCGTCCCACCTGCAATGATGGGGAGCTTGCCTCGGGCTGTGATCTCTTCAATCACAATCTTGGCTTCTCTTACAAAATCAAAAGCCGAGTAAGACTCGGTCACCTCCCGCACATCGATCAAATGATGGGAAGCTGCAGCTTGCTCTTCTGGTGTCGCCTTGGCTGTTCCAATATCCAGCTTGCGATAGACTTGCTGGCTATCGCCACTGATGATTTCACCATTGAGGGCTTGCGCCAAATCGATCGCAAGAGCTGTTTTTCCAACCGCAGTCGGTCCCACAATCACAATTATCTTGGTTTTCATCGTTTTTCCTTGCAAAATTCACGTTTTTTCGTTACCATATATTATAACATAAATATTTAAAGTTCAGAAAAGGAGAAATTCTCATGGCTAAAGGATTTGGTAAAGGTTTTGTTACTGGTGTTGCTGGTACAGTTGCTGCTGTCGCAGGTGCAGTTTACACATTCAAGAAAAAAGTAATCGAGCCAGAAGAACAAAAAGCAGCTTTCATCGAAGAAAACCGCAAAAAAGCAGCACGTCGTCGTGTCTCACACTAATCCAACAAAAAGCTCCGGGAAACCGGAGCTTTTTTGTGTTTGTTAGTTTCTTCTTTTCAGTCTAAAAATGGCAGATCCAACTATCAATGAAACAAGACCTGAAATCATAGCAAATAAATGATTTACTGTACCAGTATTTGGTAATGACTTATTTTGCTTATCTTGGACTTTCTGAACAGAAGAAGTTAAGCCTGAATTCGTATTATTAGAATATCCAGTTTTAGATTTCTCTCCTACTACTGTCCCATTGTTCTCTTTACGATCAATATTAGAAGTAGCTTGCTGATCTTTTGAAACATTAGAGTTTGATTTTAAAGTTTTATCACTGGATGTACTATCTGTTACTTTCAAATCAGTCTCTTTACTTGTTTCATTTTTACTAGTCTGAGAACTTGATATTCCTTTTTCCTCAGTAGGTTTAACTTCCGTTTTTCCTTTTTCTTTACTTTCACTCTTCTCCCCAGTTTCTTTATTTGTACCTTGTTCGTTATCTACCTTTTGTTCCTCTTTATTATTACTGTCTGGTTTCACCACTGATGGTGTCTCTCCAACTTTAATGATATAGGGTTCTGATATGTTACCGACTATATCTTCTGTAGATACTTTAAGTACATCTCCTTTTTTTAATACAGGAGTTGATAAAATCCAATTTCCTTTTCTATCAGGTTCAACTAAACGTTTTGTTCCATTTGGAAGAGTAACATGAATTAGAGAAATTTTTGATTTATCTTCATTAGAATTTTCTTCTTTTATATGCTGATTGACTACTCCCCCAATAGTATTACTTCCTTCAGTTAGACTATTAATCTCACCTAATTCAGGTGGCACAATATAAGCAGTAAATTCACCATTTATAATTCCCCCTGGGGATTTTAACGTAACAAGACCTTTTTCACCATTTTTTAACGCATGTTTAGCAGGAATATTAAATGTAACCCTGCCTCCATCTTCAGTTCTAGTCTCAATTACAAAACCATCTGGAAGAACTAATTTAGCGTGTATTCCATTATAAAAACCACTGATAAATCCTACATAGGACTGACTACCATCTCGTTTTATGTGAAAATCATTATTATTTGCACTTGTACCATAATTATATAGGCTAGACTCATCATCAGAAAAGCCTTCAACTTCTACTTTATTTGATTCAAATTTGTTATTTTTAGAAACCCAAACTTCTGCTTTTCCTTCACCTTTATAAAAATAGTGTTCCTCAGGAATATTTATTGAATAATAATTATTTTCTCCTGTTTCAGCAGATAATTTAGTACCATCTGGTAACAATACATATACTGTAGAATTTGGATAGGTATATCCCGATAAAGTTTGATAATTGGGACTATACTGAATGGATTTACGCACCTCTGGAGATTCAACTTCAGAAACTACAATTTCTTTTTCAAAAATATTACCAGCTTTGTCACTTGAAATGATTTTAATTTTTTCACCTGGACCGACATCAGGTAATTCGAATTCCCATCTTCCTTCAGAATCAGTAGAAGTCTCTTTGGTATCTCCATTTGGTAAAATTATTTTAAATGTTGCATTTCCATCTCTATCATTGTAGTTCGCTCGTCCATTAATCACTTTATCTCCTGCTATAAGATAAAAATCTGGAATACTTGGAGCTTCAGTATCTGCAACACCATCCGTATCATAACGTGAGTTTCCATCAGAATTAATTTTATAAATTGTAAACCTTTCATAATTCTTAAAAGCACTCCCACTTGGGATCTTCAATTCATAATTTCCTTCTCCATCAGATACAGTCTCTACCGTACCATCATAACCAATTCTTAATCTAGTATTTGGCGTTGTCTTACCAATAACTGACTGGCTACCATCTTTATGATTTTTAAATTGGACTGTGGTTTGGATAGATCCAGATTCTTCCGCACCAACCTTACTAACTAACGCTGGACCACATAGCATTAAGCTCACTAGTCCATACCCTAAAACCTTTTTAACTTTTCTGTTCATCAGAACCTCCCAAATAATACTACAAGTAGTGTTTTTAATAACTATATTCTACACTATATAGTTATAATTGTAAACGCTTAACATATAAAGTGTGCTCTTCAAACTATATTTCTGTTTTCTATACTATTATTTAACTATGTTTTACTTTCCGCAGTGACAAAAGTACCTGAAACAGAATCTGTTTCAGGTACTCGGAATTATTGAGACCCTAGGCTCAATAATTAGCTATGGAACTTCGTAGAAGTTCGCTAGCGTCCGTCGTCACCTAAGGAAAGATAAAATATAAAGAATGATATCACCGTTCTTTGATCATTTTCGTTGCGATCTCCAAGAGTTCAACTCCCATCTGAAAATGCTCGTCTAACAAATCATAGACGGCATCTTCAGACAAGACACCACAAGGAAGATCGGCTGGAAAATCAGCTTGATTGGACAGGTCCAAGTCATCAAAATAGGCCTGACTACTATAATAATCGCGCAGTTGGATATAGCTCTCTTGATGCTCTTTTAGTCGATCCACTGCTTTTTTTGTATCTTCCAAAGTCCTAGCATAGTCATTCAAATAACCTTCCATCCTTTGGATGCGTTCAATTTTATCCTTTGCAATTGTCATGTGTTACTCCACTTTCACCACTTCTAGATGAGGGCCACCTAAAAGTACCAGATATTTTTCAACGTGCTCTTGGCCATAGGAACGGCGAAGAGCTTCTGCATAAAGATCGAGCTGATCTCGGTATCGTTCGACCAATTGGCTAGGGACCTTGTAGTGATCCGTCTTGTAGTCAAAGAGCAGAATCCGATCTTCTAGCACGATATACCCATCCAAGATCCCCCGCACGACAAAGTCCTCTCCACTAGCTGGATCTTTCTTCAGCATGGCAAAGGGGGCTTCACGATAAACACGAGGGGCTTCTCTTTGAAGTAAGGTTCCCAAAGGCGTCTCATAGAAAGCGAGAATAGCCTCTAGCTTGATGCGGGCTTTGACCGCTGGCTCTGCTTGGACTTGCTCCAAGGCTTGACGCAGTGTATCAAGAGTGATTGCTTCTTCAAGAGGCACGCGCTGCATGAGTTCATGGACAGCACTACCGACTTGTGCTCCCGTCACGGCTTCTTCTCGCCCAAAAGTAGGAAGCTCAAAGTCAGGTGTCACGGTCTTCGCATCCATGATCTGGACGCCATTGGCATCCATGACCGGCTCGTAGAATTTCTTGATCTGGCTAGGGGTACGGACACTAGGTAAATGAATGGCCGGAGCATACAGCTGATTGAGCCGATCAACATTTTCCAAGATATCCAAAGCCCGACGAATATCCTCTGACTGGCGGACATCCTTGAGCTGATCCAGGCGGGAATCCTTCTCCTTCTCTAGTGGCTCCAGCTGGTTCGGTGTTAGGTCTTCATCTGTCACAATACGCGTGTCATAGGCCAGCGTATTCTTGGCAAACACATCTTGAATGGCAAAGAGCCAGTCCTGATAAGAGGTCCATTCTTTTCGTTTTTCCGGATCCAGCTTGCCATTGCGACTAGTCCCCCAATCGGTATCGCGCAGTTTGTCCTCACGGCCTTTTCCGACCAGATAGAGCTTGAGCTCGGCCCGTGTCATAGCAACATATAGAAGACGCATCTGCTCCGAAATCGTGGCCAATTTTGTTTCTTCCACATTGCTTTGGTAGCAAGGCGTTTCGATCTGCAAGCGAATGGTTTCTGGAGCAGCTGGATTCTCTGTCTCAACTGGCAGGTTGGCAATGTATTTAAAACCAATCCCTTTTTGACGGCTGAGAATGATCGGTCCTGATTGATCCTTACGGTTAAAGGCCTTGTCCATATTGAGAATAAAGACATACTTGAATTCCAGCCCCTTACTCTTATGGACGGTCATGAGCTGGACGGCATCTTTTGGAGCCGCAAGAGGGACGCTGGCCAAATCGTGTTCATTTTCGATTACCTTGTCGATCATGGCAATGAAGCGCGACAAGCCCTTAAAGCTGGCCTTCTCGTAATCATTGGCCCGAAGCGTCAAGGCATAGAGATTGGCCTGGCGCTGGGCCCCATTCGGAAGGGCGCCGACATAATCATAGTAATAGCGATCCTCATAGATTTTCCACAGCAAATCATAGAGTGAAGAGGTCTTGGCAGCAGCCCGCCAAGTAGATAAAACTTTGAGGAAGTTCTCGATTTTAGCTGAGAGTTTGGCATCAATCAGATTGGCATGCTCTGCAGTCTTTTCAAGGGCTAACTGGACCTTGTGGTAGAAGGCCATTTGCTTTTGCTCTGAAAGGGTCTGCAAGGAAATCCGTGCCAATTCATCTTCATCAAAGTCAAACATGGGGGATTTCATGAGGGCTACTAAGGCATAATCATGCAAGGGGTTATTAATGGTCCGCAAGGTATCCAGCATGACCATCACTTCCAGTGACTCAAGATAATGCGCCTGGCCGCTATCTGCCACAATCGAGATACGATACTGGTCAAAGGCTTCCAGAATCGCGTCATTTCGCGTTCGAGTCGCGGTCAAGAGCGTGATGTCTTTAAAAGGCACTTTTTCCACCCGATGGAGGCGTAAAATTTCTTTGATGACAAGGAGAATTTCTCCCTTGGAAACCGTCTCGAGTCCAGAAGCAGCTTCCTCGTCTTCAGCCTTTTCTTCCTGGTCTTGGCTACCATCATAGAGCAAAAATTCTGCCCGATGTTGTGGCAAGGCCATCCGCTGCTTGTCGCTTCCTGCAACTAGATAATGGGTTTGATTGTAGTCAATCTCTCCCACCTCTTCGTCCATCAAATGGCGAAAGACATCATTGGTCGCGTCCAACACTTCCACATGACTCCGGAAATTTTCCTTGAGGAGGATCAACCGCCCTTTTGCCCCTTCTTCTTGGTAGGCCTTAAATTTGTCATTGAAAATCTGTGGATCTGCCTGACGGAAACGGTAAATCGATTGCTTGATATCCCCCACCATGAAGCGATTGTGACCATTTGATAGCAATTCCAACATCCGCTCTTGGGTGTGGTTGGTATCCTGGTACTCATCGACCATGACCTCATGATAACGCTCTTGAAAGGCTTGTCTCACCTCTGGGAATTGCTCTAAAATTTGAATCGCAAAATGACTGATATCCCCAAATTCATAAGACTTTTCTTGGATTTTTCGCTCCAGATAAGCGCGAGAAAAATCTCGGATAAAGTCCCGAAGCAAGGAGAGCATGGGGCCTTCTTCTTGGTGGAAGGTTTGTTGAAATTCCAGCTGATAGAGTTGATTTTCCAAGTCTCTGAGGCGGTTGATATGAAGATTTTTGTCTTGGTTATAAGCCGTAACTAGGTCTTTCAGCTCTTCCTTTCGGGCTCTATTGGTCAAGGCTCCCCCATTTGAAGCTCGACTAATCGCCACGACTGCCTTTAGGACAGAGGTCAGTTGCGCTTTATTAGGGCGCTCTGTGAGGCTTCCAATCTGATCCAGCACCTCTTGCACGGCTTCCAAATATTTGGCCTTGCCAAATGCTTGGCCTTCATTAGACAAATGAAAGGCAAAAAAGCTCTCTGCCTCATAAAGGGCCTGCTGGATGCTCTCCATTAGGGTAGTTTCCACCTGTTCAAAATCGGTCTCTTCATAGCCTTTTAAGAAATGCTCCTCCAACCATTTCTCCGGATCACTGGTGGACTGAAGAAAGTCATAGATCTGGTAGACCTGCTCTTTAAACAAGGTCAAATTTTTGCGCTGTCCCGTGAAATTCTTGACCATCTGGACAAAGGCTTCTTGGTTTTCTCCTTGGTAATAGCGGTCAAAAACAGCTTGAAAGACTTCATTTTGCAAGAGACGCTGCTCACTGGCATTTTGTAAAATGCGAAACTGGGGCGCAAACCCAAGCAAATAGCCATAGCGCGTTAGGACCTTTTGGGTAAAGGAGTCCATGGTTCCGATATCGCTCGTTGCGACATCTGCGATTTGACGGGCCAGGTGTTGCTTGAGTTCTGGGTCATCGCTCGCTTGCAGGGCTTTTCCAAGTTCACTTTCCAAACGCTCCTTGAGCTCTCCTGCTGCCTTGACCGTAAAGGTCGAGATAAAGAGCTCCTTAATCGAAATGCCTCGCTGGATCTGATCCAAAATCCTTTGCACCATGACAAAGGTCTTCCCCGAACCAGCCGAGGCCGACACCAAGATATTGGTGCCTGAACTATAGATGGCATCGATCTGTTCTGGTGTTCGTTTTTGCTCTTTGGTGGAGGCTGCTTCTTGGTCCTGAAGGGCCTTGATTTCATCTCTTGTCAAAAATGCATGTTTGATCATTTGTTCAAGACCTCCTTCATCTTCTCGATCCAAGCGGCTTTCACCTTTTCACCGCGTATTCCTTTTTGGTCTAGTTTGGTCAAGAACCGTGCCTGACCTAGGTGACGATCCGCTTCAAAGCCAGTGATGGATTTAAACTGCTCCACGAATGGTGCGATATTGCGCCCATTTTCACTATAGGGATTGATGGCAAATTGCCCTTTGAGAATCCCTTCTGCTGCTGTTTTATAGAGATAAGCGTTGTACAAGAGGAGCAGGTCCAGCTCTTCCTTACTCAGCATCATGGCCTTGTTCTTATCATAGGCCTCGCCCAGGTAAGGCGCCTGATCTGCCATAAAGAGCCCCTTGTACTGTTGACTTTTCATAGTTTGATTGATGGCGTCCTCTACTGTCTTGGTCTTTTTCAGATCCACTAGGGGATCTCCCATTTCTAAATACATGGCTCCGAAAATCCCTTGTTCCTCTTGGTATTCCTTCAGATCCTGAATGGCAGAGAGATAGGTTGGCAATTGAGAATTCAGGCCATTAAAGAACTTGTCATAGTGGAATTGCGTCAAGCTCGACTTGTAATCCACAACGCCAAGAGCTCCTTGTTCTCGTAATTTGTCAATCCGGTCCACCTTGCCTCGTAGCTGCAGGAGACGGCCATCAGACAAAGGATAAGAGGTGTGGGCACTCCCTCCAAAGAGGGTCTCCTCACCAATGGTCTCGATGCCATTTTGCTGGGCGAGGACCCGTCCGGTTGTTTTAGCGGTATCAAGAAGCAAGTTGCGAATAAACTCGGTCTCTCCATTTTCTCCATACAATTGCTGGAACTCTGCTTCTTGGCTGGTTTCTCGAATCGCCTCACTTAAGCGCTGATCAAAAGCTTGATCGGAGCTGTCTTTTAAGACTTTTTCAAAGATTCGGTGCAAGAAATTCCCATGACTGCGAGCGTCTGGCCGGATCGTCTCATCTTCTTGTAAGCACAAGACATAGCGCAGATAAAAGGCATACTGGTGCTTGTAGTATTCATTCAAGGCAGAAGCAGATAAGGTCAAGGCTTTGCCTTCTGGATAGAGCGCTTGAAGGGTATCCGACTGAAGCTGGCGACTCTTTAATTCCGTTGAAATCTGAGGAATCTGAATGCCTTCAGCGGCCAATTTCTTTCGCAAGACCCGCACCGCCACACCCCAAAAGCTGGCTTCTTCAGCAGACAGCTCACTAGTGATCTCTTCTTGATGGAGTTCGATCACGCGCGCTAAGAGGGCTCGGTAGGTTCCGATGTCATCACTCGAGGCTTGGGCTTGTTTGGTCGTCCATTCGATGGCAATAGGCTCCTTGGTCAATTCTAGAAGGTAAGGAGAGACACTATCTTCCGTTTCATTGACCAAGCTAGGGGCCGATAGGACCAACTGTTTGGTCGCTGCATTGAGTAGCGAAACCGCCACAAAACGATTCTTCTTGAGATTTTCGCTGGTCACCACCTGGAGCTCTGCTCCTTCTTTCGTTGCCTCATTGAGCTGCTGGCGCTCGTCTTCACTGAGAAGCGAGGTATTCTGCGCGCTCTTTGGAAAACGCTCCTGGGTCAGCCCGATCGCGTAGACATAAGGAGCTGTCAAGGGCTCAATCAAGTCATAGGACTGAACCGTCACTACATCGACCGTAGCAGGAACTGTCCGGTATTGTGACAATTGCATGCCGGATAAGACAAGAGCTAAAAAGTCATCCACTGTCAGTTCTTGGTCCTCAAAAACCAGATTCAATTCTTCTAAGACGTGGAGGAAGGTCTTCCAAACTTGATCATAGCGCTCCTGCTCTTCCAAAGCTAGATCCTTGATCAAAGCTTGTAGATTCTGAGAAAGCTGAGCCTCTTGCAGAAACTCTGTAAAGGCTGTTAAGAGTTGGGAAACCTTTTGTTTGCGCTGTGAAAAGAAGGGCGCTAGAGGTTCTACGACGCGTTCTCGGAGGGCATTGAGTACTTCTAGATTGAACTTAACCTGACGATTGCTGGTAAAAGGCTTGTGAAATTTTGCAGCCCCCTTTACTTCCGCAAAGCGAAGGTACTGCTCAAAAGAATCGACTTCTTCTTGGGTCAAGTCACTATACAGACTCGTTTTCAATAGATTGATGACGTCTTCGGTCTGGTAATTGAACTGCTTGATCCGCCACAAGGATTCAATGACCTGAATCAAGGGATGATGGACCATGGCTTCGCTTCGTCCCAAGTAAAAGGGTATCTGATACTGATCAAAAATGGTCTTGAGTTGCAGTTGATAAGCTTCTACATCGCCTAGCAAGACCCGAATATCCCGATAGCGTGCCCCATCATGAAGGCGCTGACGGATGGATTTAGCAACAAATTCCAACTCTTCTTTTTGTGTATTGGTTTGCCAGAGTTGAACAGCAGTTCGATCTTGGTTCTCCAGTTCATCTTCCACTTGTGAAAAATCGTAACGCGCTTCTAACATGCGGGTCATGCGACTAAAGGAGTCTTCGATCGCTTGCCCACAATACTGTGGCTGTACCTCAAAAGTCTTTGCCAGCTGAAGGAGAAAGTCAACACTGGCTTGGTAAAGATTGCTCTCTCTAAAGCTTGCCCGGTAGGCTTTTTCACTGGCATAGACCCCGATGACAATCTCCACTCCTTTTCGGTGAAGGAGACCAATCAAGGCCTCTTCTTCTGCAGAAAAACGCGTGAAGCCATCGACGACGATCGCTACATCCTTTAATTGCTCCTCTAAGTGCCCTGCTTCGACCTGATTGAGGAAAACGGCCATCTTGGACTGGGATTCATACTGGTGCTGGACCAGCATCTCAGAGACCGCTTCAAAAATCGCCAAGAGGTCCTCTCTTTTTTCAGCTTCCTCGAGCAACTCCAAATCTGTAAAATCCATCTGGGCCGTCTGCAATTCATGATAGAGCTGAACCAGTTGCTGGATAAACTGAGGATCCTTGCGCAGGGCTCCGTAAACTTTAAGGTCTTGGTCCTTCATTTGGGAAAGAGCTTTAAAAAATAACATGCCTAGTCCGATGTCATCTAAGGCTTTCTCCTCAAAAACCTGATTCAGGATGAAATAACGGGCCATTTGAGCAAAGCGCGTAACGGTTATAGCAAAAGAAGCCTGACCTTCTAAATAGGACAAGACCTTGGCTTCTTTTTCAAAGGAAAGAGAGTTAGGTGCAATGTAAAATACACGCTTGCCATC
This sequence comes from Streptococcus sp. OMI750, assembly GCF_047463895.1. Classification (NCBI taxonomy): domain Bacteria; kingdom Bacillati; phylum Bacillota; class Bacilli; order Lactobacillales; family Streptococcaceae; genus Streptococcus; species Streptococcus sp. OMI750. The sequence continues at coordinate 53,073 of NZ_JASHCZ010000002.1, forward strand.
TTCTACTAACCTTACGGCTTCTTGCGTCAGGACCTGGGTCAAGGGGGTCCGAACATCCGTATAGAGTAATTTCATCCGATCCGTTCTCCTTTGGGCACTTTCTTGAGAGCTTTTATCTTCTTATTATATCATTTTCACAAGTGGGACTAAAGCAAGAAGTCATGGTCCTCTTGGCCCAATTTTAGGATATTTGTGCTACAATTAAAGATGAAAAGACAGAAAGGATAACACCTATGACCAGCATTTATGATTTTTCTTTAGAAAACCAAGAAGGGGAAGAAATTTCTCTTTCCCACTACCAAGGTAAGGTCCTTATCGTGGTCAATACAGCAACAGGCTGTGGCTTGACCCCGCAATACCAAGGACTGCAAGATCTCTACCTGCGCTACAAGGAAAAAGGGCTGGAAATCCTAGACATCCCTTGTAACCAATTCATGGGACAAGCTCCAGGAACTGCAGAAGAAATCAATAGCTTCTGTAGCCTCAACTACCAGACCACCTTCCCACGATTCGCTAAAGCCAAGGTCAATGGTAAAGAAGCCCTTCCTCTTTATGACTGGCTCAAAAGCCAAGCAGCCGGACCACTGGGCAAACGCATCGAATGGAACTTCGCAAAATTTGTCATCGACCGACAAGGCCAAGTCGCCCAACGCTTCTCCTCCAAAACAGAACCAGCTGCTATGGAAGACTTAATCCAAGAATTACTTGATAAATAAGCAAAAAAGCTTGAGCGCTGGCTCAAGCTTTTTTTATGTAGACAAACTATTTAGAAATAAGTTAAGCGATTCTGCAAAAAATAAAATAAGTTCTAATTTTTAAAATGAATCAAGAAAATACCAAAACTTTCCGCCGTGAGAAAAGTGCTAGAAGTAAAACAGTTTGGGAAACTGTTTTAGCCTGAGACTAAAACATAAAAAGCGAAGGGATCCAAAACGAATTGAACACGGGCTGCGGATCTTGTCAAAAAGATAAGTTCTCCTAGAATCGAAAGATTCTTCGTCAAACTTCCTATTTTGACTTTATCCGCAAACACCCTCTGTATCTTGATTTAGTCATGGAACTTCCTGGATTGCTGAAATTATCCACTGGATAATTTCACCTAACGTCCGTACTCACTTAAGGAAAGTTTTTAAGATGACTTTGTCTTCATTCTATGCCTGAGCCAACGCTCAAGCTTTTTTAGCTTAATCAATTTCAAGTCCACCAGTGTACAAACGGTGATAGGTTCCTTTTTCTGCCATCAAGAAAGCATGGTTGCCTCGCTCGATGATGCGTCCATGGTCCATCACCATGATGACATCGGAATTGACAATCGTCGACAGACGGTGGGCAATGACAAAGACAGTCCGACCTTCCATCAAGCGGTCCATCCCTTCTTGCACCATCTTCTCTGTCCGAGAGTCAATGGAAGACGTCGCTTCGTCCAGAATCAAGACTGGCGCATTGGCAAGGGCTGCACGGGCAATGGCGATCAATTGTCGTTGACCATTTGAAAGGCCAGCCCCATCATCTGTCAAGACCGTTTCATAGCCCTGATCCAAGTGTTTGACAAAGGAATCCACATTGGCAATCCGAGCTGCCTCAAGGATCTCCTCCCGCGTTGCATCGGCACGGCCATAAGCGATGTTTTCCGCAATCGTACCAGTGAATAAGTGGGTATCTTGAAGAACGATTCCGAGGGAACGACGAAGAGAATCTTTCTCAATCAATTTGATATCGATCCCATCATAAGTAATCATTCCGGATTGGATATCATAGAAGCGGTTGATCAAGTTGGTGATGGTTGTCTTCCCTGCACCAGTCGCACCGACAAAGGCCACTTTTTGACCCTTATCCGCGTACAAGTTGATGCCATGAAGGATTTGTTTCTTCCCATCATAAGAGAAATCAACATCATCAAAGACCACATTTCCGACCATCTTGACAAGCTGGTAATCTCCATTTGGACGCGGGTGTTTCCAAGCCCATTTGTTGGTTTTCTGATCGGTTTCGACCATTTCTCCATCGACCAGTTCATAATTGACCAGCGTCACTTTTCCTTGGTCGACTTCTTCTTCTTCGTCCAAAAGATCAAAGATACGATCTCCACCAGCCAAGGCCATCAGGACAAAGTTCAATTGTTGAGAGACCTGGGCAATGGGACCCGTGAAGGAGCGGTTCAATTGTAAGAAGGCCATGAGACCACCAATGGTTAAACCACCGATGCCATTGAGGGCAATGATCCCACCGATCAAGGATGTCAGAACAAAGGAAACATTTCCTAGGTTCCCAAGAATCGGCATGAGAACATTGGCATAGCGATTGGCTTGGTAAGAAGATTCAAAGAGTTGGTCATTGATCCGATCAAAATCCTCGATGCTTTCTGCTTCGTGGACAAAGGCCTTGACCACCTTTTGACCCGACATCATTTCTTCAATAAAGCCATTTTCGATCCCTAAGTTCTTTTGTTGGGCCCCAAAGTAACGGCCGGACTTGCCAGAAACATCCTTGATAATAAAGAACATAACGATGACCATAATCAGAACAATTAAGAACAAGAGCGGACTGACGGTCAGCATGGTAATCGTTACCCCAAGGATCATAATCGCTGAGGATAAAAGTTGGGGAATGGATTGTTCAATCGCTTGGCGAAGAGCGTCAATGTCATTGGTATAGATAGACATGATGTCCCCGTGTTGGTGGGTATCAAAGTAGCGAACGGGCAGTTTTTGCATGCGAGCAAACAACTGATTCCGAAGGCTTCTAAGCGAGTCTTGTGAAATGGTCGCCATAATCAAGGTAAAGCCATAGTTGGCAAGGACCCCGATCAAACAGATCAAACCAACCCTTGTCAAGAAGGACAAGAGCGGTCCAAAGTCATGGCTGTTGGACGACAGCATGGGCTCCACATAGACGTCGACCAAGGACTGAATCGAAGCTATCACATTGACCGTCGCAAGAGACGATAGAATGATTAAGATAAAGGAAACAATCAAGGACAGCTTGTAGTTTTTCCATAGGAAGTCCAGTAGGCGAAGGAGTGAACCTAGATTTGCTTTTTTCTTAGTTTTCATCTGCTACTCCTTTCCCTTGTGTTTGCATTTCATATACTTCTTGGTAGATGGCATTATTGGCAAGCAATTCCTCGTGGCTACCGATGGCATCGATTTGCCCATCATTCATGACGATGATACGATCTGCATCCTGAATAGAGGATATCCGTTGACCAATGATAATTTTGGTAGTCTCTTTCAAGCTCCTTGCCAATCCTTGACGGATCAAACTATCTGTCTTGGTATCGACCGCTGAAGTCGAATCATCCAAGATCAAGATCTTCGGATTCATGAGGAGAGCACGCGCAATACAGAGACGTTGGCGCTGTCCACCGGAGACATTGGATCCCCCACGCTCAATCATGGTGTCATAACCCTCTTTGAAATCTTGAATAAATTCATCGGCTTGGGCAATCTTACAAGCTGCGATGATCTCTTCATCCGTCGCATCTTTATTTCCCCAGCGCATATTTTCTTTAATCGTACCAGAGAAAAGAACATTGGTCTGAAGAACCATGGCCACTTGCTTACGAAGGGAATCAAGATCGTATTCTTTGACATCGTGGCCTGCTACTGTCACCCGACCAGACTCGACATCATAGAGACGAGGAATCAACTGTACTAGACTAGACTTCCCTGATCCTGTCCCCCCTAAGATACCAATGACTTCCCCTGAACGAATGGAAAGGTTAATTCCTTGCAAGACATGGGTCTTGTCGCCATTCTCATCAGTATAGGCAAAGGTCACATCTTCAAAGTTGATGGATCCATCTGCAACTTCTTTGATTCCATTTTCTGGGGAGACAATCGTCGCTTTGGTCGTCAAGACTTCATTGATCCGCTCGACAGAGGCCATAGAAATTGACAGCATGACAAAGATCATCATAAACATCATGAGCGACATGAGAATGGTCATGGTGTAGCTAAACATAGAAGTCAAATTCCCAGTAGAGAGTTGGCCACCAACGATCAGATGTGCCCCAATCCAAGAGATCAAAAGGAAGGAAGCATACATGGAAAGCATCATAGCTGGGCTACTAAAGACAACGATACGGATTGCCTTCATAAACATGTTGTAAATCCGGCGGGAAGCTTTTTGGAATTTAACCGTTTCGTCGGCTTCTTTAACGTAAGACTTCACCACTCGCATATTGGTAATGTTTTCCTGAATGCTGTTGTTAAGATTGTCATAGGATTCAAACACTTCTGTAAAGAGCGGATAAACAATCTTCATGATGATGCTTAGAACAGCTGCCAAAAAGATGGTCACATAGACAAAGATCATAGCCATTTCCGGGTTGATCAAAAAACAGGCCGCAATGGCAAAAATCAAATTGAGCGGTGCCCGTACACAGATCCGGATGACCATTTGATAGGCATTTTGCACATTGGTCACGTCCGTCATCATCCGAGTAACCAGACCACCAGATGAGAACTGGTCAATATTTTCAAATGAGAAGGTTTGAACCTTTTTGAAAATGGCCCGACGAAGGTTTTTAGCAAAACCAGCTGAAGCATAGGCACCATAACGGGCAGACTGCATCCCACAAAAGAGGGAGAGAAAGGCACAGACCAGCATGAGCCCACCGTAAAATAGGATATTGTTCATGTTTCTTTGTTGAACACCCTGGTCCAATAGACTCGCCATGACAAAGGGAATCGAAATCTCAAACATGACTTCAAAGACCATGAACAAGGAAGCCAAAATCGAGGGCTTCTTGAATTCCTTGATCTCGGAAATTAAGGATCGAATCATCATTACCTCCAAAGTTTTTCATACTTTTTTCTGCGGGAGAAGCAAAGCTTTTTCCCACCGAAAAATAGGTCAAAACACACAAAATTCCCTGAGGGAAAGACCCTAGGGATTACGCATGTATACTAATTAAGTATCATTGTATACTAATTTCACAAAAAAAGCAAGATTTAAGTCAGCTAAAAAGGCTTCTCCTATTTTGAGAAACCTTTAAAGCAGAGTGCCTCTTATTCTTCCTTAGACGTAGCGACAAGATTTAAGACGCGATCAAAGTAGGACTTGTTTTGTTTCAAATCTTTTTTCAATCTTTGAGCCTCTGTCAATTCATCCGTAATCAAGCCATCAATGGGTTGTTGCAAATACTTGGTCAACTTCTGCTTGTCATTGATGGTCCAGACATAGAGCTCTTTTTTCATCTCATGGGCCTGGGTCACCAATTCCTCCTGATAAGAAAAGTCTTCAATCGCAAAGAAGTCTACCAAATTATTCTCAAAGCGACCAAATTGAATGGGAATAACATAGCCAGTCTTGATCTCAGGAGCTTTTTTCTCGACCTTTTCCATGACCGACAGATCCAAAGACATAGCCGGATAGTCTTTCTCGATCCCCAAGTCCCGCATCTTCTGGACGAAAAGATCCACGTAGTTTTCCGGTTCTGTACCGTGAGGCTTAAGCTCGACCAAGAGCTTCATCTTCAATTCTTTGGCCCGTTTAACATATTCTTCAAAAGAAGGGATATGACTCGTGTGACCATCCTGCTGAATCTTGAGGCCTTGCACCTCAGCTAGGGTCATATCTTTCACATCCTTGTCCACCCCAGCAAGGCGCTTGAGATTGTAGTCATGCAGGACGACAAATTGATGGTCCTTGGTGAGAAGAATATCCATCTCTGCATAAGCCGCCTTTCCCTTGGCTGCTGCTTCTAAGGCTTCCAGGGAATTTTCTACCCCTTTAGAGACGTCTCCTCGATGGGCGATGAGCTTGATCTGATCATTGACTTTTAGGGTTGCCAGTTCAAAAGCTGAAATCCCCGATTGGACCATGAGAAAGACCACTGTCAGAGCAAAGAGCCCCTTCATCTTTCGACTGCCTTTGGAGCGCATGACGGAACGGCTCGGTACTTCCCATGCAGAATCCAAGATGATGCCGAGCGATCCCACCTTTGTCAAGACTGTAAAAATAAACAGGAAGGTCCGAATCAAGACCAAAAAGATGGTCTCCACCCAGAAATACTGCCCCTCTTTATCGATCACCATCAAGGTAAAGACCAGACCCAAGACCAGCAAAATCCCTAGAAAGGTTAAGAGAAACTCAAAGGACAGAATTCTCCATAAGAGACGAAAGCTTCCTCTTTTGGTCATGCTCCAGCTTTTTTTCAAGGCACGACCAAATGGCAGCTCCTCTACCACTAGGTTAGGAACCGTATAGATGAGGCGAAGATTGAGATAGATAAGGGTCAGCTGCACCACTAAGAGCCCGATGGAGCCCATCGTAGTCTTTTCAAACTCCCCTGTGATAAAGGTTGGAATAAAAAGCCCATCTGTCAGGGTCGATCCAATCAAAACCCCTGCGACAGGCAAGGTCAAAAGGAGATAGAGCAGAAAGTAAAGCAGGTTTCTCCCCACTAGATCCTTCAAGCGACCAAATGATTGGCCTAACACCTTTTTAAAGGACAAGTGCCGATCGGTTCGCGACAGGTAAATAACCGAAATCAGGGTCCGCATTTCCAGCATAAACAAGAAAGCAAAGACCATGATAAAGACCAAAAGAGCCAGCAAGCTCAAGGGATGGCTCATCACAGAGACCAAGTTGTTCTTATCGATATTGGCCTGACCCGCAAGCAAGACTGCCAGTTGAAAGAGCCAACTCAAGGTCGCAGCCCCAATACCAACGACAAATTGTAGCAAAATCCCAATCGCGATAAAGGACCATTTGTTACGCCAGATTAAGTAAAAGGCCCCCTTCAGTTCCTGCCAATAACTCCGTTTCATCTCCATCCCTTTCCTTTTCTTTCATTCCCCTAGAATAGCGGAAAAGCCCTCCCTTGTCAATGACTTGCACAAGAAAAAGGCTGGGAAACCCAACCTTTTCTGATCATTCAGCTAAGAGCACTTCTTTGATGGTTTGTTTTTGGAGTTTTCTGTTGGATAGATAAAAGAGGCTTTCATAAATCACCGCAAAACCGAGCAAGGTCCAAAAGCACACATTCCAGTCAAAGTTGTGCTCAATCTTTTCAGGAACGGTGTCTTTGATCACACCAATCAAGATTTCCATGATGCCATATTGATAAGCCGTCCCAAGGGCAAATCCTAGATAAGCCCAGAAACGATAAGGAGCGAGAATATGACTTTGGCATTCACGATCGGTGTAGCCAAAAGCCTTCATAAGGGCCAAGGTTTCGCGACTTTCTGAGACCACAATTCCCAATGACAAAAAGAGGATCGAGAAAGAAAGGATCAAACCAATCATAATCATCATCGTTTGGATGATGTCATCTGTGTAGTCCCTTAGCCCAAAAGACAATTGAACCATGGCCGCGAAACACATGGAGCCAAAAACCACAAAAAACAGGATCGATTTTCTCCCCCAAATCAGCGACGAAGACAGCTCTTTTAGGAAGGATTTCTCTTTCTTAGGAGCACTTTTTCTCCTTTTGACCTTGATTGGACTTGGAGATTTTTTCAATAAGCGAAGGGCCGGCGTTTGTAGTTGTCTTCTAGCATAAGCAATCGCAAGGACCATAAAGAAGGTCGTTGGCAGTATCACTAAAGCAACCAAGAGCTGCCAGTGAAAATGAATGGTAATGTCTGGCAAAATCCCCTTCTCATTGCGAAAGTCATAAAAATGCCCCATCATTAGAAAAGAAGCGAAATAGCCAAGAAGTGCTCCAACTCCAAAACTGAGTCCAAAAGCCCAAAATCGTTTCGCCAACTGGCCATTGCTATAGCCCAAAGCCTTTAAAATCCCTAATTGTTCCTTGTGGTCATCGACAAATTGTTTGATATAAAAACACATGAGAAGGATCGACGTCAAGGACAAGACGACCCCACTGACCATGGCCACCATCCAGGAAAGCGAAACCTGGGCATCATAGTAGGTCGTAATCATGGGATTGGTTTTAGAAATCTCCAACTGCTCGATATCCAGATAAAAATTCAAGAAGAGATTGGCCACAAAGACCGCACAAGCTCCGATGATACTGACGACAACTAATTTTCGAATATCTTTTACTGAAAACATGGCTTACCATCCAATCTCATAGGCATTCTGAGGCTGATCGTTGGTCACAACTTGGGTAATCTTGCCACTATTGACGCGAATGATGGTTCTGCCCATATCCGCAATATTTTGGTTGTGTGTCACCATGATTAAGGTAAAGCCTAGCTTTTCCTTCAACTTCCAGATATAGTCGAGAATTTTGCGCCCTGTTTCTTCATCCAGGGCCCCCGTCGGCTCATCTAAGAAAAGAATCTCTGGCTTTTTGGCCAAGGCACGGGCAATGGAGACTCTCTGCTGTTCCCCACCAGACAATTCACTTGGATACTTGTCCAGCTTATCACCAAGCCCCAAATCCTCGATAATCTGCAAAAAATCATGATTGCTTGCCAGGTCAGCTCCCATCTTTACATTCTGTCTAACCGTCAGATTCGGTAATAAATAATACTGCTGAAAAATAAAGGCTATCTTCTCACGTCTAAAGGCTGTCAATTGAGCATCAGTGAGTTGAGACAAATCCTGTCCTTGAATGAGAATATGCCCCTCATCTACCTTTTCTAATCCGGATAATACGTTTAAGAGGGTTGACTTTCCTGATCCAGAAGGACCTAGGATAACCACATCATCCTGGTCTTGAATCTGCAAATCAATCCCTTTTAAAACCTTGGTTTGACCGTAACTTTTGTGAACATTTTCTAGTTGAATCATTTCTTTCCTACCATTTCTTTGATGAGAGATTGACAAACTTCTGTCAATAAACCAATCACTTCTTCCATGCTGAACTGATAAATACTAGAAGCAACCATAAAGGCCATTCCGTGTGAGTAGATAAATAAATGCTGGTACAGGCGACTAGCCTCCTCTAACGTCAAAGGATAGTCTGCGACAATCGAATCCAGAACTAATTGGTAACTATGATCCTTCATGGGAAGAAAATCTTGAAAGCGACGAATCGGATCTTTGCTAGGATTTTGGAAAAGCAATTGAAAGAGTTGGGGCTCTTTTGAGGCGAAGAGGATATAAGCAACCCCGACAGATCGAAAAGGTTTCTCATCTTCTAAGGCCTTGCGAATATACCCCACCACTACCATTTCCGCAGCAACAATAACCTCTGCTTGTAACTCAGCCATATTAGCAAATTGCCCAAAAATGACCCTTGGCGTGGCTCCCAGTTTCTCTGCTAATGCTCGAGCCGTCAAACTAGCCAGGCCCTCTTCTCTCACCAATTGTAAAGCTGTCCCAATGATAGCCTCTTTACTAAATTTAACCTTGGGTGGCATAAGACTCCTTTCACGCAACAAACGTTGCGCAACACTTGTTGCATAAAGAATACCATAACAAAGTAAGACTTGTCAAGAAAAATTCGTAAAGTATAAAACAAAAGACCAGCCCACTGATACAAGTGAAGTCTGGTCTACTAATAAGATTCTAAGGCAAATCATTTCCCGCCGCCAAGTAGATTTGGTACCATTCCTTGCGCGTTAGAGTGACTGTTGCTGCTTTCCCCGCTTCAAGGATATGCTGGGGTTTGGTCGTTCCGATGACAGCCTGCATCTTACCCGGATAGCGGAGGACCCAAGCAAGGGCAATGGCTGTCGGAGTGACTTGGTATTTTTTCGCCAAGTCATTGAGGACGTGATTGAGGGCCGCAAACTCTTCCTTGCCCACAAAATTCCCCTTGAAATAGCCATGCTGGAGGACAGACCAGGCTTGAATCACCGTATCAGTTAAACGACAATACTCAAAGACACTGCCATCTCGCACGGCTGCTTTTGGCCCTTCCATGTTGACATGAAAACCGGCTTCAAAGCTAGGCGTAAAGGCGGCACTCAACTGCAACTGGTTGACCTTGAGTGGTTGTTTGACAGCTGTTTTGAGCAATTCCATCATCATAGGATTTTGATTGGACACCCCAAAATGACGGACCTTGCCCGCTTTCTCCAAGTGATCAAAAGCTGCCGCCACTTCTTCCGGCTTCATGAGGGCATCCGGTCGGTGAAGGAGGAGACTATCTAAGCGCTCGATCTGCAGACGCTCGAGGATGCCATCGACGGAGTCCAAAATATAGTCCTTCGAAAAATCAAAATAGGTAAAGCCGTCTTTGCGAATCCCACACTTGGACTGAATCCACATCTGGTCCCGAAGATCTGGACGGCGCTTGAGAACCTTCCCCAGCAGGACCTCACACTGGCCATCGCCATAGATATCTGCCATGTCAAAGGTGTTGATCCCAATCGACAAGGCTGCCTCCACCAAGGCCTCCACCTCATCTTCACTCATCTGACTGATCCGCATCATCCCAAGGACAATCGTGGACAGACGCTCATTTTCAGTAAACTCAATATAGTTCATGTCCGCCTCCTTTTCATTCTTCCTTCATTATAAAGGAAAGAAGACCAAACAGCAATGATTTCACAGAGCAAAACACCCCCAGTATCCACTGAAGGTGTCTCTTTTAGCGATAACTCAAAGCTTTTTTGACTGTTTTGACCAAGCCTAGGTCATCCGTTTGTAAGATGAGGCTAGAATAGATTTTTCCAATGATCATGGTGCCGAGGAGCGTGAAGGCCAAGGCAATTCCGAATGATCCCCATGATTCAAGTCCACTTGCATAGCCATTGATGGTACGGAATGGCATGAAGAAGGTTGAAATGAATGGAATGTATGATCCAATCTTCAACAGAAGGACATCTCCTGCACTACCCAAGGTGGTTACTCCAAAGAAGCTAAAGAACACTAACATCATCAGTGGCGAAATCGCTTTTCCTGTATCTTCTGGACGAGCAACTGTTGAACCTAGGAAAGCTGAAAGAACCACGTACATGAAGATTCCAAGAATGATCAAGAATAAGGTATTCAAGGAAATGGATTGTCCAATATGTTGGGTGATAGGAGAGTCTGGAGATAAGATATCTTTCACAAGAGGAATGGAGTCTCTAAAAATCCAAACGCCTCCCAATCCGACTGCATAGATACCAATATGAGTACAAATGACTCCGAAAAGACCAATCATGCGAGCATAGAAATAGTGAGTTGCGCGAATGCTTGAGAAGACCACTTCCATAATCTTGGTCCCTTTTTCACTGGCTACCTCTTGAGCAGTGATACCTGAATAAAACATCAGAATCATGTAGATAAGAAAACCGATTCCTCCAGCTACCACGGTCTGCACCATTTTCAGCCCTTCTTTCTTCTCATCAATTTTTTCAATCAATGAGACCTGTTGCGAAAGGGCTGCTAACTGCTCTTGGCTTAAATCCGCTTTAGAAACATTGAGCATTTGTTGGACCTGACTCAATTTAGCCATAAGGATTGCTTTGAAACCTGGCTTCATGGCATCCTCACTCTGGTAGCGAGCCTCTAGCTGGCCATCCTTTTCTTCAACTGTGAGGATTCCCTTGATTTCTTCCTCTTTCATGGCCTTCTTAGCTGCTGCTTCATCCTTATAGTCAAAGGACAAGCCATCGGTCCCTTTCAAGACTTCCTTGACAGGAGCTTGATCTGTAATCAAGGCGATGTTGCTTTTCGCAGATGTAGAAGATCCGACGAAATAGTTCACTCCAATCGTCAATCCGAAGAAGAGAAAGGGAGTAAGCACCATCAGTAAAAAGCTCCATGATTTCACTTGGCGTAAATAAGTTTCTTTGATAACAATCAGCATCTGTTTCATACTTCTACTCCTGATTCTAATTTAAAGATTTCATCAATGGTTGGGGCTTGTTGGTCAAAGGTTGCTAGATAGCGCCCCTTGGTCAACTGGTCAAAGAGGTCTGGACCTGCTGTCTCATCATCCAAGACCAACTTCCATAGACCTTGCTTGGTCATAGTCACTTTAGTCACATGAGGCAAGGCTTCCAACTCCTCTTTACTGAAGTCATTGGATACGAAAAGACGAGTCTTGCCAAAGCTATTACGAACTTCTTGTACAGGACCTGAGAGGATCACGGATCCATCACGAATCATGACCAACTCATCACAGAGTTCTTCCACATTGGTCATGACGTGGTCCGAGAAGATAATAGTCGCACCGCGTTCTTTTTCTTCAAAGATGACCTGCTTGAGGACTTCTGTATTAACAGGATCCAGTCCACTAAACGGCTCATCCAAGATGATCAATTTTGGCTCATGGATCATGGTAATGATCAATTGAACCTTTTGCTGATTCCCTTTTGAGAGGCTCTTAATCTTATCAGTTAATTTCCCTTTTACTTGGAGTTTTTCCATCCAGATCGGAAGTTTCTCTTTGACCTCAGCAGTTGACATGCCTTTGAGATTTGCAAGGTAACGGACTTGCTCATAGATGGTCAACTTAGGCATGAGGCTCCGCTCTTCTGGTAGATAACCAATTTCCTTATAGGTTTCTTGACTGATTGCTTTGCCATCCAATTGGATATCGCCGCTGTAGTCAAGGAAGCGGAGGATACTATGGAAGATAGTGGTCTTCCCTGCTCCGTTCTTCCCGATCAAACCTAAGATGGATCCTTTTTTCGCAGTCAAGTCAATGCCGAACAAGACCTGCTTCTTGCCAAAGCTTTTTTCTAAATTTCTAATTTCTAACATGGATGACTCCTTTACTCTTTATAATAACGTTTGGTAATTTTGTATTGTGAAATAAGGATATAAATATAGAGAATGGATACGACGAACAAAGCTAAGAGGATATCCGTTTTGAAGGCAACCCCAATGAGGAGGAGAGCAAGGAGAAGGCTCGGCAAGATATAATTGCTTAACTTAACCACCACTTCGAAATTTTCCTCGTAGTTTATCTGTTTTTCTGCCTCATCCATCATACTCATCATAAATTCACGCATTTCCTTGGCATCGGCATTGCGGGGAATCGGTTTCCCATAAACCAAGTTAAAGGTCTTACGATAGAAGATACCCACTAGGAAAAATAGGACAATCAAGGCAAGAAAAAGATAGAGCATGGTAAAAGGTCCAAAGATAAAAGCCGCAGGTTTATCCAAATTCACCAATTGAATATAAAAGATGATAATAAAAAAGTATGGTAAGATCATGATTCCTTTAAAGATGGTCGCTAACCCATACAGTTTTTCCTTCTGGATATCATAGTGATAGGCTTCATCCTCGTCTTCTATTTGGAGAATCTTGTAATGAAGTTTACTTACCCGCATCAATAGGACCATCGTGATCATAAACACGACCAAGAATAAAACTACTGAGCCCAAAAGGAGCACCTCTTTACTAAAGAAGGATTGGATTTCAAGGGGCTTTTCGGATCCAAACATGCCTGTCAAAAAACCAATGACTCCTCCAATCAAGCCGGAACCTATGATGATTCCGACATTTCTCCAAAAACGGTAACGATCAGATCGTTCTTGTTGTTGCTTTTTCATTTTTATTCCTCTCCCTCTACTAGACTAAAGACATTCTCCACCGGTTCCTTGAAAATTTGGGCGATGGTGATCGCAATGATAACCGAGGGGGTGTATTCCCCCCGCTCCAAGAGACTGATGGACTGGCGCGAGACTCCTGCTAGCTTGGCTAGCTCGGATTGGTTGAGCCCATCACGCGCCCTCAGCTCTTTCAGTCGATTTTTTAAAATCATGGCTTTCGCCCCCTTATAGTTGAATACCTTGAATATCTTCGATGCGGACTAATTTGGTTTCCCTCTGTTGTTTATGATTCACACGAGTCAGTTTGACCCAATCTTCATCGATATCTATAATTTCATACTCAAATCCAACACCATCTACTGTAACAGTGGCCGTTTGGCCTTTCAATTCTTCTAAAAGTCTAGACATGTCTTGATTTCCTTTCACTTGTTTTTCTAATCGTCTGATGCGTTTGTTCAATCTTTTTATCTTCTTTTCTGAGCTTGCATAAAATATAAGCAGAAAAGGGATAAAAATAATCCACACAGCTCCCATAAGAAAACCTCCCCTTATTTCAACTGAAATCATTGTAACACTTCTTTTTCTTTTTGACAAGTATATTTTACAAAAAAATAAAAATATTTGTCAAAAATAGAAGGATGGTTGACATAGATATTTTGAGTACTTAAAGGAATTTCTTTGTTCTTATAGGGTTTTAAGGCCTATAACTTGCAAATCCTGGAAGAAAAAAACAGCTGAGAAATTCTCAACTGTTTCATGTTTTTTAGATTTAGCGCACTTCTGCGTCGACTTTTTCTTCAAGGGAAGCTTGAATTTTTTCCATATAGCGAGCGACTTCTTCGTCAGTCAAGCTATCTTCTGGATTTTGGAAGGTCAAGCTGTAGGCCATAGATTTCATTCCAACACCTAGTTTTTCACCTGAGAAGACGTCAAAGAGTTTGATGTCTGTCAAACGTTTCACGCCCGCAGCTTGGATGGCATCGACCACTTCTTGGTGAGTCACTTCTGCTTTGAGGAGAAGAGCGATATCACGGCTGACTGCTGGGAACTTAGTAATTTCCACAAAGGCTGCTGCTGGTTGAAGGGCTTCTTCAATAGCTGAAAGGTTGATCTCAGCTACATAAGTTTCTGGAATATCGTAAGCCTTAGCCGTCACAGGGTGCACTTGACCGAGGAAACCGACTACTTGATCACCAAGTGAGATCAGGGCTGTACGTCCTGGGTGAAGACTCTTGATCTCTTGCGTTGCTGTATAGGTCGCTTCAAGACCCAAGCGAGCAAAGAGGGCTTCAAGGATTCCCTTAGCATAGAAGAAGTCAACTGGAACAGCTGCAGTTTGGAAGTCTTTTTCAGCGACTAAACCTGTCAATGCAAAGGCAAAGCTGTTGATTTCATTTGGCAAGTCTTCTTTTGGATTACCTGTTTGTTCAAAGACTTTTCCAATCTCATAAAGAGCCAAGTCTTTGTTCTTACGCGCTACGTTGTAGGCAACTGTATCAAGGATACCAGAAACCATATTTTGACGAAGGACTGAACGATCCACAGTCATTGGCCACATGAGCTCCGTTAAGTTACTTGGTGCAGTCGTGAACTCCACTGCTTTTTCAGGAGTTGTCAGTGCATAGGTGATGATTTCTGTCAATCCAGCACCTTCTGCAATGTTACGAACTTGACGACGGAGTTTTTGTGTCGCTGTCAACTCACCGGCTGTCCCGTCATCTTTTGGAAGACTGGTTGGCAAGCGGTCATAGCCA
This sequence comes from Streptococcus sp. OMI750, assembly GCF_047463895.1. NCBI lineage: Bacteria > Bacillati > Bacillota > Bacilli > Lactobacillales > Streptococcaceae > Streptococcus > Streptococcus sp. OMI750. Next base: position 68,185 of record NZ_JASHCZ010000002.1, read on the forward strand.
TAGATACGTGCGATTTCCTCAAAGAGGTCCGCTTCGATAGTGATATCCCAACGGCGACGAGGGACGCTGACAGTAAAGCTTTCAGCATTTCCAGAAAGGCCAAATCCAAGGCGACGGAAGACATCCTCTACATCCGCGTAGGAAAGCTCCGTACCAAGAACACGGTTAACGTCTGCAAGAGTAGAAGAAACTTCTACATCAGAAGTATCCAATTCACCTGCTGAAACAATACCTTTACGAACAGTTGCTCCTGCAAGTTCAGCAATCAGGCTTGCTGCCGCATCAAGGGCTTCATTAACGGTTGCCACGTTGATGCCTTTTTCAAAGCGAGAAGAAGATTCTGAACGAAGGTTGAGGCGACCACTAGTCTTGCGGATTGATTTACCATTGAAGACAGCGGCTTCAAGGACGACACGGCTAGAGTTTTCAGAGATTTCTGTAGCCTCTCCACCCATGACACCTGCAAGGGCTACTGGTTTGTCAGCAACAGTAATCACTAAATCAGTTGTTTCCAACTCACGCTCTTCCCCATCCAAGGTCACTAATTTCTCACCAGCACGTGCTTCACGTACACGGATGTCAGTCCCTTCAAAGGTATCCAAGTCAAAGGCATGCATAGGCTGACCAAAGTAAAGCAGGATATAGTTGGTCACGTCGACGACATTATTAATGGGACGGATGCCTTCGTTCATGAGGAGGTTTTGCAACCATTGTGGACTTGGTGCGATGGTCACATTGTCCAAGATACGAGCTGCATAGTAAGGAGCCTTGTCTGTATCAATGCTGACAGAAAGAGCATCCACTGCAACTTGGTCTGTTTCTGTTAAAGTAAATTCTTTGAAGTTGACTGCCTTGTCATAGATAGCTGCTACTTCGTAAGCTACCCCACGCATAGAAAGAGCGTCTGCACGGTTAGGTGTGATAGAAAGCTCGATGATTTCATCATCCAAGTCGAGGTAAGAGAAAACTTCTTCACCTGGAACAGCTTCTTCTGGCAAGATTTGGATGCCATCTGCAAATTCTTTTGGTACAACGGAGTCAGAAATCCCCAATTCACCAAGTGAACAGATCATTCCGAGTGACTCTAAGCCACGGATTTTCCCTTTTTTAATCTTGTAGTTATCCGCGATACGGGCACCCGGAAGAGCCACCATGACCTTGATGCCTGCACGCACATTTGGCGCTCCACAGACGATCTGACGGGCTTCTTCTTCACCCACATTGACTTGGCAGACATGAAGATGTGTTTCGGGTACATCTTCACAAGACAAGACTTCTCCGACGACAATTTTTGAGAGACCAGCAGCAGGTGATTCCACACCTTCTACTTCGATCCCTGTGGTTGACATTTTTTCAGCCAACTCTTGTGATGGTACATCAATGTCCACCAATTCTTTTAACCATTTATAACTAACTAACATATGTAAGATACCAAGGGCCATGTAGAAATCTAGATGACTTTCCTAGATTTCCTTAAGCCCTAGTTTAGATCCTTTCATTTTGTGTTTTCCAGCTCGAGGCTGGCTTAGGTAGGTCTAGTAACCTCCCCTTCTCTAGAATAGAAGTTTCTTGTTCCTTCTAGATCAATTTCTTTCTCAACAACCAGTCTGTATCCACGGTATCTCCGGTTATATACTGGTGTTCACTAAATCGTTCAAAACCAAAGCGGTAGTAAAAATCTTGCGCCTTAAAATTACGCTCCCAGACACCTAGCCAGGCCCATTCAAAGCCACGGCTCTTGGCTTGATCCAGCGCAAAGGTAAACATTTCCTTACCGAAACCAGCCCCATGAAATTCCTTTTTGACATAGATCCGTTGAATCTCAAAGGACTTGTCCATCTCTACTGGCTCGGTCTGCGCTTGACCCCAGTTGATCTTAAGAAAACCACAGATTTCTTGACCTTCATTGAGGACAAAATAGGTTTCGGATTCTGGATCTAGCAGATCCTTCTCGATTTGCTCCAAAGAGAGCACCGTGGAAAAGTAGTCTTCCAAATCTTTCTCAACAATATAGGGACCGAAGGTATCCCGGTAGGTCTCCACCTCTAGGTCACGTAAGGTCTGTACTTGATCGATTTTTACTCTAACTAACATGATTATTTAAACTGTTCTGAGAAGCGAACATCTCCTTGATAGAAGCCACGGATATCATTGATTCCATAACGAAGCATGGCTACACGCTCCTGCCCAAGACCAAAGGCAAATCCTGAATAGACGGTTGCATCAATGCCACTCATTTCAAGCACGCGTGGGTGAACCATACCGGCCCCCATGATTTCGATCCAACCTGTCTTCTTACATACATTACATCCCGCTCCACCACATTTGAAGCAAGAGACATCGACCTCAACAGATGGCTCTGTAAATGGGAAGTAAGAAGGACGCAGACGGATTTGGCGTTCTGCACCAAACATCTTTTGCACGATCAACTGAAGCGTTCCTTGAAGATCTGCCATAGAAATATTCTTCCCAACGACCAAACCTTCGATCTGATGGAACTGGTGGCTGTGGGTCGCATCATCTGTATCCCGACGGAAAACACGCCCTGGAGAGATCATCTTCAAAGGTCCCTTGCTAAAGTCATGCTCATCCATCGCCCGCGCTTGAACTGGAGACGTGTGGGTCCGAAGCAAGATTTCTTCTGTGATGTAGAAGGTGTCCTGCATATCCCGCGCTGGATGATCTTTTGGAAGATTCATGCGTTCAAAGTTGTAGTAGTCTTTTTCGACTTCAAAGCCATCTACGACTTGATAGCCCATCCCGATAAAGATATCTTCGATTTCTTCACTGGTTTGGGTCAAGATATGACGGTAACCACTAGCAACCGGACGACCAGGAAGCGTCACGTCGATACTTTCACTAGCCAATTTAGCTTGGACTTTCTTTTCTTCCAAGAGTTTAGCTGTTTCTTCAAAAGCTGCGGTAAGGACATCACGGGCTTCATTGACGTGTTTTCCGATAACCGGACGCATTTCAGCAGAGACATCTTTCATCCCTTTAAGGATTTCAGTAAGGGAACCTTTTTTCCCAAGGACAGAGACGCGTAACTCTTGCATCTCTTTTTTATTTTCAGCAGAGATCTGCTTCAAAGCTGCCAGCGTTTCTTCCCGAAGCGCTTTTAATTGTTCTTCAATCGTTGACATATTTCCTCCATCATGGTCTTCACTCAGACATTGAAAAAACCACGCGCCACACCCATATTCGGAGCGTTGACACGCGGTACCATCCGTCTTTTATCTGAAACTCAGACCTTAATTTCTAAATCCTTGCGCAAGTGAATTCACTCAGCTTTCATGCAAAGAGCTTTCAGTCACGGCTCTTCTCCCTGTTGCACTTCCCTTGAGGTACTAGTCTTGCAGATTTCTATTCAATTACGTTCTAGTTTATCAGATTTTTAGTTAAAAAACAAGTTAGATGAGACTAATTTCAATAGACAAAGAAACAAGACGCAGGGCATTATTTATTTGCCTTGTCTGTTTCATCTGCTTTCCCTTTCAATAGAAGAGTTGCTGCTTGGTTAAAACCATCACACCAGTTATACCATTTTGCTGCATACTCATCTTGAGGTAAGATATGATGTTTTAAATCCAAAACAGAGTCTATCTTTCTTTCCTCGCAAGCTTGCGCATAGAGAGCATACAAGGCATCGCCACCATCTCTATCAAACTCAGCAGAAATCGTATCCCGACCTGCCAATAAAGCCTGATAAGCCCTGTGATGCCCGTCTGTAATCAAGAAGCGATTTCCAAATGTAAGAATACTAATTGGATCCATATTGATGATTTCTGCCGACTGATCAAGCATCTGGATAGCTTGCAACTTCTTTTCTGATAAGTATAGTTGGGTCGGATGAAGATCCGTTAGCTTGACTTTCATTTCTTTCCCCTCAAAGGTCCCGATTAAAAGACCTATCAAAGCCAAATTCTCCTGCCACTCTTGTGATTCGTTTTCTTTTTATTTAATGACTTGTCCAGCATCTTTCAAGACAGATTCTGGAATAGTAATGCCCAATTCATCTGCGACTTTTTTATTGATGACAGATTTTCCTTGGCTAAAGATTTCAACAGGTGTGTCTGCAGGTTTTTGACCTTTCAAGATCTTGGCAGCCATTTTACCAGTTGCTACCCCAAGATCATGTTGGTCGACAACGACTGAAGCAAGGCCACCCGCTTCTACCATGGCTGTCGCACTTGGGAAGATTGGTTTTTTAGCTGTTTTGTTGGCTTCAACAACAGTTGAGAAGGCTGATGCGATGGTATTATCGATTGGAACCCAGATGGCATCGACTTTACCAGTCATGACAGAAACTGTTGAAGCAACTTCGTTTGTTGAAGGTACAGAGTAAGGAATCACCTTGAAGCCTGCTTTTTCAGCCAATTTTGTAAATTCTTCTACTTGAGATTTAGAATTGTCTTCACTGGTTGAGTAAAGGGCACCGATTGTTTTCACGTTCGGAGTCAATTCTTTGATCAATTTCAATTGTTGCTCCGTTGGATTGTGGTCAGATACCCCTGTGATATTGCCACCTGGTTTTTTCAAATCTTTGACCAAGTTTGCACCGACTGGATCGGTGATGGCTCCCATGACAATTGGTTTGTCTTTGGTTGCACTGGCCAAACCTTGAGCAGATGGGGTTGCGATTCCAATCAAGACTTGGTTATCCTTGTCTACCAATTGTTTACTCATAGTTGCAACTTTATTTTGGTCCCCTTCTGCATTGAGGAAATCAATGTCCACTTTGTCCTTGTCATAACCTTCTTCAGCCAAACCATCTTGAATTCCCTTGTAAATCAAATCAAGCGAAGGGTGGCTGACCAACTGCAAGACGCCTACTTTAGCCTTTTCATTGCTAGTTGCTACCTTGTTGTCCTTGCCTGCTGTAGCTGAATAGATCGCTGTCCCAATGACTGCTGCTGCAATCAAACCAATAATTCCCATTAACCGTTTATTTTTCATTTTACTACCTCTTCTATTTTTTCATTTTCTTCTATTTTTCATCCTCTAAAGAATGCGACGCCATCGTTTCTTCATATCTTTTCTCCCTTCTCATCTAAAACAAAAAAACACGCCCACACATAGCAAAAGCTATGTGAGGACGTGTCATCGCGGTGCCACCTCACTTATGGGAAAAGGATAGTCTCTCCCCATATCTCTGTCTTGTCTAGCAACAAGTTGCACGATAAGGTGTGCCAACCGAATTTTTATTGTTTCAAATTCATCTCATCATTAGTCCAATTTCATAAACTGCCGCTACCCACTCTCAGCAACCGTGGGCTCTCTTGAAACTTTCATTTACTACTTTTCTAATTTCTTACATTTTAAAGTTTTCTTTCAAAAATGTCAATACTTTTTCAGTATTTTTTTTGGAAACGTTCGCATTTTCTATTCTACATCCTCTTGCTTCTTTCTAGGATTTCCGATCTATTTTTGATATAATTTACTAGAATAACAGCTAGAATGATGAGGAATCCCATGTCTTTTGATGGATTTTTTTTACACCATATGGTGCAAGAATTGAAGGCCCAACTCTTGAGTGGTCGCATTCAAAAAATTAACCAACCCTTCGAGCAAGAATTGGTGCTCCAAATCCGAGGCAATCGGAAAAACCAAAAACTCTTGCTCTCTGCCCATTCTGTCTTCGGGCGAATCCAACTGACCCAGACCAACTTTGAAAACCCAGCCTTTCCCAATACCTTTATTATGGTCATGCGCAAGTATCTTCAAGGCGCTGTCATTGAAGGAATTGAGCAATTGGACAACGACCGGATCCTCGAAATCCGTGTTTCCAATAAAAACGAAATCGGTGATGCTATTTCCGTCAGCCTCATGATCGAAATCATGGGCAAGCACAGCAATATTATCCTCCTGGATCGCACCAGCAATAAAATCATTGAAGCCATCAAACACGTCGGCTTCTCACAAAATAGCTATCGGACCATTCTCCCTGGATCAACCTATGTAGCTCCTCCGAAAACCGACGCGGTTAATCCTTTTACAATTGGAGATGAAGCCCTATTTGCCCTTCTTCACAAGGAAGAACTAAGCCCTAAGAACCTTCAAAAATGTTCCCAAGGGCTTGGCCGAGATACGGCTCAAGAATTGGCCAAGAGACTTGAGACGGATGAAAAATTAAGAACCTTCCGTGCCTTTTTCCAAGCTCCAACTGAGCCTCGCTTAACAACCAAATCCTTCTCAGCTATTCCCTTTGAAGATGCCACTAGTCAAACTTTTGAGACACTTTCAGATCTACTGGATGACTATTACCGAGACAAGGCTGAGCGCGATCGGGTGCAACAACAGGCCAGCGAATTGATCCGGAAGGTCGAAAACGATCTTGAAAAGAACCGAAAAAAATTAGGTAAACAAGAAGCTGAGTTAGCAGCGACCGACAATGCGGAAGAGTTTCGCCAAAAAGGGGAATTACTGACCACCTTCCTCCATCAGGTACCCAACGACCAAGATCAGGTTGTCCTAGACAATTACTATACCAACGAACCGATCACCATCCAACTCAACAAGGCACTAACCCCCAACCAAAATGCCCAACGCTACTTCAAGCGTTACCAGAAATTAAAAGAAGCCGTCAAACATTTAACCTTCCTGATTCAAGAAACCAAGGAGACCATTTCCTATCTCGAAACGGTTGAAACAGCCCTTGCCCTAGCAAGCCTTTCTGAAGTCGCTGAGATCCGAGAAGAGCTGATCCAAACTGGCTTCATCAAACGACGCAACCGAGAAAAGATCCACAAACGCAAAAAACCAGAGAAGTATTTAGCTTCTGACGGGAAAACCATTATTTTAGTCGGGCGCAACAATCTCCAAAACGATGAATTGACCTTTAAGATCGCTAAAAAAGACGAGCTCTGGTTCCATGCCAAGGATATCCCAGGTAGCCACGTCGTCATTACAGGAAATCTCGATCCAACGGATGAAGTGAAAACCGACGCTGCAGAATTGGCCGCCTACTACTCCAAGGCCCGGCTGTCAAATCTAGTCCAAGTCGATATGATCGAAGCTAAGAAACTCAATAAACCAACCGGTGGAAAACCTGGCTTTGTCACCTATACCGGCCAGAAGACCCTGCGGGTTACTCCGGAAGAAGAAAAAATCAAAGCCATGAAACTAGCTGATTGATTTCAAAAATAAAAGGTTGAGCATCGCTCAACCTTTTTATTCTGCTTTATGAATGTCTTGTCTCACTTCATCAACATTGAATTTGGCAAAGAGGTACTGACGGTCTTGGACTGGGAAACGTTGATCCAGCTGATCGATAGCCCCCACCTCTACAATCCCTTCTGAGATGACAAAATCCATCACATGGCCACCAAAGGTGAAATCATCTGAAATAAAATGCAAATGATAGCCGGCCACGCTGACACCGTGGAAAATTTCTGGGGTCCAAAAACCGACGATGGTTCCTGTCACGTTTTCCCGTGTATACTCTGGCTGATGGGTTGCTACTTCCGCAAATTTCATCTCTGGTGTAGATTTTGGAATCATACGGACATGCATCTTGGCAAAGTCACCACGAATCTTGATGGAGCGAAAAAGATTCTCCCCATCGTAATAAGACTCAATGCGCGCTTCTAATTCCTCATCCGTCATTTCAAAGCGTTGCCGAAAAATCACTTCTGCCTGGTGAGGAACTACGGCTGCATATGGAACCTTGGCATCAGGAGAAACTTCGACAATTTCAGGATGGTCGCCAGAGCCCTTGGCCTGATATGCCTTACCATCTAATACGATCAACTCTCCATCAATAGAATCCAGAGTCCCAATTCCCAGATCTCCATGTTCTAAAAGCTCACCAATCGTAAATGAGCCCCCATAAAGACCTGCCATCAGGGCACCCAAAGTATTGTATTGAAAAAGTTTCACCGGTTCCATGTTTCTCTCCTCATTCTATCTTCTACCAGTATACCATAAACTGTTCCGAAACTTTACTACTTGGTTTTCATTCAAGGCTATCATAGATGGATTGCATTTGCACATCATCTGGAACAATCGCCAAATAGTGCTTGGCCACTTCACGCGCCCGCGTCACATCTCCAGCTTCACGCAACACATACACATAGGCTTCCAGAAATTCTGGATTATCCTTTAAGTCCTCGTAGAGCTCTTGGTAGGCTGAAACGGCCTCTTCTGTTTTCTCTAAGGCAGCCAAAGCACGTGCAATGTTCCATTTGGTCACAAGGTTTTCGACTTCTTCTGTTTGCCAAGCTAGGACTTCGTCAAACCGTTCCTGTTCTATATAAAGCGTCGTGAGGCGAAGAACAATCTCTTCCAGGTCATCCGCCACTTCTTTGGCTTCTAACAGGTAAGCTTCCGCTTGCTTAGGCTGGTGAAGTTCATATGAAAGCTGAGAAGCAAGGAGCTTCAATTGGGCATCAAATGGATTCTTCTGAATCCCTTGTTTAGCAATCTCAAGCGCTTTTTCACGGTCATTTTCAGCCTGTAAAGCCAAGGCATAACCATACTCATAGCCCTCAAAATCAGGCGACAAGGTATCAATTTGTTTGTAGTAGATCAGGGCTTTTTGAAATTCTTCTTGGTCAGACAATAAGGTCGCTAATTCGTAAGCAATCTGGTCATCAAACTCAATATCCAGAGCTTTCTCTAAGAAGGGAACAGCAGCTTCAAATTTACCAAGATTGGCATAGGCAAAACCGATCCGTTGATAGGTAGAAATTCCTGTCGCTTCCAAAATTTCTCGATTGTCCAACTGGGCATACTCTTGAATAGCCTCTTGGTAGCGTTCCAATTCCAGATCAATTTCAGCTAGCCCTAATTGAATGATGGGATCATCCGACAGACTGGCTGCTTGGACTAATTTTTCACGCGCCACATCGGCTAAGCCTTCCAGCTGATACAGGTCCGCCTTAACCAACAGACTCGCCACATACCAGTTTGACTCAGGGCCAATTTCTTCTAAGTAAGCAAAGGCCTCTTCCATTTGACCATCTTCAGCAAGAATGGTTGCCAAACTCAGATATACCTCCGGATAGGTTGGGGCAATTTGTTGATAGATTTCTTTTGCCTGAGGGTAAAAACCGATGCTCTCAAGGTATTGGCCCAAATCCAATAAGTCTGCAGCCTCATCCTCGATCAAGGCCTTTTGAAATTGAATTTCAGCCTCTTCCAACTCTTGTATTTCGAGAGCCTCTACCATTCGTTGACTATGATTCACTGTGTTTTTCCTCTACTAATTCATGATTTTCTTCATACAAGCCACTGACTACCTTGTACCATTCAAAGATGGCTCCAATGACAACCTTAGCGGATGCATAGACTGGAATCCCAAGAAAGACTCCCCAAATTCCAAACATAGATCCTGAAGTCAAGAGAACAAATAAAATGGTAATCGGATGAATATTCAACTGACTGCCCAAAACCAAAGGCGATACAAAACGTCCTTCAATAGTTTGCTCCACGGCAAATACAATCAAAACCTTGATAAACATCTCCGGTCCTGCCACCAAACCTAAGACCATAGCAGGCAACATAGCCAAAAAACTACCTAAGTAAGGGATCAAATTCAAAATCCCCGCAGAGATCCCAAGTGTCACTGCATAGCGCAAGCCAATGATTTTAAAGAAGAGGATAAACATTATCGCTACAACTATGGCTACCGTAATTTGTCCTCGAACATAGTTGGAGAGCTGGGTATTGACATCTGAGAGAACTTGTTCAGCTGATTTCCGAATCTTAGTTGGCAAAAAACGAACAATATGACCCTTTAAATTTTTTCCATCCCGAAGAAGATAAAAGACAATAAAAGGCATGATGATCAAGGCAACAATGACTTGAGATGCCACTCCGATCAAGTTGCTGACCCAGTTGACCGCCCGACCAGAGATAGAACTACCCCAAGAAGTAATATTAGCAGACAGTTCCTTGGTGATCTCATCCAACTGGGGTTTAATATCAGAGGAGACGCGGTTGTCTAGAAAATCATCGATGGTCGCATTGGCCTTCTCTAAATAAGTTGGTAAATTATGAAAGAAACTAATGACTTGTCGTTGAACAGCTGGAATCACGACGGCTAGCCCCCATACCAAGAGGACTGCAATCAAGAAAAAGACGAAGGAAATCGCAAAAATCCGCTTGATTCCTTTTCTTTCAAGAAAGTCGACAATAGGGTTGAGCAAGTAATAAAGCAAGCCAGAAATAATGACTGGCAGCATGACGGCTCCTGCAAACTCAAAAATCGGTATAAAAATAAAGGTAATTTTACTCAAGACCAAAAGATTCAGACCCAAGAGCAAGGTAACTAAAAACACGGTGATGGCCTTATTGTCTAAAAACCATCTAAAAAACCAGGACATACTAAACTGTTTTTCTTTATTATCCACAGGGAACTCCTTTTCATTTCAATCTGTTTCTATTTTAGCATTTTTTGAGCGTGAAGTTACGAAAAAACTTGTAAAATAAGAAAGACCTCTCCCTTCTTCAACTAGCAATTGCCTTCCAATAGGACCTTTGATATAATAAACCTAACAAATCATACGAGGTGACCTATGTCTCAATCTATTTATTTCGGAACCTATACCAAAAAAGAATCCAAAGGAATTTACAAGGCCGCATTTGACCCTGAAACAGGATCATTGAGCGATCTTAAACTCCTTGCAGCTGAGCCCAATCCAACCTATATCGCTTTTTCTAAAAAAGGGAACCTTTATAGTGTAGGAGCTGAAGATGGCAAAGGAGGGATTGCTAGTTTTACAGCCGATTTTCAACCGCTCAATCACGTTGTTGAAGACGGAGCACCACTCTGCTATGTCTCTGTCGATGACAAACGTCAACTGGTTTATGGGGCAAACTATCACAAGGGACAGGTTCTCGTATACAAACAAGAAGCTGATGGTAGCTTAACCTTTGTCGATCAAGACACTCACCAAGGAAGCGGTCCTCACGCCAACCAAGCCAGTCCGCATACCCACTATGCCGATCTGACTCCAGATCAGTACCTGATCACGTGTGATCTAGGAACCGATAGTTTACATGTCTACGATCTTAGCGAGGAAGGAAAACTAAGGCTGATCAATCAGTATCAAACAGCACCCGGTGCAGGACCTCGCCACCTTGTTTTTCATCCCCATTATAAGACTGCCTATCTGATCAATGAATTAAACGCTACCATTGACGTGCTCTTCTACGATGGAATGGGAGAGTTCGAACATTTCCAAACCGTCTCTACTCTTCCTTCCGACTACGAGGGACAAAAATGGGCAGCAGCCATTAAACTCTCAGCTGATGGAAAATTCCTCTACGCTTCTAACCGGGCTCATAACTCGATCGCTGTCTTTCAAGTTTTGGCAGATGGCAGCATCGAACTGATTGAAATTGTTCCAACACATGGACTCAATCCACGCGATTTCACTCTAAGTCCGGATCAAAATCATCTGATTGTAGCCCATCAAGATTCACCAAATGCTACTATCTTCAAGCGCGATCCTGCTAGCGGAAAGTTGACCCTTTTATCCCACGACTTCTATGTTCCAGAAGCTGTTTGTACCGTTTTTCGTTAAGTCGTTTTAGTTGTCAAACCTCTAAAAAAATGATTAAATAGTGATAAAATAAATAGTTTATAGGAGAAACCTCATGAACCCAATGGATCTGTTTAACCAAGTCAAAGAAATGATCGAAAAGAAAGATTTCGATGCTGCAAAGAAATTTGTGGATGACAATAAAGATAACCTTGGAGACTACCTTGAACAAGCCAAAGGGCTTGTTTCCGGAAACGAAATGGTTAGCGGTGCCTTGGACAAAATCAAAGGCCTATTCTAATAGATCTACTCCTCAACTAGATAGTTGAGGAGTTTTTCTTTGGCTCGATAACAAAAAGATCCTAGAGAAAACTCAAGGATCTTTTTAGTCTAGTAAACTAGCTTATTTTTTCAAGTTGTAGAATGATTTCAATCCACGGTATTCAGCTACTTCACCAAGTTGATCTTCGATGCGAAGCAATTGGTTGTATTTAGCGATACGGTCTGTACGTGAAAGTGAACCAGTCTTGATTTGTCCTGCGTTTGTTGCAACTGCGATATCAGCGATTGTTGAATCTTCAGTTTCACCTGAACGGTGTGATACAACGGCAGTGTAACCAGCTTCTTTAGCCATTTCAATAGCTTCGAAAGTTTCAGTAAGTGTACCGATTTGGTTAACTTTGATAAGGATTGAGTTAGCAGCACCTTCTTGGATACCACGTGCAAGGTAGTCAGTGTTTGTTACGAAGAAGTCGTCACCAACCAATTGGACTTTCTTACCAAGACGTTCAGTAAGAGCTTTCCAACCTTCCCAGTCGTTTTCATCCATACCATCTTCGATAGTGATGATTGGGTATTTGTTAACCAATTCTTCAAGGTAGTCGATTTGTTCTGCAGATGTACGAACAGCAGCGCCTTCACCTTCGAATTTAGTGTAGTCGTATACTTTACGTTCTTTATCGTAGAATTCTGATGATGCACAGTCAAATCCGATGAATACGTCTTTACCTGGTACATATCCAGCAGCTTCGATCGCAGCAAGGATAGTTTCAACACCATCTTCAGTTCCTTCGAAACGAGGAGCGAATCCACCTTCGTCACCTACGGCAGTTTCCAAACCACGTGATTTAAGGATTTTCTTAAGAGCGTGGAAGATTTCAGCACCGTAACGAAGAGCTTCTTTAAATGTAGGTGCACCAACTGGCAAGATCATGAATTCTTGGAAAGCGATTGGAGCATCTGAGTGAGAACCACCGTTGATGATGTTCATCATTGGAGTTGGAAGAACTTTAGTGTTGAATCCACCAAGGTAGCTGTAAAGTGGGATTTCAAGGTAGTCAGCAGCAGCGCGAGCTACAGCGATAGACACACCAAGGATTGCGTTTGCACCCAATTTACCTTTATTAGGAGTTCCGTCAAGAGCGATCATTGCACGGTCAATAGCTTGTTGATCACGTACATCGTAACCGATGATTGCTTCAGCAATAATGTTGTTCACATTGTCAACCGCTTTTTGAGTTCCAAGACCACCGTAACGAGATTTGTCACCGTCGCGAAGTTCTACCGCTTCGTGTTCACCAGTAGAAGCTCCTGATGGAACCATACCACGTCCATGAGCACCTGATTCAGTATAAACTTCTACTTCAAGTGTTGGGTTACCGCGTGAGTCTAGGACTTCGCGAGCGTAAACATCAGTAATAATTGACATTTCTTACTCTCCTTATTGAGTTATATTTTTTACTCCTCTATCATATCGTAATTAGGCTATTTTTTCAAGAAAAAACAAGGAAAACATCGAAAATTGAGAAGTTTTTAACAAGAAAACGGTTCCAGTTATAGTTTCACCTTCATTTTCATAGCTGATTTAATTTTTTTGAATTCTTCTACTCTTCCGCTTGGCTTTATGCTATACTTAGCTTATGACAGATATTAATAAAACCATTTTAGAAAAAGCTGCAGGCCCTAGTCGGTTCAATCCTGATGAACAGCGTCGATTTTTGGAAACCTATGAGGAGCGCGTGATTGCTTCATGTACCTTGGTGGAGGCAAGGGAAAGTAAGTATCTGGAGCATTACTCGACCATCCTTACGGAGATTTCCGAGCGCTTTGATCCTGTCTTGGTCAAGATTTCTCCTGCCCTAGATGAAAGCAGCCAACTCCAGTATTTGAAAAAGACCAAGGACCTCGGTCTGGTTGCCAGTATCGTTTCAGATGACTGTCGCCATTCACCATTTGGTTTCATCATTCATACCGACCACCCATCTGGAATAGATCCAACCGATCTCCGTCTCCAGTATCCAGATCTCTTTGAAAAGAAGCAGGAAACTTCTGCTCCAGAAAAGAAATCATTTTGGAAACGCCTCTTCGGCTAAAGAAAACCAATTGAAAAGGGAAGCCCCTCTTTCAATTGGTTTTTAGTTTGTTTTCATTTTTAAAAGATTGCCAATATTTCGAGCACAGGAAATGAGATTGCTCTCTGCTTGTGCAAGTGCTTCTGTCACCTCACAAGGCCCTGTTAGGATAGAGAAAGCAGCATCAATGTGATGACTTGGAAAAGCTGGTAAATCTGAGGCTAGAGCTCCGCAAATTGCAAGGACTGGGATCTGGTCTGGGGTTCTTTGAGCAACCCCAACAGGTGCTTTTCCGGAGAGTGACTGAAGGTCCATCCTGCCTTCCCCAACGACGACCAGATCTGCTTTTTGCACTATGCGATTAAAATCAATTAAATCCAGACTCTTCTCAATTCCTGAAGAAATCTGCCCTCCTGCAAAGGCAACCAAACCAGCTGCCATGCCCCCGCCAGCACCAGCTCCCTCTATAGTTAATATTCGTGAATCTACTAGCTGATAAAACTTTTGCATGGCCTGATCCACCGCTGGAAATAGAAGAGGATTTAACCCTTTTTGCCCTCCAAAAATATAGGTTGCTCCTTGACTACCACAGAGAAGATTGGTCACATCTGTTAAGACTTGGAGATCAATCTCTTGTAGCGCCTTGGGAACCGCACTGGTATCTATTCTAGCCACACGACCGAGTGAAGCACCTACAGGACGAAGCAAATGACCTTGCTCATCATAGAAAGCTACACCTAAGCCAGCAGCCATTCCGATGCCACCATCATTGGTTGCAGAACCGCCAATTCCCACACAGATCGTTTTGATCCCTTGATCAACTAACTGCAAAATGAGTTCACCAATTCCTCTTGTTTCCAGTTCAAGAGGATTTCGTTTTTCAGCTGGAATAGAGGCTAAACCGACAAGAGAGGCCATTTCAAAAAAAGCCATCTGGTCCCTTTGATAGTAGGGCATTGAAACAGGCTGTCCAAATGGACCCGTCACTTGAGTGTGGTACTCAGTTAAATTCAGAACTCCAGCGAGAGTATCCATGGTCCCTTCGCCACCATCCCCGATAGGAAGAAGGTCAAAGGTAGCATTTGGTAGGGCTTCTTGAAACCCCTTTTTTAAGGACTCTGCTACTTGTTTAGCAGATAAGGATTCTTTAAAGGAATCCGGTGCTAGTAGAATATGCATCTTGTTTCCTTTCCATGCTTGTCTAGAATCTCAAGAACAAGTCTTAAATCCCTTGTCTCAATCCGATAAGGAGCTAGTCTTGACACGATTGGCTTGGCCATAAAGGCAATCCCCATTCCGGCAGTCTTTATCATAGGAAGATCATTGGCACCGTCCCCTATGGCAATGGTTTGACTTGTTTGAACATGATAGTCTCTAGCCCAGGTCAAAAGGGTTTCTTTTTTCTTCTCGGGCGTGACAACTTCACCGAGCACTTTTCCTGTCAAACGGCCATCAGCAACTTCCAATCGATTGGCTTGGACGAGATCAATTCCTAGAGACTGAGCGATGGGATCAATGACTTCATGAAAACCACCTGAAACCAAACCGATCTTGTATCCTCTTAGACGAAGTTCGGTGATCAAATCACCTGCCCCTCTTGTTATATCTATCTGCTCCAAAATTTTTGGAAAGACGGAGGTCTCCAAGCCCCTCAAAAGCTCCACTCTTGCGTGTAAAGAGGTAGCAAAATCCAAGTCTCCATTCATTGCACCTGCTGTGATCTCTGCCACTTTTTCTCCCATATCAGCTGCTTGAGCCAGTAGATTAATTCCTTCTTGTCGGATCAAGGTTCCATCTACATCCATGACAAGGAGTCCTGAAACTTTCTTCATTTTTTCCCTCTCTTTACTTCTCCCTTACTATACAAAAAGAGGTAGCAAATTTCAAGTTTCAAGAGTAAGCTAATCAAAAAAAAAACGACCTTCAAACAGGTCGTTTTCTATCCTTAGAAGCGAATTTGCTCCCGCGTTTTTTCATATGAAGTAACAAAGCGGTCAGTTACTCCTGCTTCTACCATTTCCAAAGCATCTGAGATGACTTTGAAGGAAGCCGCATAATCGTACTCTCTTTCGAAAATATATAGCGATTCGTCAAAAGCCGCTTGTACATGATCATCAAATGAACGGTAACGATTCGAGTATTGCAATAATTGCTCTGTCAACGTCGCATTTTGCACAATTCGATAAGCCGCTTCTTCCAATTCATTCATATCATTTGTTAGGATATCCAATAAACGGTTGGTTGTTTCAATATCGACTTTTTCGCCTTCCAATTCATTCATCAATGCTTCAGTATTGTTACTTGCTGTGAAGAAAATTTCTAAGAATTCTTGAGGAATTCCTGGCAAGTTTCGCTTATCCATGTAGCGTTTGATCGCATGCAAACGGTTGGCATAGATATTAACCTTTTGGCGAGCATTGGCATCGTCTTTTTCAATTTTTGAAAGGGAATTGCTTAAGTTGATTTGTTCATCTTCAATTTCTTTCAAACGAGCTTCAATCGCTTCTAATTCCTCTTCAACGATGGAATAAGCTTTTTGTGTTTCAGATGAATCTTTCAAAGCATCCTCCACCACATCTTCTTGTGAAGACAATTCAACTTCCAACTCTTTTAACTGTTGGCTAAAGGCTTCATTCAAGACAAAGGTTTTACCAAGACGTTCTACTTCCGTTGCAAGGTTTTTATTGTTTTCTTTTGCATGGTTCAAATAACCAGGCAATTGTTTCACTAACTTCTTGACAACTTTTTGCGATTCAATCTCACGGGTAAAAATGTGATACAAAGCATCGATCTCTTCTTGAATTTGCTCATTTTCGTAAATGGCATTGTCCAATTCAAGAGCTGATACATTTGCCATGTTATTCTTCAAAGAAGCATGCAATTGTTGGAAGCGAGATTCAATATCCGTTTCAGTAAAATGATAACCAGATTCTAAAAGCTTGCGGTAGCCACTTTCCAAATCTTCCAATTGATCCGGAAGTTTTGATTGAAGGGCTGTGACAATTTCTGGTACCCGCTCTACAATTTGTTTTAAAGCAACAATATGATTTTCAGCAGTATCAAGAATTTCAGCAGCCTCAACAGGGTCCCCTGAAGAATTCAGAGTGACAAATTGTGAAAATTCAGATTGAATATTCCCAATTTGCTTTTCAATTTCAGGAAGAGCACTACCATAACGATCTGGATTCGAAGTAACTTCTTTTTGAAGTTCCTCAAACATATCTAAGGCATGGATAACACGACCGCTATTCTTTTGCTCTTGCTCTTTCAGATCTGAAAGGGCTTGGCGAATCGCCTTGATATCCTCCTCGATTAATTGGATCTGACTTTCGATATTGTCAATGGCTTGTTTGGCCTTCATGAAACGGAAAGAATTATTATAACCTTCTGCTTCAAATAGATTGTTTTCAATATCAGCAAATGAATTCAAGGATAAGTCTACCCATTTTTGATTCCATTCACGAAATGCCACTTGACTTTGACCAATCAAATGCATGTTTTTGACCGCCTCTACTTCATCGTTGACCGGAAGGTTGTATAACTTTTCTTTTCGTTCTTCCAGTGCTGCCAGTAAGGCTTCATTTCTTTTTCTCAAAATCACTGCAACCACATATCCTACAATCAAGATAAGGGCTACAATAAAGATGAGAGCAATTAGTCCACTAGACATATAAAAACTCCTTCATCGTATTACTTGAGCGTAATCCCTGTAATTATACCATAAAATATCCATTAATGGGAAGTGTTCAGTGAATTTTATACATCGAGAGTACTATATTCAGCGTTTTCTTCGATAAATTCACGACGCGGTTCTACTCGGTCCCCCATCAACATATCAAAAATCTTATCCGCTTCGGCAGCATCATCTACGGATACGCGTGCCATCAAGCGGTGTTCAGGGTTCATGGTTGTTTCCCAAAGCTGGTGATCATCCATTTCCCCAAGACCTTTGTATCGTTGAATCGTTGGTTTTGAGCGACCTTCTGAATAGCGTTCCAAAGCGGCAGCTAACTGTGCTTCTTGGTTTGCACCCGGTTGGATATATTCTTTGATTTCACTACCGACTTTTACACCATAGATTGGTGGTTGAGCGATGTAAACATATCCTGCCTCCAAAACTGGTTTCATATAGCGATAGATCAAGGTTAACAGAAGGGTTCGAATATGAGCGCCATCGACATCGGCATCTGTCATGATGACTAATTTTTGATAACGAGCTTTTGATACGTCAAATTCTGCACCAAAACCGGTACCCATAGCGGTGAATAAACTCCGGATTTCTTCATTGGCTAGAATTTTGTCCATGCTAGCTTTTTCCACGTTGAGGATTTTCCCACGAATAGGGAGAATCGCCTGGAACTCTCGGTTTCGACCTGATTTTGCAGATCCTCCGGCTGAATCCCCTTCGACGATAAAGAGTTCTGTTTCTGCTGGGTTGTTTGAAGAACAATCTGCCAATTTACCAGGAAGGTTTGAGATTTCTAAACCAGATTTCTTGCGGGTCACTTCCCGAGCCCGCTTAGCAGCGACCCGAGCCTTAGCTGCTAAAATCCCTTTTTCGACGATTTTCTTAGCAATTTGCGGGTTTTCTAATAGGAAATCAGAAAAGGCATCACTAAAGAGTCGGTTGGTAATTTTTACAACTTCTGAATTCCCAAGTTTGGTCTTGGTTTGTCCTTCGAACTGTGGGTTAGGATGCTTGACCGAGATCACTGCTGTCAACCCTTCCCGAACATCTTCCCCAGTTAGATTGTCTTCGTTTTCTTTTAAGAGCTTATTTTTCTTGGAATAGTCATTGATGACGCGAGTGAGGGCTGTACGGAATCCCTGCTCATGGGTTCCACCTTCATGGGTATGGATATTATTGGCAAAACTCATGACGGTTTCGTGATAGCCGGTTGTGTATTGCATAGCTACTTCAACCGTAATATCATCCATTTCGCCATCTGTGTAGATCGGTGTTTCAAAGATAACATCCTTGTTTTCATTGATGTATTCTACATAGCTTGAAATACCACCCTCATAGTGGTAATCTTTCGTTTGCTCCTGCCCTTCACGCTTGTCCGTGATCGAGATGCGCAAGCCACGATTCAAGAAGGCTAATTCTTGAATCCGCTTGTTCAACTTGTCAAAGTCAAATTCAGTGGTTTCTGTGAAAATTTCTGGATCTGGAATAAAGTGGACGGTTGTCCCTGTTCGATCGGTCTCTCCAATGATTTTCAAGTCATCTACAACATGGCCTCGACGATACTCTTGGTAATGGATACTGCCATTTTTGTAGACACGAACATCCAGTGACGTGGACAGGGCATTCACGACGGAAGAACCTACCCCGTGTAGACCACCAGATACCTTATAGCCACCACCGCCGAATTTTCCTCCTGCGTGAAGTACGGTAAAGACGGTTTCGACAGCAGGACGACCTGTCTTTTCTTGGATATCCACTGGGATTCCCCGTCCATCATCGACAACCGTGATGGAGTTATCCGCTTCAATAAAAACTTCAATATGGCTAGCAAAGCCAGCCAAGGCTTCATCAATCGAGTTATCTACGATTTCCCAGACCAAGTGATGGAGACCTTCTTTTGAGGTAGATCCGATATACATCCCCGGACGCATCCGCACTGCCTCTAGTCCTTCCAAGACCTGAATTTGACTGGCATCGTATTCTTGTGCTTGAACTTCTTGCTGTTTATCCTCTGTCATAATTTCCCTTTTCTATTCAAATATAAACTGGTGTAAGTGGGGCATGGTATCAAATAAATAAGTTGTGAGACCTGCTGCCTTTCCAGCTTCTATATCGATCGGACGATCTCCGATAACCAGGCCGTCTTGGATGCCATATTTTTCCTTCAAATAAAGCATAGAGGCTGGATCTGGTTTGCGAGGGAACCCCTCGTCTGCTGTTACAATCTCCGTAAAGAAAGACGCGATACCCGTCTGATCAATGAGGGTCAATACTTGGCGATCCCGATGGGATACCAAAAAATGACGACCTCCTTGTAATTCAATCTCTTCTAGCAACTCTTTCGCTCCCTCAAACAGGACCGGTTCTTGCAAGGCGACGGCTTCTTTTTTCTTATATTCTGTACGAAATTCAGAGATATGAGGTGCAAAGGTAGCAATCGCATCCTGTGTTGAGATTTTTAATGCTGCATAAACAGAATCATGATCAGCTTGGATGTGAAAGTCCTTCAATGTCGCTACAAAGGCATTTGTGGACATTTCGTAATTATCCAACAGCGTCCCACCAAGATCCCATATAAAATCATGATAATTCATAGTCAATATTATACCACAAATGGACAAAAAAAATAAGCCAAAACCCTCATTTAGGGGGGATTTTAGCCATTTTTTACCTTCGTTTCATTTTACATCAAAGAGAAGGCATTTCCTAGCAGAAAATGCCTTCTCTCCCTTACAAAAACTGTGGCCCAAAGCACATTTTTAGGCGTCTCCAAAGACGTCTTGGTAAAGCATCCCTTGGCGAAGACTCTGGGCGTCTCCTCCAAAATGGTCTACCAAGGCATAAGCCAAGGCTAGGGCAGTTGAAGGACCACGACTGGTTAGAAGGTTGCCATCCTTGACGACTGTCTCCTTTAGATACTGTCCGTCTTGAATCTCCTCTTCAAAGCCATCGTAACAGGTATAGTGTTTATCTTTTAAAAGACCGGCACGCGCCAAGACAATGGGAGCTGCACAAATCGCAGAGATGGTTTTTCCTTTGCTACTTTCTTCTTGAAGGGCTGCAATCAATTCTGGATTATCCCGTAAATTCGCTGCTCCTGGCATTCCACCTGGTAGAAAGACCCCATCATAATCTGACAAATCTCCATTCCAGAGACGGTCTACTTCCACCGAGATTTGGTGAGAGCCTGTTACAGTCTCTTCCATGCCAATAAGGTCACAATCAATCCCTGCACGTCTCAAAACATCGACAATGGTCAAAGCTTCAATTTCTTCAAATCCATTTGCTAAAATAGTCGCTACTTTTTTCATCTTCATTCCTTCTTTCTATTGCGCTCCTTTAAGGATGACTTTTTTACGGATCGGCACCTGCTCCTTTGGCTCTTTCTTTTTGCTACTATGATTGTAAATCGAGAGAACCAGACCAATACCGATCAGGTTACTAATAATAGAGGAGCCACCTTGAGAGATAAAGGGAAGGGGAATCCCAGTCAATGGCAGTAGCCCCGTCACTGCTCCAACATTTTCAAAAATATGAAAGACCAACATCATAATAAACCCAATGGAAATATAGGTATAAAATTGGTTATTGGACCGTAGAGTGATTTTTAAAATTCGGTAAATTAAAGCTACATAAAGAATCAAAAGCAGGAGAGATCCAACAAAACCGAAGTCCTCTGCTACTACTGTAAAAATCATATCGCTTTCCCGAACAGGGACCAACAAATTGGAGACATTAAATCCTTGTCCAAAGAGACCACCGCTAGCAATAGCCAACTGTCCTTGGGCTTGCTGATAGGTTGTTGTTTGGGCATAATCAAAGGGATTTAACCAGGCAACGATCCGATTCATTTGGTAAGTAGGCATCCCTACTTGCTGGTGAAGAAAAGCACGGCCACCTTCTGATAAAAAGAGAAAGAGAAAGCCTGCTACGCCACCCGCTACAAGTAAGATCACCGGAAAAATAATTTTCCAGGAAACTCCTGAAACCAGCACCAAGCCTGAAAAGATGGCTAAGAATACCAAAGCCGTTCCCAAGTCCTGTTGTAAAGCCAGTAAGACAAAAACAGGAATCGTATAAACGATCAACTCGAGGATCAAAAACCAATCTTGTCGCAACCAGCGCTCACGCCCTTTGTTTCGTTGTAAAAATAAGACAATCGAGCGTGACAACATCAGAATAAAGGGAATCTTCATAAATTCTGAAGGCTGAAATAAGGTAATATTGCCATAAGCCACCCAGTTTTTAGCCCCTGTTGAAGCCACCAAGTTGGGATTATAAAAAACAAGAGGAAGAACCATCAAGGCCAAACCGAGTAGATAGAGAAAGGGAGTGATTTTCCAAAGAAATTTTGTGCTAAAAATCGTCACAATGAGGCAAATAAGAACTCCTAGACCAATCCAGGCCAATTGTTGTCCCAAAAAAGGCCAGACCCATTGGGGATAATCGTGAGAAACCGCGACATAAACAGATAAGATCCCAATCAGGAGAAGAATAAGGACAATCGTAATAATCGAATAATCCAGGTGTACCTTCCAGTACTGCTTTTTCTTCATTCACATTCCTTTCTAAAAAGGTGATAAATTCAATTAATAAAATAACATTTGTAGAATCAAGCTATATCCTGCCACAAAAAACCAAGCTATCAAGCCAACTAAAAGAGGAGCTGCTCCAGCAGCGCGGAACTGTTCCCAAGAAACCTTACTGCCGATTCCAACCAAGGCCATAGCCATAAAGAGATGAGAAAGGTCCTTTAGGTAAGGAAGGACTACCTTAGGAACCACGCCGATAGAAGATAGAATGGAAGCCACAATAAACCAAATGATAAACCAAGGAATAATTTGTTTCACCATTCCTTTGTTACCTTCCTGGTACTGACTCCGATACCATTTTAAACCGATCATGCCCAAACAAACCGGCACGATCATGAGAGCCCTTGATAATTTTACAATCGTCGCCATTTCACCAGCCGCTTTACTGTAGGAAAAGGCTGCCGCTACAACAGATGATGTGTCGTTAATAGCTGTCCCTGACCAAAGGCCAAATTGAAAATCAGACATGTGCCATAAATGACCTAATAGCGGAAAGATAAAGACAGCCAAAATGTTAAAAAAGAAAATGGTTGACATGGATAGAGCAATTTCCTCTTCATCTGCTTCAATGATGGGCGCGGCGGCAGCGATAGCTGATCCACCACAAATAGCTGTTCCAAAACCGATTAAGGTTCGTAAATGAGATTTCAGATGAAAGACTTTCCCAAAGATCACAGCAGCAAGAAAGGCAACCGCAATAGTGGGCAAACTAATCTTTAGGGAAGAGACCCCTGTAGAGGCAACCGTCGCAATAGGCAAGCTAAAGCCCATGAAGATAATCGAATACTGCAACAATTTCTTACCGGACCAATTGAGTCCTGGCCGCGACGTCTCAGGCAGGTCTACCAATTCATTGAGGACAATTCCTAAAATCAAAGCAAAGACACTTGAGCCAATGATGGGAAAGAACTTTCCCAAAAACATAGCGCCCAACGCTAATACAAATGCAATTGCAAGTCCAAATCCCTTATTTTTCATTCTCTATTTTCCTTTTTGAAAAAGTTGGCTGTTTGCTCAACAAGTCGTTCTCTCAATGTCGTGTGAAGGGGCAATACCTGTTGCAAGCTATCTAAAATTTGTTTTCCATATCGTTTGATCACCACTCGCTGGTCTAATAGGAGCACTAAAGATTCCTGTTCTTGGAAACGACTGGTTCTCCCAATGGCCTGCTTTAGTCTCAAAATCGCGACTGGCAGACTATAGTCATAAAAAGGGTTCTTCCCCTCTTGTCTGAGTTGGCTATTTACCTTTTGAACCATATAGTTTTTAGGATTATCAAAAGGCAAGCGCGTGATGATTTGAATCACTTCTCTTTGTTGGGAAAAATCGACTCCCTCCCAGAAGCTTCCTGTTCCCAATAAAATCGTACTCTCTCCACGATCAAATCGTCGTTTAATATTGGCTGCATCCCCATTTCGGTACTGGGCCAAATGAGGAAACTTCAAAGCAGCTGAGGTCTCCAGTAATAATTCTTTTGAAGTGAACAAAAGAAAGATTGGTTTTCTAAGAGGAAGCAACTCTTCGATCAATCGACTGATTTCAATTGCATACTCTGATGAAGACAGGGAAACCACATCTGGAAAATCAATTGGTAGGAGCATTGCCTGGTGTTGCTTTAACTGGGTTGGAACCTGGTAGATTTGCTGCTCTTGGTAACCTAATAGAGAAGGCAAATCCACCTTTTTACTGATAGCGATGGTCGCTGATACAAAGAGCACGGGCACTTCTTCAGGAACAAAATCCCTAAAGGAACATAAATCCTCAACTCCTGCATGAAGATGAAGGAGTTGGTGGCTATCGACCACTTCTTTATCTATCCAAAAGGTCTGGTAGCGCTCATCAAATAATTCTCTTAGTTTCTCTAAAGAGTCGTTTTTTAATTCCGATACATCTTGACGTATTTTGGCCACCGTTTGATCGGATAAAACTGCCGTTTTTCCTTGCTGGATTTCTTTGGAGCAGGCATTTAACTCAAATTGAATACTCTCCAACAAACGCCGTTGCAGAAGATCTTTCTCCTCCTCAATTGCGTGTTGCAGGCTCATTAGAAGAGATTGCAAGGTCTCTTCTCTCTGTGAAAACTGCTCCAAAGCAAAGAAGAGTTTTTGTGCTTCATCCACAACCAGGGCAGTCTCTTGAAGCAGACTTTTGTCATCTTCTAGGCGGGTTAAAAGATAAGCATGATTGGTCAGAATCACCCGGCTAGTTTTTACTTTTTCCTGGCCAAGACGCCAGAAATCTTCCTGATAAAAAAGTGAATGCTTCGACAATTGGCCATCGTGACTTATTTCAGAGACAAAATGGGCATGACGATAAAGCTGGCCAATCTCACTTAACTCTCCTGTTTCTGTCATGGTTAGCCAAACCAACAGTTGCATCTTAAAGCGTCGGATCATCCGATTATCTGAATCACTCTGTAAGGTCTCATAAAATTTATCAAGTTGGATGTAATCCTTTGGACTTTTCAGGCTATGAAAGGGGATTTGGAAAAGATCCTGAATAGCCTTTCCTTCCTTTTTCATTATTTGATCCTGAAGAATTTTAGTCGGTACACTCACAAGGATACGCTTAGAGGTTTTGGACAATAGCGTTAACAGATAGGCGTAGGTCTTCCCAATTCCTGTCGGAGCCTCTATAAAACTGGGAAGAGGCTGATGCAAACTTTCCTCGAGATAAGCCACAAATTGACTCTGCTCCGGATAAGCCTCCAATCCCAACAACTGCATATTGAGTTCAAATTGTTCAGATAAATGGTAGCTTTCCAGAAACTGCTGTGGCTTTCGCAAATAGAGTCCATGAACTTCGAATAAATGAGACGGCAAAAAGAGGCTACTGTCTTCAAGTGCATCTTCTATCAACAGCCGTGATTCATAAATCAAACAATCTGCCATCGAAAGGAGGTTCTCAATCAATCCTCTTGGTAAGCTCGCAATTTTTTCTCTTAACTTCAACAGCAACTGGGCTGTTGCCATAGCATCCGCTAGGGCAGAGTGAGCATGATGCAAGTCAATTTCCAGTTCAGTCGCAAGTGCTCCTAAATTGTAACGTTCCAAAGTAGGATAGAAAATTTGAGACAATTCGACCGTATCAATTCGAGGAGTGGTTAGCTCAAAGCCTTCCCAAAAGAGGGCTTCTGCCAATAAATTCGCATCAAATTTGACATTATGGGCCACAAAGACGGCATCTTCTATTAACTCAAAAATTTCTTTTGCCACTTGTGCAAACTCTGGAGCTTTTCGCAAGCGAGCATCTGTCAGGCCAGTCAATTGTTTGATGTGGTCATCCAATCGTTCATGGGGATTCACATCCGTCTCATAGGATTGAGTGATCCCGCCATCTTCAACGATGACAATTCCAACCTGAATGATCTTGGCATTGCTTCCAGCACTGGTGGCTTCCAGATCCACAATGGCGTATTTCCGTTTCTGTCTTGTCATAGTACTTAAAATTATATCACGTTTGAGCAAGCTCTGCAGATTTTTTTTATCCTTTCAAGCCGACTTCAATCCTGTTATTTTCCTTGTAATTTGATACACTATTCTAGAAAGGAGTCCCAATGAAAATCTATCGAACTGTTAATCCTGTAGCTTATGAAAACACCTACTACCTTGAAAATGAACAGGCCCTTATCCTAGTAGATCCAGGTAGCGACTGGGCTACTATTCAAAAACAAATTGATCGCATAGGAAAACCAATCGTAGCGATTCTTTTAACCCATACGCATTACGATCACATTATGAGTCTTGAAAAGGTTCGTCAGCAGTATCACTTCCCACCTGTCTATGTCCACCCAGCAGAATCTAGTTGGTTGTCTTCTCCTGTTGACAATTTATCTGGTTTGGATCGTCATGCAGATTTGCAAGATGTGATTTGTAAAGAAGCAGAGTTTCTCTATGAGATTCGCAGTGAGTATGACATAGCGGATTTCCACTTTTACGTTCTGGAGACACCGGGCCATTCGGCCGGTGGAGTCTCTATCGTCTTTCCCGACGACCACTTGGTCCTATCCGGCGATGCCCTCTTTCGTGAGACGATTGGACGGACCGATCTTCCAACTGGAAATGCTACACAGCTATTGAACAGTATCAAGGAAGAACTCTTCCCTCTTCCATCTTCCTACACCGTCTATCCTGGTCATGGCCCTGAAACTTCTATCGGACATGAAAAAATGTTCAATCCCTTCTTTAGGTAATCTTAAAAAGCCCTGTCTCATCCTTCCTGTACTAATTAAAGGATACAAAAAAGCAAGTTCACACTTGCTTTTTTGTTATATTTTAAGGAAACGTCTCATGGAGATTGAAGAACCGATCGCTCCGATCAAAATTCCCAATCCAAACAAGGCACCGACCATAATAGGCACCAAGAGATTTGGGCTATATAGGTACAAGTTTTGGTCCGCTAAGTTATTGTTCATCGATGTGTAGACAACATTGTAGACATAGAAAACCAAGGCAGAAGGGACCACGGCTCCTAAGAGACCGATCCAAGCTCCTTCTAAAAGGAATGGCGCACGAATATAGCCACTTTTCGCACCAACTAGACGCATAATCTTAATCTCACGACTACGTGAAATAATGGTGATCCGAATCGTATTGGAAATCAAGAAGACAGCGATAAAGATCAATAAGGCTACACCAATCAAGCCCCAATTTCGAATAAAGGTTCCAAGGGCAAACAAGCGTTGGGTATCTACCCCACCATCTTTGACTTCAGAAACTCCTTCAATCTTTTTGGCATCAGCCGAAACTTGCTTAACATATTTAGGAGCTGTGGTCTCTACATAATAAGCATCGTAAAGGGGATTGGCATCTCCGTCAAAAATCTTCCAGTTGTTTCCTGCGGTTTTGATCAGTTTCTCATACTGTTCTTCCTTACTAGAAAAAACTACCTTATCGACATGTTTTATGGCTGTCAAAGCATCGTAGACTTTATGGTAATTTTCATTAGTGACAGTCTGACCTTCTTGTTCAATCTGTTCGCTCTGATCTTGAATATCTTTGCGCATGTATACTACAACCCGCACACTGTTTTGAATATCATCTGAGAGTTTGATGGTATTGGCAATGACAGAGGCAAAGATAGCAACCAAGCTAAGGGTAATCATAACCGAGCTGACTGCCGCAATCGTCATCCAACCATTTCGTTTCAAGCTTTTAAACGATTCGATTAAGTGTCGGAAAAATCTTCTAATCATCGTATCCGTACTCTCCTTCCGCTTCATCACGCACGACACGACCATTTTCAATCGCGATGACACGGTGACGTAAGGTATTTACAATTAAGCTATTATGGGTCGCCATTAAGACTGTGGTCCCTTGTAAATTAATCCGTTCCAAAAGATTCATGATCTCCCATGAATTATCTGGGTCCAAGTTACCAGTGGGTTCATCCGCAATCAAGACTTTAGGATTGTTTACAATGGCCCGCGCAATGGCAATCCGTTGTTGTTCCCCACCTGACAATTCATTCGGGAATGAACGAACCTTGTGTTTTAAGCCAACAAGATCCAAGACTTCCATAACGCGCTTTTTAATATTCCGTCGGCGTTCCCCAATAACTTGCATAGCATAGGCAATGTTTTCATAAACTGTTTTCTTTGGAAGCAATTTGTAGTCTTGGAAGACTACCCCAACGTTCCGACGCAACATAGGAATATCGCGTTTTTTGATTTTATCTAAATCAAAATCAGCTACTTTCAAACTTCCTTTATCGTGTTTTACTTCACGGTATAAAAGTCGAATAAAGGTCGACTTCCCTGCACCAGAAGGTCCTACAATATAGGCAAATTCTCCCGGTTCAATTTGGACCGTTACCCCTCGAAGGGCCGTAGTCCCGTTGTCATACTTTTTGACAACATCTTTCATTTCAATCATTGACATGTAATGAAATTCCTTTCATTCTTTTTAGGTATCCCCTTTAGGTTATTGGAGTCTCCATTTGAGATAGGCATCGATAAAACCATCGATATCTCCATCCATCACCTTATCCACCTGCGCAACTTCGTAGTTGGTCCGGTGATCCTTAACCATCGTGTATGGGGTAAACACATAAGAGCGAATTTGACTTCCCCAGGTGATTTCTTTTTTATCCCCTTTAAGAGAGTCTACTTCTGCAGCCTTTTTCTCTTGCTCCAATTGGTAGAGTTTAGCTTGCAACATCTTCATTGCTCGATCACGGTTTCCGTATTGGGTCCGGTCCACAGTAGATGCGACAACAATTCCTGTCGGAATGTGGGTCAAGCGTACCCCTGTAGAGACCTTATTGACGTTTTGTCCACCAGCTCCACCAGAGCGGAAGGTGTCCATCTTGATATCATCATCCCGAACTTCCACTTCGATAGTATCATCTAATTCTGGCATGACTTCAACAGAAGTGAAGGAAGTATGCCGACGTTTGGCAGAGTCAAATGGAGAGATCCGAACCAAACGGTGAACCCCCATCTCAGACTTGAGAAGACCATAGGCATGAGGCCCTTCAAAGGATAAGGTTACGGATTTGATTCCCGCCTCATCTCCAGCCTGATAATCCAAGACTTCAACTTTAAAGCCGTGGGCATTTCCAAAACGTGTATACATCCGAAGAAGCATGTCGCCCCAGTCCTGAGCCTCTGTGCCTCCTGAACCTGGGTGGATTTCTAAGATAGCATTATTATTGTCATAGGGTTCAGACAATAGTAAGGTCATCTCATAGCTGGTCATTCGTTTGTCTAGTTCTTCTAACTTTTCGATCAATTCTTTTTTGACCGAATCATCTTCTGCCAAAAAGTCCAGTAAGATTTCAGACTCATCAAAGAGATCCACCATTTGATGGAAATTTTCATAGGTCTGCTTGAGTTCGTTCAATTCCTGAGATGTTTTTTGCGCAGCAATATTATCATCCCAAAAATCAGGTTCTGTCATTTTATTTTCTAAAATGGCAATTTCTTCTTCCAATGCCTCTAAGTCAAAGAGACCCCCTGAAAGAAGCTAATTTTTCACGATTTGCGTCAATTTTTTGACGAATTTCTGAAATATCCATAAGTACCTCTTTCTATGTATCTAGTCTATTATATCATAACCTTCATTATTTGCCCACTTTCCAATATGAGATCTACTGGTTTACGACTATCAAACCAGCTTATTTTCAGTCTTTTTCTATTTATTTGTAACCTAATTGTTAGAAAAAAAGAACCGGATATGCTAGACTGATAGCATGACAAGAGTAGCTTTTATGTCCGATTTACATATTGATTCAAACCTCTTTGGCCAGGAAGAAATAGAGACCCTCATCACCCTTTTTAAGCAAGAAGAGATTCAACACCTCCATATCGCAGGAGATATTGCCAATGGCTTTGAAAAGATCTCACAAGATTTTATAGCCCAACTTCAACACCAAGTCCCCGTAACCTTCAGTCTGGGGAACCATGATATGCTAGGGCTATCAGAAGAATCTATAAAACCTTTTGAATTTCAAAAGATTTCCTTTTCAAAGCATACTCTTCTGGCCTTTTCAGGCTGGTATGACTATAGCTTCGTTCCCGCCATCTCTCCTCAAAAACATCTTCAAACTAAGAATCTGTTTTGGTTTGATAGACGCCTCCAACGAAGGGGGTCCGATCCAGAGATTACCAAAAATCTTTTGCATGAGCTCCAAGAAGAACTGAAGCTGGTGGATCAACCCTTGGTCATCGCTATGCACTTTGTTCCCCACGCTCATTTTCTTATGCGCCATCCTTATTTCGAGCGTTTTAATGCTTTTCTCGGAAGCCAAGCCTTCCATGAACTTTTTAGGCAATTTCCTGTCAAAGATGTCATATTTGGACACAGCCACCACCGAATTTCAGATAGGACAATCGACAATATCACCTATCATGCCAGACCTTTAGGCTATGTCCGAGAATGGGAACTTTGCAAGCAATTCTTCGAAGACTTCCCTCAATTTGATTTTCCCAAACGGTATGATCCCTACAAACGCTATCGCAAAATAAAAGACCTGCCAGAATTTCAGGCATACAAGAAAAAACAACTTGCCCATGAATTCTCCCAAGCCATGACTATCCTTGAACTATAAAAAAATTAGTCCTCCTAGAATCAATTTAGAATGTAGACAAACTACTCTAAAATAAAATAAGTTAAGCGATTTTGCAAAAAAAATTCCAATTTTTAAATCGATTCAAGAAAATACCGAAACTTTCCGCTGTGAGAAAAGTGCCTGAAACAATAACGTTTCAGGCACTCGGGAGTTTTGAGACCCTAGGCTCAAAACTAAGTCTTGGAACTTCGACGAAGTTCGCTGACGTCCGTACTCACCTAAGGGAAGTTTTTTATATGACTTTGTCTTCAATCTGAATTGGTCCCTCTGGAACCAATTTTTTTACTCTTCTGTATCTAAAAGATTTTTTGCAACGATTGCTGCGAGAATTCCTCCCACAATTGGAGCCAAGATAAAGATCCAAATTTGTTGAAGGGCTGCACCACCTACAAAGAGAGCAGGAGCCAAGCTACGAGCTGGGTTTACAGAAAGTCCTGTAATATTCAAACCAACAAGAATAATCAAAGTCAAGCTCAAACCGATCACAAGACCAGCGATCTTCCCATTTCCTTTAGAAGCTGATGTCACGGTCATAATCACCAAGATAAAGATAAAGGATGCAATCACTTCAAACAAGAAACCGCCAAATGGTGTCACTCCTTTAGCTAAGGCATTTTCACCAATACTAGCGGTTGACATACCTGAATTGGACAAAAGGAAGAAGACAGTTGCAGTCGCAAGGAAAGCTCCCACTACTTGCGCTGCGATATAGTTGACCAAGTCTTTAGAAGACAAGCGTTTGTTGACAAACATAGCAATGGAAACAGCTGGGTTCAAGTGAGCACCAGAAACAGTCCCAATAGAGTATGCTGCTGCAACAATGGACAAACCAAATGCCAAGGCAATTCCTAAATGACCGAGACCTTCAGTCCCATTCCCAAAAACAACTGCTCCAGTCCCGATAAAGACGAGCATAAATGTGCCGATGACTTCAGCAATAAACTTTTTCATAATCAAGTTTCCTTTCTTAAAACTGTTGTTTAGTTTATCAAAAATCGACTCTTGCCTCAAGAAATATGCCTAGTCATTTTCTGTCAGATAAAAAAGCCATCCGAAGATGACTTTTTATGCTTAAATCGCGTTTTTATCTTTACCAAGAGATCGTTGAACAGCTTTGACAATCTCAACAAGGACCACGATCATAATTGCACCTACAGCAACCACCAACCATTGCGTCAAACTCAAGTTTGAAACGTGGAAGAGTTTATTGAATCCAGGTACCATAATGGTTGCCATTAAGAGAATAAAGGCTACTGGAATAGACCAGTTAAAGGTCTTGTTCTTGAAGAGTCCCACTTTAAAGATCGATTGGTAAACGGACTTGACGTTAAAGGCATGGAGCAATTGGATCAAACCGAGAGTCGCAAAGGCCATAGTAAGGGCA
The DNA here is from genome assembly GCF_047463895.1 of Streptococcus sp. OMI750. Classification (NCBI taxonomy): domain Bacteria; kingdom Bacillati; phylum Bacillota; class Bacilli; order Lactobacillales; family Streptococcaceae; genus Streptococcus; species Streptococcus sp. OMI750. The sequence goes on from NZ_JASHCZ010000002.1 coordinate 99,756, forward strand.
TCTGCATGCATCTCTGCATGACCTTGGTGCTCTGGGAAGAGAATGGCCCAACCGTAAACACCAAGTACCAAGATAGTTTGGAAGATCCCTTGATAGAGGATAGCTCCGAAGACTCCGCCATCAAAGAAGTTAGATTTACGTCCACGAGGTTTGTGGGTCATGACACCTGGTTCAGCTGGTTCCACCCCAAGAGCGATAGCCGGTAGGGTATCTGTTACCAAGTTAATCCAGAGAAGGTGTACTGGTTGCAACACATCCCAACCAAAGAGGGTTGCAAAGAAGATGGTGAATACTTCAGCCATATTGGCAGACAAGAGGTATTGGATAGATTTTTGGATATTTGAGAAGACCTTACGTCCTTCTTCTACCGCTACGATAATAGTTGCAAAGTTATCATCGGCAAGAACCATATCCGATGCTCCTTTAGAAACCTCTGTACCAGTGATTCCCATACCGATACCGATATCAGCTGTCTTAAGTGATGGCGCGTCATTAACCCCATCACCAGTCATGGCAACAACCTTGCCTTCTTTTTGCCATGCTTTCACGATCCGAACCTTATGTTCAGGTGATACACGAGCGTAAACAGAGTATTGCTTGAAGACTTTTTGGAATTCTTCATCAGAAAGTTCATTCAACTCAGCACCAGTGAAGACATGATCTTCTGTATCATTTGGATCGATGATTCCCAAACGTTTGGCAATAGCTTCAGCTGTATCTTGGTGGTCACCCGTAATCATTATCGGACGGATACCTGCTTCCTTAGCGACACGGACAGCTTCTGCAGCTTCTGGACGCTCAGGGTCAATCATGCCGACCAAACCTGAGAAGATGAGTTCAGACTCAACAATTTCAGATTCCAAGGTTGGAATTTCATTGCTTGTCTTATAAGCCATCATCAAGACACGAAGGGCTTGTTTGGCCAAGTCTTTATTGGTGGCAAGGATAGCATTTTTATCTTCTTCTGTGATTGGGCGAACTTCCCCATTGACTTCAATACGAGTCACGCGTTTGAGCAATTGGTCAGGGGCACCCTTAACAGCGATAAAGTAAGATCCGTCTGCTTCCTTATGGATGGTAGACATGAGCTTACGATCAGAGTCAAATGGCAATTCAGCCACACGAGGCTCATCCTTCAAGACTTCACGGACATCAAAGTTGTGGTCCAAACCAAACTGTACCAAAGCAGTTTCTGTTGGATCCCCAATCAATTTACCAGATGGATCCACTTTAGTGTCATTTGCAAAGTTCATGATACGAAGGGTATTGTTGCTAGCAGAAATTTCAGTTGCCGAACTTTGCAATTGACCATTTGTATAAACCTTCTCAACCGTCATTTGGTTCATGGTCAAAGTACCTGTTTTATCAGATGCGATGATTTCTGTTGAACCAAGTGTTTCTACGGCTGGCAATTTACGAACGATTGAATTGCGTTTAGCAAGGGTTGTCGTTCCCAAAGAGAGAACGATAGTCACAATAGCAGGAAGTCCTTCTGGAATGGCCGCAACCGCAAGGGCTACCGCTACCATCAAGCCTTCCAATGGATGTTCGCCACGAACGAAGACACCAACTAAGAAGGTAATCACTGCAATCACAACGATTAAGTAGGTCAAGGTCTTAGACAATTGGGTCAAGCTTTGTTTCAACGGTGTTTCCGTTTCATCCGCATTAGCCAACATATCCGCAATCTTACCAACTTCTGTATACATACCAGTGTTAGTTACAACACCAATACCACGACCGTAAGTTACGTTTGAGTTTTGGTAACCCATATTAACGCGGTCTCCAATACCTGCATCAGCTTCGACAAGTCCTGTCACATCTTTTTCTACTGGGACAGATTCCCCTGTAAGAGCTGCTTCTTCGATTTTGAGGGAAGCTGCTTCAAACAAGCGCATATCAGCAGGTACGACATCTCCTGCTTCTAGCAAGACGATATCCCCAGGCACCAATTCTTTTGAGTCAATCTCAATGACATGACCATCACGACGAACACGAGCCATCGGGCTAGACATATTTTTCAACGCTTCAATAGCTGCTTCAGCTTGACCTTCTTGGTATACCCCAAAGGCAGCATTCAAGACAACAACAGCCAAGATGATTATAGCATCTGTTAAGCCATCCATTCCTTCTGTAATCACAGAAAGTGCAGCAGCCGCAAGCAAAATGATGATCATTAAATCCTTAAATTGATCAAGGAATTTAGCTAGTAGGCTACGTTTTTCGCCCTCTTCCAACTCATTCCGACCATAAGTCGCTAAGCGTTCTTGAGCCTGAGCAGTTGACAAACCTTCGATAGATGAGTCCAAGTTCTTTAGGACTTCTTCTGAGGTCTGTGTGTAAAACAAGTCTTTATTTTGTTCTTTTGACAAAACAGTCTCCTCCTTTTTGGCCTCTTTTTACAAAAAAAGAGACCTGTTTTTTAAAAAAACAAGTCTCGCTGTTTAATATAGTGCCGGAAATAATTCGGAATGACGACACTATCGCGGTTAACCGCCAGCTACTCCCTTGAGTGGTATTATTATACCATTTTTATGGAATAAAGCAAGCAGGATCGCAAATAATTTCATAGATCCTATTCTCCCCATTCAACCAATAATTGATAATGGGCAAATTCTTGCTCCCCATCGAGCGTCATCAATCGATAGGAAAGATGTAAACGACTATCCTCTAGTTGAAAGAGGTCTGTTGCGATCAAAAATTGCTGGATTCCCATCGGAGTTGGAATAACAGCCCCACCGTCTTCAAATTTGTAGAAGCGCATGATGGATTTCGGGCTTGAAAAGCGGGTCATAATCAGTTCAGCCTTAGAAAATTTCAAGGCAACTTTTTCCTTTTCTTCATTGGTATATAAAAGATAATGAAAACCAGCTTTTTCTTTCCACTCTCCTTGATAGTACTGATCGATGATTTCCATTTCTTCTCCAAATCGAATCGTATTTTGAATATGAATCTGCACCTTTGTCTCCTTCTCTTCTTTCATTGCTTCTCTATTCTATCAAATTTTACGCTTTTTGACTGCCCTCATTAGCCTCTAGATCGCAAAATAGGCTTTTTTTTGCTATAATAGACCCATGAATGAAAAAGTCTTTCGCGATCCCGTACATGATTATGTTCACGTGGATCATCCCATCATTTATCAATTAATTAATAGTAAAGAATTTCAACGACTACGCCGCATCAAACAGCTGGGGACATCTGGTTTTACCTTCCACGGTGGGGAGCATAGTCGTTTTTCTCACTGCCTTGGTGCCTATGAAATTTCAAGACGGATTTTGTCTATTTTTGAGGAAAAGTATGCAGATCGATGGAATTCTGATGAAAATCTACTGACCATGACAGCAGCCCTTCTTCATGATATCGGGCATGGTGCCTATTCCCATACCTTCGAAGGACTCTTTGGGACCGATCATGAAAAAATGACCCAGCTCATCATCACCAGTCCAGAGACGGAGGTGAATCAGATCCTCTTACAGGTGGCACCTGATTTCCCTAATCGTGTAGCTAGCGTCATTGACCACACCTATCCCAATAAGCAAGTGGTGCAGTTGATTTCTAGTCAAATTGATGTGGACCGAATGGATTATTTACTACGGGATGCTTACTTTACAGGTGCTTCCTATGGAAAATTCGACTTGACCCGCATTCTTCGTGTCATTCGACCGATTGAAAATGGCATTGCTTTCCAGCAAAATGGCATGCATGCTGTCGAGGATTATGTGGTCAGCCGTTACCAAATGTATATGCAAGTCTACTTCCACCCAGCTACTCGCGCCATGGAAGTTCTCCTTCAAAACTTACTCAAACGAGCTCGATCTATCTATCCAGATCAGAAAGCGTATTTTCAACTCACTTCGCCTCGCTTGATTCCATTTTTTGAAGAAGACGTGACCATTGACGATTACCTGAATTTAGATGACGGTGTGATGAACACCTATTTCCAAGTCTGGATGGAGAGTCCAGATACCATCCTGTCTGATCTTGCTCAGCGCTATATCAATCGGAAAGTCTTTAAATCGATTCTATTTACAGAAGATAAGCGAAAAGACTTAGCAATCCTTGGAAAACTGATCAAAGAGGTTGGGTTTAATCCTACTTATTACACCGCCATCCATGAGAATTTTGACCTGCCCTACGATATTTATCGACCAGAGCTTGAAAAACCACGGACTCAGATTGAGATGATGCGAAAAGATGGAAGTTTGGCCGAGTTGTCTCAGTTATCTCCACTTGTCGCTGCCCTTGCAGGAACCCGCTATGGGGACAACCGCTTCTATTTCCCAAAAGAAATGTTGGAAGCCAATGGACTTTTCAGTAAACAAGTAGAAGAATTCACTTCTTACATTACCAATGATTATTTTACAGGAGAGACGAATGGCCATTAAATTAGTCGCAATCGATATCGATGGTACGCTTCTTAATTCAAAAAAAGAAATTACACCTTCCGTTTTTGAAGCCATTCAAGACGCAAAAGCTGCAGGTGTGAAAATCGTGATCACAACTGGTCGTCCCATCGCAGGGGTCTCAAAACTTTTAAAAGAACTCCATTTGATGGATGCTGGAGATTATGTCATTACCTTTAATGGGGGCTTGGTCCAAGAAACTGCTACTGGAAAAGAAATCATCAAGGACCTTTTAGATTATGAGGACTATCTCGATATCGAGTCTCTCGCTAACAAACTCCAGATTCACTCTCATGCCATTACAAAAGACGGTATTTACACTAGTAATCGAGATATCGGACGCTATACTATTCATGAGTCTCAACTGGTCAATATGCCCCTTTACTACCGGACACCTGAAGAAGTGCGAGAGAAAGAATTTGTTAAAGCCATGTACATCGATGAACCAGAAATCCTGGACGCTGCAATCGCAAAAATCCCAAAAGAATTTCAGGACCGCTTCACTATAGTTAAATCAGCTCCATTTTATTTAGAAATTCTCGGGAGAACCACCAATAAAGGAGTTGCTGTTCTCCATCTGGCTGAACAACTTGGAATCAAACAAGAAGAAACCATGGCTATTGGAGATGAGGAGAATGACCGTTCTATGTTAGAAGTTGTAGGACATGCTGTTGTCATGGAGAATGGCAATCCAGCTCTCAAAAAAATTGCCACAACTATCACTAAATCAAACGATGAATCGGGCGTAGCCTACGCCCTTAGAAAGTGGGTATTATAAGAAATGTATCGTTACCAGCTAGGAATTTCTGCCACTGAGCATGATGACTTTGTCATTCAGAGTGACCAGACCAATCTCTTACAAAGTAGCTCATGGGCAAAAATTAAAGATAATTGGGGAAATGAACGAGTTGGTTTTTATCAAGAAGACCAATTAGTAGCTGTTGCAAGCATCTTGATTCAACCCCTGCCACTTGGCTTTTCCATGCTCTACATTCCTCGTGGTCCCATCATGGACTACCAAAACAAAGAACTAGTTTCATACGTGATGCAGTCCCTAAAGAAAATAGCCAAGCAATACAAGGCCTTATTTGTGAAATTTGATCCAAGCTTGTTCTTGAGCAAACACTTGATTGGACAAGAAAATATGGAAACGACGGATGTACAAGCGATCATTGAAACCCTAACAAAAGAAGGGATTGAATGGACAGGCCCTACAAGTGATATGGGGGAAAATATCCAACCACGCTTTCAAGCCAATATTCATAAAGACTTTTTTAACGAACAAGACCTTTCTAAATCGACTCGTCAAGCGATTCGAACCGCTCGAAATAAAGGGATCCAAGTGCAATTTGGCGGGACAGAATTGCTAGAAGACTTCTCTTCCCTCATGAAAAAGACGGAAGCTCGGAAAAGCATTCATTTACGTGGAAGAGACTACTACGAGAAACTGCTGATAACTTACCAAGGACAATCCTACATTACCTTGTCTAGCCTTGATCTCGTAGAGAGGAAGGCCATGCTGACAAACGATCTTGAGAAAAATAAGGCTGAGGCTGAAAAATTCACAGAAAAAACTAAACCTGGCAAGGTAGAGAACAACCAGAAAGAAAAAGAACGCTTAGAAGAAGAGTTGCAATTTCTTGAGCAACATCTCCAAGCAGGCAGACAGGTCGTCCCTCTATCTGGTACCTTGACACTCGAATTTGGTGGAACATCTGAAAATGTCTATGCAGGGATGGATGAAGAATTCCGTCGTTACCAACCTGCCATCCTCACCTGGTACGAAACAGCTCAACACGCCTTCGATCGTGGTGCTTCGTGGCAAAATATGGGGGGAATTGAAAACTCACTAGATGGTGGACTTTATCATTTCAAATCTAAATTCAATCCTGTCATTGAAGAATTTGTTGGGGAATTCAACCTCCCAACCAGCCCACTCTATCCACTTGTAAACAAAGCCTACAAGATCCGGAAAAAATTAAGGAGTAAATAAGTCCTATGACTCTGACGACAATTTCAAAAGAAGAATTTACCTCATTTGCAAATACCGTTTCCCATCGCTCATTCATCCAGTCCGCAGAAATGGCAGATCTGCTTGTAGAGCGAGGAAACACCGTTCAATTTATCGCTTGGAAGCAAGATGAGCAAGTCCAAGTAGCAGCAATCTTGTACAGTTTACCTATGACAGGCGGTCTCCATATGGAAATCAATTCTGGACCCCTCTACCAAGATGAAACCATGCTAGAACCCTTCTATGCAGCCTTAAAAGACTATGCTAAAGCAAATGGAGCTATTGAATTAGTTATCAAACCCTATGATACCTACCAGACATTTGATAGCGACGGAAACCCAACTAGCGAAGAACAAACTCATTTCATGGAAACGCTAAAAAATTTGGGGTATCAACATGATGGTTTAACAACTGGTTACCCAGGTGGAGAAGGTGATTGGCATTATGTAAAAGATATGGAAGGCATCACCGAAAAAGATCTTCTCAAGAGTTTTAGCAAAAAAGGAAAGCCACTTGTGAAGAAAGCCAAATCTTTCGGGATGAAACTGAAACGATTAAATCGAGATGAACTGCAACTTTTCAAGGATATCACTTCTTCTACCAGTGACCGTCGAGACTATCTGGATAAAACTTTGGATTATTACCAAACCTTCTACGATAGTTTTGGGGACAAAGCGGATTTCATGGTTGCTACTCTGAATTTCTACGATTACTACACCAATCTTGAAAAAGACCAAAGCAAACTAGCTCAGAAAATTGAGAAATTACAGAAGGATCTTGAAGTCAATCCACATTCAGAGAAAAAACAAAATCAACTTCGTGAATTTTCTAGTCAGTTTGAGACCTTTGAGGTGAGAAAGAAAGAAGCCAAAGAATATATTGAAAAATATGGTGACCAAGATGTCATCCTTGCAGGTAGCCTCTTTGTCTATATGCCGCAAGAATCTACCTATTTATTCAGTGGCTCTTATACAGAATTTAATAAGTTCTATGCTCCTGCTGTGCTTCAGGAATACATGATGCTTGAAACAATTAAACGTGGCATTCCAAGATATAATTTCCTAGGTATTCAAGGTATTTTTGACGGCTCAGATGGTGTTCTTCGTTTTAAACAAAACTTCAATGGCTATATCGTTCGTAAGATGGGAACCTTCCGTTATTACCCAAATCCTCTGAAATTCAAAACTTTGTCCTTGATCAAACGAATCTTAGGACGCTCATAAGAAAACAAAAGCCAGCTTACTAGCTGGTTTTTTAAAGATAAAAAAAGACGAGAAATATCTCGTCTTATTTATGTTCGATTAGTTTACGAAGTTCAACAATGCCAAGAAGCTTTCTGGATCAAGTGATGCACCACCAACAAGAGCTCCATCAACGTCTGGACAAGCCATGTATTCTGCAACGTTTTCAGGTTTCACTGAACCACCGTATTGGACACGTACTTTGTCAGCTACTTCTTGACCGAAGTCAGCAGCTACAACGTCACGGACAACTTTACACATTTTTTGTGCGTCGTCTTGTGATGCAGATTTACCAGTACCGATCGCCCAGATTGGCTCATAAGCGATAACAGATGCAGCTACTTGCTCAGGAGTCAAACCAGCCAAAGCAGCAGATACTTGAGCACCTACAAATTCAGCAGCTTTACCAGCTTCGTAAGTTTCAAGACTTTCACCACAACAGATGATTGGAAGCAAACCGTTAGCAAAGATAGCTTTTGCTTTTTTGTTGATGTCTTCGTCTGTTTCGTGGAAGTAGTCACGACGTTCTGAGTGACCGATTACCACGTAGTCCGTACCGATTTCTTTCAAAACTTGTGGGCTAGTTTCACCAGTGAAGGCACCAGCGTTTTCAAAGTAGCAGTTTTGAGCAGCAACTTTAAGGTTTGAACCTTTAGCTGCAGCAAGAACAGTTGTCAAGTCAAGTGCAGGAGCTGCAATCCCAGCTTCAACAAGATCAGATGAAGGAAGTTTTGATGCTACTGCTTCAACGAATGCTTTTGCTTCTTCTGGATTTTTGTTCATTTTCCAGTTACCAGCAATAAATGGTTTACGTGACATTTCACATACCTCGTTTTTCTAATTTTATACTAACTATTTTACCATAATTTTCGTCATAATGAAAGGTTGCACAAATTCTTTTACTTTTTAAAACAATAAAAACCCCGTCTTCACGGGGTTTTATGTCTGTCTATATAATTGTTAATCTGGGAACTAGATCGAATTAAGCTTCGATTTCAGTAACCATACCTGAACCAACAGTACGTCCACCTTCACGGATTGAGAATGTAGTACCTTGTTCAACGGCGATTGGGTGGATCAACTCAACGTCGATAGTCACGTTATCACCAGGCATTACCATTTCAGTTCCTGCTGGAAGTTCGATAGATCCAGTTACGTCAGTTGTACGGAAGTAGAACTGTGGACGGTAGTTGTTGAAGAATGGAGTATGACGTCCACCTTCTTCTTTAGTAAGGATGTAAACTTCACCTTTAAATTTAGTGTGTGGGTTGATTGAACCTGGTTTAGCGATAACTTGTCCACGTTCGATTTCATCACGTTGGATACCACGTAGAAGCACACCAACGTTGTCCCCTGCAAGACCTTCGTCAAGTTGTTTACGGAACATTTCAACACCAGTAACAACCGCTTTTTGGATTTCTTCTTTAATACCAACGATTTCGATTTCGTCGTTGACTTTAACGATACCACGGTCGATACGTCCTGATGCTACAGTACCACGTCCAGTGATTGAGAATACGTCTTCGACTGGAAGAAGCAATGGTTTGTCAGTATCGCGTTCTGGTTCTGGGATATACTCATCAACAGTGTTCATCAAGTCCATGATGATGTCTTCGTATTTAGAATCACCTTCAAGAGCTTTAAGAGCTGAACCTTGGATAACTGGAAGGTCATCACCTGGGAAATCGTATTCTGAAAGAAGGTCACGGATTTCCATTTCAACCAACTCAAGCAATTCTTCATCGTCAACCAAGTCAACTTTGTTCATGAAGACGATCAAGTGTTTAACACCAACCTGACGTGAAAGAAGGATGTGCTCACGAGTTTGTGGCATTGGTCCGTCAGTAGAAGCTACTACAAGGATAGCTCCGTCCATTTGAGCGGCACCAGTGATCATGTTTTTAACGTAGTCCGCGTGTCCTGGAGCGTCAATGTGAGCGTAGTGACGTTTTTCAGTTTCGTACTCAACGTGCGCAGTGTTGATAGTGATACCGCGTTCGCGTTCTTCTGGAGCAGCATCGATAGACGCATAGTCTTTAGGTTGGTTAACTGCTGAAGGCAAGCGACGTGCCAAAACAGTTGTGATAGCTGCAGTTAGGGTAGTTTTACCGTGGTCAACGTGTCCGATAGTACCAATGTTAACGTGTGGTTTACTACGATCGTATTTTTCTTTTGCCATTTGAGTAAAAGCCTCCAATAAAATATATTTTATAGATAGACAGTAGGCAATACAGTCTAACTTTCCTTACTATTCTATCTAATTTTAGATGAAATTGCAAGCCTTTTACCTATATTTTCTTAATTATTCCTATTCTTATCTTTTATTTTTCCATCTGGCAGAATGATCTTGATCCAGCTTTGAAAAATCTCCCGTTAAATCCCCTATTTCTTCTGATTCTGAATAAAAAAATCGGAACAAGGGTTCCGATTTTTTTAACCTGAATTTCGTAGTCCTGTAGCCACCCCATTGATGGTAATATGGATTAGCTTGTCCTGATCAGCCGGTAATTGACCAGTTCGTTGACGGCGAATCAATTCTAACTGGATATAGTTCAAGACGTTAAAGTACGGCATGCGATAGTCCAAACTTTCTTTCAGATAGGTATTTTCCGCAAGCAACTCTTCTTGTTCCTCAATCATTAGGATGATATCCTTGGTCAATTGCCACTCATGCAAAATAATTTGATAGATATTACGGACTTCTTCTTCCTCACATAATTGAGCGTATTCAAAGGCGATATCCATATTCGCTTTTGACAAGACCATGTCTACATTGGACAAAAGGGACTGGAAGAATGGCCAGTTTTTATACATGTAGCGAAGGGTTTCGATGTTTTCAGGATCCTCATCAATGAATTCCTTAAAGCTAGACCCCACTCCGTACCAACCTGGGAACATCACCCGACTTTGTGACCAAGAGAAGACCCAAGGAATCGCACGCAAGCCACCAATTTCTGTAATGGTCTTACGAGCAGCTGGACGGGAACCAATATTAAAGCTAGAGATGGCTTTAATCGGACTGGATTCAAAGAAGTAGTCATAGAAATGCTCGTTCCCGAAGACCAAATCACGGTAGATATCGTAACTGCGATTGACCACTTTATCCATGACTTCCCCGAAGCGATCAAACATGGAGAGAGGGCTCTTTTGTTCTGAAATCATGCGGTTAATAGTTGCAGAAACAAGCATCTCAAGGTTGTAGTATGCTGCATCCTTATTTCCGTATTTATTACCAATCACTTCCCCTTGCTCAGTTAGACGGATACGGTCATTAATCGATTTCAATGGTTGAGAAGTGATGGCTTCATAAGTAGGGCCACCACCACGACCAACCGTTCCTCCACGGCCATGGAAGAAGGTGATCTTCACGCCAAACTCATCCCCGATAGCGGTCAATTGTTGTTGCGCTTTAAAGAGGGTCCAACAAGAAGACAAGTATCCACCATCTTTGTTGGAATCCGAGTAGCCTAACATAATTTCTTGGTAATTATGTTTTGAAGCAATCCAACGTTTAGCAATAGGAAGAGACAAGTAACTTCTCATGGTTTCTTCCGAATGATCTAAGTCTTCAATCGTTTCAAACAAAGGGACAATTTGTACACGTGCTTTTTCAGTATCGATTAAGCCCACTTCTTTTAACATCACGGCCAATTCCAACATGTCTGATACACTTGTTGCATGGGAAATGATATTTTGACGGATGACTTCTTCTCCCAAACGGTCTTTCAATTCACGCGCCGTTTGGAAAATCGCCAATTCCTTTTCAAGTAACTCAGACTTTTCGACATGGGTAGCTGATAAAATCCGTGGATCTTCCAAGAGTTCCTTCAAGAGAACCTGACACTTCTCATCTTCAGACAAATCTGAATAATGGTCATTGATCCCAGCAGATTTCAATAATTCAGCCACACAGGCTTCATGGACACTGGAATCTTGACGCATATCAATGGATGCAAGATAGAAACCAAAGACATCAATCGCCTCTAGAAGTTCTGCAAACTCACCAGAAATTAAATACTCTGATTTATTTTCCAATAAGGAGTTTTTGATCTTTTCAAGATCTTCTTTAAATTCTTGAGCAGATGCATATGCAGGAGACTCTTTTGCAGAAATTTCCTTTAAAGCTCCAGAGATACGATTACCGATATAATCGGACACTGGCCCTTGTTGATGAGCGCTTGCTCCCAATAGTCTCTCTACCGCATAACGATCTTCTCTTGTTTCTCCAATCATGGTCCACTCTTTTAAGTTGACCAAAGTTTGGATCAATTTTGATTGGATATAGTGGAAAGCACGACGGTAGGGTTCTTTTTCACGAAAAACGGATGTATCACTTGATAGGGCAGCCATTTCAGCCACTGCTTCACTTGTTTTCGAAAGACTAGTTGAAAGTGAGAAGTGACGGTATAATTTAGAAATCTTTTCAATGTAATAGTTCAAAATGACTTCACTTTGAATAGTGGCTGACCGTTTCAAAGTATCAGCCGTTACAAAAGGATTTCCATCCCGGTCTCCTCCAATCCACATGCCCATTGTAATTGGACGTGGTTGTTGGAGTTCAACACCATGTTCTTTTGCTAGGCGTTTGTACTCCAACATCAGATTTGGAACAGCTTGTAAGAAAGAACTATTGTAATACTCCATGACATTGGTGATCTCATTGGTCACCTTCAATTTTTTATCACGGATCATATCCGTTTGCATCATGATCTCAATATTACAGCGAAGGTTGCTATACCATTTATCCTCATTAATCAATCCTGCTTTAACATCCCGATGCTGGCGAAGCAGGGCGTGGATATGATTGGTTAGATCCAACATGGTTTTTCTTTGTACTTGAGTTGGGTGAGCTGTTAAAACAGGCACAATATTAAGATTTTCAAGAATTTCTTGTGCATCTTCTTGTTTCGCAACCTCTTGAATAGTTGAAGATAGCTTCCCTAGATACTCGCCATTGACATTATTGAGATGATTGATTTCATAAGCTAAATCGACATCTTCAGAAATATTGATCAAGAGTGGCAAAATCGCAAAATAACGCGAAATTACTGTCATTTCCTCATTGGTCAGTTGTTCCACTAATTGGTTTAACTCTTGATAATTCTTTGTTTTGGATAGATCCTTCAATTGTGAAATTTTTTCAAAAGTTTCCGGACGAACCAAATTCTTGGTAATATCATCTAATAAGTCGGTTAAAATTTCGGCTTCTTCTTTGACAATATCTTTATTTCTATAGTTCTCTAATTTTTGTAAGACCATTTTTTCTCCTTTTTGAATCCTCATTAAACAATTGTCTCTTAGCTTTTAGTAATACGGTTTGATTTTACCTTTTTCTTCAAAAACCATACCATCCTGTTCCATCTTCGCTCGTTTTTCACTGGCATCAATATTTAAGACAAAAGCAATCGCAACTGATAGGACCCATAAACTGTTTCCCCCTTGGGATAAGAAGGGGAAGGTTACTCCAGTAGATGGAATCAAACCAGAAATACCTCCAATATTAATGAAAGTTTGCACCAGGATCATGCCTCCAATACCAATGGCCATCATCGAATTGAATGGATTCTTGGCCCGAATACCGACTAAAATGATGCGAAGAATTAAAAAGAATAAGAGAGCGAGAATCAAGCTAGCTCCAACAAAACCTAATTCTTCGATCACAATCGCAAAGACAAAGTCCGTATGAGCTTCTGGTAAATAACCTTGTTTCTCAATTGAATTTCCAAGTCCCAATCCAAACCAACCACCATTACTCATCGCATAATAGGAATTAGCCAATTGGTGACCTGCACCTGACAAGTCATTAAAGGGGTTAAAGAAGGCACTAAAGCGTTTTGCTACATAACCAAAGACAGGGATCTTAGCGACACGGTCTACACCAATTATCCAAATAGATCCAAGGACCAAGGTAGATGTTCCAACGACTAGACCAAGTAAGGAGGTGAACCATCGATAGCCCACTCCACTAACAGTAATCATGACTAAGACGGTCAAGGCCAAGATCGTCGCATTTCCCAAATCCGGCATGATCACAACGATTCCAATAAGGATCACGGTCAACCAACGCCAATCGTTTAAATTCCTTGGGATCCATTCATTGTGGGTCAAGGCCTGGTAATCATAATCACGGATCTCATCTTGTCGTTTAGAAAAGATCAAGGCCAGATACCAGACTAAAATAACCTTGAGATATTCGGCTGGCTGGATACTGAAGCCTCCAGGGATCGTTAACCAACCATGTGCCCCATTGACCGTATCCGTAATAAATCTGGACAGAATTAATAAAATCACTTCAATGAAGATGACAAAAGCCAATACTTTTTTATTTCTCAGGAAGTTTAAGCTAAACTTATAAATTAATGCGATGGTCAAGAGGCTAAGGATAAAAAAGAGGCCCTGGGTCCGCACCATCCGAATAGAACTCACTCCACTCTGAATCGCCAAAGCACTGGTTGTAGAATAGACCACAATCAAACCAATAATGGATAAAATCAAATAAGGAATGAGAATGGAATAATTTAATAGATGTCTTTTTTCAATTTTCATAGTTCACCATATTGCTGATATTCAACCCTCATTATATCATTTTTAAGGTACAAAACCAAGGAAAGGCCGGAAAAGATTCGGCTTCTTCACTATTTTTAGTAAAAATTCGAATTTTTCTTCTTATTTTCATATATTTTTATCCTTTTCGGAGGAAAAGATTCCTATTTTTTGAAAATAATAGCTAAAATCAGCATCTTTTAAGCATTAAGTTTTGCCTTTTCGTTTTTTTTACGGTAAAATGATTCTGTATGAGAAAAAGGATAAAACCCGTTGTTCTCTTGGTCTTTTTTATCGGTATCATTTCTTTCCTCGTTCTTTCACGAACGATTGCCGATCTTCAAGCTAGAGAACGACAAGAAACAACCATAACTATTCCAAACTCCAATACATCTAAAAAAACAACCACTGCAAGTTCTTCTTCTAAAAAAGAAGAAGACATTAATCCAGAATTGGTTGGCCGCCCAATCATTGATATCTCGGGTTGGCAATTGCCAAGTGAAATCGATTACGATGTCCTCTCTCAAAATGTAGGAGGTGTAATCGTTCGTGTCCATAGTGGAGCCCAAGCCAAAAAAGAAAATGCGGCAACCTACCTCAATGGTCTGGATAAATCATTTAAAACCCATATCCAAGAATTCCAAAAACGAAATATCCCTGTCGCTGTCTATGCTTATGTAGCAGCCAAGGATAAAAAAGAAATGGAGAAGGAAGCGGAAGAATTTTACAAAGCTGCTTCTCCTTACAAGCCTACCTACTATTGGTTAGACGTTGAGGAAAAAACCATGAAGGATATGAATGCAGGCGTTGAAGCTTTCCGAGCGAAATTAGAAGCACTCGGAGCTAAAAATATTGGAATTTATATCGGAACCTACTTCATGGAAGAACATAGTATCTCCACTGATAAATTTACTGCTCTATGGATTCCAACCTATGGATTTGATGATGGCTACTATAACGCTGCACCAGATACCAATACGGAATACGACTTGCATCAATATACTTCTCAAGGGCAATTAAATGGATTCTCACACTACTTGGATCTCAACCAAATTGCTCCGACGCAAGATCAAGAAGCGATTTATCGGAAACTATTCAAAGTACAAAAAAATAGCTCTTCCTCATAGCCTCAAAACAGCAGATTAAGTGCTCTAAGCCTTCTCTGCTGTTTTCTATTTTTGAGGAGGAAAGCAAGATCAGTTCTATTATATGATATAATGGTTTAGGTGAAATCTGATTTTGCAAAGACAAACAGAAAGGGAGAAAGTAATGGCAAAAAAACAAAAAGTGAAAAAAACATTGGTTGAACAAATACTGCAAAAAGCAAAAATCAACCATACAGGATTGCAAATCAATGCCCTTGAGGGAATCATTCCAGAGGGGATTTCGACTGATCAAATCTATAAGACACTAGCCCTAACAGGCGATAAAACTGGTCCTGTCATCGGTATTGTTCCCATCTCTGCCCATTTGTCAGAGAAAAAATTAGCCAAACTCTCTGGTAATAAAAAAGTTAGTATGATTCCGCAAAAAGACTTAGAAAAGACGACGGGCTATGTTCACGGAGCTAATAATCCTGTTGGCATTCGACAAAAACACAACTACCCTATTTTTATTGACCAGTCAGCCCTTGATCTAGATCAGATAATTGTCTCTGCAGGTGAAGTTGGTCACAGTATTCAAATCAAGGCGCAAGATTTAGCTGATTTTGTCAAGGCTAGCTTCGAGGACTTAGTTGAGTAAAGGATAAAACCAATATGAAATTATATTTTGTCCGTCACGGACGTACTGAGTGGAATGAAGAGGGACGTATCCAAGGGGCAAATGGTGACTCTCCGCTTTTAGAATCTTCCATCCAGCAGTTAAAAGCTTTGGGTCAGCATTTATCTCAAACATACTTTGATGCAGCTTATTCAAGTGACTTGCCTAGAGCCGTCCATACTGCTCAAATCATTCTTGAGCAAAATCAACATCCTATCTCCCTCCAAGAGACTCCTGCTCTACGGGAATGGCGACTTGGTAGCCTAGAAGGTAGAAAAATTGTGGAGTTGAAGGCTCTCTATTCGGAGGAAATGAAGGCTTTCCGACACAATTTTTCACAATTCCATCACAATCTATTCGATGCGGAATCCCTTTCTGATACGACCAAGCGGACCTGTGATTTTGTAAAAAGCTTGAAAGAAACAGAACTCGAAACCGTTCTTATCGTTGGACATGGGGCTAATTTAACCGCTTCTATTCGGACCCTACTTGGTTATAAACCAGAGGAACTCCGTAAAAACGGTGGCCTCGACAATGCCAGTGTGACCATTTTGACAACAGATGATTTTGAGCACTTTTACTTAGAGACTTGGAATGATACCTCTTATTTGGAAGACTAAAAAACACTGTTTGCAAGATAATTGTTTTAGAATAAAAGTTATTTTTTGAAAATCATCTAGTTGTCTTATGTAAAACAATAGTCTGTATACATTCAAAAACACTGATCATCAGATCAGTGTTTTCTTTTAGCTTATTTCATAGTTGGGAAGAGCAATACGTCACGGATAGTAGTCGTATCAGTAAGGAGCATGCAGAGACGGTCGATACCGATTCCCAATCCTCCTGTTGGTGGCATACCATATTCAAGAGCTTCTACATAATCGTAGTCAATTCCAGTTGCTTCGTCGTCTCCCAATTCTTTGGCGCGTGCCTGCGCTTCGAAACGTTCCAATTGGTCGATTGGATCGTTCAATTCTGTAAAGGCATTAGCATATTCCTTGGTCATGATGAAGAGCTCGAAACGATCCGTGAAACGAGGATCCTCGTCATTCTTCTTAGCCAATGGTGATACAGCTACAGGGTGGCCATAGACAAAGGTTGGTTGTGTCAAGGTTTCTTCCACATATTCTTCGAAGAAGGCATTGATGATATGACCCACTTCAGTGTAGTGTTTTTCAACTGGCACATGTTTTTCTTTGGCAAGGGCTGCTGCTTCTTCAAAGCTCATTTCCTGCCAGAAGTCAACACCAGCAATTTCCTTGATTGCATCCACCATGTGGACACGCTTGAATGGTTCATTGATCTTGATTTCAGTTCCTTGGTAGTTAACAGGACCATCCCCATGGATGACTTTCGCAGCGTGTTGGATAATCCCTTCCGTCAAGTCCATAATATCTTGGTAGTCAGCATAGGCTTGGTAGACTTCGATGGAAGTAAATTCTGGATTGTGGGTAGCATCCATTCCTTCATTACGGAAGATACGTCCGATTTCATAAACGCGCTCCATTCCACCAACGATCAGGCGTTTCAAGTGAAGTTCGGTCGCAATACGAAGGACCATGTCAATGTTTTGGGCATTGTGGTGAGTGATAAACGGACGCGCAGATGCTCCACCAGCCTCGTTGTGAAGGACAGGAGTTTCTACTTCAAGGAAGCCTTGACCATCCAAGTAACGACGGATTTCTGAGATGATTTTTGAACGAGTTACAAAGCGCTCGAAACTTTCACGGTTAGAAATCAAATCCAAGTAACGTTTGCGGTAGATGGTTTCCACATCTGAAAGTCCGTGGAATTTTTCAGGCAAAGGACGAAGGGCTTTAGACAAGTGTGTGATGTGAGTAGCTTTGATGGAAAGCTCACCCATGTCAGTCCGCATCACTTCTCCTTCTACCCCAAGGAAATCTCCAAGGTCAGCCTTTTTGAAAATTTCATAATTTTCTTCACCGACCGCATCTTTCCGAACGTAAATTTGGATTTGACCTTCACGGTCTTGAAGGTGGGCAAAACCAACCTTCCCTTTCCCACGTTTGGTTACAAGACGACCCGCAATAATGGCCGTTTCGTTCAAGTCATGAAGTTGTTCTTTATCTAATTCTGAATATTTTTCTTTCAATTGACCAGAATCTGCAGTTCGTTCGAATCGCTTTCCAAATGGGTCGATTCCTTGTTCACGAAGGGCCGCCATCTTTTCACGACGGACAATCTGCTGGTCATTTAATTCTTCCATATGTTCAGTAGTCATTTGGAACCTCCTAAGTTATTCTCCCCTATTTTATCATATTTAGAGCAGAAATTCACTAATAATTACCAATTAAACAAAAATAAGGCTGAGCAATGACTGTCCCTCCTTCAACCCTACTCAAAAGCTATTCTGCTAGACTGATGGATGGCCCATACCGTTTTAGCTGTCTAAAGATAATGAATTAAAAAGAGCTAGAGCTTTCTATTACGTGAACATAGAAAAAGGAGCAAGGTAGATGTTGACGAATCATTCATCCTGTCTCCCTCCTATTTTTTATTCATAACGCAGTGCTTCGATTGGGTTTAATTTAGAAGCTTTGTTGGCTGGTAAAATCCCAAAGAGAATGCCTACAAAGGCAGAGAAAATAATACTACCAATCGCAACATTTAAAGAAATAATTGGTGGCCCTTCCAGGGTTGCTGCAGCGACTGAGGCAATCAAGCTATTCACACCATAAGCCAGACCGAGACCAATGAGCCCACCAATGATGGTCAAGACCATCGACTCAATCAAAAATTGGACCAAAATCTTACTTCTTGTTGCTCCCAATGCTTTTCGAAGACCAATTTCTCTCGTCCGCTCAGTGACAGAAACCAACATGATATTCATAACTCCAATACCACCAACTAAGAGAGAAATCCCAGCAATAGCACCGATGACTGTCGTCATAATTCCTACAACTTTATTGGTTTCCTCTAGGATACTATCCAAATTAAAGATTTGGAATTCCCCTTGGCGAACACCTGAAAGTTCTGTTAACTTTTGAGCAGCTTCGATCCCAACGGTCTTGATTTGCTTCACATCTGGAACGTGGACGACAATATTTTGAATTTCTTCTGTTCCAAATTCAGAGGCAAGCTGGGTATTGGCCATGAGTGCACTACCACCTGAGGATGCTCCATATAGGGCTGTTCCAGCATTTGGATCCTTGAAAATGCCAACGACTCGATAGTTGTTATCTCCAACAGAGACTACCTGATTGAGAGGATTCTCAGTTCCAAATAATTGTTGAGCCAAGCCTTCATCAAGGAGCACAACCCGTGAAAAATTACTGTAATCTGAAGGAGTTAATTTCCGTCCAGATAATAGTTCAACTTTTTTAACTGAAAAATAGGTTTCATTAACTCCTTGGATGTTCACCCCGTCTGCCTTTTTCTTTTGAAAAGCAATCGTTGCATTAGAAGTATTGCCAACATAGTAGCCATCAATTCCTTCAATCTTGGTTAATTCCTTGACCCAAGATTCTTGCACAACTGGCGGTGTTTCTTGGACTTGACCGTCAATATCTTCTGCATTTTCCCCATCGATATCTGATGGAGCAGCCATCCCTCGGTCTTCAGCCGCAGGACCACCTTCTCCACCGCCCTCCCCCATATCGTCAGAAGGACCAATATTGATGCCTGTCACATAACCACTCTTATTTGGAGAATAGGAGATTTGTACATACTCTTGATCTTTGGTGAAGGTCTTGGTGACACCAGCCTTCATGCCATCTCCCAGTGCCATGATCACCACCACAGAAGCGACCCCAATAATGATCCCCACCATGGTCAAGAAAGACCGTAATTTATGGCTCATAATCGAGCTCATCGCAAATTTCCAATTTTGCATTAGGGCCTCCTTTCCAGCTTGCTATCTGAGGAGATTTCCCCATCACGAATAACGATGCGACGCTTGGCAAAGGCTGCAATTTCTGGTTCGTGGGTTACCATAATAATGGTTTTTCCTTCTTGGTTCAATGTGGTTAACAAATCCATAATTTGTTCCCCCGTCTTGGTATCCAAGGCACCAGTCGGTTCATCTGCCAAGACAATGGCCGGTTGATTGACGAGAGCTCGAGCTATCGCAACCCGCTGCTTTTGCCCACCCGAAAGTTCCGAAGGCAAATGGTGCATACGCGAATGGAGCTCCACCTTTTCAAGGTACTGCTCAGCTAATTCCTTCCGTTTAGCAGGATGGACACCTGCATAAATGAGAGGGAGTTCGACATTTTGAAAGGCATTGAGCTTGGATAGGAGAAAGAACTGTTGAAAGACAAAACCAATCTGTTCATTTCGAACACGCGCCAATTTTTTCTCACTGAGGTTTCCAACTTCTTGACCTTCAAGGAAATAGTCCCCACTGGTTGGACGGTCCAACAAACCGATGACGTTCATCAAGGTCGATTTCCCGGAACCCGATGGACCCATAATGGCAACAAATTCACCCTCTTCGACTTCCAGGTCGATATCTTTTAAAACACGAAGCTCTTGATCCCCATTTTTATAGGTTTTATTGATTCCTTTTAGTTCAATCAATTTTGTCATATTTACCGATCTCTTTTCCATCTTCCAGTTTCTCACTAGGATTTACGATGACTTGGGCGTCTTTCTTGAGGCCTGACAAGATTTCTTGGTTTTCAGCATCGGCATTTCCAAGAGTCACTGTTACTTTCTTAGCCTTGCCATTTTCAACTGTCCATACGTAGCTTGTCTCTCCATCAGCCATAACACTTGTTACTGGAACAAGTGGATGTTGAGTGGAACTTTTGACCTCAATATTAACAGAAAAACCTTGTTTGAGTTCTCCAATGTCACTAGTAATATCTACTGTGAATGGGTACTTGGCTCCCCCACTTCCTTGTGTTCCACCTGCTGCATTGGCACCTGCTTGAGCCGCGTCAGTCGGATAGTTGGCTACATACGAAATCTTTCCTGTCCAAGTTTTATCAGGATAAACTTTGGAAGTGAGGACTACTTCCTGACCTTCAGAAATATTGGCCAAATTGTATTCGGACAATTCCCCTTTTACTTGTAAATTCCCATTGCTCACAATATGAACCAGAGTTTGATTGGTCCCTGTAGTTGATTTTGAAACATCTTTATTGACTTCAACGACAGTGCCATCTGTGTTACTCTTGACGGTTGTTGCATCCAGAAGAGCCTTGGCCTTGTTCATATTATCAACCGCATCAGACTTGGCATCACGTAGATCGCTAGCTTGCGAATCCACGGTTCGTTGCGTTTGGGAAGCCGACTTAGCGTCTGCCTCCTCATCTCCTGTCGTATCAATAGTCACACCATTTGTTAGCAAATCATTTAACTGACGATCGGCCTTATTGACGGCTCGAACGGCAGCATCGTAAGCTGTCTGGGCCTCTGTACTGCTGTACTGGACGATCGGCTGACCGGCCGTCACTTGATCTCCCACATTGACCAGAATCGATTGCAAGTCTCCTTTTGTTCCATCAAAATAGACATACTGTTCTTGGTTAGCGGTAACCTTTCCTGTTAACAAGACTGAAGAGGCGATCGATCCATCCTTGACCGTTTGGACCATTGGAGTTTCATTCGTCACTGCTTGATCAGGAGAGCTCGGACGTGAAAACATCATCACACTTCCTGTTCCGATCACCGCAATTGCTGCTCCAGCAGCTGTAAATAGTTGCCATTTTTTTAATTTCTTCATCGTTTTTCTCCATCAACGAAAGCGTTTTATTCTATACCATAGTATACCATACTTCCTTTCTTTTCTATCTAAAATTGACACAGCAAAATGAAATTTAAATGCTTGGGAACATGCTAAACCCTTGACTTTTGTAACAATTGATATTACAATCAAACTGAAATCCCATTTAGGAGGAAAACATGAAAGAATTTGATATTATTTCAATCGGTGCAGGTAGTGGAGGAATCGCTACGATGAACCGGGCTGGGGAGCACGGAGCACGCGCTGCTGTCATCGAAGAAAAACAATTGGGGGGCACCTGTGTCAACAGAGGATGTGTACCTAAAAAGATTATGTGGTATGGTGCACAAATTGCAGAAGCCATTCGTGATTACGGGCCAGATTATGGATTTACTTCTGAACAGACCGAATTTGATTTTGCAACCTTAAGAAAGAATCGCGAAGCCTATATAGATCGTACTCGGAATTCTTATGATGGTAGTTTTAAACGCAATGGAGTCGAATTGATTCAAGGTCGTGCTCGTTTTGTGGATGCTCATACGATCGAGGTAAATGGAGAAACGATCCAGGCCAAGCATATCGTGATTGCGACTGGAGCCCATCCTCATATTCCTTCTGTTCCTGGAGCAGAATTCGGCGAAACTTCTGATGATGTCTTTGCTTGGGAAGAACTCCCTACATCTGTTGCCATTATTGGGGCAGGCTACATCGCGGTGGAACTAGCCGGTGTGCTCCACCATTTAGGCGTTCAAACAGACCTCTTCATCCGAAAAGATCGGGTTTTACGTAGTTTTGATTCCTATATTACCGATGGTTTAATGGAAGAAATGGAAAAACAAAACCTTCCACTTCACAAACATAAGGTTCCCATGAAGCTTGAAAAATTAATAGACGGACGTGTCAAGGTATACTTTGAAGATATGACCAGCCATGTAGCTGAACATGTCATCTGGGCAACCGGACGCAAACCAAACGTCAAGGATCTGAATTTAGAAGCAGCAGGTGTTACTTTAAATGAAAAGGGATTTATCGCAGTAGATGATTACCAAAACACCGTTGTTCCGGGCATCTATGCTCTTGGTGATGTCACTGGTGAAAAAGAGTTGACTCCAGTGGCCATTAAGGCTGGGCGAACCCTTTCTGAAAGACTATTTAATGGAAAAGTCGATGCTAAAATGGATTATACTAGCATCCCTACCGTTGTCTTTTCTCACCCTGCTATCGGAACGGTTGGCTTAACGGAAGAGGAAGCCCTACAAACTTATGGAAAAGAGAATATTAAAGTCTATACTTCTCAATTCGCTTCTATGTATACCGCCGTTACCCAACACCGCCAGCAGGCAAAATTTAAACTCATCACTGCGGGGCCAGAAGAAAAAGTCGTTGGTCTCCATGGACTTGGATATGGCGTGGACGAAATGATCCAAGGATTTGCCGTTGCTATCAAGATGGGAGCGACGAAAACCGATTTCGACGCAACCGTCGCCATTCACCCAACTGGATCAGAAGAATTCGTAACCATGAGATAAAAAATAAGAGGCTGGGACAAAAGTCCTAGCCTCTCAATTGTCTTTGGATTGTCGAGCAAGACGCAGTGGTTGAGTGGGCTCTACTACGCTGATTTCATCAGCTTTTACAGCCCTACTCAACTGTGCGGAGGTGGGACGACAAAATCGAATTCTAACGAATTACCGATTTCTGTCCCACTCTCTTTTTTCTTCGCTTATGGTAAGATGGCAATGGCACGAACAGGTGAACCAGTTGCCTTGTCCCAATGAGGGAAGGCAATCGAAATCAAGGCACCTACTGCTGGAACTTGGTCCAAGTGGTTCAAGACTTCAACTTGGTAGATATTTTGTTCCAAGAGGTAGTATTCATTGACCAAGCCATGCTCTGCTGCTGGAATACCTGCATCGGTATCGAAGGTTTCATGCCCCACTGCTTTGACATGGCGTTCATGAATCAAGAATTCCAAGGCTTCACGGCTCCATCCTGGACTTTGTTGAACCCCATTTTCATCAAGATTGCGCATAGCATCTTGATCAGGCCAACGTTTTGACCAATCACTACGGAAGGCCACAAAGGCCCCTTCTGCAATTTGTCCATGCTCTGCTTCGAAATCTAAAATATCTTGTTTGCTCAAGATAAAGTTTGGATTGGCTGCAACTTCTTTAGACTTGTCGATAACATAGAGTGGCAAGAGGAGATCTTTAAGGGCAATCTCATCCAACCAACGACCACCTTCTACAAAGTGAATTGGTGCATCGATATGCGTACCGTATTGACCAACCACTGTAAATTTTTGAACATGGAAGCCATCTTTTAATGTGAAAAGATCTTCTTGTTGCAAAGCAGGAAGGGCTGGGAAGTGTGGACTTTCCGCATTGATCTGGTGACTCAAGTCCACCCATTTTTTAGCTTGCAATTCTTTATAAATACTTAGTAAATCTGACATGTTTCTTCCTCCTTATTCGCCCCAAACATCAGCGACAATTTCTTTAATCAAGCCGATTTTTTTCCATTGGTCCTCTTCTGTCAAAATGTTTCCTTCTTCTGTAGAAGCAAAGCCACACTGGGTAGACAGATAAAGATTTTCCAACGGTACATACTGACTCGCTTCTTTAATACGAGCAATGACCTCATCCTTGTTCTCCAATTGACCACTCTTAGATGTCAAGAGGCCTAAGACGACTCCTTTTCCAGGGGTTACTTCAGCAAGTGGTTCAAAACCGCCGGCACGATCGGTGTCAAACTCAAGGAAGTATGCATTGACCGCTTCTTCTCCCAGGAGTTCTTTGGCAATCGGTGCATAGCCACCTGATGAAGCCCAGGTGGAATGGAAATTCCCACGACAAACGTGTGTATTGACGGTCAAACCAGCTGGAACATGTTGGTAGACATCGTTGTTAAAGGTCAAGAAGAGATCAGCCAGTTCCCGGCGAACCTCATCTTTTGACTTGCCTTGAGCTGCTCCCCAAGCCGTCAAGAAATTATCGTCTACCAAGACACCCCACGTACAATCATCTACCTGAAGTGTCCGAAGTCCTGCATCATACAAATCTTGAATCACTTGAAGATAGGCTTGCTTGATGTCTTCACGAACAGCCGCAAAATCAGGATAGATGGTATTCAATTGCTCCACATGTTCGGCATCACGAATCAGTTCAAAATAAAATTGCGCTGGCGCTGGAATAGTATATTTAGCCTCTACACCATCTACATCTGCCACAAGATCCCGCAAGAACTTATAATGCTCTACAAATGGATGATTGGCTCCCGTGATCTTTCCAATGACAAGAGCTGAGTCCGCCTTGGTCGTTTCATCATGGAAATGATATCCCTCTGCCGCCTGGACATGATCAATTCCTCCAAAGCCCCAGAAGAAATCCAAATGCCAATAAGCACGGCGGAATTCTCCATCTGTTACTGACTTTAGACCAGCAGCAATTTCTTTTTCAACGAGGTCACGAATCGCCTGATCCTCTACTTTTGTTAAGTCAGCCTGACTGATTTTTCCAGCTGCGAAATCTTCACGAGCCTGAACCAAAGTAGCTGGACGAAGAAATGAACCAACATGGTCTACGCGATAAGGTGCATGTGTATGTGTCAATATTAGTTCCTCTTTCCTATAAGTTTTACATTAATTCATCAATGCAACCATTATAGCAGTCTAACACTTGATAAACAAGGGTTTAAGATAATCTAATATCTTTGATATCTATATAGTTTTAGACTATAATAAAAAGAAGTCCTTGAAAGACCCCTTTTCTTAATTTTTAAATGCATCGAGCATGACTTGGAACTCTTCGTTCGTGAGTGTAATCCCTTTGCCCATCTTTGTATGGTCTGGACTCCAGGTGCGAAGATCATACTTAGCAGGAGCACCGTTAAAACTTACACGGTTCAGTTCTTTGGTCCACCCTTTGTCATTTTCAGACAAAATCAATAAATGCTCCTCAATTTCAAATGAAAATTCTGCCATTTTACGACTCCTTTCTTGCTTTCTCATCTCTATTATTCGTAAATCATTTACAAAATCGTGGAAATTATCTATAATATATTGTATCAAGTTATGGAGAATTTAGCTATGAAAAAATTTCTCGAGATCGTTAAAGACCGAGCGAATGAGTTTTTCAATGGAAAAGTCAGCACCCCTGCCCCAATAGAAGATGAAAGAATTACTGAAATCATTCAACAAGCATTGCGAAAAAAGCAAGGAGTTCATGTTATTTTTTCAAATAAAAGTTTTACGGGTGACATTGTCAAGTTTGACCAAGAGCGCCGACAACTGATCGTCAAAAATTTCAAGAAAAGTATGTCAACCATTATCCGAATTTCTGAGATCCAGAAAATCAGTTTGGTTCCCAATAATATTCGCATCGCCCAACAAAAAGGAGAGGTTTAACCCTCTCTTTTTTCTTATGCTCGAACAGTTTTACTTGCCCCATCTTTGGAGTAGAGATTGATCAAGCCTTCTTGGCACGAACGAATCATATCTCCTGGTTTTACTTCCTGTGGGACGGTGATGGTTAAGAGTTCCATCGGATTTGGTGCACGATCAATCTTCACTCCGTCCTTGTCATGCAAGTCTTGGATCTGGCATTCAAAATGACGGAAACCTGGTCCATAGAATTCCACCTGGTCGCCTTCATTGATGACATTCCGCTGTCGAATAGTCGCAGTCATGGTAGATGGATCAAAATCAACCACTTCTCCTACAAATTTATATTGAGGAATCTTTCGACGAGCGCCAAACAATTGCTCATTTTCTGTAGGAGTTTGGTAGTAGAAACCAGTCGCCAATTCACGTTGGGCAACCTTCCACAATTCATTAATCAAATCTTCCTTGATCGCATAAAAGGCCTCTGGACTTTCCATATAAGCATCACAGGCAGCCTTGTAACAGTTGGCAACCGTTGACACATAATGGACAGATTTCATCCGACCTTCAATCTTTAAGCTATCAACCCCATTGTCAATCATGTCCGGGATATTTTCAATCATGCACATATCCACAGCTGACATTGAGTATTCTTCTGGTACTTGGCCTTTAACACTTTTTCGCTCTTGACCAAATGGCATATCATAGAGATCGTATTTCCACCGACAAGATTGGGAACAACCACCACGGTTGGCATCACGATCTGACATGTGGTTTGAAAGGGTACAACGTCCGGAATAGGAAATACACATGGCTCCATGAACAAAGGCTTCGATCTCCAGATCGGTACGCTTACGAATCTCAGCCAACTCTTCCATGGACACCTCACGAGCCAATACGACACGGGTCAAGCCATATTCTTTCCAGAAATGGAAGGTCTCCACATTAGTCGCAGAAGCTTGCGTAGACAAGTGGATATTGAGACCAGGTGCATTCGTTGCACAGATTTCAATCAAGGCCGGGTCTGATACGATCACGGCATCGAGCCCCATATCCCGCAATTCACGAAACCACTCACCAGCTCCTTGTTCATTTCCTTCGTGAGTTACCATGTTCGAAGCTACGTGTACATCGACCCCACGTGCATGAGCGTATTCAATTCCCTCGCGCAGTTCATCCATAGTAAAGTTTCCGGCACGGCTCCGCAACCCATAGGCTTGTCCACCAACGAACACAGCGTCTGCTCCGTAATTAACGGCGACTTTTAATTTTTCTAAGGTTCCAGCAGGTACCAGGACCTCTGGACGTTTTTTTGTATTTGTCATTTTTTCTCCAATTTACAAGATTGTCGATATGATGAATTGCTCCTTCGTTCCCTGAAAAAGGAAAACTCACAAACGAAGAAGCTACTACTTTATTTATTATTTTACACGATCTGGTTCATAATCATAGAAACCAGTATCCAAGCCACGATTAGCTGGATGCAATTTGCGAATCTCTTCATCAAACAGATAAGCTTGATCTTGCGTGAAGGTTCCATTTTGAATCAAATCACGCGCCTTGATAAAGTACTCTGTAATCTTAACAAAGTTCTCACCCGGACAGTAGACCCCATCAAGTTTCCAATGATCATATCCATGATCCACCAACTCTGACAATTTGGTCATCATGTTCAAATCATTATTTGAAAAAATATGGGTTCCATGTTTGTCTTCGTAGACCGAATAGTGAGAATCTGGATCTCCCGGTTCTGCTAGGAACAAATCACGATCTTTGGTCACAGACTCCTCTGTCTTGATGAAGTTGTAATAGTTCTGAAGAAGAGGACGCTTGGAATGGTGAATAATGCTAGCACCGTAGACCAATACTTCTGCTGGGATTTGAAGATTCTCAGCCATCACAAATAATTCAGCAGACGGAATTTCACGGGCCAAAACAGCCTCAGAAGCTCCTGCTTGTTTCCCCCAGAAATTGATCTGGCGACTAGAGGTTACCATAGTAGAAGCATCGTAGATGGTTTTGAAGGGATAGCCATCTCGTTTCAAAACATAAAAAACGCCCGCATCTCCGACAGTAACATAATCAGCCTGAATTTCCTTTAGAAAATCAAGGAATGGCTTGATTGAATCCATCATCGATTGGTGCATCAGTGCATTTACAGCTACTGTCAATTCTTTGCCAGCAGCATGGACCAGTTGTGAAATTCGATTTATTTCGTCATAGCTTAAAGTTTGAGGCAATCGTAATCCATAGTCTTTTTCGCCGACATAGATCCGGTCAACCCCCGCATCAATCAAGGCTTGCGCTTGCTCAACGCTCTCTGCTGTTGCTGTTATAATAATATTTTTCATAGATCCATTATAACAAAAAATCCGATATTCTAGAAAAATTTATTCATTTTGTAAAATTTGTAACATTTTTGTAACATTTATAAAGCTGAATTCATGATAGAATAATAGAGTACTGTTAGGAGAGAGAAAATGCCCGTAAGAAATTTAAGACACTATGACGAAGAATTCGACTATATCGAATTAACCAAACAAACCCAAGAATCCCCTATTCAGGACTACGCTCCTGAAGCTGAACCCGCCCCTCAATTAAGTGAATTGCTGTATTTTTTAAATATCGCTGTTTTCTGTGTGCTGACGGTTGTGTTTAGCTTTATTTTCTTGGCAACCAAGATGAACACCTTATTTGCTTTTACCTTAGCTATTGCTACTAGTTTCGCGAGTATCCAAGGATTTAGAATTTACTACCATAAAAAGAAAAAATAAAAATCAGGTTAGCCTGATTTTTTGTTATCCTCAAAATGTAATAAATGGAAATAAAAGTTCAAGCAGTCTATGTCATCGATTGCCATCTACTCTTTACTAAATCTGAAAAGAGGCTCATTGAGCCTCTTTTTTTATTATTCGTTTCCTTCTTCTACTGCTTCTTCAGCATGATTTTCATCTAACTCTAGAACGATCTCCTCTGATTCTGTTTGCTTACGAATAGATTGAACCAACTCATTGCCACTAAGATTTTCTTTTTGAATCTTGTCTTTAAATGAATGATAAACTTCTTGTGACTTTTCAACCACATCTTGTGTCTTTTCTTTAACAGATTCTATAACAGTTCCTGTTGTAATTTCTCCTGAACCAACTTTTTCCTTGGTTTGCTGAATCACTTCAACTGCTTGTTTTGAAACATCTTTAGCAGTTTGTTTAACCGATTCATGCACTTCTTGAGGATCTTCTTGATAATCTTTTACAAAGCGCGCAACTTTTTTAGTAACTTTCTTACCTTGCTCTGTTGACAAATAGTAGGCTGCTGAAGCACCTGAAATCACACCAATTAATAAACTAGATAAACGTCCCATCTTTTTCCTCGATTCTATTTAAATAATTTTGAAGCCATCCGAACAGCTTTAAGGCCCATAGAGGCTTTTACAGTTTTCCCACCAGCTGATGCAGCTTTAACACTCAATTGACGTGCTTGGTCATTCAAATCTGAGACAGACTCTGAAAGATCTGCTACAGCTGTAAACAAGGGGTCAATCGTTGCCACTTTTTGATTCAAATCATCCGTTAAAACATTGACTTTTGCCAATAGATCATTGGTCTGATGCAAGGTGACATTGACATCCGATGTTAAAACTTGGATGGTCTTTTGCGTCTCATCTACGACTTTTCCAATCTTTGAGAGGAAGAAAATCAGGTAAATGACTAACGCTACTAAAGCAAGGCCTAAGAGACCGTATGCAATTTCAATAAACATATGTTACTCCTTTTCTTCTACATAATAAGGGGCTTTTTTGCGCCGCTGATAAATAATAATAACGAGTCCAACTAGAATTAGAATCATTGATAACCATTGAGAAACACGCAGACCTGCAAACATCAAGCTATCCGTCCTCATTCCCTCGATAATCATTCGCCCAAAACCATACCAAATGAGGTAAAAGGCTGTGAT
This sequence comes from Streptococcus sp. OMI750, assembly GCF_047463895.1. Taxonomy (NCBI): domain Bacteria; kingdom Bacillati; phylum Bacillota; class Bacilli; order Lactobacillales; family Streptococcaceae; genus Streptococcus; species Streptococcus sp. OMI750. Next base: position 129,739 of record NZ_JASHCZ010000002.1, read on the forward strand.
TTCACCTTGCCTCAAAAAATGAGGTTTTCTGCGAAGAAGCAATATCAAGACAAAGCCGAGTAAATTCCAGCTGGATTCATATAAGAAAGTTGGCTGACGGTAACTACCATCTATATACATTTGATCTCGGATGAAAGTTGGTAAGTAGTTAAGACTTTTGACCGCAGCCCCATAGGCTTCCTGGTTAAAGAAGTTTCCCCAACGACCAATACTCTGTGCAATCATGACGCTTGGAGCAGCAATATCCAAAAAATCAATTGGCTCAATGAAGCGTCTACGAGAAAATAGATACAAGACCAATGCCCCAGTTAAGAGACCGCCATAGATTGCGATTCCTCCATTCCAGACTGCAAAAATCTCATCAAGATGCTGGCTATAATAGGCCCATTCGAAGATAACATAATAGAGCCTAGCTCCGACAATCGCTAGTGGAAAAGCAATCAGGATGAAATCAATGATATCATCTGGATTTATTTTCTTTCGAGGTGCCTCTTTCATGGAAAGATAAACGGCTAGAATCAAACCAGAGACAATACAGATCGCATACCAGCGAATACTGATCGGACCTAATTGAAGTGCTACTGGATTCATTCCTTCACCTCATTTTGACTGATCAACTGAGACAAACGTTCTTCAAAGGTTTTAGTGGCATCATAGCCCATTTCTTTGGCACGAACATTCATGGCTGCTGCTTCAATCACGACCGAAATATTTCGACCTGTCTTCACTGGAATGCGAATACGAGGAATGGTGACTCCACCGATTTCCAACTCTTCTGCGTTGTTACCAAGACGATCATAAGTTTGGTCCTTAGTGTAATTTTCCAGGTAAACGGCGATTTGAACTTGTGAAGAATCCTTCACAGCGCTCGCACCGTAGAGACTCATCACATCGATAATGCCGACACCACGGATCTCTAGTAAGTGACGTAAGATCTCAGCTGGCTCTCCCCAAAGGGTCATCTCATCTCTCGCATAGATATCGACTCGGTCATCCGCTACGAGACGGTGACCCCGCTTGACAAGTTCCAAACCTGTCTCGCTCTTACCGATCCCGCTATCTCCTTGGATCAAGACCCCCATCCCATAAATATCCATCAAAACACCATGAACACTGGTACGTTCTGCCAAGCGGCTATCCAAATAACTGGATAACTCACCAGACAAACGGCTCGTCGCAACATTGCTCTTTAAAATAGCCAGCTGCTTTTCTTCCGCAGCCCGTAACATTTCTTCTGGAATTTCTAAATTCCGCGCGACAATGATGACGGGTGTCTCTGGCTGGAACATCTTGCGCAAGACTTGATGACGGTTGTGAGAGCTCATCTTCACCAAGTAAGACCATTCTTTCATTCCTACAAGCTGAATCCGCTCAGGTGTATAATAGTCGAAATAACCCGTCATCTCAAGACCGGGACGTGAAATATCCGCAGTCGTAATTTCCTTGTTTAAGAGGCGATCATCCCCGTAAACAACCGAAAGACGAAGCTTTTCCTGTATATCGCGAACAGTAACTGCCATATCATTCTCCCTTTTCAAATTCTCTTTCTATTATAGCAGATTTTCTCTTCATACGAGAGACTAAAGTACCATTTGAAAGATCCATTTTAACCCGCTTTTTAAAAAGTAAAAAGAGGCCAAGACAAAAGTCTCCAGCCTCTAGGAAATGATGGTAAGATATAAAGAAACGCAAAGTAATAGAACTTCTGCTTCAACCGGATCTCCTTTTAGAAAAACGGACTATCATTCTGATCATGGATAGGTTCGGCCTCTTTTCTCCGACGAGGTCGAAGGCCATCGTCAAATATTTCCTGCTCCTCCTCTTCCTTATAAGGTAAGGTCGTATCTAACAGTAAGTAGATAATCACACCGATAAAGGCATGGGAGACTGTAAAGAGTACAAACAAGAAACGTAGCAGCGTTACACTCAGACCAAATTTATCAGCTAGACCAGCTAGCACACCTGAAACCAGGCGGTGGCGTTTTAATTTATAAAATGATGATGTCATTTGATTTTCCTCTTTCTAGTTAGATCTATTTTAGCAGAGTCTAACCCAGAAGAGATCCGCCTAAAGACCGATTCTCATTCCTGTCTCATTTCAAGGAGTTGCAAACGACCGTGACAGCGACCGCAAGCATATTTCCTCAGATCGATTTTTCGCTTTCGTCTATACTCTTGACCACAGTGAGGACATTGATAGAGATAGATCCGCTTGACTCGTCCAGTCTTTTCTGGTAGAGGTGGTGTGAATCGAAGTCCATCCACTTGCTGAAGGAGCTGTTTAAAGGCTGGATCTTTGTGGCGATAGCCCTTTCCTTGATCGTAAAGATGGTAATGGCAGAGCTCATGGCGGACGATTTTCCGAAAGGTCTCTAATCCGAAAGCCTGGTAGACCTTCGGGTTAAAATCAAGATGGCGATCCTTAGGAAAGAAACGACCTCCGGTGGTCTGGAGACGCGCATTCCACTCTGCTCGATGGCGGAATTCTCTCCCAAAATCTTCCAGAGATACCTGGCGTACATAGTCAGTCAGATTCATTCGGTGCTACCAAACTGAGGTTGACTTTTTCACGTTCCACGTCAATTTTCTTGACCCAGACCGTCACTAAATCTCCTACAGAGACGACTTGGCTTGGATGCTTGATAAATTGCTTGCTCATATGGGAGATATGAATTAAGCCATCCTCGTGAATGCCAATATCGACAAAGGCTCCGAAGTCAACCACGTTGCGCACAACCCCTTCTAATTTTTGGCCAATGTGTAGGTCTTTAATATCCAAGACATCCTGACGGAGCACTGGTGCATCAAAGGAATCCCGCAAATCGCGACCTGGTTTTAGGAGATCAGCAATGATATCTTTCAGAGTTTCTGGTCCCAGATCCAGCTGAGAAGACATTTCTTCTATATTCACAGCTTTTAATTTTTCTTGAGCAGATTCATCTAGTTCGGTAATCCCAAGGAGTTGAAAGAGTTTTTCAACTTCCTTATAACTTTCAGGGTGGACGCCAGTATTGTCCAAAATGTTTTTACTTTCAGGAATGCGTAAGAATCCCGCCGCCTGCTCGAAAGCCTTGGCTCCGAGACGAGGGACTTTTTTAATCTGCGCGCGTGAGAGGATCATCCCTTCTTCTTCCCGGTATTTCACAATATTTTCAGAGATGGTCTTATTAAGCCCTGCTACATGCGCTAAGAGAGAGGGACTAGCAGTATTGATATTAACTCCAACTTGGTTGACGACCGTATCTACCACGAAATCTAAACTTTCCGTCAATTTTTTCTGATTGACATCGTGCTGGTATTGACCCACACCGATCGACTTGGCATCGATTTTCACCAATTCTGCTAATGGGTCTTGCAGACGACGGGCAATGGAGATGGCCGAGCGTTTTTCAACGGTTAATTCTGGGAATTCGTGACGGGCCAACTCACTAGCTGAGTAGACAGAGGCTCCACTTTCATTGACAATGACATAGCGAACTCCTGGATGGTCATGGAGGACCTCTGCGACAAAAGCCTCACTTTCACGGCTGGCGGTTCCATTTCCAATCGCAATAATTTCTACTCCGAACTCCTTGATCAAGGAGGACAAATCTTTCTTGGCCTGCTCGATCTGAGCTGTTTTTGCAGGAGCAACTGGATAGATGACCTGGGTTGCAAGCATTTTGCCTGTCTCATCGACAACCGCTAATTTGGCACCAGTCCGAAAGGCTGGGTCAAATCCAAGGACCACGCGCCCTTTCAATGGAGGTATTAACAGGAGATTCCGTAGGTTTTCAGAGAACAATTGAATGGCTCCGTCTTCTGCCACTTCTGTCAATTCTGTCCGAATCCGACGTTCAATCGCAGGAACGATTTTTTTCTTAACCGCCTGCTGAATAACTTCATCCACATAGGCATTTTTGCTTTTAAAACGAGCCTCAAAAATACGAATGATCCGATCCAAATGGTGCTCGAATCCGACTTTGAGAACGCCCAATTTTTCCCCACGATTGAGAGCCAGGGTCCGGTAGCCCTGCATACTCTTGATCTTCTCAGAAAAATCATAATAGATTTCAAAAGTTCTCTTAGGATCTAAACTTTCATCCTTCAAGCTTGACGTCATGAGGGAATGCCCATGAATTTCTTGATAGGTGAGGGCCCGTAATTGGGTATCCTCTGAAATAGCTTCTACCAGAATATCCACTGCACCAGCCAAAGCCGCTGTTTCAGTTGGGAAGGTCTCACAGGTAAATTTCTGTGCCTCTACTTCCAAGTTTGGACTATTTTGCAGGATGAGACGTGCCAAGGGGAAGAGTCCTGCTTCTCGGGCAATCGTCGCCTTAGTCCGTCGTTTTTCCTTATAAGGTAGATAAAGCTCTTCGACATCCGCTAATTTTTCAGCAGCCTCAATAGCCTGCTTGAGCGCCTCTGTCAGTTTGCCTTGTTCCTCAATCTTAGCAAGGACGGTTTCCTTCCGTTCAGCTAGAGCCGTTAAGGATTTGTCCCGATCAATAATAGCCTTGATCGCTACTTCATCTAAATTTCCCGTCAGATCTTTTCGATAGCGAGCAATGAAAGGAATGGTTGAGCCTTCTGCGGTCAGACTCAATACGGTATCGATTTGTTTTAAGCTAACACCCAATTCTTGGGCTATTTTTTCATATTTATCCATAGCTTCTATTATAGCATATTTTAGCGTAGCCAAGGCTTCTAGCAACCTATTCTACTATCTATCTCAGGGCTAGCCATTCCCCTTTCTATACTCCATTTCCCCCATGGTCTTTCCTTTTTGTTATAATGATAGAAAAGGAAAAAGGAGGCCCAAAAATGGCTATTAAATTTTCTAAGACGGATGATCTTGATAAAATGTTTGAAAACTTTGCAAGTTTTCCAGATCTAGAAAAAACAGTTGAATTCCCCGAAGAAAAAAAGAAAGCAGAAACAGCTGCTAAAAATGCAAAGAAGGCTAAATAATGGCATTTTTTCAACACCTTCCCTCTAGCGTCTTGCAAGCTGGGGCTATTTTTCTCTCGATTATCATCGAGGCCCTGCCCTTTGTACTGATCGGAAGTATCATTTCAGGAATGATTGAGGTTTATGTCACACCTGAGAAGGTTTACCGTTTTCTTCCCAAAAATAAATTTGGGCGAATCTTCTTTGGGACCTTTATCGGCTTTATCTTTCCTTCCTGTGAATGCGGAATTGTTCCCATTATCAATCGCTTTCTAGAAAAGAAAGTCCCAAGTTATACTGCTGTTCCCTTTTTGGTGACAGCACCGGTCATCAATCCCATCGTTCTCTTTGCGACCTATTCAGCCTTTGGGAATTCTATTAAGATGGCCCTCTATCGCGCCCTTGGTTCCCTACTGGTCGCAACGGTACTAGGGATCTTCCTTGGCTTTATTCAGACAGATTCGATCCAAAAAGAACATCGCAAGCCTGTGCATGAACATGATTTTAGCGATTTGAGCAAAAGCCAAAAGCTCTTTCAAGTCTTGGTGCAGGCAATTGATGAATTCTTTGATACAGGACGCTACTTGGTATTCGGTTGTCTCTTTGCCAGCCTCGTCCAAGTCTATGTCCCAACACGGATCCTTACCTCGATCAGTGCGACACCGGTTATTGCTATTCTCCTCCTTATGGTCTTGTCCTTCCTCCTCTCACTTTGTAGCGAGGCGGACGCCTTTATCGGCTCCTCTCTTCTGAGTAGTTTTGGAGTAGCGCCTGTGCTGGCCTTTCTGGTGATTGGACCCATGCTTGATGTCAAGAATCTCCTCATGATGAAAAATTATCTCAAGACCCGTTTTATCTGGCAATTTATCGGAATTGTCTGTGGAGTTGTGCTCCTATACTCTTGGATTGTGGGGGTAGCTTTATGATACGATTTTTGATCTTAGCAGGTTATTTTGAGCTCACCATGTATCTTCAATTATCCGGTAAGCTCAATCAATACATCAACTTACACTATTCTTACTTGGCTTATATTTCCATGTTTTTGTCCTTCGTTTTAGCTCTTGTTCAGTTGATTATCTGGGTCAAACAAATGAAGATCCACAGTCATCTCTCTGGTTTCTGGGCAAAAGTGGCGAGTATCTTCTTACTCTGTATTCCTTTGTTTGTCGGGCTATTTTTCCCTACAGTGACACTAGATTCCCAAACAGTCTCTGCAAAAGGCTACCACTTCCCGGTTGCGGCTGGTTCTTCCAAGGAAATCCAACAGGATGAAGGGACAACAACTCAGTATCTCAAACCGGATACCAGTAGCTATTTCACTAAGTCCGCCTATGAGTCAGAGATGAAGCAGGCAGCTAAGAAATATGTTGATAAAAAGGTGATCCAGGTGACTACTGAAAATTATATGGAAGTTATGGAAGTCATTTATGATTATCCAGATCAATTTGCGGGAAAAACCATAGAGTTGACCGGTTTTGTATACAATGATCCTAATAACAAAGACAGTCAATTTCTCTTTCGCTTTGGGATCATCCACTGTATCGCAGACTCAGGTGTCTACGGTCTTTTAACAACCGGTGCTCCTCAACATTTTGACAACAATACCTGGATCCATGCAAAAGGAACCTTGTCCATTGAATACCACAAACAGCTCAAGCAAAGTTTGCCTGTCCTCCACATTACGGATTGTCAAACCATTACACAACCAGATAATCCTTATGTCTACCGCGTATTCTGATGGAGCTTCCGTTGTAGATCCAAACACCTTATAACACTTCTAGCTAGAATCCACATTGGTTCTAGCTTTTTCTATGCTGTCTACTCAAATCCCATCGGAAAATATTCAGAACAACGATTCCAGCAAAGAAATCTTGTAGATTTTATGGTAAAATATGGTTAATAAAATAGGAAATAGGTACTTAAATGTCTTCAAAAGTTATTGTAACCATTTTCGGGGCCAGTGGAGATTTAGCCCATCGCAAACTCTACCCATCCCTTTTTAGACTCTACAAATCAGGAAATCTATCTGAACACTTTGCAGTGATCGGAACAGCCCGCAGACCATGGAGCAAAGAATATTTTGAATCAGTCGTGGTAGAATCCATCACAGACCTGGCAGATAGCCCTCAACAAGCCCAAGAATTCGCCAGTCATTTCTACTATCAAAGTCATGATGTCAATGATACCGAACATTACATCGCTCTGCGCGAATTGCAAAATAGCTTGGATGAAAAATACCAAACAGAACACAACAAGGTCTTCTTCTTATCTATGGCTCCTCAATTTTTTGGAACCATTGCTAAACACCTGAAATCAGAAGGGATTGTTGATGGACAAGGCTTTGAGCGACTGATTGTTGAAAAACCTTTTGGTACAGACCTAGAAACGGCTAGTCAGCTCAACAAAGAATTGGAAGAAACCTTTGATGAGGAACAAATCTTCCGGATCGACCATTACCTTGGAAAAGAAATGATCCAAAATATCTTTGCCATCCGTTTCGGCAATCTCATTTTTGACAACCTCTGGAATCGAGATTTTATTGACAATATCCAAATTACCTTTGCAGAACGCTTGGGTGTTGAAGAACGCGGTGGCTACTATGATCACTCAGGTGCCCTTCGGGATATGGTGCAAAACCACACTCTTCAGCTTTTATCTTTGCTTGCCATGGATAAACCAGCTACCTTTACCAAGGATGCGATTCGAGCTGAAAAAGTTAAAGTTTTTGAGCAATTGCACAATCCAACAGATGATGAGTTAAAGAAATTCTTTATCCGTGGTCAATACCATTCAGGGACCATCGAAGGGAAAAAAGATATCTCTTATCGCAGTGAGCCCAATGTCGACCCTGAATCTACTACGGAGACCTATGCTTCTGGGGCATTCTTTGTTGATAGTGATCGCTTCCGTGGAGTTCCTTTCTTCTTCCGTACTGGAAAACGCTTGACGCAAAAAGGAACCATGGTCAATGTGGTCTTCAAGCAAACCGACTCCATCTTTGGACATAGCTTGCAACCTAATGTCTTGACCATTTATATCCAACCAAATGAAGGTTTCTCATTAAGTATCAACGGAAAAGAGGTCGGAGAAAAATTCAGTATCGCACCGATTTCCTTTGACTACGAGACAGATGCGACCGCAACTGGAGCTTCCCCAGAGCCTTATGAAAAATTAATTTTCGACGTGTTGAACAATGACTCAACCAATTACAGCCACTGGCACGAAGTCCGCGCTTCATGGCAATTGATTGACCGGATCGAAAAATTATGGGCCGAAGATGGAGCACCGCTCTATGAGTACAAATCAGGATCCATGGGACCAACTGCATCCGATGATCTCCTTGCAGACTACGGAGCAGAGTGGGTTTGGAAACCTGAACCTAAGAATTAATACAAACCACCTTCGGGTGGTTTTTTTATAGCGCAAGGAAATAAAAAGACAAATTGTCGGAATAACAATTTGTCTTTTTCTATTCGACTCTTAAATCAAGCCTTCCAAGAGACCTCTCATGAAGTTCTCTGACTGGAATGGTCCAATGTCATCAATTTTTTCTCCAAATCCAATCAACTTCACTGGAATGTCCAACTCTTCACGAATGGCAAGGACAACCCCTCCTCGAGCTGTTCCATCGATCTTGGTCAAGACAATTCCTGTCACAGGCGTAATTTTTGAAAACTCTTTAGCCTGTACCAAGGCATTTTGACCGGTCGAAGCATCGAGAGCCAGCAAGGTTTCATGTGGTGCCTCTGGTACCACACGCTTGATAATTCGTCCGATTTTTTCAAGCTCGGCCATGAGGTTATCCTTGTTTTGCAGACGACCTGCCGTATCAATCATCAGAACATCGATATTTTCAGCAATCGCGCGTTCCATCCCATCGAAGACAACACTAGCAGGATCTGATTTTTCAGGACCTGTCACAACTGGAACATCTACTCGGCGCCCCCATTCTGCCAGTTGAGCCACTGCTCCTGCACGGAAGGTATCTGCTGCAACCAACATGACTTTCTTGCCTTCTTGTTTGTATCGGTGGGCTAACTTCCCGATAGAGGTTGTTTTACCAACTCCATTTACCCCGACAAAGAGCATAACCGTGAGGCCATCTTGAAAACGAATGGCTTCATTAAATTGGCCATCCTTTTCATACAAGTCTACCAATTTTTCGATAATTACGCGCTTGAGAGCATCTGGTTTTTTAGCATTTTCCAAACGGGCCTCATAGCGCAACTCTTCGGTTAAATTAGAGGCAACTTGAACCCCAACGTCACTCATGATCAAGAGTTCTTCCAATTCTTCAAAGAATTCTTCATCGACTGAACGGAAATTCGCAAAGAAGGCATTGAGACGTGCGCCAAATCCAGTCCGTGTCTTTTTCAAGCTACGATCATATTTTTCCTGAATAGTTTCTTGCTGAGGTGCGACCTCGTCTTGAATCGGCTCCTCTGCCTCTTCAACAATTCTTTCCTCAACGGCTGATGCAGCTTCTCCTTCAGGAAGTCTGGACTCGGCTTCCGCTACTTCTGAAGTTTCCTCCACTTCAGCGATCGCTTCTGATGCTTCCGGTTCTGGAACCTCATCCTGAGCGCTTACTAGTTCTGGAACCTTCTCTTCTGTCGCGCTCACTTCTACTGGCTCAGCGTCAGGTGATGAAGAGGCAATTGGTGACTCTTCTTCCAGGTCTATAACATCAATCTCATCTGCTTCTTCAACATGTTCAGTTTCTTCCGCTTCAGATTTCACTTCTTCAAGAGGCTCAGTTTCCGTTTCATCAGCTACAGGTGAAGCTTCTTCAGGAGTTTCTTGTGTTTGAGCAGGTTCAAAGACAACCGGAGACTCCTCTACAGGTGCTTGGTCTTCATAAGTCTCTGAAGTTCCAATTTCTTCAACAAGAGGCTCCTCTGATGGCTCTTCTTGAGTGACCTGATGAGTAGCTGCAATTCGCGCTTTGAGCTCTTGGTAGTAAGCCTCCATATCAGCGATTTTTTGCTCTTCCTTGTCATTTAAGGTAGCCACTGGCTCCTCTTTGACAGTTTCTTCAACCTCATTACTTTCCGTCACTTCTTCAGAAGACGGAAGCACTTTTTCAGCTTCTTCTTTCTTTCCAAATAATCGATCAAATAATCCCATTTATTCACTCTCCTTTAGCACATAATTTTCAATCGCCCATGCGACAGCATCTTGGTCATTGGTCACGGGTGCGACAAGCGCAGCCACCTCTTTCACTGCCGGGACCGCATTACCCATAGCAACCCCTAGTCCAGCCCACTGGATCATTGACAGGTCATTGGCTTCATCTCCACAGGCCATGACTTGATCTGCCTCAAGACCCAAAATAGAAGCCAGTGCCTCTAAGCCCGTTGCCTTGTGAACATTTTTGGGGCACCATTCCAACAACATTTCCCTAGATTTAAAAATTTCATAGTCTTGAAATAAGTCCGGCCTGATCTGCTTGATCGCCGCATCTAAAAAGTCTTGATCAACGGCTGTCACACACTTGTTGTAGGATAACGTAGATGGTAGGTCTTTAAAATCTGTCTCAATAAAGTTCAGGTAGGGATTGTAAAGGGAATAGAGAGACTTTCGCTCTGAATGAATCTCATAAACCGTCCCCTCACTGATCGCATCCAGCGGAAGGCCGAGACGAGCTGTTTCATCATGAATGGTTGCAACATCTTCTGCTGCCAAGACAACTTTTGAGAGGATCTCTCCATTATTTCGCTGCACTAAACCACCGTTGAAGGTAATTGTATACTCTTCTTTGAGGCCCGCTGTTCCCAATTCTTCTAAAAGAAAATCCATGGCTTTCAAGGGACGGCCAGTAGTTAGAACCACCTTGACACCTTGAGCCTGTGCAGCAGCGAGGGCTGCTCTATTGCGAGGAGAAATCTTTTTTTCAGAATTGAGAAGGGTCCCATCTAAATCCAGCGCAATCAAGGCAATCTGACTCATAGGATTTCCTCCATATAGCGTAGGACAGAACCAGTCGCATGGTGGCCGATGACTGTTTCAGCAATCGCCAAGATTTCGGGACGTGCATTTTCAGGAGCTACAGGATGGCCCACGACTTGCATCATATGAAGGTCGTTTAGGTTATCCCCAAAAGCCACCACCTGATCCATCGTGATCCCTAGTTTATCCACTAAGGCAGTAATCGCCACTCCCTTATCGACATAATCGAGGACAATATCAATCGATTCAAAGCCTGTCGTCATCGCTTTAACACCTGGAACATTCTCAGTGACCCATTGCTCTCCTTCAAGAACAAGAGCTGCATCGAAGTTGGTGGTCATTTTGAAGATTTCATCTTGAATATCGACTAAACTCTTCACTTTTTGAATATTTTCATTATAGTGTTGACTCAAGGCAAGATAGTCAGGATCCACTGTTTCTAAGACATAGCTTCCTTTTTTCCCTGTCAAAAGCAATTTATTGGGGTCTGCATAAGGGGAAGATTTTAGAGCTTCAAAAACACCCAAATAAAAGTCTTTGGACATGGTCGCTTCGTAGAGATCTTCTCCATGAAATTCTACCACACTACCATTTTCAGCAATGAAAATCATTTGGTCCTCAAATCCTTTAAAGAGGGATTTGAGAGAAAGGAGGGCACGGCCACTCGCAGCAGCAAAATAAATGCCTTTTTCTTTGCAGCTGGCTAATACCTTGCCTAATCGTTCTTGATCGTACTGATGTTGGTCATTTAGAAAGGTTCCATCCATGTCCGTAGCAATCAATTTAATATCATTATTCTTCATTTTCTAAGTCTTTCAATTTTACAGAGACGATTTTAGAAACCCCAGATTCCTGCATAGTCACCCCATAGATAGAATCTGCAGCTGACATGGTTCCCTTCCGGTGCGTCACGACGATAAATTGGCTTTCCTTATCAAAGCGGTTGAGGTAGTCTCCAAAACGCTTGACATTGGCTTCATCCAGGGCTGCCTCTACTTCATCCAGAATGACAAATGGAATGGTCTTGACACGAATAATCGAGAACAAGAGAGCCAAGGCAGACAAGGCCTTTTCTCCACCACTCATGAGGTTTAAGGATTGGATCTTTTTACCAGGTGGCTGCACAGAAATCTCAACACCAGCTGTCAGAAGATCTGGCTCTGTCAGAATCAAATCAGCAGCCCCCCCACCAAACATTTGACGGAAAGTGACTTTAAAGGATTCACGAATGGCTTCAAAAGTTGATTTAAAGCGTTCCTTGACTTCATCATTCATGTCGTTGATGGTAGACAAAAGCATGTTTTTCGCAGCCAAGACATCCTCACGCTGGCTGGAAAGGAAATCAAAGCGCCCCTTCACCTCATCGTACTGCTCGATCGCATCCACATTGACTGGACCAAGTACCTTAATATCTTTTTCGATGCTCTTGAGCTGGTTTTCAGCTGCTGCAAGGTTTTCAACAGGTTTGGCCTGCTCTTTGGCTTGGTCAAAGCTTTGCATGAATTCATCAGTAATTTGCGTTAAAAGCTTGTTCAAACGATCCGCATGCTTTTCACGTGTCGCTTCAGCTTTAGCTTGTTGACGAATCCACTCTTCGTTTTTCTTGCGCGCTTGTTCCATCTGTTCTGCAACATCTTCGGCCTGGCCTTCCAAATCATCCAGTTCAAAGCGTTTCCGAATGACTCCTTGTTCCAGTTCCGTTTTCTTGGCTTGTGCCTGCGTCAATTGGTTGGCTAGCTGCTCCACATCCACTGTCTGAACTTTGGCCTCGCCTTGTTCAATCAGCAATTGCAACTGATGCTCTTCTACTTCCAACTGGGAGATCGTTTCTTCCAAGCGACGAGCATCTGTTTGCTCATAGCTTTGTTGGCTCTTACATTCCGTCTGTTGAAGTCGCAATTCTGCCAATTGCTCTTGCAAGTTTTGTACTTTTTGTTGCAGGACATCTTTGTCCGACTTCATGGTTTCAATGTCGCGATTCAGATTTTCTTTTTGAAGCTCAATTTCTGCCAATTGCTTGGTAAGGGACTCCAGCTCTTCTTGGAGAGACTGGGTCGCATCTGTTGCCAATTCTGACTTCAAAGCTTCTAAGAGTTCCTGAATTTCTTTCAGTTGCTCTTGGCTTTGTTGGTAGGCCAATTGGGCCCGCTGTTGCTCCAGACGCGCTTGCTCACCTTGATTTTGAATAGAAGCCAAGTATTCTTGCGCCTGCTTGAGCAGATTGTCCTTGGTCTCGACCTCCTGCTCTGCTTCTCTCAAACGAGCATCCAGAGCTTGCATTTCCTGTTTTAAACTATCCAATTCTGGTTTGACAAAGACCGTATTTTGGGAGCGATTGGCACCACCGGCATACGATCCTCCGGTCCGCAATTCGGTCCCATCCAAGGTCACTATCCGAACTTGATAATTGACTTTACGAGCCGCCTCACGCGCATGATCTGTCGTGTCAAAGATGGCCGTTACGCCAAGCAAGTTTTGGAAAATCTGTTCAAAACGATTCTCATAGGTCACTAAGTCACTCGCAATTCCTAGAAATCCTGCACTGGCTTGAATCAATTCCAGATTCCGAGGAGAAAGTTGACGGGCTTTGATCGTCGTGAGCGGTAAGAAAGTAGCGCGTCCTAAGCGATTGCGTTTCAAGTAGTCAATCGCTCGCGTTGCCGCCTTTTCATCCTCGACAATGATCTGTTGGCTACTAGCTCCCAGAGCAATTTCAAGCGCTGTCTGGTAGTCTTTTGAAAAACTCAAATTCTCACTAACAGCCCCACAAATGCCTCCTAGGCGGTCCGCTTCTTGCAAGACACTCTTGACGCCTGCATAGAAGTTACTATGGTTCTTCTGAATGGCTTCCAAGCTATTGATCCGCGCCCGCTTATTCTTGCTCTCATCCATCAAGTCAAACATGGTAGCTTGAGCCTCTTGGTAGGCAGCTTTGGCCTGCTCCACTTTTACCAATTGCTCTTGGTATTCTACTAGTAAACCTTTGACCGTCGCTTGTGCCTGATCCAACTCTTCCAATTGTCGGACTTCTTTTTCCTTGGCAGCTTCAAAGTTTGTTTGTGCCTTGGTCAAATCCTCTTCACGATGGCTAGATTCTTGCAGGAGTGCCTGGATTCGGCTCTCAATCGCTGTCCGCTCATTCGATTTTTCAGCCTCTGTCTGCAAGAGTGCGACATACTGCTCGCGTAGATGCTCAATGACTTGTTCCGGATCTTCTTCGTAGTTGGCTAATTCTTTTTCCAACTCTTCTTGTTGCTGACGGTTCTCTGTCAGTCTTTGTTGGAGCACAGCTAGCGTCTCTTGTTTTTGCGCCAGCTCTTGTTTCGCTTCTTCCAGACGTGCCAAAACAGCATCCAGACGCTCAAGATTTTCCCTGCGACTATGGGCTGCTTGACTCGATTGCAACTTAGCTACTTCGATTTGCTTTTCCAAATCACTGATCAAACGAGTGACCTCAAGTAAGCTGGCCTGGTCCTCAGCTAAGCTTTCATCCAACTGATGGCGGGCTTTCTTGATACGTACATTATCTTCTTCTAAGACCTGACGACGTTGGTAATAAGAAGCCAACTGTTCTTGAATGGCTTTTTCTTCTTGATCAGCCTTTTCATAAAGGTCCTTTGTCAAATCGACTTGAGCAACTAAAACATCCAGCAAGAGAACCTGCCGTTCTTGGTCTAATTCCAAGAAACGGCGAGCGACAGTCGCTTGCTTTTCAAGAGGTTGGATTTGTCCTTCTAATTCATAGAGGATATCCTCCAGACGGTCCAAATTCTCCTGGGTTTGGTTGAGTTTGGTCTCGGTTTCCTTGCGCCGCGTCTTAAATTTCAAGACACCTGCAGCTTCTTCAAAGATTGCCCGGCGTTCTTCCGGTTTGGAGTTAAAGATCTCCTCTACCCGACCTTGGGAGATAATGGAGAAAGAATCCCGTCCCAATCCCGTATCCATGAACAAATCATGCACATCTCTGAGACGTACTTTCTTGCCATCGATCTTGTACTCGCTGTCTCCTGAACGATAAATATGCCGTTCGACACGAATTTCTTTCCCTGCCTGTTGGATAAAACCATCTTGGTTATCTAAGACAACTGTGACACAGGCATAATTCAGCGGTTTTCGCGATTCTGTCCCTGCAAAAATGACATCGGGCATCTTGCCCCCACGTAGACTCTTGACACTGGATTCCCCCAGGGCCCAGCGCAAGCTCTCCGTGATATTTGATTTTCCAGATCCATTAGGCCCTACAACGGCAGTGACCCCTTTGTCAAATACGACTTTTGTCTTATCCGCAAAGGATTTAAAGCCTTGGATTTCAATCTCTTTTAGATACATGGCCCATCATTCCTCGTTTCAACTGCATTGCGGGCTGCTTCCTGCTCCGCTAACTTCTTGGAACGACCATGACCATGTCCCATCGTTTGACCGTTCACGAACACTTCTACTTCAAACTCCTTTGCATGAGCAGGACCAGACTCATTCACCACTTGGTACTGGATCTCCACATCCCCGTGAACCTGCAACAGTTCTTGCAGACGGGTCTTGTAGTCAATGACTTGGGAGAATTGACCCGTTTCAACCTTAGGAATCATGACCTGATAGACAAAGCGTTTGACCGCTTCCACTCCTTGATCCAGTAAAAGAGCACCTAAAAAGGCTTCAAACAAATCGCCAAGAATCGTATCGCGGTCCCGACCGCCTGATTTTTCTTCGCCTTTGCCTAGTTTGATATAACGGTCAAATTGGCAATCCCGAGAAAAACCAGCCAGACTTTCTTCGCGGACAATCATGGAACGGAATTTAGACAAATCTCCCTCAGGTCTGTTTGGGTGTTCCTTATACAAATATTCGGAAATAACTAATTGAAGAACAGCGTCTCCTAAAAATTCCAAACGTTCGTTATGTGAAATTTTTAAGAGGCGGTGCTCATTTGCATAAGAGGTGTGTGTAAAAGCTGTATCTAATAAACTGCTATCTGAAAAAACGATCTGAAACCGTTCCGATAACAGGGCTTGTAATTTCTCCATAGGAAGCCTACTTTCTAATAAATTCATACCTTTAAGTATACCAAAATTTTAAAACGATTACCATTAGATATCCATTAGATACAGTTGATTGCTTTTACTATATTTTAGGTGTGTTTGGATATCGATCCAATTAGTTGAATATCACGTTTTGTAAATTTGCTCCATGAATTATAAGTTTCTTCAACTATTACATTTCTATATCCTACCAACCTAACACTCATTTCTTATGGTAGGTTCTATCTATTCACCTCCTTATTCTTTTACTCCTTTCTGGTATAATGATTTCAGAAAGGAGGGCTTGATATGCCTTTTACTGAACTTGAAGTCCAAGCATGGACATTGTATACAACTGTAGTTATTGCTCTAGTAGGCTTCTTTTTTAATATTGTATCCCTTCATCGCACAAAACGAGCCGAGGAAGATATGGCTAGGCCATATGTAAATGTCTTTGTCGATTTATTTGAAATAAAGGACCGACAAAGAGTTTATGTTATTAAAAATTTTGGTAAGACGCCTGCATATATTACTGGCATAACCGTCAATGGAGATCTAGGTATCTATAATCAGCATAATTTTAAATCTCTTGTCGGAAATATGATCGCTCCTGGTCAAAAATTCACTTCTAATATTGAAGATGATTTTAAAGGATCATCGAAAATCACGATTTCATACAGAGATAACAATAGGAAAGTATACCAAGATACTTTTACACTGGATACAAATATAGGTTTGACTATGTCATACACTCTAAATGAATCTAACAAAACAGATGAAATTCCAAGCACTATAAGACAATCTACAATGGCGCTGTTACGTGCGTTTCGCTAATTTTAGTTCCATTGTCATAACGAACTACAGTTCAAACATCTCCACTTGTTTTAATATTGATACGTACTTTTTCATCGTCAAGCGTGTTGGCGATGATTTTATTTTTTGCGTCGATAGTATCATTAATATTATTTGCATAAATTTTATATACAACATCAACATTTGCATTAGCCATGTAATTTTCACCTCCTATCTAAATTCGTACAAACTGACCTCTAGTGCATCAGCTAATTTGCACATATTCGTCCAAGACATCTCTTTCAATTTTCCAGCCTTTAAGTTGGAAAAATTCGATTGAGAAATACCTGACTTTTTAGCTAGTCGATACACCGACCAGTCCCTTGATTTTGATTGTTGTTCAATCTTTTCCCACATTTTAAACACTATATGTTGTGTATGCGCAACATATTTAATCCTTTCTATCACTATATATTGACAAATAAAAGCTTTTACATTATAATGTATCTTGACTGAGACCTCTCACCGTTTTAGTCAAGATTTTAATGGAAAGGAGGAGAGCTATATGAGTAAACTTAGCAGAAAACCAAACCATCATGTTAAAAAACTTACTTGGTCAGATCTTGATAGCATTCTATTATCTAACTTTACAGAGTCATCAACTGATAACCCTAGTGCAGTAATCCAACTATCTGATTACAAGATGTCTAAATCCGAAATTATCGAAGAAGCAATTGCACAAGGTTACAAAGTTATTGATGATTCTGATGGATTTTTAAAGTTTGAATAGCATGTTTTAAAAATGATATGTCAGTGATATTTACCTCAACATGTCTTTTTAATTTAGCAATCTGTTCATCGGATTGCTTTTTTCTTTTTCCACTATACGGATATCGTTTTGGTTTCATTTTCTCACCTCGTTGTTATTTAATTCCCTATCGTTATTTGGTATAATTAAAACAAAAATGAATGAGGTTAGTCGTTATGCAACTTAGTGTATCTTACGATAATTATTCTAGTTCTCGTGTCGATGTTGATGTGACTGATATTTGCCCAAATTGTGGACGAGCCATTGAAGCCGTATTGAAAAATTCAAGTTTTTACAAAGACGGCAATCAACACATTGTCTATTTGACATTATTTTGTAATGCTTGTAAGACATGCTGGGTTGATTCATACGACTACAGTTCCGACTACCACGAATTGTGGGAGAAGGATATTAATTTCTATAAAGAAATACCGAGTGATCTTCCAAAAGAAATCGTTGAACTTTCACCACAAGGAGCCAGAACTTACATTCAATCGCTTAAAGCTGAAATTGATGGGTATGATACACTTGTCGGAATCGGTCTCAGAAAAGCCTTTGAGTTTATTATAAAAGACTTTCTGATATTTCTGCATCCAGACAGAAAGGATCATATCAAATCAAATCACAAACTTGGTTCACTTATTTCTGAATACATCCAAGATCCTACGCTTGTTGCACTTGCTAGATCTTGTTCCTGGCTTGGCAATGATGAAACACATTATATGCGAATTCACCAAGACAAGGATGTCCAAGATCTCAAGAAAACACTTAAAGCAACTATTAGATTTATTGAATATCAGATCGTTGTTCAAGAATCTCATGATTTTGTAAATTCTGATCGATCTTAGCTTCTAATTCATCTAATCTTGTGACAATAAACAGAGCAGTTCTCAGAATTTCATCGAGGGCTGCTTTTTCTAGTTCGTCTGCCATTATTCTATGCCTCCTACTTAATTAAATTTAAAATTACAATTACAATAATCGCTCCTACTGCGATCAAACCGCCAATTTCCCATTTTTTGTCGTCCATTGCTTTTCTCTGGACAGTATGCTAAACTTAGGTCGTAGGGTTGGGGCTTGCGCCCCTCCTACAACTTCGTGCGTAGCTCTTATTTAAATAAGAGTTGAAGTATCACGGCGATTAGTGCTATGATCGCCGATATGACTGTGGCTCTTGGTTGTGTCAACCAAGGGTCTTTTTTCTTTTGCCTTCGGTTCAGCATACTGTCCTTCCTTTCTTTTGTTTTATATAAAATTGTGATACAATCTCATTAAAAGAATATAGGAAGAAACATCATGGTAGGAAGAGATAAATTAACTCCAATGGAGTTAGAGATGCGCTTAAAAATAGCCGATGAATTGAATAGATTAAAAAATGAAAAGGAATTAACTCAACAAGATATTGTCAAAGAGTCTGGAATATCTCAAAGCACTTTGAGTCAATATTTTTCAGGTAAGAGATTACCTTCTAAAACCAATAGCAAGAAATTGGCTGATTTTTTCAAAGTTCCTGTTGAGCAAATTGACCCAAGGCTGAATACTGCAGCTACTACTTCAAAAAGTGAGATCGCTCAAAAGATTGACAAACTGGTTTCGGAATTGAAACCAGATCCATACCAGAAAAATGTGCTTAATTTTGCCAAAAGTCAACTAGTAGAGCAAAAAGCCACGGAAGTACACGAGGTAGTTGTAGAATACGTGGCATATAACTACTACGACCAGCCTGTATCTGCTGGTACAGGACAATATCTAAATGAGGTACAGATAGAGACAATTCAATTGCCTGTGAAGGTAGATGCTGATTTTGTTTGTCCGATTTACCGAGATTCGATGGAGCCAGATTATAAATCTGGGGATTATGTTTTTGTTAAATTGACAGTAGAACTTCCAAGTGGCACGGTTGGAGTATTTGACTACGAAGGTGAAGCCTATATCAAACAACTCATAATAGAGAAAGATAAGGCCTATCTGAGAAGTTTTAATAAGAAATACAAAGATAGACCGATCAATTCGGACAGTGATTTTAGGATCATCGGCAAAGTTGTAGATGTGTATAGTGAAGAAAAATAACAATCATCACTAAAAAAATGATTGTCATGCTGAAGATAATAATTTAATGAGTACCAAGGAGATTGTTATGACTTATTCATATGTTGCTTTAGATGTTGAAACTGCGAATGACTTTCGTGGTAGTGTTTGTTCTATCGGATTAGTAAAATTTAAAGATGGGAATATTGTTGATACTTTTTACACTTTAATCAATCCCGAAGAAGAATTTGATGATTTCAATATTTTCATCCATGGCATTACTCCTGAAGATGTTCTTGATTCACCTACATTCCCAGAAGTAAGAAAAGCGATCGTTGATTTTATTGGTTCTGATATAGTTGTAGCCCACTTTGCACAGTTTGATATGGGAGCTTTGAATGATGTTTACCATAAATATCAATTAGATTATGACGATATAAGGTATATTTGTTCGTATAGGCTTGCAAAGGTTGCTATGCCAGGGCAATTAAATTATAAGTTAAAAAATCTTTCTAAAACATTAAACATTCAATTAGATCATCACAACGCTTTATCCGATGCAAAAGCTAGTGGTTTAATTCTAAATCATCTACTATCATCTAACTCATTTTCTGACCTCAGCGACTTTTTAAAAGAGTATCGTTATGATAAGACAGGTCTACTTGGACAATATGGCTTTAAGAGAAAAAAAGATGCCAAGTACAAAGATAATCTTATCTACACTCCTACAGAAGAAGAAAAGGCTGCAATGGATCCAGATCACTACTTTTACGGATTATACTTTTGCTTTACTGGAAAATTAGAAAGAATGACAAGAAAAGAAGCCAATAAGGCGGTTGCACTTGTTGGTGGAATCCCAGAAAAAGGTGTCACTAATCATACGAATATTCTAGTTGTCGGTGAACAAGATTGGCGTGTAGTCGGTTTAGATGGTCTAAGCAGTAAGATGAAAAAAGCACAATCATTACTTGAAAAAGGACATGATATTGAAATCATGACCGAAAATGATTTTATAAAGTTACTTAAATAAAATGATTGGCAACCGCAAACGAAACGATGATGGTTATATAAACAGCAAAGAGGATTAATAATGTCTCATAAAAATCAATTTGAAATCTATCAATTTAACAATCGTGCAAAATATTGGCTTGTCCGAGCTGATGGTGGAAAGTACTATGACGACTTTAAGTACAATCATTTTATCTCTATTCATCACAATCAAGTCACCTTAGCGGATCTGCAAACAACAAATTTGCTTTTAACAGCAGAAAAAACAATAGAACACTATAAGCAGCAAATTACGAACGTGTATCATGATGAAGAACTTTCAAAACACCAAATCACGTTTACTGCTAAACGGCTCTACAGTTTTGTGGAAGATATGAGTATCGGGGATTATGTAATCGTTCCATCATTTAAGTCGAATTATTTCTTAATTGGACAGATTACAAGTGACGTTTATGAAAAAGATATAGCAGATGAAAAACTAACTTTAAACCACGGTTATGAGAAATCTACAGATATCAAACGTAGAAATGTAAACTGGATTAACGAGGTTCCTCGTAGTAAAGTAAACTCCAATTTTTTATATAGTACACTGACCGTCCATCACACTATCTTTAATATTACTGATCTATCTAAATATATTGATGGTCTAATATCGCCACTCTACTTCAAAGATGGGAAATTACACCTTTGGTTGAGGGTTAACACCAAGGATCCTATCACATCAAGTATGTGGAAAAATCTATATTCTATCATCGATAAGTATAAAAACTCTGAAATTGATGAAGAAATTATTGCTACATCAAACGTAGAGAGCCCCGGAATAATAACTTTGCAATCGATCGGCCAATTCATATCAGACAATCATTGGATGCTGAACTCAGGTTTAATTGGACTAGGTCTCTTGTTTGGAGATATTGATATCATGGGTATTAAAGTAAAGGGACTCCTTCCTTACTTACACCAAAGAAAAACAGCCAGTTTGGAAGAACGCAAATTGGCTGTAGAAGTTGAGACAATGGAAAAAGATTCCGAATTGAAAGATATACAACGAGAAATAGAAAAAGAGAAAGCCCGTCAAGAATTGGAATCTTTAAGAGAGGTAAGGGCTTTTGATATCAGCGTCGACTCACCTAGTGTTTCTTACGAAAACGAATTCCAAATGCAAACAGATTCCAATGGGAATCAGGATGAGGGATAATTTTTATCACTAAAATAAAAATCAAAAAAGTAATTAAAATTATACGCTTGTCTAAAAAGAAAAAAATGAGAGAAAAAAAGGAAAACAACAATAGATATCCCAAAAGGATTTGAATGATTTTCATATTGATTCCTCCCCTTTATTTTAATTCGATTTTAACAAAATCAAGTTGATTAGTAAAGGAATATGACAAAATAAAAGATAGGCTTTTTTTCTTGACCTTCCCTTTATTTAGGGTTAGAATTATATCATAAGGTCGCTTGACGACAAAATATATGATGCTATCCTAAGAGGACAATTCTAGCCTTACTCTTATGAGTAGGGCTCTTATTTTTTAAAAATCTCCACACCGCCAACAAAAGCAAGTTGAATATAAAACAAAAAAACCGCCCCGAAAAATGGGACGCTAGATAGGAAAGATATTATATATTATAGCATATTTTGGAGTAGACCCGTTTACTGGCAAGCAAAAACGCACGACCCGTAGAGGTTTTAAAACGCAAAAGGACGCAAAGAAAGCAGAACGTGAGCTACTGCTATCAATCGAAGAAAATGGATTTACAGATCACTCCAGCAAACCGATATTTAAAGAGATGGCTGATCTCTGGTTGGAAAGCTATGAAACAACTGTAAAGCCTACGACATACCAAAATACAAAGAATTATCTCAACGCTATCATAGAGCATCATTTTAAGGATATTCGAATAGAGAGCGTGTCCGTGGCTATGATGCAAAAGATCGTAATTGAATTAAGCAAGAAATACGTGACTTACTTAAACTATCTGTCGATCATTAACAGGATATTTAAGTACGCTGTGCATCTCGATATTATCTAGACCAATCCAGTTGATAGGATCATACGACCAAAGCAGCAGAAACCAAGGAAAAAAAAAGTAGCATTAACCAAAAAAGAATTAAACAAATTTCTCACGCTATCAAAGAAAGATGCACGGCCTATATTATATACTGCATGGCATACACTGGCCTATACTGGATTAAGACGAGGGGAATTGCTGGGCCTTGAATGGTCTGATATTGATTTTAAAAACAAGACGATATCAGTCAGCAAGACACTTGTCACAATCAATGGGAAGTTGTCTACTCAGTCGCCAAAAACCAAACGTAGCGCACGTACAATCTCACTAGATGATAGTACGGTACAGATACTCAAAGAATGGAAATTAGAACAGAAGAAACTATTTTTTAAACATGGTATCAAGTCTAAAAATATCGTCATCACGAATACCAAGGGCAACTACTTCGACTTTGCCCACTTTCGGGACGAACTGCGATGTTTTCTTGGTAAACACAAACTGAAACAATTCAGCGTGCATAGTCTGAGACACACGCACGCAAGTCTACTCTTTGAAGCTGGCATAGAACCTAAAACAATATCAGATAGATTAGGTCACTCAAATATCCAAACAACACTAGATATGTACACACACTTAAATGATAAACAGCGGTCAGATGTTGCAGATCTCTTATTAAAATTCCTTGAAGCGTAGTCAAAAACGTAATCAATGCACGAAAATCCTTGATACACAAGGGTTTTTCCTTTTATAGCAAAAAAAGAAGCACGAACCCACTTCTTTTCCTAGTTCTAGGGCCTGATTTCTCCAATTTTAATCAGGATTTTCTTCTGTTGGATTTTCAGGCTTATTGGGAATCACCTTTAAGAGATAATAGGTGATAAAAATCGTCAAAGCACCTAGAGCAAGCTTCACCCAAATAATCGGTGCCAGATAGATGGAAATGCCCATCAGAATGTAGATCTGAAGAAGGATCCATTTCTTCCGTTCTTTAGCAATCGATTTGGTCTCTCGGTAATCCGCTACATAGGTCTGATAAAGTTTGGTTTGGTAGAGCCACTTTTCAAAGCGTTTGGAACTTTTGGCAAAGCAAGCCATGGACAGCAATAAAAAGGGGGTCGTCGGTAAAATTGGCAAAGGAATACCAATAATTCCTAGTCCCAATGATATAAAACCAATCGTAAGATAAACAAGGCGCATTTTCTTCTCCTTTACACAATACATTTTTCGAACCTTTTCAGTATAACAAAAAAGAAAAAGCCCTACATCTATATTTAAACTAATAAGATAACAGTCGCTTTTCTCCATCTTATATCTTCGTCAAAGGGGTCGCGGTGTCTGGTGATGTATCCAGCACCTCAAAATCATGACCGACTGCTAGATCTGCTCTGGCCAGTTGGTTCTCCATGGTCATATGGGCCAATTCTTTGATATTGTTCTCTTTTGACAAATGGCCCAGATAAATCTTCTTGGTACGATTTCCCAAGGTTCGGATCATGGCATCTGCCCCATCTTCGTTAGAAAGGTGGCCTAGGTCAGACAAGATCCGTTGCTTCAAACGCCAAGCATACGAACCTGCTCGAAGAATCTCTACATCATGGTTGGACTCAATCAAATAGCCATCCGCATCCGCGACGATTCCTGCTAAACGATCGCTCACATAGCCCGTATCCGTTAGCATGACAAAGCTTTTGCCATCCTTCATAAAGCGATAAAATTGAGGGGCTGCAGCATCGTGACTAACCCCAAAACTTTCGATATCGATATCTCCAAATGTCTTGGTCTTCCCCATTTCAAAGATATGCTTTTGAGCATCATCGACCTTTCCTAGATACTTGGTCGTTTCCATAGCCTTCCAAGTGGCTTCATTAGCATAAAGATCCATGCCATATTTCCGCGCTAAAACACCCACACCATGAATATGGTCTGAGTGTTCGTGCGTAATCAAAATGGCATCTAAGTCTTCTGGTTTGCGATCGATTTCGGCCAATAGCCCAGTAATCTTTTTCCCTGAGAGCCCTGCATCAATGAGCAACTTTTTCTTTGGTGTCTCAAGGTAGAAAGAATTTCCACTAGAGCCTGAAGCTAAAATACTATACTTAAATCCCTTTTCTGTCATTGACTCCTTATTCTTCCTCTTCTGTGTCCCAGTCGTCTTTAATAGCGTCCTTGTCGTATGGCAAGACAATGGTAAAGGTAGACCCCTTGCCATATTCACTCTTGGCCCAAATAAAGCCCTTATGTTGCTTAATGATCTCCTTAGCAATGGCTAAGCCCAGACCAGTCCCACCTTGGGCCCGGCTACGCGCCTTATCCACTCGATAAAAGCGATCAAAAATGCGTGGCAGGTCTTTCTTGGGAATCCCCAAGCCCTCATCTGAGATGGAAATGATTAATTGGGCATCTGTTGTTTTCATCCTTACCTTGATTTTCCCACCATCAGGTGAGTATTTGATGGCATTGTTCAAGATATTGTCGATTACCTGGGTCATTTTATCCGTATCAATTTCAACCCAAATCGGGGTGATTGGATATTCACGGATCAGTTCATACTTCTTGGAACCTTCTTGCGATTGGCTCTTGATCTTATCAAACCGGTTTAAAATAAAGGTAATAAAAGCTGTAAAGTTGGTCAACTCAATGTCCAACTGACTAGTTTCATTATCGATTCGTGACAAACTCAACAGATCTGTGACCATACGCATCATCCGGTTGGTTTCATTGAGCGAAACCTTGACAAAGTCTGGTGCTACCGGCTCTGACAAAGCGCCATCGTCCAAGGCCTCCAGATAGGATTTTACACTGGTCAAGGGTGTCCGCAATTCATGACTCACATTCGAGACAAAGAGACGGCGTTCCCGCTCTTCCTTTTCCTGCTCTGTCGTATCATGCAAGACAGCTACCAATCCAGAGATAAAGCCAGATTCGCGACGGATCAAGGCAAAGCGCACTCGAAGACTAATGTATTCCCCATTTTCATCCTGAGAGTCAATCGTCAACTCTGGGACTTCCGTAATCAACTTCCTCAGATCATAGTCGTCTCCGATCGAAAGCAAATCAAGAATACTGGTGTTGAGAACCTCGTCCGGATTGACATTCAATTGCTTGGCTGCCATTTCATTGACCATGATGATCTGACCCCGTCTATTGGTCGCAAGCACTCCATCTGTCATATAGGCTAGAATACTGGTCAGCCGCTTGGTTTCCTGCTCCAGGTTTTCATGCGTCAGACGAATAACCTCGGACAGATCATTGATACTATTGGTCATATCGGTCAGCTCGGGGCTTCCTTGCATGTCGACCACTTCAGAGTAATCCCCAGCAATCAGATCCTTAATTTTCGTGTTTAGTTGTCTGAGCTTGATATTGTCCCTACGGTTCTCTAGAAGAAGCAAGGCCACCACAATGATAAACCCAACCGTAATCAGAACAAAGACAAAGTTCGACGACATGACAAAATGTTTTATTAGATCAATCATTGTTTCTCATATAATATCCGACACCACGGCGGGTTAAGATATATTCCGGACGTCCCGGTGTGTCTTCAATTTTTTCACGCAAACGACGAACCGTCACATCCACTGTCCGAACATCTCCAAAGTAATCATAGCCCCATACTGTTTCCAGAAGGTGCTCACGAGTCATAACCTGACCCACATGGGTCGCAAGGTGATAGAGCAACTCAAACTCACGATGGGTCAAATCTAATTCTTTATTGCCTTTTTGAACCAAGAAAGCATCTGGGAGAATGTGGAGATCTCCAATTACAATCTCTGTATCGGCCTCATTTTCAAGCTGAGGATCCGCTGCAAACTCGGAACGACGCAACAAGGCCTTGACACGTGCTTGCAATTCTCGATTAGAGAAGGGTTTGGTCACATAGTCATCCGCACCAATTTCAAGACCGATGACCTTATCAAATTCCGTATCTTTAGCAGATAGGACAATAATCGGCACATTACTGGTCTTCCGAATGGTACGCGCTACTTCCAAACCATCAATCTCTGGCAACATCAAATCTAGAATAATAATATCCGGATTTTCAGCCGCAAAAACTTCTAAAGCTTCCCGACCATCAAAGGCCGTTAAAACCTCATAGCCTTCTTTGGCCATATTAAATTTGATAATATCTGAGATCGGCTTTTCATCATCAACGACTAATATTTTTTTCATCTTACATACCTGTTTCTAATGCTTCTTTTCCTAATCAATCTCTATCTTCTTATTATATCAAACTTATGAAGAAATGTGGAGCCTCAATTGCTGAACTTTCCAATAAGAAAGGGTAAAAAAGACCGAGATGTTAAAATCTCAGTCTCAGAAAAAACGAATGATATGTAGAAGATAAAATCACTTGAGTGATTCTAAAAAAAGTTAATTTCCTACTTGCTAGAAGGAATGAATCATTTATTAAAAACTTTCCGTCGTGAGAAAAATGAGAGTGGGACAGAAATCGGTAATTCGTTAGAATTCGATTTCGTCGTCCCACCTCCGCACAGTTGAGTAGGGCTGTAAAAGCTGATGAAATCAGCCTAGTAGAGCCCACTCAACCACTGCGTCTTGCTCGATAATCCAAAGACAATTGAGAGGCTAGGACTTCTGACCCACTCTCACTCGGGAGTTTTGGAACTTCATAGAAGTTCGCTGACGTTCTTACTCACATAAGGAAGGTTTTTTAGATTGTTTTATCCTCAATCTTTTTATTTTTTCATTATTTCTCAACTCGGGATTTGTTGGCGATATCAGCTAGGATTGCTGCTACAAACTCATCATGTTTAAACATTAAATCTGTTCAATTGATAGATTTCTTCAGAGAAAGACTGTAAAATTTTTGATATAATACGTAGGATGGACTGATGGATATTTAAAAGATAATGTTCAAAAGGATCACAGGTAAGAATTAAAAACATGTCAGTTTGGACAGAAGTCTCTCTACCATCATCCATGCAGAAACAAGATTATATGAAATAAAAGGAGTAACCAATGTCCGGAAACTATTCAACACGTGAATTCCGCGAGAAACTATATGATGACCTTCATGTTCGATTAAGAGATACACTGATTTTGATGTGTTCGATTTTTATTGCCTCTATAGGTCTAAATATGAATTCAACAGCTGTCATTATTGGAGCCATGCTGATTTCCCCTCTTATGACACCGATTATTGGACTGGGGTTTGGTTTAGCTATTTTTGATACGCGTTTAATCAAGCAATCTCTAGGGGTTTTATTTACTCAAGTATTGGTCAGTTTGCTTGTCTCGACTCTATATTTCTGGATTTCTCCCTTATCTTATGCAAGTAGCGAATTGATTGCACGAACCTCTCCAACCATTTGGGATGTTCTCATTGCTATTGCGGGTGGGATAGCAGGTGTCATTGGTTCAAGAAAAAAAGAAGCAAACAATATCGTGCCAGGAGTAGCCATTGCAACAGCTCTGATGCCACCTATCTGCACTGCAGGCTATGGTTTAGCTAATGGAAATGTACGATTTTTATTTGGGGCTCTCTATCTTTTCTTGATCAACTGTGTCTTTATCATGCTAATCAATATTGTTGGAACAAGAATTATGATGAGACAATCTCCCTTAAGTTCATTCAATGAGCTAAACATTAAAATGAAAATTGGGTTGATATCCTTGATTGTATTATTGATCCTTCCAGCCAGCTATTCAGCAGTCACTCTGACGATGGATCAAGCGCGAAAAGAAGGGATCAAACAGTTTGTAGGAAAAGAGTTCGCCAATCATACGGTCATTAATCAAGTCTACAAGTCAAGGAATAATGAATTGGTCTTGACGGTTGTTGGAGATCCGATTTCAGAAGAAGAATTAGAAACCATTCGCCAAAAACAAGCCTCTTACGGTATTCAATCTGTTCAATTGAAAGTCAATCAAGTCCATAATTCGACAAAATTAGATAGTGAGACGACCAAGGAATTTTACGAAAACATTGACAAGTATATCGATCAAAAACTCTCTGAAAAAGATTCACAAAACGATCTCGTAAAAGAAAATGAGGCAGACAAGGATTGAGAATAGTCAACTTATCTAACTCATGGAAGCAAATCTTGGGAAGATATCCTATATCCAAAAGTTAATGGATAAAAAGGATTGTTAATGAGGATACTATTTGTAGTGGTTTGACCAATCACTACTAGCTCAGGTTAAATAAAATATAAAAAGGCGGTGGGACAGAAATCGATAGACAAAGTCTCGATTTCGTAGTCCCAGCCCCGCGAGGATGATTAGGAGCTTTTTGGAGTCTAAAAGACGAACAAAAAGTTCAATCAGCTACCGCGTCAAAGTTTGATTGCTAATAAAAAGTGAGGTCGGGATCTTTTGTCCCAACCTCTTTTTTAGGTAGCTGGAATTTTTATCCCAGGTTTTATCGTTTTATTTCTCAACACGAGATTTGTTGGCGATATCAGCTAGGATAGCTGATACAAACTCATCTACTGACACAGTGTTTGTTTCTTTTTGTCCATAGCGACGAACGTTGACAGTTCCATCTTCCATTTCCTTGTCCCCAACGATCAATTGGTAAGGAATCTTGCTTGTTTGTGAAGCACGGATCTTGAACTGCATTTTCTCATTACGTTCATCCACATCAGCACGGACACCACGGTCACGGAGTTTCTTCGCTACCTCCCAAGCGTAGTCAACGTGTTTCTCGTTAGATACTGGGATGAGAGTTACTTGGTGTGGTGCCAGCCATGTTGGGAAGGCCCCCTTGTAGTTCTCAATCAAGATAGCTGTGAAGCGTTCCATGGTTGAAATCACCCCACGGTGGATCATCACTGGACGGTGCTCTTCTCCATCCGCTCCGATGTATTTAAGGTCGAAGCGTTCTGGAAGCAAGAAGTCAAGCTGGATCGTAGAAAGAGTTTCTTCTTTACCAAGGGCAGTCTTCACCTGGATATCCAATTTTGGTCCGTAGAAGGCTGCTTCCCCTTCAGCTTCAAAGTAGTCAAGTCCCATGTCATCCATAGCTGATTTCAACATACGTTGAGCATTTTCCCACATTTCATCATTATCAAAATATTTGTGAGTATCTTTAGGGTCGCGGTAAGACAAACGGAAACGATAGTCAGTCAAGTTGAAATCTTCGTAAACATCGATAATCAATTGAAGCGTACGTTGGAACTCATCTTTGATTTGTTCAGGTGTTACGAAAGTATGACCATCATTAAGTGACATTTCACGTACACGTTGAAGCCCAGTGAGAGCACCAGATTTTTCATAGCGGTGCATCATACCGATTTCAGCAATACGGATTGGCAATTCACGGTAAGAGTGAACGTGGTGTTTAAAGACTTCGATATGGTGAGGACAGTTCATTGGACGAAGAACGAATTCTTCCCCATCACCCATATCCATAGTTGGGAACATATCTTCACGGTAGTGATCCCAGTGACCAGAAGTCTTGTAAAGTTCTACTGAGGCAATTGGTGGAGTGTAGACGTGTTGGTAACCAGCAGCGATTTCCTTGTCGACGATGTAGCGCTCCAATTCACGACGAATCGTCGCCCCATTTGGCAACCAGAATGGAAGACCTTGACCAACTTCTTGAGAAATCATGAACAAATCAAGCTCTTTCCCAAGTTTACGGTGGTCACGCTCTTTAGCTTCTTCACGCATTTGAAGGTAGTTCTTCAAGTCTTTCTTGTCGAACCAAGCGGTACCGTAAATTCGTTGCATCATGGCATTGTCGCTATTACCACGCCAGTAAGCACCTGCCACATTCAAAAGGTGGAAGATTTGGATACGACCAGTTGAAGGGACGTGTGGGCCACGGCAGAGGTCCACGTATTCACCTTGACGGTAGATAGTCAAGCCACCTTCGTCTTCAGAGTGTTCTTCGATCAATTCCAATTTGTATGGATCGTTTTTAAAGATTTCACGCGCTTCATCTTTAGTCACTTCTTCACGAATAGATGGGAAGTTTTCTTTAACGATTTTCTTCATTTCTTCTTCGATACGAGGAAGGTCTTCGTTCGAGATTTGACCCGCTTGGTTGTCTGTATCGTAGTAGAAGCCATCTTCGATCGCTGGGCCAACACCCAAGTGGATGTCTGGGAAGAGGCGACGAGCAGCCTGAGCGAACAAGTGGGCAGCTGAGTGACGCAAGATGTCAAGAGCATCTTCGTGATCTGGTGTCACGATTTCAATGCTTCCGTCTTCGGTAATCGCACGAGTTGTGTCAATCAATTTACCGTTAAATTTACCAGCAAGAGCTTTTTTAGCTAGGGAATTGCTGATGGATTGAGCAATGTCAAAAGTTGTAACGCCAGATTCGAATTCACGAACAGCGCCATCTGGGAAAGTAATGTTAATCATAATATTATATTCTCCTTTTTTATATTTCATAGTTTCTATGCATTGACTTTTTATTAGCAGACTACTTCCTAGTATGAATGTTCAACTGCTTTTCTTTATCAGAGAGGAAGTTTTCCATTTCCGTCAGGATGTCTATCTCCAAACGTTGAGAAAGTTCTACTAGCCACCAGATATTTTCTGAAAGTTTATGTTCCAGTGTGTAAGGTGTTTCATCATAGTAGCGTCCTTGCTTGGTCATCACTAATCGTTGGAAATTTCCAATATCATTTGATAAAGCCAAGAGGTCTTCTTCTACCGTCCACTTGGAATCATGATGCTTAACTTCCAGATCATGATAAGCTTGTCGGATTGCCCAACTGCGCTCCACTAATTCTTGCAACTCCATAGTTAGTCTCCTCACAAAAAAATTGCGACATCCAAAAAGGACGTCGCAACGTGGTTCCACCTTCATTTATGTTCCTCAAAAAAGAGGGACACCTCTGATTGGCTCTAACGTGGCCACCGTTTTATGTTTGCATAAAAGTATCTCGAGTAGTCCCAAACCTATCCTCTACGCGATTTCCAGCTCCACGCGCTCTCTATCAGATTTCCTAGATTTGATATGTCTCTGTCAGTTATTATAGCACGATTGAAAAATTTTGCAAGAGAAAGTTTCTTTTTCAATCAAAGAAATGCGTGATTTTACGGATTTTCTTCACCTGTTTGACAGACGCCTTCATTATCTTGACCGATCCATTTACCGGAAGAGCAATGACCTTGGTCGGAATTTTTACAATGGTCTTGGACATCCGCTTAACCCGACTTTGCTCTGGGTTCAAGTCATTCGAAAAGTCTTTAGAGATGATTTTATCCAGATAAAATTCATAGACTCGACGGCCGAAGGTTGCTGCAGAAATATCATCAATCTTTTCTGCCCACTTATCCTCATCGATTGCAGGCATCTCGTCAATCGCTTCAAGAATTGCTTGGGCTAGATCGCTCTCCTCATAAAAGAGCTTCCCAAACATGGGGTCGTCAATCACATGATCAAGATAAGGATTCCCATGAGCAATGATCGGCGTACCGCTAGCAATGCTCTCTAAATAGGTCAGCCCTTGCGTCTCACTTGTTGAAGCTGAAATAAAGAAGTCAGCCGCCTTATAGTAGAGAGCGGTCTCATTTGGTTGTATCATACCTGTGAAGATGATCGCATCTGATACACCCAGCTTGGTTGCTTGTTTTTTCAAATCATCCAGATAAGGACCATCCCCAGCCACGATCAACTTAACTTTAGAATTGACCTGGAGGACATCCGGAAGAGCCGCAATAACCGCTTGGATATTCTTTTCATAAGAGACCCGTGAAAGACTCAATAACAATGTTTCATCTTCTGCTACCTCATACTTCTCACGAAGAGCAGCAGTCTCTGTCGGGGTAATTTCTGGTCGGTCAAACTTGGCCAAATCAATCCCTGTAGGAATAATACGTTTTTCTGCCTTTACCTTGTATTTCTGGAGCAAGTCATAAACGATCTCGCTTGGGCAGATCACTCCGTCCAGATCATTCATATAGCTTCTCACAATGTACTTGACCATACTTGGACGAATGACCATGCCTCTTGCTATATAGCGCACATAGTCCTCATATTGGGTATGGTAGGTATGAATGACTGGAATCCGCAACTCGCGTCCAATCCACACTCCCAAAAGGCCCAGTGAAAACTCTGTCTGAGTGTGGATGATATCCAACTGGTATTGCTTGGCAATGGCAAGCGCCTTTGAGAAGCCTCGATAAGCGACCCGACGGTCCTTAAAGGCAAAGAAGGGCACACTCGGAATCCGAATGATCTGCCAATCCTCATAGCGGTTCACATCTTTATCTGTTGTCGTAAAGATAAAAACTGTATGACCCAATTTTTCTAATTCTGTTTTGAGCGTCCGAATACTGGTCGCCACTCCCGAAACTTGTGGGAAATAGGTATCTGTGAATAACCCTACACGCATCTTACATCTCCAAAACTGTTTGATAGGCTTCAACCAATTGATGAGCCACTATGTCGATCGAACGACTTTCAGCGACCTTGTAACCGGCCTCCCGCTTGTCGACTTGTCCATTTAGGACCTTGTTCAAGGAATCCACAAATTCATCCACATTGTGGCACAATTCAGATGAGGTCTCGTCAATCCAGCCATTGTAGACAGGGATATCTCGCAGGACGGTGTGCTGATGACTGGCCAAGGCTTCTAAAACAACGATTCCTTCCGTTTCTTCATAAGATGGGAAGAAGAAAGCATCTGAACCCGTCATAGCCCCTTGGAAGACCGCTCCCTTGAAATAGCCAGGGAATTCCACATTACTAGGATGATCCTTTTCCACTATGCGACGAATCTTACGCGGAATGATCCATTTGTTAATCGATCCAAGCCAAATAAAGCGCACATCCGGCATGCGACGGGCCACTTCTACGAAATCTTCAATCCCTTTGCGTTTAAAATACAGCCCCGCACAGATAACAACTTTTTGGCCTTCTTGGATATTAAAATGCTTGCGAAAGACTTCTTCTTTTTTCGGATCCTTCTTGTATTTTTCCAAATCAATCCCATTGGAGACCGCAATAATCGGAGTTGTCACCCCATAAGACTGAATCAGGTGTTTGGAATACTCAGATGGCGTGATCACATAGTCTGCCTTTTGGTACATGTGAGCCAAATACTTCCCAAACAAGGGCGCAAAAAAGTTAGACCCGATAAAGGAATTTTCAAAATCCTCACGGGTTGAATGGCCATGCATGATGACTTTCTTTCCACGACGCTTTGCTGCATGGAGCAAAAGGAAACTCCGTGGGCCATAGGTATTGATATGCACCACATCATAATCCCCTAAAATATCTGTCGTATACGGAATCCCAGCCAAATCAAGCGCATGCATTTGGTGCTGCAAGGCTCGACCAATTCCTGATTTTTGTAATACGGATTTTCCTTCTAAATACAGTAAAACTTTCATACCTTCTATTATACCGAAATAAAGAGTGCCCAGCAAGTCTCTACCTGTTTGCAGTATAAAAAAGAGGCTAGAACAGTTTTGTTCTAACCTCTCAGACTAGTAGACACGTCTTCCCAAGTCGAGACTCTAGTCTACTAATCTTTATTTTTTCGTCGTTCCACGTTGGTTGATCGTATGAGACAACAACACTTCGCGTTCTTCCAACTCTTCTTTGTGCATGATCTTGGTCAACATACGCATACTAATCGCACCAAGGTCATACAAGGGTTGGCCAATCGTTGATAGATTTGGACGCGTGTAACGTGTTACTTGTGAATCATCACTAGTAATGATTTCAAAGTCTTCTGGCACTTTGATACCGTGATCAGACAAGCCGTTCAAGAGACCTGCAGCCAATTCATCACCTGTCACAAAAGCAGCTGTTGCTTTTGACGCAATGATGCGTTCTGCCAAGTTATAACCTTCATCATAACGGTATTTCGATTCAAAGACAAGTCCTTCGCTGTAGCTCAATTTTTTCGTTTTTAAAGCTTCTTTATAGCCAGCCAAACGGATTTTTCCATTGATATCATCCACCAATGGGCCACTTACAAAAGCAATTTTCTTGTTGTGTTTTGCCAATTGTGTAACAGCATCAACAGTCGCTTGCTTGTAGTCGATATTGACACTTGGTAATTGGTGTTCTACATCGACTGTCCCAGCAAGGACGACTGGCGTCCGAGAGCGTGAAAACTCTGAGCGAATCTTTTCTGTCAAGTGATAGCCCATGAAAATGATTCCATCCACTTGTTTTGAAAAGAGGTTGTTTACTACTGAAACTTCTTTGTCATCGTCTTCATCGCTATTTGCAAGGACGATGTTGTACTTGTACATTTCCGCAATGTCATCAATCCCTTTAGCCAAGGTAGAGAAATAGCTGTTGGTAATGTTTGGAATCACAACACCGACCGTTGTGGTTTTCTTGCTGGCAAGACCACGCGCAACAGCATTTGGACGGTAATCCAAGCGTTCGATCACTTCCAAAACTTTTTTACGTGTATTTTCTTTAACGTTCTTATTTCCATTCACTACACGACTAACGGTTGCCATTGAAACCCCTGCTTCACGGGCGACATCATAAATCGTTACTGTATCGTCTGTATTCATAAGATTTCCTTTCATTGTTGAAAATTTCGTTTTCATTCTCTAATTAATCCTATTTTATCACGGATTGTAAACACTTTCAAGTATTTTGGTAAAATTTTGTAAACTCTTGCTTTTTTAGGGAAAATTTGACAAAATAGATCCATAGAAAGAAGGTAGCATTATGTCCAAATTAGATCAAATCGTCGATTTTCTTGAAACTGAAAAAACAGATGTCGCTGTTGTATCCGATCCTGTCACCATCAATTACCTGACTGGATTTTACAGTGATCCCCACGAACGCCAACTCTTCTTGTTCGTCTATACAGACCACGAACCCCTTCTCTTCGTACCTGCACTTGAAGTGGAACGGGCGACTGCAGTTGTCGATTTCCAAGTGGTTGGCTATGTGGATTCTGAAAACCCTTGGGAAAAGATTAAAGGGGCTATCGCTAAACCAGATGCCAAAACTGTTGCACTTGAATATGATAACTTGATTCTGACCAAGTACAATGGTTTGCGCACTGTCTTTGAAAAAGCGAAATTTACTAACTTAACACCACGGATTAACCGCATGCGCTTGATCAAATCAGCTGATGAGATCCAAAAGATGTTGGTTGCCGGTCAATACGCAGATAAGGCTGTCAATATGGGTTTTGACGCCATCTCACTGGATAAAACAGAAACTGATATCGTTGCAGAAATCGACTTTGGCATCAAACGCTTGGGCTATGAAATGAGCTTTGAAACGATGGTCTTGACTGGAAATAATGCAGCTAACCCACACGGAATTCCTGGAAGCAACAAGGTCGAAAACGATGCTCTCTTGCTCTTTGACCTTGGCTGTATGGTGAATGGTTATGCATCTGATATGACTCGTACTGTTGCTGTTGGGAAACCAGATGACTTCAAAAAAGAAATCTACCACTTGACATTAGAAGCTCAACAAGCAGCCATTGACATGATCAAACCAGGTGTAACGGCGCATGAAGTAGACCGTGCTGCACGGAGCGTCATTGAAAAAGCTGGTTACGGCGAATACTTCAACCATCGCCTCGGACACGGCATTGGAATGGATGTGCATGAATTCCCTTCTATCATGGAAGGAAATGACCTGGTCATCGAAGAAGGAATGTGCTTCTCAGTCGAACCGGGGATCTACATCCCTGGAAAAGTCGGGGTTCGAATTGAAGACTGTGGCTATGTGACAAAAGATGGCTTTGGCCTCTTTACCGAAACCAGCAAAGACTTGCTGTATTTTGATTAAGTTAGAAAATAAGGAGATTGTTGTATGATTGTTTGGCGTGGTAAAGGCTTGCTCGTTCCCCTTGCTTTTATGCTGGGCGGGGCACTAACCAATATTATTTTTATGGCTCTTCATCTTAATGTGAGAAATAGAGCTGATAGTATCATACTTGGATGTATGATGGGAATCTTTTCAGCTGGTATCAATTATTTACTGACAAAGAAATTTGTTTCCGATCAAGTTCGGTATATGATTGATGAGGAAACAGGGCAACGCATAGCTTTGCGCGATCGATCTTCCTTCATGTTCATCCCTAATCGTTACTGGACATGGATTTTTGCAGTAACCTGTATTCTAGTTAGCTTTGTAGCCTTAGTGAAGTAAAGTTAGTAGGATGGTTGATATTTTACTCCATGAACACAAAAAGCCTTTCAGTCTAAACTGAACGGCTTTTTTACATCGAGTTTCTCACAGACTCAAATCAAGAAACAGTTGCTAGCTCCATTTGTTTCTTGGTTTGCTCCACCACTTCTTTGAGGCTGGTCTGAGCCATTTCCTTTTCCATGGCCAATTGAATCTCTTCTAGCTTCCCATCTAAAACACCATGGATACTATTTCCAATCGGACAAGCTGGATTTGGATGCTCGTGGAAGCCAAATAATTGACCAGTCTTCCCCAGACATTCAACCGCCTGATAGATATCTAACAAACTAATGGCTTCCAATTCTTTGGCCATCTCGGCCCCACCTGTTCCACGCGCCACATGGATGAGGCCTGCCTTTTTTAATTGAGACAAGGTTTTCCGAATAATGACAGGGTTTACCCCAACGCTGCCAGCAATCATATCACTGGTCACCTTGGTGCAGTCTCCTTTTAGGGCAATCATCACTAATACATGGGTTCCAATGGTAAATCGACTTGAAATTTGCATATCTTCACTCCTTTCTGGCTGTTTGGAAGGTCTCTTCTACTGGATATTTTTCAATAGATGATGCTTATTATCCCTATTATACTCTTTTGTGTTGTAATGTCAACAGTTACACTATTGAAAGAAATCCTCTAACCAAGCATTAATCTCTCGATCATGGCCTTCTCTCCGCTCAATTTCATGAAGCAGCTCATGATTGTGGGTATGATGAATTCCATTGATCAAACTTTCGTAATACACTTGATAATAAGGGAGATGGAGTTCTTTAGCAAGTTGGAGTTCTTTTTTGACATCATAGTCCACCCGTCTGAAATCGACATCTTTTAGTCCCATTTGATCAAATTCGAGAATGGCATACATAGCCCGAAGGTCCTTGCGAAGATTCTTTTCTAAAAAGAAGGGTTGACCGATCGATCCAGGGTTGAGGATTAGTTCTCCGCCAGTCCCATAACGGAAAAATTGCTGATGGATGTGGCCATAGACTGCGATATCACAGGCTGGATTTGTCACCAAGCGATCGAAATCCTTCTGATCCCCGATATGGATCAATTCGCGTCCCCAATTCTTATCGGGTAAGTGATGACTAATACCGATTTTCAAGCCTGCAATTTCTCTATGGACCTGCATGGGCATTTTCTGCATGGCTTCGATTTCTTGAGGCGTGATTTCTTCGAGAATATATTGACACTGGCGCATGAGGTAGCGATGACTCGGTCTAGTCTCATCCAACATCCCCTTCATAGCCCGCCACAGGCTATCTTCCCAGTTTCCCAAGACTTTCACCGTAATAGGAAGCTCCTCTAACAGCTCCAATAGTGCACGTCTGCCTGTCCCTGGCATTAAACTATCTCCCAAGAGCCAATATTCATCCACCTTGGCTGTTTGGCTATCTTTTATAACAGCTTCTAAAGCTGTTGTATTTCCATGAATATCTGAAAGCAAAGCAATTTTCGTCATGATCTTCTCCTTGCATCCATTATAACAAAGAGAAGAAAAACTTCCACCCTCAGGTGAAAGTTTTAAAAACATTTGATGCTGGTAAAATGAAAAAGAAGGCTAGGGCTCTTTTTGTCAACATCAGATGCGTGCTTTGTATCATAGTGAATTGCGACAGGATGAGGGAGGATCGATACTATCCTCCCGAAGAGTTAGTAATTCGTGTAGGAAAACAACTATCGTGCTTGCCGTTACACGAATTGAACACGCCTACAACTCTTTGGAAAAAGATAAATCCAACTAGAAGCGGACGCTTCGTCGTTGGATTTCCTATTTTCCTTTGAGTTGCTAAACGGCTTTGTATCTTAGTCTACTGATTTGAGAGCTTCGAGCATGTCCACTTTCCGGAGGTAATAGTCGACATAGATTCCTAACAGGATCAGGAGAAGGACAATCCCTCCAACAGGGAAGAAGTAGACACCCAGTCCCACATGGGGATAAAAGAGAATGGCATCAGGTGCAATCATGGCAATAAGGAATTGATGAAGATAGTAGCCCCCTCCTAACCCTAGCAGAATCCCTATGATGGACAATAAGATGGTCTCTCGGTAGATATAAAGCGTCACTTCCTTATTGTGAAAACCTAAGACCTTAATGGTTGACAATTCCCGGATTCGTTCTGCCACATTGATATGGGTTAAGTTGTACAAGATCACAATAGCTAGCAAGATCGATACCACCACCAGGATCATCATGGTTTTATCCAAAGATTTGGCAACAGAGGTAAACAGCGAAATCATCGAAGCGTTCTGACTGACTCCCTTAACAGCTGCAAGAGACATCATATCTCGACTCACAGCTTGTACTTCTTGTTGAGACGGATCTTGCAACTGCACCAAATAGCTATTTTCAGGAGCCTTCTTTCCGTATATTTTTTGATAATTTGTCTGATCCATATAGATAAAGTGTCCGACATAATTTTCAGTGATCCCTGCCACCTTGAAAGAATGACCGTCTATCGTTAATCGATCCCCATCCGTAACCCCTGCAAGTTGTGCTAGTTTGCTGCTGATGATAACCCCTTTCTTTAGAGACAAGGGGTCCCCTTTGTGGAGAGAACCCAGGGTTACAAAGGGCGATAAATCTGCTCGATCCGTCACCATCATGGTAATGCTTTGCTTGTCTCGACCACCTTTAAGAGAAGCTTCAAGCAGCTGGCTATAGAGAGATTGATAATTTTTGATATCTGATTTTGCTAGACGATTGGTTAGTTCCTTGCTTTCTTGGGGAGAAGCGTTGGTTTTTTTGGCCACAATCAGCTCATAAGACAAGATTTCTTGAAATTGCCGATTTGGAACTCCTCTTACAGAGGATTGAATGCCAAGGCCTGCAAAGAGAAGAGCAACCGAACCTGCCACACCAAAAATGGTCATCAGCATCCGTAGTTTGTAACGAAAGAGATTGCGAGCAGTAACCTTGTGAGTGAAACTCAGTCGTTTCCAGATAAAACCAATACGCTCTAGGAAAATCTGAGAGCCTGAAACGGGTGGTTTCGGAAGCAAGAGAAGATTGGCTTCTTCTTTTAATTCCTTACGAGACACCCAATAAGCTGGAAGAACACTGGCTACAAGGGACAGGCCGAGAGCCATGAGAGTCATATTTGCATAAAAATATTCTTTGCTGTCCCCAAT
Organism: Streptococcus sp. OMI750; assembly: GCF_047463895.1. Taxonomy (NCBI): domain Bacteria; kingdom Bacillati; phylum Bacillota; class Bacilli; order Lactobacillales; family Streptococcaceae; genus Streptococcus; species Streptococcus sp. OMI750. The sequence continues at coordinate 169,523 of NZ_JASHCZ010000002.1, forward strand.
GACCATTCCTTGTGTTATAATCTTGGAAATAATGCCTGATAGGAAATAATGGCCTAGCAAGTTTCCCAGAAGCATCCCGATGGTTCCTGCAAAAAATCCATAGAGGACAAATTTGAGAACGATGTCCTTGGTACGATAACCTAGCGCTTTAAAAATGCCTGCATTGGTCCGCTCTTCATCGACAAAGCGTGTCATCGTGGTAAAGGTGACCATGGCTGCTACTAGATAAAGGACCACAGGAAATATATTTCCGACGGCAGAGATGCTACTACTAGCATTGCTATACATGAGGTATCCTTGCCCACCAGGCATGGTCTTGCGATCATAGACGTGGTAGGATGGGATTTCTAGTTGCTCCAGATCCCTTTGGGCCTGGAGCAACTCTTCCTCTTTTTGTGCAAGCTCAGTTTGACCGCTTGTCCATTCTTTCTTTTTCTGATCCAGCTCTGCTTTAGCTTGCTGGATCTTTTCTTGACTGCTTGCTTGTTGCTGAGCTGGTAGGAATGGACCTAGTTTACTTAGCTGGGCCTCTTGCAAGTCTAATTGTTTTTGACCCTGATCGATTTGGGACTTAGCTATTTGAAGTGTATCTTTAGCACGACTAAGTTCCTTTTGCCCCTTTTGGATCTCTGTATCAGCCGCCTGATTGAGTCTTTGGTAGCGAGCCTTTCCATTATCTTTCAGCCGCTTTTCTATGTCCTCTTGATGGACTTGGAGTTGTTTTTGGTAGGCTGGTGAAAAAGAATCCAACGATTTCAGATCATCAAACAGAATACGCGCTATCACAGGCAGTTTATTCGTGAAAACTTCTTTTGAAACTAGAGCATAGGCATCTAGATTTCCACTTCCACTCCTTGCACTGCCTAAATTTTTCTGAGACCACATTTCAGATGATTGAACAAAGCCAACAATAGTAAAGTGCTTTCTCTTTAAAACAGACTTCTCTCCAACCTTTTCTTCAACCGTAAATCGATCTCCAATCTGATAGCGACCGGACCAAAAACTAGCTAGGGCCAGTTCTTCTTCTTTCTTTGGCAGACGCCCCTTGGTCACACGAAAGGACGAAATGCTCTTTGGAGGAGAAAAGAGCCGAATAGCCCTCCCTGTTCCTTCCACTGTCACATCCGTCAGAGAGCCAAATTCGACACGGGTCCCACTGAGTCCTTCCAGCTCTTCTTGATCCGCTTGATCTAATCCCAAGTCTCCCATGACAGCAAGATCCAGCATCTCTTCTTGCTGGATAAACTGGTTAGCGGTTCGATGCATGTTTGGAGTAGTCACTTTCAAGCCAACCAAGGCTAAACTTCCTAGCATCATCAAGGTTAAGATGGAAAGGAAACGCCCTTTTGACTCAGTAAAAGAATGAAAGAGGTCTTTCCAATATACTTTTCGTTTCATGCTTCCACCTCTTCTAATATTCTAGTGTCGCAATATCTTGAGGGGCCTCATTGACTTCGACTGACTGAACCTTTGCATCGTGCATGCGAATGACTCGGTCCGCAATTGGAGCTAGAGCAGCATTATGGGTTACGATGATGACCGTCGCTCCTTTTTTTCGAGACATATCCTGTAAAATCCCCAATACTTGCTTCCCTGTCTGGTAATCCAATGCTCCCGTCGGCTCATCGCAAAGGAGAATTTTAGGGTTTTTCGCCACTGCCCGAGCAATCGCCACCCGTTGTTGCTCTCCACCTGACAATTGGGCTGGAAAATTATGCAGACGATTTCCAAGTCCTACTTCTTTTAATACGGTTTCTGGATCTAGAGCATCAGAAACAATTTCTGATGCCAACTCGACATTTTCCTTAGCTGTTAGATTGGCCACTAAATTATAAAATTGAAAAACAAAGCCAACATCATCCCGCCGATAATCCGTTCTTTGATGGGGATTAAGCTTAGCAATATCCACACCATCAATCAAAACCTGGCCTTCATCGTTGGTGTCCATCCCTCCTAAGATATTGAGAACCGTTGATTTACCAGCACCTGAAGCTCCTAAAATGATGACCAATTCTCCTTGCTCAATCTCAAAAGAAACATCCTGATTGGCGAGAATCTCTGTCTCTCCACTCTTGTATCGCTTGTAACAATGTTTCATTTCGATGTAGGCCATTTTCTCTTTCCTCCTGTAGTTTCTATCTATATTATAGTCCTTTTCTTCTAGATCTCAAAGGAATAGGGAGATCAAAGATTTGCAAGATCCCTTAGAATCATGAATGATTGTCAATTTTATGCTATAATGAGAAACAAATTTTAGTTATTGTTAGAAAGAAGGCTCATTGTGAGTTTACAACAGTTTGAAAGGAAATCACTTCAAGAAATCAATCAATCTATTGATGTTCCAAAAGGAATCCCCTTTTGGAAGGCCCTCCTGCTCTTTTCAGGACCAGGTAGTCTCGTAGCAGTCGGCTATATGGATCCGGGGAACTGGATCACCAGTGTCGTTGGAGGAGCACAGTATCGGTATCTCCTTTTATCGGTGGTTCTCCTCTCTTCTTTAATCGCCATGCAGTTACAACAAATGGCTGGTAAACTAGGGATTGTCCATCGCAAAGATCTGGCCCAAACGACCGCCCATCACTTACCCAAATGGCTTCGCTATACTCTTTGGCTTGTGATCGAGCTAGCTTTAATGGCAACAGATTTAGCTGAGGTCATCGGATCAGGGATTGCCCTCCACCTTCTCTTTGGTTGGCCCTTACTCTTTTCCATCCTCATCACCATCTTTGATGTCTTCCTTCTCCTAGGCCTCATGCATCTGGGCTTTCGTAAGATCGAAGCTATCGTTTCAACCTTGATCCTAACGATCCTCGCAATTTTCGGCTACCTAGTCTTCCTATCGAAGCCAGATATCGGAGGAATCTTCGCCGGCTTTCTCCCTCAAAAAGAAGTAGTCGGAATCGGGCTTCCAAAGGGAAATGAAGCCTTGACCTTGGCATTAGGAATCATCGGGGCAACGGTAATGCCCCACAACCTCTACCTCCACTCTTCGATCTCTCAAACACGAAAAGTCGATTACAACGATCCAGCGGACATCAAGCGTGCGGTGCGTTTTATGACCTGGGATTCCAATATCGAATTAAGTTTGGCCTTTGTCGTCAACTCCCTGCTCTTGATTCTTGGGGCCGCCCTCTTCTTCGGACACGGTGACAAGATCGGTGCTTTCTCTAGCATGTACGATGCTCTCAAGGATAACCAGATTGCAGGAGCTATTGCCAGTCCTTTTCTGTCCACACTCTTTGCCATCGCTTTGTTAGCTAGTGGTCAAAACTCAACCATTACTGGTACCCTAACCGGTCAAATTGTTATGGAAGGTTTCCTAAAATTCCGACTGCCACAATGGTTGGTCCGTCTTATGACCCGCATCATTGCTCTCCTTCCAGTCATCATCGTTGCGATTTTATTTGGAGACCAGGAACATGTCTTGGACGACCTGCTGGTCTATTCTCAGGTCTTTCTATCAGCAGCCCTCCCCTTCTCTATCTTCCCCTTGGTTTATTTCACCTCCAATAAAGATATCATGGGAGAACACGTCAATGCCAAATGGAATACCCTCTTAGGCTATCTAGTCGCAATTGTCCTGACCATCTTGAATCTTCATTTAATTGTAACAACCTTTATCAAATAAGGAAAACCAGCACTTTGAATGGTGCTGGTTTCTTTTGTTTCTCAGGTCACTTTCTCCATCTTGTTTATTCTTTTCCTAAAAATTTCCTGACCATTTTTTTAGAAGGGAATTATTTTAAATCACTAATTATTGTGATATTTTCACAAATTCTTGCCGAGCCCCGCCAGTCATAAACTTGTGATTTTTTTACATACTTTTACAAGCCTTTCAAAAATTGGAAAAGTTGTCTGATTTATCTTTTTAGAGTATAATGCTATTTGTTAGTGGCGTGAAATTATTTAACCTGTAAATTATTTCAACGTCAAATAAATAGAAACAGACTCATACAACAATAGAAAGGAACATATGGCACGACAAAGACAAACGACAACCAAGGCCGATTTGAGAGACGCGCTTTCAAAACTGCTACTGCAGCAACCTTTTGAAAGCATTACGATTCGACAATTGACAGAAACCGCTGGGATCAACCGCGGGACCTTCTACTTGCATTATGTAGATAAATACGACATGTTCGAACAAATGAAAATGGATATGGTGCAAGAATTGGATAGTCTTTTTGTTGAAGGAAGCCCTGTCAAGGTGAATTTTCTCAATGTCTTAACGACCATTAAAGAAAACTATGACTTTATATACGCCCTCACTCAAGCCTGCTATTCGGACTTTCGTAAATTGGTAAGAGGTTTTACCCTTCATGCATTAGACGATACTCCCCATGCTGAGGAGCACATCATCTCAGACTTCCAGGTTCCCTACAAATATGGCCTTGAGATTTTCATTGCTACAATCGAATCTGTGATTGTGACCTGGCTAGAATCTGGATCTAAGGAAGATCCAATCGAGATTGCAACCATCATTCTTAGTGTCTCAGATTTTACTAGCTGGAACTAAGCTAGCCAACCTTTTCCAACTTTCGTGGAGAAGGTTTTTCTTTTTGGCAAGTAAGGAAGGACAAAATCTCCTTGTGTAGATTCTTCAGCCGAGATCAAAAAAGCGAGATCCTATTGTCTCGCTTCCATTCTATTCCTTTTTCTTTGCTAACATGGTTGCAAATCGAAGTTGGATTCGATTGCCGTTCTCATCTCGTCGATGAAGATGGCCGGGATTTTCGTTGTACTTAACCAATTCCCAATCCTTATAATACTCCGCCAGTTCCCCTTCTTTAAAGGTAAAGGAGAAGGGCACCTGGCAGGGATAATCATCCGTATCCATGGCACAGACAATCAGATTGTAACCACCTGGATTGGTCTGTTCCTGCATATTTCGGATGATAGCTGGAATCCGATCAGCCTCTAGAAACATGAAAACTACCGTTGACACAATCAAATCATAGTGTTGGGTGAGGGCTGCAGCATTGATATCATAGAGTCCCACAGGCATTTCTAGATCTTCCTCAGCGACAATGCTTTGCAAGATTTCAAGAGCCAGTTCATTTTGATCCACGGCTGTCACGTCAAAGCCATGTTGGGCTAAAAAGAGAGCATTGCGACCTTGCCCGCATCCTAGATCCAGTGCCTTTCCAGCTGGAACAATCTTCACTGCTTCTAACACTTCTGAATGGACAGGATTGGTGTTGTACTTTTTGGGAAAATAGTCTTTTGGCTCACAGTAAAATTCTAAGTACCACTCCACATCGTCTGTTGCAGCTTCGACACGGTGCCAGGCTTGGGGTTCTACCATGGGGTTCTCGGCTCCAGCTTCAAAGATATGGCTAGCGATTTCTTCCCCATCTTCTGTCAATTCAATAAATCTTAACTGACCTTTTAGAACCGTAATCTTCCCCCAGGTCCCCACCTTAGTATTGTGTTTGTGTCGGAGGGCTTCTGGCATGGTATCCTTGTTCCAGAGGGGCATGCGCTTGTAGGCAATCAATTTTTGAGTCATATAGCTTCTCCTTTTTCTTTCAGTACCTTTATCATACAGAAAAAAGAAGCTCTTGACAAGTTCGAAAAAGAAGAGGCCGTCTCTAAGAAAAAAGCAGTTCTGAAACAAGTTTCAAAACTGCTTTTTGATTACCGTGTATTGTATTGCTTCATGACCCGTGCGATGTCTCGGTTTTGTTCCCGACGTTTGATGGATTCGCGCTTGTCATAATCATGTTTCCCTTTGGCAAGTCCCAAAAGCAATTTGGCATAACCGTCTTTAAGATAGACTTTCAATGGCACCAGGGTCATCCCAGTTCCTTTGGTTTCTTGGTCCAGCTTTTGGATTTGCTTTTTGTGAAGCAGGAGCTTGCGGCGACGATCTGGATCTTGGTTCCAGATATTTCCTTCCTCATAAGGGGCAATATGCACATTACTGAGCCAAACCTCACCATTTTTTACTTGTGCAAAGCCATCTTTCAAGTTAATGCGTGCTGCACGGACACTTTTGATCTCTGTTCCTGTCAGGACCATCCCTGCTTCAATCGTATCCACGATGGTGTAGTCGTGTCTCGCCTTTTTATTTTGCGCGACTACCTTTCCTTCGCCCTTTGCCATGTTTGGCTCCTTTCTTTGCTACTTCCTTGTAAAAAGGTTTCTTTCCTTTTTTCTTTTTGGATTTAGGAGAAGCATCTTTCCGTTTTTCGTCTCTTCTGATAGACGAACTCTTAGAAGCTTTTTTCTCCTTGCGTCTACGTTCTCTGCGATTGCTATCGCGATCACGCCCCTTGGCCTTGAGTCCTTTTTCAACGACATCCCATTCACTCGGAATGTAGGAGAAATCAATCTCTCCGGTCATCTTGTCAGCTCTTTCTACCTTGATCCGGATCTGCTGACCGACACGGAAGGTCACTCCGGATTTTTCCCCACGAAGGGTGAGATCTCTTTCGTTAAAATGGTAGAATTCAGGGAGATTGGTAATATGGATCAAGCCTTCAACTGTATTTGGCAACTCCACAAAGAGGCCAAATTTCACCACACTGGAAACCACGGCATCGTACTCTTCCCCAACATAGTCTTCCATGTATTCGGCCTTTTTCATAGCCTCTACTTCGCGCTCGGCGTCAATAGCCCGGCGCTCTCGACTAGAGGATTGGCTGGCAATGTCTGGAAGGACTTGTTCAAAGTGTTCAGCCGCTTCTTGAGATTTTCCGTATGCGCGCACCATTCGATGAACCATGAGGTCCGGATAACGACGAATGGGACTGGTAAAGTGAGTATAATACTCCGCAGCGAGCCCATAGTGGCCATGGTTGTGCTCTGAGTAACGGGCCTGTTGCATCGAGCGCAACAACATCATCGAAAGGACATCTGCATAAGGTTCTCCTTCAACCTTGCGCATGATTTCTTGCAGGGCTTCTTGGCTCATCTCACTAGCCGTTCCGTAGATCTGGATCCCAAAGCTAGAAGCATAATCGATAAACTTCTGTACTTTTTCTGCCTTTGGATCTTCGTGGATCCGGTAGATGAACGGCAATTTCAGTCGCGTAAAGTGCTCCGCCACCGTTTCATTGGCAATCAACATAAAGGACTCAATCATCCGCTCCGCAATTCCTCTTTGACGGAGGACGATATCAACTGGTTTTCCTTCTTTATTGACTAATATTTTAGCCTCATTGGTATCAAAATTGAGGGCTCCTCGGCGAATCCGCATGCTTTCTAGAATACCATGCAAGGTCGCCATTTGATGAATACTTGGGACAATTTTCTTAAATTCTTGAGCTTTATCTTCGTCTCCCGCTAAGATATCATTGACGTCGCTATAGGTCATTCGGAAGGTTGTATTGATCACTGTTTGGGTAATGGTATGCTTGACGACCTTTCCATGAGGATCAATCTCCATGATGGCAGACTGGGTCAGGCGGTCTACATTCGGATTTAAAGAACAGATCCCATTGGACAAGCGTTCTGGAAGCATGGGCACTACTCGGTCGGTCACATAGACAGAGGTTGCACGATTTAGAGCTTCCTTATCAAGAGCTGAGCCTTCTGTAACGTAATAAGAGACATCTGCGATGTGAACCCCCAGCTCAAAGTTGCCGTTCTTGAGTAGCTTGATATGAACAGCATCATCCAAGTCTTTGGCATCTGCCCCATCAATCGTGAAGGTGATCTCCTCTCGCAGATCCAAGCGTCCTTCTATATCCTTTTCAGACGGTGCATCTGGAACCTGCTCGGCTTCTTTCAAAACTTCCTCAGGAAATTCTGAGACGATATCCATAGATTCCAACACTTCTAAGACATCAATGCCTGGATCTGTCACATGACCTACCACATCGCGTACAGTCGCTACAAAATAATTGTGCTTACGGCTCGGGTATTGGTCAATTTCAACCTTGAGAATTTCGGTACCTTCTAATTGGATGGCTGGCTTCTTCACATAGATCAGCTGACTGATCTTTTGATTTTTCGAACGAATATAGCCGGCATATTTTGGCTTTTCCTCGTCCAGGACGATTTGTCCGACTACCGTTTTAAGACTATGTTCCAAGACATCAATAATCTTGGCCTCAGCTGCAGTTCCCTTGTTTCGGTCTGCAACCTTGGTGATGACGATCTCAACGGTATCCCCATCGATGGCATGATAGACATCATTTCGTCCAACAAAGAGGTCCTCTTCTTCGCCCTCTAAACTGACAAAACCAAAGCCATTTTTATGGGCGTGAAAGGTGCCCTTGAGGGTAATTGCTGGCGCCTTCTTTTGGGATAAGCACAGGGAGCCATCATCCTCAAATTTTAACTCATGACGGCGTTCCATCAGAGAGATGGTCTTGACCAACTCACGGAAATCCTTAGACCCTTCCTTTCCTAGAGCAGCTGCTAAATCATTGATCTGGACTTTGCCATGCTCTTGTAAATATTCTTTTATATCTGTTTTCATTGATTTTTTACTGGTTATCCAGCCTCCTTTTTTCTATCTAATTTTATAATCATCGTTTTGCAAAATAAAAATAGGCAAAGACATTGTCTGAGCCTATCTTATCTACTAGAAAGTACCATTAAGATCATCGCGATCAATAACCAAAAGAAGATCATAATGGCTGTCAAACGCTGCATCACGGCTTCAAAACCACGCGCTTTTGAACGTTCAAACAAGTCATTTGAGCTAGCGTCAAAGACGTTGCTCGATTGGTTTTTAGTTGGTTGCATAAAAATTGCGATAATAATCAATGCTGATAATACTAGTAAAATAGTTGTTAATGCTCCGCTCATATTCAAAACTCCTTAAAATCTTCACTATTATACCACGAAAATCATTTTGATTCAATATGTAAGGTTACTTTTCTTTCCTTGGGACAATACTTCAAGACCTCGATCTTCTCAGGATGGGTCTTGGTATTTTTACTGGTCAAATAATTCTGACTCCCACAGCTGGTGCAGGTCAATTGAACTTTAATTCGCACGTATCTCTCTCACTTTCAAATACTTTCTAAATAAGAATAAGAGGAACATTAAATCAGTAAAGGCCAAAAGGGCTGTTCCGTAAAAGACCCAATGATAGCCAAAATGCATGAAAATACTCGATCCCATCATCGGACCGAACACCCCACCCAGATAATAAAAGAGCTGGTTGTAGCTAAAAATCCGAGAGATCCCTTCAGGAGGAGTTAAGCGATTTAACAAAGCGGAAACTCCTGGCAATAAGGCTCCGGTCCCAACTCCAAAGAGAAAACGTAAGATTCCTAATTGCAGGGGCGTTTGGGCCTGAGCGCAGAGGAGATAGAGACAGCCACTATAGAGAAGAGCCAGCAATAAGAGCCGGTGATTCCCGATTCGGTCCCCGAGTTTACCCATCCAACCTGAAAAGAGCATACTAGATATCCCCATAGCCGAAACAATCATCCCCGATACAAAAATCAAGTTATCTCTTTGCCCTAAAGCTCGCACATAAAGAGGCAAGATTGGAGAAATAGATTGGGCGATCATTTGAATGGTCATACTGGTCAAAAAGAGGCCTAAGAGAATATCCTTTTGCTGAATGGACATGAGCAACTGCCAACTGGATTTTTGTTCTTCTTTTGGCAGGGGCTCATAGTCTTCCTCGATGCCCCAAAAGGTTAAAAGGGACACTAGAAATAAGAAACATCCTACCAAAAGAAAGACATTGCGCATTCCCAGATTTTCAGCAATGAGTCCCCCAAGCAAAGGCCCCATCAAGGTTCCAGCTACGACACCGGTCGACAAAGTCCCCAGGGCATAGCCTGATTGGTCCTTTGGGACTTGACTGGCAATCAAGGCTGTACTATTAGGGACAAAGCCTGAAAAGACACCGTTGAGAAAGCGCAAAACCAAGAGCCAAAAGACGGATGGCACAAAGGCAATCCCTCCCATGGTCAGGGTCATAGCAATAGAAGCCCTGAGCATCATGGGTTTTCGACCATAGCGGTCGGCCAGGCTCCCCCAGATAGGAGACATGATCGCAGAGGTTACAGAAGAACTCGCGACGGCAATCCCAGCATAAAAAGGAACAGCCTTGCCCGTAACACCCAACTCTTCTACAAAGAGGGCCATAAACGGCACAACTAATGAAAGACTGGCTCCGATGAAAAAGCATCCGATCCAGGCGATCCATAGATTTTTACGCCAATTGACTTCTCTTGTGATAAAATCATCTTCTTTCTAATTGTTCTAAGGCTCTATCTAATTGGGCATAGAGAGCAGCTAGATCCTCATTATTGTCTAAGACCAGATCTGCATGGGTTCTTTTTTCTTCTAGTGGCATTTGAGACGCAATGCGCTCTTGAGCCTGTATTTCTGACAAGTGGTTGCGTTCCATCAAACGTTTGAGCTGAGTTTCTTTTGATACAGCCACCAACCATACGGCTTCAAACCACTCTTCATAGCCTTGCTCGATCAAGAGGGGAATATCCATAAAAAAGAGATCGGATTGAGCTGCTTGCCTGTCTCTTGCATCTGCCAAAGCCTCACGAATGAGCTGGCCTTGGACGCGATTGGACCAGTCTCGTTCACTAGGATCTGAAAAAATCCGTTGACCTAGAGCGACGCGATCCAGCTCTCCTTCTTTGGTAAGGATCTCTCTACCAAAATGATCTACTAGGACACGGTAAAGGGCTCCTCCTGGTGCCTGCAAGTCACGGACCACTCGATCAGCATCAATGACAGGATAACCTTTTTCTCTCAAATAGGAGGTGACAGTGGACTTTCCTGAAGCAATCCCTCCTGTTAATCCAATGATTCTTGCCATCTAGTTCTCCTTTTGACAGTGCGGGCAAAAATGGGTTCCGCGTCCCCCCAGCTGGATTTTCTCAATCGGTGTCCCGCAGCGTAAACAAGGATGGCCTGTTTTTCCATAGACCTGGTGTTCCTCCTGCATGGTGCCATCCTCTCCGAAGGCATTGCTATAAGAGCGAATGGTGGAGCCACCCTTTTCAACAGCTTGGGCAAGCACAGCAATCGTTTCTTTGCGAACGGCTTTAGCTTCTCCAGCAGTCAAGCTTTGACCCAAACGGGCTGGATGAACCTTGGCTCGATAAAGGACCTCATCTACATAGATATTGCCCAGACCAGCCACTAATTTTTGGTCTAAAAGAGCTGATTTAATGGGTTTCTTTGATTTTTTAAGAGCTGCTTGGAAGGCTGGCCCTTTAAAATCTGATTCTGTTGGTTCTGGACCAATCTTTTTCGCCAAAAAGTAGCTGTCTACAAGCTCAGGTACTAAGACTTCCATGGTCCCAAACTTGCGGACATCTTCATAGACCAGGGTGCTGCCATCTGTAAAGTGAAAGAAGATATGGGCGTGCTTGCGAAAAGGGACTTCGTCTGGATAAAAGAAATACTTGCCTTCCATCCGCAAATGCGAGATGAGGACCAGATCCTTCAGATAAAACAAGAGGTATTTCCCGCGGCGCCCCATAGCCAGAATTTCTTGACCTGGGAGATCTTGACGAAAAGCATCCAGATCCGTCTGAATCATCTTTGTATACTTTACTTCCACTGACTGGATGGTTTTTCCAAGAATTAATTTCTCAAGACCGCGTCGGACAGTCTCTACTTCTGGTAATTCAGGCATAGAACTCCTTTCAAAAACAAGAAGCAGGCTTCTGCCCACCTCTTATTAATATTCTTTTTCGTTGTATCCGAAATCAGCAAGATCCAATTTCTTATCCCGCCAATTTTTCTTGACCTTGACCCAAGTTTCTAGGAAGACCTTGTCCCCTAGCATGAGCTCGATATCCTTACGCGCAAGGGTTCCGATTTTCTTGAGCATGGCGCCACCTTTTCCGATGACAATGCCTTTTTGGCTATCGCGCTCGACCATGATGGTTGCACGGATATGGACCTTATCTGTCTCTTCATCCCGCTTCATAGAATCCACGACTACTGCAACAGAGTGAGGAATTTCTTCCCGCGTTAAATGCAAGACCTTCTCACGGATCATTTCAGAGACCAAGAAACGCTCTGGATGGTCAGTGATTTGGTCAGCAGGGAAATATTGGAAACCTTCTTCTAAGTTTTCGCTCAAAATATCAATCAAATGCGAAACATTGTTTCCTTGAAGGGCTGAAATCGGCACAATTTCCTTGAAATCCATCTGACTACGGAAGTCATCGATTTGCGCCAAGAGTTGGTCAGGGTGCACCTTGTCGATCTTGTTGACCACCAGAATAACCGGTACCTTAGCAGCCTTGAGGCGCTCGATGATCATGTCATCGCCTTTACCACGTGGCTCGTCTGCTGGCACCATAAAGAGAACGGTATCCACTTCTCGAAGAGTGCTATAGGCCGACTCCACCATGAAGTCTCCAAGCGCTGTCTTGGGTTTGTGAATCCCTGGGGTATCGATAAAGACAATCTGTTCCTTATCGGTCGTGTAGATTCCCATAATCTTATTACGCGTTGTCTGCGCCTTATCACTCATGATGGCAATTTTTTGCCCCATGACGTGGTTCAAAAAAGTTGACTTCCCGACATTGGGACGTCCTAAAATGGCTACAAAGCCTGATTTAAATGTCATAGTTTCCTTTCATGAGGGAAGTCTCCCTCTTATCCAAATACCAAAGCCCACAACTTGGGCACAAATATGATGAGACCTGTCACAAAGGCAAAGCCCGAAATGACGAGAACCGCTCCTGCCGCCATATCCTTGGCATTCTTTGCCAGCATGGAGAAATGGTAATCGCTCGCCAAATCCACTACATTTTCAAGAGCAGAATTCATGATTTCAAAGGCAATGACCAAAGAAATACTTAAGAGTAGAAAGAGCCACTCTGTTGCTGAAATGCCAAAAAGGAAGCCTGCAACAATCGCTAAGATAGCTGAAAGTGCATGCTTACGCATATTTCGTTCCTCTTTAAAGGCTGTGAAAATCCCTGTTAAAGCAAATTCAAGACTGGCAATCAGTTCTCGATTTTTCCATTTTCGTTTATTGTCTTGTGAGTCCATAGGCTGTCAAAATCTCTTCCTGTAAGCCAAACATTTCCTTCTCTTCTTCCGGCGTATAGTGATCATAACCGTTGATATGAAGGAAGCCATGCACTGCTAAAAAGCCCATCTCGCGCTCAAAGCTATGGCCATACTCAGCAGCTTGCTCACGCGCCTTGTCTACAGAAATAAAAAGCTCTCCAATATAGGTATCGAATTCAGCCATCATCTCTGCTAACTCTGGATGGTCTTCTAAATCTTCTTCTGAAAAAGCAATGTCCATCTCTGGTTTGTATTCCAGACTGATCACATCCGTTGGGCGATCCGTGTCCCGGTATTCCAAGTTCAATTCATGGCTACGTTCGTTGGTTACAAAGGTCACTGCCATTTCCTTGTCTTCTTTGCCCAATTTTTTTGCAGCAAATTCTAAAATTTCCTGGGTTTGTTTGATCATTTCTTCAGAGACTTGACCGGTCTCATCAACCATTTCAATATACATCTTGGATCACCTCACTATCATTTCAATTATAGCATAAAAATAGCGTATATACTAGAATACACGCTACTTTTACTATTTGAAGAATGCCCTTTTATTCAACCGTCTGTTGGATAGCTTGCATCTGGGCATAGATGCCACCATGAGCAATCAAGTCTGCATGTTGCCCACGTTCGACAATGCGCCCTTCTGATAGAACCAAGATCTGATCTGCATCTTGAATGGTCGATAAGCGATGGGCAATGATAAAGGTGGTCCGGCCCTTTTGCAGGACTGCCATAGCCTTCTGAATGATCTCCTCTGTCTCCGTATCAATGTGGGAGGTTGCTTCGTCCAGAATCAAAATTTTCGGGTTCATGTAGAGGGTCCGCGCAAAGGAAATCAGTTGGCGCTCTCCACTTGAAAAGGCCGAGCCTTTTTCAACTACTGGATGATCAATTCCCTTTTCAAGACGCTCTACAAAAGGCCAAGCCCCGACTTTTTTCAGTGCTTCTTTGACCCCATCCCGGTCAATATGTTCCTGACTCATGGCCACATTACTAGCAATGGTTCCTGTAAATAGATAAGGATCTTGCAGAACAATGCCCATGTGGCTTCGTAGGCTCTCACGAGAGACTTGGCGAATATCTTGCTCATCGATCAAAATTGCCCCTTCTTGAGGATCATAGAAACGATAGAGCAGGTTCATAATAGAAGACTTACCTGATCCAGTATGGCCCACAAGGGCGATAGTTTCCCCAGGGCTAGCCTGAAAGGCAATATCCCGCAGAACTGGCTTACCTTCTTCATAGGCAAATTGAACGTCGTCAAACACGACCTCTGCCTTTTCTATCTTCAGTTCCAATGCACCATCGGCCTCTAACGGTTGGTCTAAGAAGGCAAGGACGCGGCTCCCCGTTTCTAAGGATCGCCGAATATTTGGGAATTGACGACTAAGATTGGCCATGAGATCAAATAGATTAATCACATAGTTAATATTGATAAATAAGAAACCAGCCGTCACACCGATATTACCCTGTAGGAAAGAAATCCCAGCGATAGTCAAAATGCCTGCAATCACTAAAAACTTGAGCAATTCCGTCAAGGTCCAAGAAGCGATAGAATCGGCTAAGAGGATTCGATCATTTGCTCCTAACATCTTCTGGGTAGTGGCTTCAAACTCCTCCACCACACCAGGCTCTTGATGATAGAGCTGAATCATACTAGCACCGTGCAAGAGTTCATTGACCTGGGTATTGACCTCGCTTCGCGCATCAAAGAAATCCTTCATAGGCTGGTCCGTCATGACCTTGTAGAGATACTGGATCCCATAGAAAATCGGAAAGACCAAACACAAGAGAAGGCCCATCATAGGACTCAGGTAAAAGAGAATCCCTAGGATAAAGAGAAAGCGTACCAAATAGATGACTAAAATCATACAAGAGTTATAAAACTGGGTCCTCAAGGTCTCCGTATCATTGACAATTCTTGTCGCGATCTTCCCAGCCGGCTTATCATCAAAATAAGAAATAGGCAGCCCTTGCATGACTTGAAAGGCTTGGTTCCTCAGACTAGCGGTTACTTGATTACTTCCATGTAGCAAGATCCGATTGCCCATGTAGCTAATCAGCTGCCCCAGGCTCAAGACCAAGAGATAGAATCCTCCCATCTGAAGCAAGTCCCCTTGTCCTCCACCGTGGGTCAATGCAGTCAAAGGCCCATCGATCATCTTTTGGAGAAGAAAGGGAGACAATTCAGAAAAAATGGTGGCTAGTAAGAGGCAAATGAAGCCAGCAAGAAAGACAGTTAGATAAAGCGTGATCATAGATAATAATCGTTTCAATACTTTCATCTTATTCTCCTTCCTGTTTTTGTTGCCGTTGGTATTGTTCATAATACCAGCCCTCTTGAGCTAATAAATCACTAGCCCTGCCTTCTTCAACAATCTGTCCTTGATCCAAGACGATGATCCAATCAGCCTGATGGACAGCCGACAAGCGATGAGAAACAATGATGGTCGTCTTGTCTTTTCGTTCTTTTTGAATGGTGTCAATAATGGCCTGTTCGGTCTTCGCATCCACTGCCGAAAGGGAATCATCTAACAACAAGAGATCTGCATCTCTTAAGAAGGCACGCGCCAAAGAGATCCGCTGTTTTTGACCTCCTGATACAGAGACCCCTTTCTCACCGATCAGGGTGTCCATTCCATGAGACATCCGCTCGAGATCATCCGCAAAAGCAGCTTGGGCTACTGCTTCCACCAAGTCTTCTTGGCTGGCTCCTTTTTTACCAAGCGCTATATTCTCACGGATAGACTTAGAAAATAAAATATGTTCTTGGGAAACATAACCAATTTTTTCTTCAATCGAGTGTCGGTTGTAGTCCACGATCGGTTGCTGGTTGACCAAGAATTCTCCCTCACCAACTGGGTATTGCCGCAAGAATTGTCGAACCAGGGTAGTCTTTCCTGCACCGGTACGACCAACAATTCCAACCGTCTGTCCTCGCTGGATAGTCCAATCAATGCCTGATAGGCTCTTTCGATCAGCACCAGGATAACTGAAGGAATAATCCTTAAACTCTACCGAATCGATCTGCTCTAAATAGTGTGTACCATCTGGCTCCAGATCATCTGTCTCATCAATCACTTCTTTTAGTTTTTTATAGGACATTTGCCCTGTCTGATAGACCAAGATCAGGTCCGCCATCATCCACATAGGCTCAATTAAAAAGACCAAATACAGCTGCAAGGCCAATAGCTTGCCAAGGCTCAACTGCCCACTTGCTAGGGACTGTCCTCCAAATAGCAGGAGCAAGACTGTCGAGAATCCAATAAACAACAGGGCTAAGGGGCCAAAAGAATATTGGATAGAAGCAATTTTGTCCCCTGTTTTGGATAGACTAGCCGTTTTCTTCTGAAACTGTTTGACCTGCTGATCCCGTCTACTATAGGCCCGCATGACCCGGATCCCTTCGATGGACTCCAAGACTTCATCGTTCAACTGAGCAACCGCTTCCCGGTTTTGCTCAACATACTCCTCCTGCTTTCTACTCAAAAAATAGGTAGAGACGACAAGGAAGATCATGGGAATAAAGGAAATCAAGGTTAATTGCCAAGAAATGAAAAACATGGTCGGAATAATAAAGGCAAACAAGCCACCGCCAAACAGGAGCACCATCATCCCGTAACCAGCCATATCGGCCATACCATCCACATCCGTCGTAAAGCGCGTCAAGAGGTCCCCTGAGCGAAATTTCTCAAAAAAGGGACGCCGCATAGCTACTAGCTTACGAAAAGCTTGTCCCTGAAGGGTCGCCTTGAAATGGACTGACGACTGAAAGAGTCGCAACTGCCAATAAAAAGCCGTCAGGTAATTGAGGATGGCTGATCCCACCAAGAGGACCATATCCCATACAAAGTTTGATTGCGTCAGCGTCTGCTGACTCAAATGATCCACTAAACGCTGGATGACTTGCGTCGGGATCAATAAAGTGTAATCATAAAGAATCAGGACCATAGCGATCTTCACATATCGCCACTTGCGCTCCCTGATATACTCCCAAATAGCTCTGATCATATATTCTCCTTTTCAAAATGGCACAGAAAAAACCCAAGTAGGAGCTGAGTACGTGCTCAGTCCACACTTGGGCCTTCTGATGCCTGTCACCAATTCAGTTAAGGCAGGCAAAAATGCATACAAAAAACCCAAGACAGACTCCTCCATCTTGGGTTTCATTCAATTTTTACATAGAACTCAACTGAGATTGGAGAAGCTGTGTATTCAATTGTGTCATCAAAACATCTACTTTGTTCATGATGGTTTTCTCCTTTCTCTTTGTTGTTCTAACTTTACCACGGATTTCTGTGCTTGTCAACGTTTTTTTGAAAATTGTTGAAAAAAGGTCCATAAATAGGCACTCAATTAGAAATTAAAGCAAAAAAAGAAGCCTAGATCCCCTCTAAGCTTCTCTCTTCTTCTATGCTAGTTGCCGGGATTGAACCGGCGACCTCATCCTTACCATGGATGCGCTCTACCGACTGAGCTAAACCAGCAGTACCTATCTACTATATCATGGAGATAGACCTTTTGTCAATATCCTGACTCATTTTTCTGCCAAATATTCTTCCTTCGTGAGGACATAATGAACTCTCGTCACCATTCGCCCTTCTTCATGCAGGTCTAGCATCGCGTAGGGCTCCTCGTGAGAATATTTCATCCCTGATTTGGCCATCACCCGTCCAGAAGCTGGGTTGTCCTTATCATGTACGGCAACGAGCTTGTTCATCCCTAACTGTTCAAAAGCCAGGGAAATGACTGCCTTGGTAGCCTCTGTCGCAAGACCTTGGTTCCAATAGTCTTTATTCAGAACATAGCCGATACTCCCCTTCTTCAGACAAAGATCCAAATCCAGTAAATCAATAGTCCCGATAAATTTTCCATTTTCTTTTAGCTCGATCCCCCATCTGCCAAGTGGGCTCGCTAGGTAAAAGAGGGCAATATTATTACGCGTCTCTTCTAGACTTTGATTGGTTGCAAAGGTATAGCGCGTAACTGTCTCATCAGAAGCATACTCAAGCATAGCCGGTGCATCTTCAAGAGTGACCGGACGCAAGTGCAAGCGCTCAGCCTCTATTTCTCGATAAGCCGCTAACTTCACATATAAATTTTCCATTTGACTCTCCTTCTTTAGGGATTAGTTTAGCAAATAACATTAAGGAAGGCAAGCTCAATTTTTTCTTGCTTTTTAACCCACTTTTCTATAAAATAAAAACAATCAATTAAAAGAGTTGGATAAGGAGTGAAAAGGTCATTGAGTTAGGAGGGAATCTCACACCAATGGCCTTTTTACACCCATATCTAAGTAAGGAGAAATAATCATGTTAATCGGTATCCCAAAAGAAATTAAAAACAATGAAAATCGTGTTGGCTTGACACCTGCAGGTGTACAAAGCTTGGTGAAGAAAGGCCATCAAGTTTTGGTAGAAACAAATGCTGGACTTGGTTCTGGCTTTGGCGATGAAGATTACGCCAAACAAGGAGCGACTATCGTTGCAACTGCTGCAGAAGCTTGGGCAGCTGAATTGGTGGTCAAGGTCAAAGAACCCCTCGCTGAAGAATACGACTTCCTTCGTGAAGACCTCTTGCTCTTCACCTACTTGCACATGGCTGCAGCTCCTGAATTAGCAGATGCCATGGTGACTGCTAAGACAACTGGGGTAGCCTACGAAACCGTTCGAGACCTTGAAGGACAATTGCCGCTCTTGGTGCCAATGAGTGAGGTTGCTGGACGAATGGCGGTTCAAATCGGGGCTCACTTCCTCACTAAACAAGAAGGTGGATCTGGTGTCCTCCTAGGTGGGGTACCTGGTGTTCCTAAAGGGAAGGTTACCATCATCGGAGGCGGGGTCGTTGGAACCCACGCAGCTCGGATTGCACTTGGACTCGGCGCCCAAGTGACTATCTTGGATATCAGCGCTAAACGTTTGGCTGTTCTGGAAGATGTCTTTGGTCACCAAATCCAAACCCTTATGTCCAATCCATTTAACATTGAAGCCAGTGTCCGTGATGCCGATGTTGTTATCGGAGCTGTCCTGATTCCTGGGGCTAAAGCTCCTAAATTAGTGACAGACGATATGGTTAAACAAATGCGTCCAGGTTCTGTCATCGTGGACGTAGCTGTGGACCAAGGTGGGGTTATTGAAACAGCAGACCGTGTCACAACGCATACGGAGCCAGTTTACGAAAAACATGGTGTGCTCCACTATGCCGTTGCCAATATCCCAGGGGCTGTCGCTCGTACCTCTACTATCGCCCTTACCAATGTGACCCTTCCTTATGTCGAATCCCTAGCTGACAATGGCTTCCACAAGGCCATTGCCCTCGACGAAGGCCTGCGCCAAGGGGTCACCACTTACCAAGGTCACATCACTAGCCAACCCGTTGCTACCGGTTTAGAGCGTGACTTCTCACCAATTGATGAATTGGTTTAATTTCTAACATAAAAAAGGCAAAGATCTGATGATCTTTGCCTTTTCTTTTATTCTTCTTCTTCCACATCCGGTTTTTCTTTGAGGACTGGATTTGGGATGGGCTCGTAGGCCCGGATAATTTCTGCTACTACAGGATGGCGAACAACATCCTTGGCAGAGAAATGCACAAAGTCAATTTGAGAAATGTTCTTCAATTTCTCCTGGGCATCAATCAAGCCGGATTTGACATTTCGAGGAAGGTCGATCTGGCTGGTATCTCCATTGACAATCATCTTAGAGTTAAAACCAAGACGGGTCAAAAACATCTTCATCTGCATGATGGTGGTATTTTGCGCTTCATCGAGGATGACAAAGGCATCGTCCAAGGTCCGCCCCCGCATATAAGCCAAAGGCGCAATCTCGATAATCTCCCGCTCCATCATCCGAGTGGTTTGGTCTTTCCCTAAAATCTGGTAAAGAGCATCATAGACCGGACGTAGATAAGGGTCTACTTTTTCTTTAAGATCCCCTGGTAGGAAACCAAGGCTCTCTCCAGCTTCTACAGCAGGACGGGTCAAAATGATCCGCTTGACCTGACCACGCTTGAGGGCAGTCACGGCCAAAGTCACTGCTAGGAAGGTTTTCCCAGTCCCCGCTGGTCCAATCCCAAAAGTGACATCATGGTTCTTGACACTATCGACATAGATCTTTTGACCAAGCGTTTTAACCCGAATGGGCTTGCCGTAACTATCCTTAATAATCTCTTCTTCATAGAGAGCGATGAACTTATCCAATTCCCCATTTCTCACCATGGTAATGGCGGTCACCACATCTGGCGTACCAATGGTCATACCACGGTTAACGAGGACCAAAAGAGCCTGGATGACTTGACGAACCTGCTCGCAGGTTTCTTCTTCCCCAATGATTTGGACGATTTCTGTCCGGGCATGAATAGTTACCCCAAATTCTTGCTCCATCAAACGGAGATGGCGTTCGTTAGATCCAAACAAATGAAAGAGATCGTCTGGATGCGTTAATGTAATTTCAACTGAATGTTCTTGCAAATAAAGAACCTCTCTACCTGTATTTTTCTATTATTATAACAAAGAGGCCGAGAAAAAACCATCCTCGACCTATCCTTCTCTAGTGGGCTTGGTATTCTTCCCAAATCGCATCAAAATCGCCAAGATTAAAGGAAAAGCTGGCATGCTCTTCTAGATAGCGACTGACCTCGTCGAAGTCATCTGTATGCTTGGGAAAAGCAGACTCGTGAAATGCAAGATCTGCTAGAATGGCCTTAGGAGCATTGCTTTTAGGATTGCGCTCTGTCATCAGCCAAGTATAAAACGATTTTCGCATAAGCCCCCTTTTAGATCAACTCTGTTCCAAATTGGTCTTGCTTGATTTTTTTAGCCTTCATCAGCCCACCCAAAGCCTTTTTGAACTGCCCTTTTGAAATCCCAAAGGTTGCCTTGATATCTTCTGGAGACGATTTATCATTCAAAGTCATAAAGCCTCCATTGGCTTCCAAATAGGTCAGAATCATTTGAGCATCGTTTTCAAGCATTTCAAAAGAGCGTGGCTTCAGCGACAAGTTCAAGGTCCGATCCACCTCACGGAATCCAATGACCCGGGCATCTAGGACTTGTCCCAAGCGTGGTTCTACATAGCGCTCACTTGGATGGATAAAGCCCAGCATATTGTTCTCTGGGAGATAGACAAAAGTCCCAGACAATTTCAAGCGGTAGACAATGGCTGGCCAGTTTTGGTTTTGCATATTGTTGTAAGCTGGACGAGCCAAACGCTGGAAATCTTCCTGATAGGCCAAGATCCCCCAAATACGATCTTTCTTATCAACTTCTAAGCGAATATAGAGACGATCGCCCTTTTTAGGCCATAGATCTTTGATCTCCGGTAGGATATCTAGTGAGACAACAATCTGCTTATCTGGAAGCCCTGTATCGACAAAGACTCCCAGGTCCTTGCGCACTTCCGTGACCGTTCCCCAGCCAAAGCTTTCTTGAGTCGCAGTGACTTCAAGCGTCGTGAGTCGGAGCTTTTGCTTCATATCGGTATAGGCAAAGCCCTTAACACTTTCTCCGACTTGATGCGATCCTTCTGCTTTATCAAGCGCGTAGGTCTGGCCATCTTTTTGAACAAAATAGAAGTGATCATTTTCATCAATGACCATTCCCATGATGTAGCTTGCTAAATTTGTATTCATACTTCCTTCTTTCTTCTTGCTTCTTCACAAGAATAATGGAAATAAAACCCAGCCAGCAGTGCCAACTGAGTCTTTCTTTCCAGTAGTGGTTGAGATGGATTAAACTTCCATCAATTCTTTTTCTTTGTGAGCTGTCATTTCATCTACATGCTTAACAGCATCATCCGTAACTTTTTGGATCTCTTTTTCAAGACCTTTCAATTCATCTTCTGTGATTTCTTTTGCTTTTTCTTGTTTCTTCGCTTCATCCATAGCATCACGACGAATGTTACGGATCGCTACTTTAGCATTTTCACCCACTTTTTTCACTTCTTTTGCCAAGTCACGACGAGTTTCTTCTGTCAAAGCTGGGATAACCAAGCGGATAACAGACCCATCATTGGCTGGAGTGATACCAAGGTCAGATGCATTGATGCTGTGCTCGATGTCTTTCAAAGATGATTTATCAAATGGTGTGATCAACAAGACACGCGCTTCTGGAATCGTGATAGATGCCAATTGGTTCAATGGAGTCTCTACTCCATAGTATTCTACGAAAATACGATCCAAAAGACTTGCATTTGCACGTCCAGCACGGATGCTACCAAATTCACGTCCCAAACTTTGGTGAGACTGAGTCATTCTTTCTTTTGCTTTTTCTACGATTGGGTTTGCCATAATTTTCCTCTATTTTCGATTATTTTTCTACGTTATTTGATACAGTTGTACCGATATTTTCACCAAAGACAACGCGTTTGATATTGCCTGGTTCATTCATATTAAAGACAACCAAGTCAATGTCGTTGTCCATGGAGAGAGTGGAGGCTGTTGAGTCCATGATGCGAAGACCTTTGTTGATGACATCACGGTGGGTCAATTCCTCAAATTTCACAGCTGAAGCATCTTTTTTCGGGTCGGCATTGTAAACACCATCCACCCCATTTTTGGCCATAAGAATGGCATCTGCTTCAATTTCAGCTGCACGAAGGGCTGCGGTCGTATCTGTTGAGAAGTAAGGAGAACCAATCCCGGCACCAAAGATCACGATCCGATCTTTTTCAAGGTGACGAAGGGCACGACCACGGATATAAGGTTCTGCGACTTGTTGCATGGCAATCGCTGTTTGAACACGGGTATCCACACCAACTTGTTGAAGCGAATCTGCCATCACAAGAGCATTCATGACAGTTCCGAGCATCCCTGTGTAGTCTGCTTGGACACGATCCATCCCTGCTTCAGCAGCAGGTTCTCCACGCCAAAGATTTCCACCACCGATAACCAAGGCAATTTCAATTCCAAGTTCGTGAACTTCCTTGATTTCTTGAGCCATTTTTTGGACAGTTTTGATATCGATTCCGACACCACGTTCGCCAGCAAGGGCTTCACCAGATAGCTTGATTAAGATACGTTTATACTTAGGTTCTACCATTTTCTCTCTCCTTTTTTGATCTGTATTATTTTACCATAAATTACGTTTTTTATATAGTCATATCCATCAAAATTTTTTATTTTCAAAAAGCTGTCTAACAAGGAAAAATCCCAGTCCGAGGACTAGGATTTACCATTAGACTTTTTTCTTTTCGCGACGGGCAATCCATGGCAAAATAATGCCTAATGCAATCAAGACAAGCGGAGTCAAGATATTGGTCAATAGAGAGAATTGCCAAGCGACTGGGTCCACCTTAAAGTCCACTTTTGGCACCATCCCTAAAATACAGGCAAAGGCCGTGAACAGGAAGCACCAAGCTCCAATAATAAAGCCTAGTTTTGGACTCTTGGTCATCTTGTATTCTGCATCTTTGTACTTCTTCCAAGCACGATTGAGCATGATATAGGCAAAGAAGACCCAGAGGTACCGCATTGGCATCACAACAGAATTCAGGTTGGTCATCCATTTTACTAACCCATCGATTTCTTGAATCCCAAAGAGGGGAACGACGATAAGAAGACTGACCAAAATTCCTGTCAGGAGGTAACCATTGGTCAAGACGCCTTTCTTGCTACGTTTGCGAAGCCAAGAAGGAATATATTCATCGTCTGCATTATGGAGCAAGATTTGAAGCGGAGCATCAATCGAAAAGGCCAGGGCTGCGATTTGTCCAATCATGTCTGTCAAAGCATAGACAATCACTAAGACATTCCCAACTCCCCAGTGTTTCCCAAGAATTTGGAAAGCTTGGAAGGCTCCATTTCGCATCAAATCTTCTGGAATATGTCCACTGTCAAAGAGCATCCCCATAGCCAAGGAACCAAGGATGGCAGAAAGTCCAACCATGATTGCCATAACAATCATTCCTTTCGGAAATTCACGCGCAGGATTACGGGTTTGGTTGACATAAGGAGAGATCTTCTCAGCTCCACCTACCGCAAAGACTAAGAGAGAAATAGTAGTAAAATAAGAGAAGTCAAAGTTTGGAATATAGGTGCTCACCTGATCCATATGTTGGGTCGCAAATTGCATACCCGGATTGATGAAAGGAACTCCAACTGCTAATAAGACAAAAAGGAAGGACATGATCAGCATGGCACTACCAGCCAAACCACCAATGACTTTCAAGGTCGTCAAACCTTTGGTAGAGAGATAGAGAAAAATTCCAAAAATAATCAAGCAAAGGATAACCACCCATTGGATGCTTAAGCCACTCACAAATTTGTCATTCCCTTGAAGAACCCAACCTAGAGAAATCAGAATTCGTTGAGGTTTTTGAGCTAAATAGGGAATATGTACAACCCAGTAGGTCCAAGCCGCAAAATAGGCGAGACGTTTTGTAGATGTCTTTTCAACCCACTCACTGACACCACCCCCACTTTCTTTAAAGGTTGAGCCCAATTGGCCAACGATCAAAGCATAGGGAATGAAATAAATTGCCAAGATCAGGATCCAGGAAACAATAACAGAAATGCCTTGGGTCGAATAGTTATTCACGACATTTCCCAATCCCCACACCATATTAAAAGCAATGAGTGAGACCATGAGCCAATTTAATTGGTTGTGATCTTTCTTCATAATAGATCTCCTTATTTTTTGATAGATCTAGTATAACATTTTACTTCTGGTTTGTAAGCGTTTTCTGGTGATTTTGTTAAAAGTTTTTGACACAAAAAAAGCTACCCGAAGGCAGCTTTTCATTTCAATTAAAGTGAGTTAACATCCACTTTGATACCAGGACCTTGAGTTGTAGTCAAAGTCAAGCTAGTTACGTAAGTACCTTTAGCTGTAGCTGGTTTTGCTTTTTGGATTGTGTCGTTGAAAGCTTTAAAGTTTTCAACCAATTTAGTATCATCGAATGAAACTTTACCGATGATCGCTTGAACGATACCTGCTTTATCAGCACGGTAAGTGATTTTACCACCTTTAGACTCTTCAACAGCTTTCGCAACATCCATTGTTACTGTACCAGTTTTAGGGTTTGGCATCAAGTTACGTGGTCCAAGGACACGTCCAAGACGTCCAACAAGAGCCATCATGTCAGGTGTAGCGATAACTACGTCGAAGTCCAACCAACCATCGTTGATTTTCGCAACAAGGTCATCTTCACCTACGAAGTCTGCACCAGCAGCTTTTGCTTCTTCAGCTTTTGCACCACGTGCAAATACAAGAACGCGAGCAGTTTTACCAGTTCCGTTTGGCAATACCATTGCACCACGGATTTGTTGGTCAGCTTTTTTCACGTCGATATTCAAGTTGTAAGCAACTTCTACAGTTGCGTCAAATTTTGCAAAGTTAGTTTCTTTTGCAAGAGCTACAGCTTCTTCTACGCTGTAGACTTTTGTGCTGTCGATTTTTTCAAGAGCAGCACGAAGTTGTTTGCTTTTTTTAGCCATTTTATCTTTCTCCTTGTAATGTGGTCATATCGATTTTCATCTCCCACGTCACTCGTCATTTGATCAAGTGTATTGCGGGCAAATAGGATTGTTACAATTAGTCAGTAACAGTGAATCCCATAGAACGAGCAGTACCTTCGATCATACGCATTGCAGACTCAATGTTTGCAGCGTTCAAATCTGGCATCTTAGTTTCAGCGATTTGTTGTACTTGTGCACGAGTTACAGTTGCAACTTTCGTTTTGTTCGGTGTACCTGAACCTTTTTCAACACCTGCAGCTTTTTTCAAAAGAACAGCAGCTGGTGGTGTTTTTGTAACGAAATCGAATGATTTGTCTTCATAAACAGTGATAACAACTGGGATGATCATACCAGCTTGATCAGCTGTACGAGCGTTAAACTCTTTAGTGAATCCCATGATGTTGATACCTGCTTGACCAAGCGCTGGACCAACCGGTGGAGCTGGAGTAGCTTTACCAGCAGGGATTTGCAATTTTACAAGTTTTTCGACTTTTTTAGCCATTTCTTAAATCCTCCTTTGTGGTTTTGGCGGTAATTACAGATTTTTACCTCCCACAAGTATGCTTTGTGCATACCTTTCTATTATACACGATTTCTCTTTTTTTGCAAGAAAAAATTAAAATATAGTAAACTTTTTTTTCGTTTTATGATAGAATGAAGCTATGTTAATCAAAGTTGCTTCTGTATTATTTATTTTTTTAACGCTAATTCTGAGCGGCATCATTGTTCACCTCTTTAAGCTTCAAAAAAGAGGATGGCGATCCACTGATATTGCCTTTCCTTTATTTGCCTTGGAGTACTATTTGATCTCAGACAATGCCTTTTACCACAGCCTCTTACCTTTGCTGTCCTTGAGTCTGTCTCTTTTAGCCCTGGGGCTAACGGTTTATTTCTTAAAAAAGAAAAAGAGTTTTTACTATCCTAAATTTATCAAATACTTCTGGCGTGCTGGATTTCTGGTTACCTTCTTGCTCTACCTGATCTTAACAGCTAGTTTGTTTATCTAATACCAAAAGGAGGCTGGGACAAAAGTCCTAGTCTCTTAATTGTTTTTGGATTATCGAGCAAGACGCAGTGGTTGAGTGGGCTCTACTACGCCGATTTCATCAGCTTTTACAGCCCTACTCAACTGTGCGGAGGTGGGACGACGAAATCGAATTCTAACGAATTACCGATTTCTGTCCCACTCTCTTTCTTTTATTTCATCCGATGAAAGAACCAGCCCACTAACTTCTTGAAGAGTTGAATCAAGACGAGAGCGAGAACTGCCATGATGGCGCAGATAAACAGCGTTTGAAGTCTCAAGGGGCTCATGTTAAAGAATTTCCCTAGGATACTACTTGAAACCAGAAAAGCTAGGATATTTCCTAGAAGAACCAGTCTCTTGTAGTGATTGAGAGGCTGGGATTCTTGATAAATGATGGTAAATCCGACGAAGGCCATCAAGCAGATGGCTGCACTCGAGAGTTCTTCCGACTTGATGCCAAACGCTGAAGAGAACAGTACTAAACTAAAGATCAGTATAAAATCCGTCAAGGCAGCAGGCAGTGCATTTTTAAAGACCGTTTCGATAAAGCGTCCTTTGATGCGCTCGCTATTGGGCTCAAGCGCTAGGAAGAATCCTGGAATCCCAATCGTAAAACCACTGATCAAAGACATCTGCGACGGCATGATGGGATAGGTAAAGGCTAAGAAGCTAACTGAGATAGCCAACAAAATAGAAAAGATATTCTTGATCAAAAAGAGACTGGCTGATCGTTGAATATTATTGACTACCCGCCGACCTTCTGCTACGATAGACGGCATCTTTCCAAAGTCAGAATCCAGTAAGACCACTTGCGCCATTTTTTTGGTCGCATCATTTCCAGATTCCATCGCAATACTACAATCCGCTGTTTTTAAGGCCAGAATATCGTTGACGCCATCTCCAGTCATGGCAACCTTGTGTCCTTTTGCCTGCAAGCCTTCTACAAGGCTTTTCTTTTGCTCTGGGGTCACCCGACCAAAGACTGTATACTGGCTCGTCGCTTGGTGCAAGTCTTCTTCCGTCAGTAAGGTTCTGGCATCAATCAGGTCTTCTGCTCCTTCAATGCCTGCTTTTTGTGCAATAGCTGAGACGGTAGCAGGGTTGTCCCCTGAAATGACCTTAATGGTTACACCTTGTTCTTTAAAGTAGGCGAAGGTTTCTTTGGCATTTTTTCTCAAAGGATTGGAGAGAATAATCCAGGCTACCAAATCTACAGGAGCCTCTAACGTCTCTCCCAGGTGTTTTCCCTTATATTTACCAAAGGCCAAGACCCGATGGCCTGCCTGCGTAGCAGGGGCGATCTCTTTTTCAAGCTCAGAGAAGCTTTCTCGTAAAACAAATTCTGGAGCGCCTAATACATAGATCCCCGTTTCAAAGGCAATGGCCCCATACTTTTTCTTGGACGTAAAGGGCAGTATTTCAAGAGTCTTCCAAGGACGGCTGATTGGCGTCTTGTGGAATTTTCGGATCGCATCCATGGTATCGTTTTGATCCATACTAGCTTCTACATACTGAGCTAGAGCTTCCAAGTCTTGAGCGTCTTTAACTGGACGAATCTCTGTCACTTCCATACCAGGCTCTGTAATGGTCCCTGTCTTATCGACACAAAGGACATCCACGCGCGATAAGGTCTCAATCCCCTTCATGCTATTGAGCAGAACCTTTTCCTTGGCCAATCTGACAGCACCCAGAGCCAGCGCCAAGGTCATCAAGAGATACAAGCCTTCTGGGATCATCCCGATCAAGGCTCCGACTGTTGAAGTCACACTGAGCTTGAGGCTATCGCCTAGGCTGACATAGCTGCGAAGAAAAAGGAGCGAGCCTAGCGGAATGATGAGGAGGCCAATGATCCCTACGATGCGGTTAACTGCATGAACCATGTCGGACTCCTCATGGGACTTGACCTGTTTGGCTTCCAAGCTCAATTGGTTGATGTAGGAGTCATTCCCCACTTTTTCCAATCGTGCCAGTCCTTGACCAGCAATCACAAAGCTACCTGACATGAGCGCATCTTGCGCTCCTTTTTTGACCTCATCGGCTTCACCGGTCAATTGCGACTCATCGACTTTTAGCTCGCCCTCCAGCAAGACCCCATCCGCATAGATCTGGTCTCCAGCTTGAAAGCGAACTAGATCACCCTCCACCAGCTGATCGATAGGTAAAGCGACTTCTTTGCCTTCGCGAAGAGCGATCGCCTCACTCATGTGTAGAAATTGCATCTGACGCAAGATTCGTCTGGAGCGGACTTCCTGCACAATACCAACTAAGGAGTTGACCACGACAATCGGGACAAACAAGAGATTGTTCCAAGACTTCACTGCTACCAACAAAATAGCCAAAATCAAAAATATCAGATTAAAGTAGGTAAAAACATTATCTCGAATGATCTGTCCTAGGCTTTTTTCTGTCTTGATTGTGACCTTATTTTGCTTGCCCTCTTGGATCTTTTTGTCTACTTCTTCCTGACTGAGTCCTTCTAATCTATCCATTGCGTTCCTCACTCATGTATTTCCAAGGGCAATCCTTCTGGATCGAAGAAAAATGCCATTTTCTTACCATCAAAGTCATCATAGCGAAGGCCTGTATTCTCAATACCTAGCTGATCCAATCTAGCTAGATACACTTCTACATCTTCCACTTTAAAGGCTAGATGACGCAGTCCCGCATGCTCGGGCAAGGGAAGCTTAGGCCGTTCTGGGGCCGTCGGTTTGATAAAGAGTTCTAACGTCAGCTGGCCCTGACGGAGATTGATCAAGATATCTCCGCGTTCAGGACGGTCATATTCACTGACAATCGCAAAACCCAACTGGTCCACATAGAAATGCAACATGGCATCGCGATCCCGTCCAATGATGGCAATATGATGAATCATGTCTAACTTCATCTGGTCCTACTTTCTATTTTCTATAAAAAGAAAAGGGAGTGGGACAAGCGCCCTTTTTCCCTATCCTTATGATTGTTGCAATACTTTCCGAGGCTTGGTTCCTTCAGCAGGTCCAATCACACCGGCTGCTTCCAACTCTTCCATGAGGCGAGTCGCTCGGTTAAAGCCAACTGACAAGCGGCGCTGAATCATCGAAGCACTGGCTTTTTGAGTTTCAACCACGAGCGCCTTGGCCTCTTCAAAGAGAGGATCGCCTTCATCAGAGCCACCCATGCCTCCGTCAAAATCTGATTCCGACACTTCTCCTGGATCAAAAGCATCATCATAATCGGCTTCTGCCTGCTCTTTAACAAAGTTGACTATCCGCTCCACATCGTCATCTGAGATAAAGGATCCTTGCAGACGAATCGGGTGGTTTTCATCGATCGGTTTAAAGAGCATGTCTCCGCGACCGAGCAATTTCTCTGCCCCATTTTCATCCAAGATGGTCCGTGAGTCGGTCCCAGATGATACCGCAAAAGCGACACGAGAAGGCACATTGGCCTTGATCAAACCTGAGATAACGTCAACCGATGGCCGTTGGGTCGCAAGAATCATGTGGATCCCTGCTGCACGCGCCTTCTGTCCGAGGCGAATAATGGCATCTTCCACTTCTTTACTTGCAACCATCATCAAGTCGGCCAACTCATCGACAATGACCACGATCAATGGAAGTGGTACTTGCTTCATCTCAGACTGGGCATTGTACTCCGCCACCTTGGCATTAAAGCCAGCAATATTGCGAGCACCCACTTTCGAGAAGAGCTCATAGCGATTTTCCATCTCATCGACAACCTTTTGTAGGGCTCGACTGGCCTTGCGTGGGTTGGTCACCACTGGAATCAAGAGGTGAGGAATATCATTGTATACAGAAAGCTCCACCATCTTTGGATCGACCATCATAAATTTGACTTCGTCCGGACGAGCCTTCATCAAGATACTCGAAATAATCCCATTAACCGCAACCGATTTACCAGAACCGGTAGAACCAGCTACCAAGAGGTGGGGCATCCGGGCCAAATCAAAGGTCCGAGCCGAGCCATCTACGGCCTTCCCAAGAGGAATCTCAAGGAGTTTAGCCGGATCTGTTTTGGACTGCTCCCACAATTCACGGAAGGAGACCGTCGCAATCTCTGAGTTGGGCACTTCAATCCCGACCAGAGACTTCCCTGGAATCGGTGCTTCAATTCGCACATCCTTGGCTGCTAGGGCCAAGGCCAAATCATCTGCTAGATTCGAAATGCGGTTAACCCGCACACCGACAGCCGGTTTAACTTCATACTTGGTGACAGAGGGGCCGATTTCCGCCCGCTCCACTGTCGCCTTGATGTTAAAGCTTGCAAAGGTCTCTTCCAAAATGCGGATGTTCTGGCGAACGATATTTTTCTCTTTGGATTGGTTTTTGGGCTTGTCAGGTGCGAAGAGATCAATGGTTGGAAGTTTGTATTGAAGGAGTTCCTTAGGCGTGAAGTCCACCTGAACTTCCTCCCCATCGTCTTCGAATTCTTCGGCTACCGGAAGCTCTTCGTATGCTTCAGGCTCTTCCGGCCATTCTTCATCTGGCAGGTAGATTTCTGGTGTTGCTGGTGCAACAATCTCAGCTTCTGGAAAAGGCTCTGTGAACGGCTCTTCCGCCAATACCTCTCCTGTTTCAGGATCTACAGGATGGCCTTCCATAGAAAGGGGAGTTGGAAAAACAGCTCTTGCTTCTTCTTGCTTTCTTTCAGCTGCAGCAGCTTCCTCGGCAGCTCTCGCTTCTTTTTCAAGGAATTTCTGCTCGCGACGCTCTTTGCGTTTTTCCATAGAAGCATGGAAGGCTTCGGACCCCTTTTCAAACAAATCATAGATGGAGTAAGGGCTCATCAAGAGGATCCCCAATCCAATAAAGAGAAGGCCAATAAAATAAGAGCCAATATTTGAAAAAAGGAAGGAAATCGGAGCATAAAGAAGGGCACCGATCATACCACCACCAGCAAAACTCTCCACCCGCAGATGAATCAAGTCTGCCATGATTCTTGAAAAGGTGACCTTGATCCCATTATTGTCTAAATGAAGGGAGGATACAAAGAAGGCCTGAAACATCAAGAGAAGCCCAGTAAAGAAGCTTAGGAAACCTGAAATCACCCCTTCGTGTTTGTCCAACCATTTAAAGGCATAGAGGTAGAAAAAGATTGCTAAAATAGCCAAATAGGCCAAACTTCCAACAAATAGTCGGATCAAATTGTAGGCTAAGACCCCTACTGCCCCCAATTTCAGGGCCGCAAAAATTAAGACCAGACTAATCAGAATGGTCGCAATCATGCGATGAATTGCTTTTTTTCTTTCTAATTCTGCTTTGGACAGTCGTCTCGTCGACCGTGTTTTTTTCGATTGATTATTGTTTGCCATAACCTTTATTATATCACATTTCCAAGCTAGTTCTCTAGTAAAATCACTTCCACAAATTTGTAGCAGAAAGCAGAAAAACAGCACCGAGTGGGCACTGTTACTTATAGATTTTGCTTTGGGTGGCGGTCAATGATGGCTTGATGTTCTTTCAACGCTTGTTTTCCTTTGTCCATCAACTGATAGCCCCGAACCGTGAACTGTTGGGCTAGCTCTTCTTCTGTGAAGTGATCAGCCAAAGCTTGGTTCAAATCGGCCGCTTTCATCTTGGACAAGCCAGCGACTCCCTTCTTTTTGAGAATGGCTTTTTTCATGGTCGCATTGATGTGGTCCAATGAACCAAAAGCAGATTCAATATAGGCATAATCCTTATCTACTAAAGCCTTCAAGTGTTCCGGCGCATGAATCCCATAGGTGTACTCGAAGTACTTAGGAAACCACGTCTCTGTCGTAAAGGTTCCAAAGTTAATCCGCCACAAGAGAATAATATCCCCAGCGACCAGAACATCGTGCAGGAGCTCCATATTTCTCTTCGAAACGGGCTTTGGGTCCAACAGCCAAGCTTCCAAATCCCTCTCAGGCGAAATGTAGGGTTTCATCTCATGGTCTGCGTAAAATTTTTCTAATATCTCTGAAATAGTGGTCACCTTTTTTTGTCTTTCTCTTAAAAACAAGCCTAGATAGCTCCTTACCAATCTCTTTCAAGATGAGTCCATTCTGCAAACTCTTGATAAGTCTCCAATACTTTGGTTTGCTTCTCCCCATCATTACTTTCAACTGTTTCAATCACTTCTAATTTATCTTGACCAAGTGGCGCAAACCAATGTCTCAGTAATTGATAGGATTCTTCTACCGATATTTTTTTCTTCCGAAATGCTACTACCATTTTATCTTCTTTATTAGCCTTTCCTAACTGAATAAACTTAGGGTAGTCCTTTTCAAAGTTGATACAGTCACAATACGGATAAGAGAAGATAAAGAAATCGTTTCGGTTATATACATTGCTATTATAAATGGCGTCTCCAAGTGATGTTAAGTTATGACTATTGGGATAATTGCTTTTGAGTAATTTCTCTGTCGTTTCACCCACTATTTTATTGGAATCCAAGTCCATTTTAACGGTGATTCTGTTCTTTTTTTCATATTGTTGGAGTGTCAACAATAAATATTCCTTGTCATCCTCAATCACTATATTTCCTTGAAATAACAAATAAAAGTTTTTATCATAATTCTTAACAACTTGGTAAAGATCAACCTTTTCAGGTTTCTTATCTAGATAATCTAAATCATAAACAATCGCATGCCAAGTCCAACCTTTTTTGGGTTCCTCGTCTATTCCTTCATTACTTGCAGTCCGTGTTCCTAAAACTAAATAACGATCACCAATTGATGCCCATCCATTAAGGGAAGTGAAATCTTCAGAGCCTAGAAAGGAAATTATTCGTTTCTCTTCATCTAGATAGTGTAATTCTTTAATCGATCCTGCATCATACTTTTCCCATTTAATTTTATGTTCATTATTTTGAAGGTCTATACTTTTCTGATAGACAATCATTGAGATAGATAGAATCGATACTAGAAGCAAAGCTACAATTTTCCATTTTTTCATTTTAACATCCTTTTTTCCCACCGAGACAGTCCTGATAGTTCATCCCAAGCTCCCTTGATCTCTATTTCGATTATCGAATTTACAGATGATTGCCTTCATCCTTCAAGTATTGTTTAGCCTTTCGAACGATATAGAGCGACTCATCTTCTGAAACTAACTTACGAAAGAGCTCTTCCGCTCTAGACTTATCGCCTTTAAGAGTAGCATTCAAGGCTTGGTAGTAAATGATTTCTAACTGCTGGTACTTGAAGTCATTGCTTAAGCCTTCAAAATAATCATTACTTTGGTGGGCAATGGTTAAGTCATAAAGAGCGAGACAGACCTTTTTCGTTTTCTCAGCTAGTGTGGGGTCTGTAATGGTCAATTCATTTAATCGAGCCTCTAGCTCTTCTCTAGACAAATCAGGATCTGTCAGGACGATCGAACGAATAAGATAACTCTCAAAAAAGTTCTTATATTTTTGCGGATAATCCGTCTGACTAAGTGCTTCTCTAGCTTCCTTTATGACAGTGTCGAAATCTCCCATCATAAAAGAATAGGCGACCGAAGTTAGCTTCATATCTATCTGTAAAATGGGCTTTTTCACATTCTTGTTCAACTGAAGGTATTGCTGCCAAAAAGCTAAATCTAAGTCTACATGGAGCATAGTGTTGCACTTGTTGGTGTAGCTCTTCTTAAGCAATTGGATGAATAAAAACAAGCCTGCAAGTACCAATAAGACGCCACCCGTCTGAAGAAGAGTATCTCTGACTACTAATCCTATACAAACAATCAGAAGCATTGCCAACAAGCCAGCAGATCTAATATAGAGTCTATAGTTTTTTCGTAGAGTTTTATAATCCAATTTATATCCTCCTATTCATGATACCGTTTTTGAGGGAATTCGTTTATTTTCCAACAAAACAACTTATCTCCCATCATACCGAATTATCCATCTATATGCAACTTCCTTCTTAATTAGTGATTTAGGCCAAAAAGAAATCACCCATACGGGTGAATATTGCTTTAAAGAATTAAGAAAACTATTTCTTTTCCAAAATTTTTAAATAGTGTGTTTTCTTGAATTGGCCGCATAATGTTAACAAAACAAAGAAATACCACATCAAAAAACTTATAAATAATAACAGAAAGCTTCCGAAGGTAAGATATAAGATGGATAATCCTAAGGTGATGAGCCCAAAAACAAGAATTAGCAAATAGGTTTTCAATCCATTTGACTTCTGTACTTGAAAATAGTGCTCAGGTATTTCATAAGGAATGACATTCACTGTATACTTCTGCCTTCTGCGTTTCAATTGGCCTATAGCGATGACAAACATCAATCCAAATGATAGCACTAGTGGGATAAATCCATGAAAGGATACTCGATCCGTTAACAGATAAATGCCATAAAAAAGGATGCCACTTGGAGTAAAGATAATGGGAAATGGAACACTTTTTCCGACATATAGTTTATTTTCTTTAGGATGATAAAATACTGTTTTTTTGAGATTCCTTTGATCTGCACCAAATTCGACCAAATCGCGTAAAGGGAATTGTTGTCGCTCCTTCAACGCTAATACGATTTGTTCAAAGTCCACTTCCGTAGGCTCCTGCTCAAGAGCTTTCTTTGCTTCTACTTGGGCTTAAAGATGTTCTTGATAATACTTCAGTAATTCCTTATTTTTCCGTTTAGTACCAAGGAATTTAAGTGTAATTGAACGACCAGAAGTCCCATGCCCCACGACCTTTCCTTCCACATAAATTGGATAATTGGTGATCCCTCGCGTCGAGTCCTTTTCTCCTAAACGGACCTCAATGGTTAATGGGGCTAGACGATAGCGCTTGAAATTGCGATCGACCACTATTTCTGAGTTCCTAATCTCTATTCTTCCCATCGATGAAAAAGCAATCCAGCCAACTGTCACTAGAAGAGAACAAGCAGCCAATAAGGCTGTTAGGTTTTCAAAAAAATCATCTTCAAGCAGCAATTGGATGACAGCGATGAGCATTGACACTGCCAAAAAGATCAAAAAATACAGTGAACTTCTCGAGTAAATATAAAATTTACGTGGTTGTTTCATTTATGACTTTCTTCCTCTTTAAAAATCTATTTCACAGCTCTAAAAGCACTTTCCATCATACCGAATTTTCTATCTCTACGCAACTTCCTTCTTAATTAGTGATTTATCAAGCATTGACAATCTTTAACCAACTTTAGTGAGGAGAGATTTCCGTCTAAATTTGAAAGTATCGCAAAATTAAGGTACAATAGAAAAAGACAACTATGTTGGAAAGGAAGAATATGAAAAAATTAATCGCACTACTATTATTTTCCGGCTTGGCTTTAACAGCTTGTTCGTCCAATAAGACAGACGCTAACTCCTCAAGCTCAAGCAAAGAAAAAACAGAGCAGACAGCAACTTCTAGCTCTAGTGAAAAAGATCAAAAGAAAATTGAAGAAGAACAAAAGAAATTAGAACAACTGCGCAAAGATTTTAACGATGCCATGACCAATGAAAATGCCGTCTTCCCACAACTATCAACTGACGTGGCTGAAGACGAAGCGGAGGTTAAAATCACAACGACTGAAGGCGACATCACTGTGAAGCTCTTCCCTAAATATGCCCCACTTGCAGTTGAGAACTTCTTGACCCATGCAAAAGAAGGCTATTACAATGGCTTACTTTTCCATCGTGTCATTAACAACTTTATGATCCAAACTGGGGATCCTAAGGGAGATGGTACTGGTGGTGAATCCATCTGGAAGGGCAAAGACAAATCCAAAGATTCAGGTACTGGTTTTGAGAATGAGTATTCTCCATACCTTTACAACCTTCGTGGAGCCCTAGCCATGGCCAATTCTGGTCCAAATACCAACGGTAGTCAATTCTATATCAACCAAAATAAGGAAGATATTTCTAGCAAGCTCCCGACGGATCGCTTCCCAGCTAAGATCATCGATGCTTATAAAAATGGTGGAAATCCAACCCTTGATGGCGGTAACTACACTGTCTTTGGACAAGTCATCGATGGCATGGATGTCGTCGATAAAATTGCATCTGCCGAAACCGATGATAAGGACAAACCAAAAACGGACATCAAGATTGAAAAAATTGAAATCATAAAAGACTACGATTTCAAGAAATAATGAGAAGAGAACCAAACGGTTCTCTTTTTAAGATATTGATAAACATTTTACATAAAATTAGCTAATAGATTCATTGGTAAATAAACTGAATTCTAATTATTTAAGACATTCATCTACTGAAACTTTCCGCTATGAGAAAAGTGCCTGAAACAATACAGTTTCAGGCACTCGGAATTATTTAGACCTTAGGCTCAATAATTAGTCATGGAACTTCTACGAAGTTCGCTGACGTCCGTACTCACCTAAGGAAAGTTTCTAAGAAGTCTTTAACTTCAATCTGAAAAGAGAACCGCACGGTTCTCTTTTTGTGTTTACGTTAATTCATTAAAGTCCCAGATTTGGTCCATCCAGCCTTCATAGAAGTCTGGCTCGTGGCAAACCATGAGGATCGATCCCTTGTATTCTTTCAGGGCCCGTTTCAACTCTTCTTTGGCATCTACATCCAAGTGGTTGGTTGGTTCGTCTAGTACCAAGACATTGTTTTCACGGTTCATCAAGAGACAGAAGCGTACCTTGGCTTGCTCTCCACCGGATAAGACCTGGATTTGGCTCTCGATATGTTTAGTGGTCAAGCCACAGCGGGCAAGGGCGGCACGGACTTCTGCTTGGTTGAGAGCCGGAAAGGCATTCCAGACTGCTTCAAGCGGTGTCTGACGATTGCCTCCTTCGACCTCTTGCTCGAAATAGCCAAGTTCTAGGTAATCTCCACGTTCTACTTCTCCAGCGATCGGTGGAATGATTCCCAGCAAGCTCTTCAAGAGAGTAGTTTTCCCGATCCCGTTGGCACCGATGATGGCTACCTTTTGATTGCGCTCAAAGGTCAGGTTTAAAGGCTTGGTTAAAGGACGATCATAGCCAATTTGGAGATCCTTGGCTTGGAAAATGAAGCGTCCAGGAGTCCGGGCATTTTTAAATTCAAAGGAGGGCTTTGGTTTCTCACTTTGCAACTCAATGAGTTCCATCTTGTCCAGCTTCTTCTGACGAGACATGGCCATATTCCGAGTAGCCACACGCGCCTTATTACGGGCTACGAAATCTTTGAGGTCAGCAATTTCTTTTTGCTGACGCTCATAAGCAGCTTCCAATTGCGATTTCTTCATTTCATAGACTTCAAGGAATTGGTAGTAGTCCCCAGAATAACGGGTCAACTGCTGATTTTCCACATGGTAGACGATGTTGATCACATCGTTCAAGAATGGAATATCGTGGGAAATGAGGACAAAGGCATTTTCATAATTTTGCAAATAGCGCTTGAGCCAATCGATGTGCTCTGCATCCAAGTAGTTGGTCGGCTCATCTAGTAGCAAGATATCTGGTTTTTCAAGGAGGAGTTTGGCCAAGAGGACCTTGGTCCGTTGCCCACCTGACAAGGAGGTCACATCCGTATCCATGCCAAAGTCCATGACCCCAAGAGCCCGGGCTACCTCATCAATCTTGGCATCCAAGGTATAGAAATCACGGCTTTCTAGACGCTCTTGGAGTTCTCCAACCTCTTCCATCAAAGCATCGACATCAGCTCCGTCTTCTGCCATGGCCATATAGAGGTCATTGATCCGAGCCTCTGCTGTGAACAACTCATCAAAAGCTGTCCGCAAGACATCGCGCACCGTTTGTCCTTCTTTTAGGACAGCGTGTTGGTCCAGGTAACCAGCGGTCACATACTTAGACCACTCGACCTTTCCTTCGTCTGGTTGCATCTTACCGGTCACGATGCTCATGAAGGTCGATTTCCCTTCACCATTGGCCCCGACCAGACCGATATGCTCTCCCTTTAGCAAACGGAAAGACACATCCTCAAAAATCGCACGGTCCCCAAAACCGTGACTCAAATTTTTCACTTCTAAAATACTCATCCTTAACTCTCTTTCGTAGATTTCACTCGTATGATTATATCATCTTCAACTCAAAATGAAAAGGGAGTCCAACTCCCTTTTCATTTACAAATCTAAGTCTGCGTATGGTTTCCGGTAGCCCACTTGAACCACTTTTCCGTCTTTGACAAGTAGGGGGCGCTTGATCAGCATACCGTCTGAAGCAAGGAGATCCGCTGCTTCTTTCACTGTCAGTTGATCCACCTTATCTTTCAAGCCGAGTTCCCGGTATTTCATCCCGCTGGTATTAAAGAAAGATTTGATCGGTAGGCCAGACGCTACCATCCAGTCTTGCAATTCTTGACTAGTCGGTGTTTCGGTTACAATATTTTGGCTCTGAAACTCACATTGGAGACCGTCCAATTCTGATTTAGCCTTTCGACAAGTCGAACATTTTGGGTATTCAATAAAGGTATACATCGATTTCATTTCTCCTTCCAGGTAATTCCTTCGTGTTGTAAGAGCCAGCGTTTACGATCGAGTCCAGACGCATAGCCTGTCAATTCTCCATTTTTTCCCATCACGCGGTGACAGGGGACTAGAATTGTCAAGGGATTGCGCCCAACAGCTTGTCCCACGGCCTGAGCAGAACCACAAGAAAGATCCTGGGCAAGCTGCCCATAGGTCTTGGTCTCACCATAGGGGATCTCTCGCAACAACTGCCATACCCGCTCTTGAAAGGCTGTTCCTTTTGGCGCTAATGGAAAGCTGACGGGAATTGGATCCCCCGCAAAATAGTGGTCCAACCACTCCTTCACCTTTTCATGGAAGGGATGAACTTGCTCTAGGGCTCCATCAGAATCTGGTACAGGCTCTTTTGGATCATAAAAATCAAGCTCTACAAGGCCTTCTTCGCTGACAATGATCGAAAGAAGTCCCATAGGGCTTTCATAGAATTGTTTAAGATAAAGTGTCATTGTAGGCCGCTTCTGCTCTTTGGTCCCAGCGGTCCTCTTCTGAGACCACTTGGAACAAACTGGTTTCTGCTTTTCGTTTGATCTTTTGATAAGCCAGACGGACACCATCAATTGGGACCTTTCCACAATAATGGTAGCCTAATTTTTCAAGCAAATGTTGCATGACCAGATTATCCGGATGCGTATCGCAACGGAAATCAGGCCCTTTTTCTCCTTCGATCAACCCTTGGAGGAAGGTCTGAGCCACCCCTTTGCCAGCAGCTTCTTTGGCCACAGCGACACGGTGAAAGGTAACATACATATAGTTGTCATGCTCCCACTTGCCATCGTAAATCTCATTATAGGCCGCTTCATTTCCCTTGTGGACGGCTGCATAGGCTACGACCTCTTGGTCTTCAACGGCCACATAGCCACGACTTTCTAGTATATCCTCAAAAATGATCTCTTCATCTGGATAGCCATCCTGCCACTGGTCAACCTGTCTTTGAGCCAGGCTTTCCTTGGCATCTTGGATGATTTCCATAATTCGCTTAATCTCGTTGGGATAAGCCATTCTAATTTCCATCCTGCTTTCAACCTTTCTTACTCTTGATGGTAACGAGCATAGAGCTCACTCTTTTGCAGGCCGTATTGTTTGGCGACCTGTTTAATTGCTTGATTTTTCTTCATCCCCTCTTGGACCAAGGTATCGATCTCTTGGATCAAGTCGACCTCTTCTAGGTCTAGCTCTTCTTCCTTGGCTCCTTCGACGATCAAGAGGCATTCCCCTTTGAGAGGATTTTCTTCAAGAAATGCGACTAACTCAGAAATGCTGCCGCGAGTATATTCTTCGTAGATCTTGGTCAATTCACGAACCAAGACAACCGGACGATCCCCATAGACAGCCAACATATTCTCTAAGGTCGCCTTCACCCGATGGGGCGACTCATAAAAGATCTGGGTCTCCGGATAGGCCACTTTTTCTTGGAAAAAGGTCTTTTGTTGCCCCTCTTTGCGAGGCAGAAATCCATAAAAAATATGAGGTTGAGGGGCTAGGCCACTGGCAATCAAGCCAGTAATCCCTGCACTTGGACCAGGAACAGCTACGACAGGAATCTCGCGTTCAATCGCTGCCTTGACCAAATCATGACCAGGATCAGAAATACTTGGGAGTCCTGCATCTGAGACTTGCGCCACATCCTTTCCGGATTCTAAATGGGCGATCAGATCTGGAATTTTCTCCATGGCATTGTGTTCATGAAAGCTAGTCTGGGGAGTCCTAATCTCAAAATGCTTGAGCAAGAGGCCTGTATTTCTAGTATCCTCAGCTGCGATCAAGTCCACATCCTTCAAGGTCTGGACCATGCGGTAACTCATATCTTCACGATTGCCGATCGGTGTTGGGACCAGGTAAAGCACCCCTGTTTTCTTTTCCCCTTTAAAACTTCGTTGGATCTGCATGCTTACTCCCTAAATAACAACTCGTCACAAAACATACACTCTTCATCGTTCTCACGGCGTTGACCATAGGAATAGGTGCAAATATGAAAGCCGTCATTGTAAATTCGTTGCAAATTTTCACGACCATGGTGTTGTGACTTTGTGGAGGAGGTCTTCTCCACTTCCCCCAAACGCTCTCTCAATTTATCATTTTCTAAGCGAAGAGCTGTATTT
This sequence comes from Streptococcus sp. OMI750, assembly GCF_047463895.1. Lineage (NCBI taxonomy): Bacteria > Bacillati > Bacillota > Bacilli > Lactobacillales > Streptococcaceae > Streptococcus > Streptococcus sp. OMI750. The sequence goes on from NZ_JASHCZ010000002.1 coordinate 210,463, forward strand.
TCTTCGATGACTTGTTTCAAATTTTTCTTGATGGCTTCGACTTCAGCCAAGGTGACCAACAAATTCTGAGAAAAGCCGTCTAAAGCATCAAATAATTCTTTTTTATTCATTCTGACTCCTTAACTTTCTAAGCTCAAAACCATATATTCTAAAGCATTTTGAAAAGAAACATTGGCCTTCCACATGGTGCGAGCAAGACTCAATTTTTCCAGCAGCTGCTGGGATCTGCTCAAGTGCAATTGCTCTTCTAAAGCCAACTCCATCAAACGAAAGGCCTGGCTTTGTTTTTCCTTATCATCTGTTAAACTCACCAATCGAGTTACTTCCAAATAGGCGCGATTCAAATTAGATTGACAACGTTCGATGAACTGATCACAAACTTTAGCCAACTCAAAAAAATTAGCATTCTTTTTTTGCTGCTCTGCCTCTTCGAGACTAAAACTAAAACGAGCTACTAGACTTGCTTGCGATTTAATCAAGCCTTCTTTTTCTAGCAGTTCGGTTAGATAGGCTTGCTTTTTAGGAAAATGGACCTGCTGGGCCCGACTCTTGATGGTCGGTAAAATCAAATTTTCATCGGATGTCAACAAGAAGAGATAGATCTCACTCTGGGGTTCTTCCATGACTTTTAAGAGAGAGTTGGCTGCATTGGTATGCATCTTATCCGCATCTTGGACGATAAAGACCTGCCGACTTCCTTCAAATCCGGATTGAGAAAAATCTTGAACCAGCGAGCGAATACGATCAGTCTTTATGATCTGGTTGACTGGACGCACGATCTTCACATCTGAGAATTCTTCTTCAGCAATCAAGCGGCAGGACCGACATTTGCCACAAGGCCAGACTCCCTGCAAATCTTCGCAAAACTGACTCTGAGCTAGCAAGAGGGCCATCTCAAAACTGGCAAAAGAGCCTGTAAAGAGATAAGCATGACTGAGCTGTTTATGTTCTAGGATCTGGGTGAAGCGCTCCACCAGTTCTGGCTGGAGCTGTTGGATCTCTTCTAGATTCATTTCAATGTCCCCAAGCGATTTTCTAAAACAGCCAAGACATCCGCAAAGACTGCTTCAAAGGATTGACTGGCATCGATTTTCACAATGCGCTCTGGGTCTTTTTCATACAAGGCCAAATAACCCTGTCTGACTTTTTGGTGAAGCTCCAATCCTTCCAAATCCAAACGATTGACTTCCCGCTCTTGGTTTTTCGCAATTCGGGCGAGCCCTTCTTCGACATCGACATCAAAGTATAGGGTTAGGTCTGGTTTAAGGCCATCTGTCGCGAATTGATTGAGCCACTCGATATCTTCCACACTCAGACCGCGACCATACCCTTGATAAGCGACCGAGCTGTCAATAAAGCGGTCCATCAAGACGATCTTGCCAGCTGCAAGAGCTGGCAAGACACGTTCTACCAAATGCTGCCGGCGACTAGCAATATAGAGCAACAACTCGGTCTTTGCATCCATATTAGTATGGTCTGGATCTAAAATAACCTGGCGGATTTTTTCTGCAATGTCGACACCACCTGGTTCACGGGTTGTGATATAAGGAATTCCTTTTTCTTCAAGTAGAGGCAAAACGGCTTCTAGGATCGATGATTTTCCTGCTCCTTCTGGACCTTCAAATGAAATTAATGTACCGTTTCCCATAGTATCCTCTTTCTAGTTTTCTTCTTTTTATTTTACCAAAAATAAGGGTAAAAATCTTGTATTTTAGGAGAGAAAATTTTTCAAAGTCATTTTCATTTTTTCACTTTTTTGTTACAATGTTCTTATAAAGTTTTAGGAGAAAACCTATCATGTTTAAATTTAAAGATATTCTGGCTATCATTTTTGGGGCCGGCATTTTTTCATTTGGAATCTATTTTTTGGTCATCCCTTTTCACTTCTATGAAGGAGGAGCAACAGGGATTACCTTGATCACCTATTACCTCTTCAAAATTCCTGTATCCCTGATGAACTTACTGATCAATATTCCTCTCTTTGTTCTCGCCTGGAAACTTCTAGGCAAAAAATCTCTGTATCTAAGCTTACTGGGAACCTTCTCGGTTTCAGCTTGGATGGCACTCTTTGAGGCCATGCCTCTCAGCCACCACTACCATCACTTCATCTTTGACGCCTTTAAAGGAGATATTCTGCTTGCCTGTATTGCCTCAGGGGTTGTGCTTGGTTTGGGGCTAGGGATCATCTTCAATGCTGGAGGAACCACTGGAGGAACAGATATCCTCGCTCGCATCTTTAATAAATACACTTCCCTCAGTATGGGAAAACTCATGTTGATTGTAGATGCCATTGTTTTGATAACGGTTGTCGTAGTCTTCCAAGATGTCCGTACCGCCATGTATACTCTCTTCTTCATCCTGATTGACACCCTTGTGATCGACTTGATTGGGGAAGGTGGTTTCGCTGGAAAAGGCTTCCTCATCGTTACTGCCAAGCCAGAAGAGATCGCCAAAAAGGTATCCGACGATCTAGGCCGTGGGATCACCTTCATTCGTGGAATGGGCTACTACAGCCGCAAGGACTTGGATATTGTCTATTGTGTCGTTTCACGGAATGAAATGAAACAAATGAAAGATATCGTTAATCAGATCGATCCATTTGCCTTTATTACGATTTCTGAAGCACACGAAATTCTAGGCGAAGGCTTCACTTTAGATAAAGAAAAACAACCCATTAACCGTTAATAAAAAATCAGACTGGATTGTCATCCAGTCTGATTTTTTATTAAATAGCTTTTGCGCTAGTTCGAGTGATTTCATCTACTTTCAAACCGTTGGCTTCAAATTTAGTACGGATCCCTTCTAGATCTGTTACTCCATCAATCTGAACTTCGATGACGACATGATCATCTTTGGTTGGGATATTGACCGTATTAGCAATGTTATATCCTTCTTCTACAATCAAGTGAATGATTTGCTCTAGGACACCAACCTTGTCTTCCGTCACAAAGCGAACACGGACTCCTTCTTCTCCATAACCAGATACTTCAAGGAAGGCACGGAAAATATCACGATCCGTGATGACACCGGATACTTGGTCATTGTCCACGACTGGAAGAATTCCCACCTTGTTCTTATACATGAGGTAAGTCGCATCTTCTAAGCTTGCAAATTTAGAGACGGTAATGACATCGCGAAGCATGACATCTTTAACCTTGGTCTTGTTCAACAGATAGTTCATCTCGAAAATAGACAAGCTTGTTGCTTTAGATGGACTAGCTTCTGCAATCGTACCTTCTGTCACCAAGCCAACTAATCGATCATTTTCAATGACTGGCAAACGGTGCAAACCTTGTTCGCGCATCAAATCTGCCGCATGGGCAATTGTCGTATCTGGACTAATGTAAACCACTTTACGTGTCATAAAATCTTTAACAGCCATAACAAGTTCTCCTATGCTTTTATTAGTTTTATTATACTTGATTTTAAGAATGATTTCAAACGCTTTCAGCAGTTTTCTCTTGTTTTCAAAATTTAGAAAAATCAAACAGGAGAGATAAAAAAAGAAAGGTTTTTCGGGCCTTTCTTTTTAACGTTCTAGTGAATTTTAGAAATCTTATCCACCAAGGTAAGCCTTGCGGACTTCTTCTGAGGCTAAGAGTTCTTTTCCTGTTCCGGTAAGAACGACTTTCCCTGTTTCCAAAACATAACCGCGGTCTGCGATGGCAAGAGCCTTGTTGGCATTTTGCTCGATTAAGAGAACCGTTGTTCCTTGTTTTTGGATATCTTGGATAATATCAAAGATTTCTTGGATAAAGATAGGGGCCAATCCCATAGAAGGTTCATCCAGAAGCAAGAGTTTTGGCGTTGACATAAGTGCACGACCCATTGCTAACATTTGTTGTTCCCCACCAGATAGGGTTGCTGCATCTTGGTTCTTCCGTTCTTCCAAACGTGGGAAACGGGAGAAGACTTTCTTCAAGTTAGCTTGATTTTCTTCTCGATCTTTCTTCAAGAAAGCTCCCATCTCCAAGTTTTCCATAACAGTTAAGCCCGGAAAGACGTGGCGGCCTTCTGGAACTTGAGATAGTCCGGCTGCTACAATCTTTTGAGCAGGAACCTTTTGAATCTCCTGACCCAAAAACTCGATTTTCCCAGTACTTGGACGCACCAAACCTGAAATGGTACGAAGAATAGATGTTTTCCCAGCACCGTTAGCACCGATAAGAGAAACAACTTCCCCTTCGTTTACCTCGAAACTGACATCACGGACAGCCTGGATCATGCCATAGTGTACAGAAAGATTTTCAACTTTTAACATAGACATTAGGCTTCACCTCCTAGATATGCTTCGATTACACGTTTGTTGGTCTTGATTTCATCTGGCCTACCATGGGCAATCAAGCGACCATATTCCAATACATAAATCCGTTCTGTTACTTCCATGACCAAGCTCATATCGTGTTCGATCAGCATGATCGTAATATTGAATTCTTTTTGAATGCGACGGATCAATTGGGTCAATTCTGCTGTTTCTTGAGGGTTCATTCCTGCAGCAGGTTCATCCAAGAAGAGAATTTTTGGCTCTGTAGCAAGGGCACGAACGATCTCCAAGTGACGTTGTTGTCCGTAAGCTAAGTTCTTAGCCAAGGTATCTGCTTCTTTTTCCAAACCAAAAATGGCTAACAATTCAAGAGCTTTTACTTTCAATGCTTCTTCATTTTTGTAATAGCTTGGCAAACGGAACAGACTAGCAAAGACATGTGGTTTGTGGTGATTGGCAAAGGCAATCAAGACATTATCCAAAACGCTCAAGTCTTTAAAGAGACGAATATTTTGGAAAGTCCGTCCCAGACCACCTGCAGCGATTTTATAAGGTGCCTTGCCATTAAGTAGCTGACCATCTAAGGTAATGGTCCCTTCACTTGGCTCATACACTCCTGTTAGGAGGTTGAAGAGGGTTGTTTTTCCGGCACCGTTGGGCCCGATCAAACCAACCAATTCCCCTTCATTGAGTTCCATGGTCACATCCCCAACGGCTGTCAAACCACCAAAGTTTTTTGTTAAATTTTTTACTTCAAGAAGTGCCATTAGTTAGCCTCCTTTTTTGAGAGTAGTTTTTTCAAGCTGAATTCCCATGTTCCAAGAAGACCACCTGGACGGAAGATCATCACGAGAATCAAAGCCAATGAGTAAATGATCATACGGACACTTGAGAAGTCTTGAAGCACCATGTTCAAGATCCCCAAGACGATAGCTGCCACAACTGTTCCTGACATTGATCCCAAACCACCAAACACGACAATGATCAAGACATTAATAGTATTGGTGAAAGAATAATCTTTAGGAACAACGGAGCCAATAAAGCCAGCTTGGAGAGATCCAGCAATCGCCGCTGTGATCGCACCAAATACAAAGGCGATGACTTTGACTTTGGTCGTATTGATCCCAACAGATTCTGCTGCGATTTCATCTTCACGAACAGAAAGGGTAGAGCGTCCAATTGGACTGCGTAAGAAGTTAATCGTAAAGATCGTTGTAATCACGACAAAGAGGTAAACCAATTGCCATGTTGTAAAGGCTGGCAAACCAAGGATACCAGCGGCACCATTTGTTAGAGTACCACCATTGACGATCAAGATCCGGATGATTTCAGAAACCCCAAGTGTCGCAATCGCGAGGTAGTCTCCTTTCAAACGAAGGGTTGGAACCCCAACGATCAAGGCAACGACACCAGCAATCAAGGCCCCTAAAACCATCGCGCCAAAGAAAGCACCGTAGGTTGGTGATTTGGAACCGAGAATGGCTGCAGAGTAGGCACCAATTGCCATAAATCCGGCATGTCCGAGTGAGAATTGACCTGAGAAACCAACGATGAGGTTCAAGCCAACTGCAAGGATAATGTTAATCCCGATTTGTTCCAAAATTTGGATATAGAAGAGGTTAAGCACACCCGTTGCAACCAAGACTTGGATCAAGGCAAAACCTGCGACCAAAAGACCAAGCCAGACTAAATTCACTTTTAAATTTTGTTTCATGGCTTACACCTTCTCTTTCACATTTTTACCGAGGATACCTGCTGGACGGATGAGCAAGATCACAATCAAGATGGCATACACAATGGCATCACGGAAGTCTGAAAGACCGATCGCTGTAGCGAAGGTTTCCAACAAACCGATGACAAATCCACCTAGGGCAGCACCTGGAATGATTCCGATTCCTCCAAGAACGGCTGCGACAAAGGCTTTGATCCCTGGTGTCATCCCCATCAAAGGCTCAATCGAGTTGTAATACAAACCGATCAAGACACCACCAGCACCTGCCAAGGCTGATCCCAAAGCAAAGGTAAAGCTGATGGTCCGGTTTACATTAATCCCCATCAATTGAGCAGCATCACTATCGACAGAAACAGCACGCATAGCTTTCCCCATCTTTGTCTTTTGGATAATAAATTGAAGAGCGACCATCAAGAAAATAGACACTCCTAAGATCATCAACTGAATGTTGGAGATTGAAATAGGACCAAAGTTGTAACGAACAGTTTCAATGACTTGCGGGAAGGAACGGGTATTGGCTCCTACAAAGAAGACCATCCCATATTCAAGCAAGAAGGAAACCCCGATGGCTGTGATCAAGGCTGCAATCCGAGTCGAATGACGAAGCGGACGATAAGCCAAGTATTCAATCACAACCCCTAAAATAGCTGTTCCAACCATAGCTAGAAGCAAAGCTACAAAGAAGTTCACTTTCAATGAGTTCAATAAGAAATATCCCATAAAGGCACCTACCATGTAGATATCCCCATGGGCAAAGTTGATCAATTTGATAATTCCATACACCATAGTATAACCAAGGGCCAAGAGTGCATAGACACTTCCCAAGATTAGACCGTTCACTAATTGCTGGAGCATTTGAACCATCCTTTCTAACAATAAAGAGCGAGGCCAGGAATTTTTATTCTCCCAGCCTCTTGTACAAACAACAAATGATAATTATGGTTTAACAGACTCAACAGATTTGACTTTACCATCTTTCAAGCCAATCATCAGAGCTGATTTAACCGGGTTGTGGTTCTTGTCGATTGACATTGTACCAGTCACACCTTCCAAGTCTTTCAACTTCGCAAGGTTGTCTTTCAATTCAACAGAGTTCTTAGCACCTTTAGATGCTTCTGCAACCATGTAAACTGAATCATACGCCAAAGCTGCAAACATTGAAGGTTCTTCGTTGTATTTTGCTTTATAAGCTTCTACGAATTTCTTGGCTTTATCAGTCATTTCACCTTCAGTAGAGAATCCAGCTACATAGTAGATGTCTGTAGCTGCAGCAGGTGTTGCTTGTTCAACGAATTTCGCATCGCTAAATCCATCACCACCAATGATTGGTTGTTTGATTCCCATACCACGTGCTTGGTTTACAATCTTACCAGTTTCAGTGTAGTACCCTGGAAGGACAATCGCATCGAAGTCTTTGTCTTTGATTTTTGTAAGAGCAGCTTGGAAGTCTGTATCCTTAGATTGGAACGTTTCTGTTGCTACGATTTCACCTTTATAAGATTTCTTGAAGGCTTCAGCAATTCCTTTAGCATAGTCAGATGAGTTATCGTAGTAAAGAACGACTTTCTTGGCTTTCAAGTTATCCATTGTATATTTTGAAATGATTTGTCCTTGGAAGCTATCGATGAAGGTTGCACGGAAAAGGTAATCTTGACCTTTTGTCAAATCATCTTGAGTTGCAGATGGTGTAACCAGTGGAACACCAGCTTTACCAGCATTGGCAACCGCTGCTGCAGTAGCACCTGAAGTGGCAGGTCCTACAAGAGCATTTACTTTTGATTGAGTAACAAGGTTTGTTGTAACGGTAGCTGCTTCAGCTGTTTCAGACTTGTTATCTTTGTCTGTGACAACGATCTTCTTACCGTCAGCTCCACCCTTAGCGTTGATTTCATCAACGGCTAATTGAGCACCTTTTTGTTCAGCACTACCGTAGGCTGCAACTTCACCAGTTTTTTCAAAGTTAAAACCGACTTTTAGTTCTTTGCCGATTTCGTTACCAGTTGTGTTTGAACCTGAAGTAGAAACTTCACCACAAGCAGCAAGAAGAGCGACACTTGCAATGGTTAAAAATGAAAGAGCAAATTTTTTCTTCATTTGTAATGATCTCCTTAAATAAATCTTAAAATAAATACATATTAAGAATATACCGAATTATCTGACAATTGTCAATAAAAAAAGCGCAATCCAGAAAATGATTGCGTTTTCTATCCTTTTAGGACCACAGATGAGGTCTCTAATCGCTGCAAACTACCGACAAAATCTGTATCTAACTCTTTGAGATAGCAAGGCAAGACCTTTTTGACATAACGTTCTTTCTTTAAGTCTTCCATAATTTGATCAGCTTTGTCACTATCCACATACAATTGGACATAGCGACATTTCTTGGAATGATACAAGACATCTCCAACTGATTGTAATTTTTTTCCATCCCGATTGTAATACAATTTAACAATCAAGCCTGTTCTTTCTTGTTTCTCAAACATGGTTAATCCCTTTCTCGTTCTGTTACTAGTATATCAAATTTCAAGAAAAAGAACTACTCTTTTATGAGAGCAAAAAAGGCTGGACCATCGCCCAGCCTCCATGATATTCCCTTTAGAAAGGGTTAGCCCAGATTATTATTGGCCATGATTTCATCAATAAAGCCATATTCAAGAGTTTCTTGCGCACTCATCCAATTATCACGTTCTGCATCTGCATGCACTTTTTCGATCGGCTGACCTGAATTTTCCGCAAGGATTTTTTCCAAGTTATTCCGTGTTTTGAGCAAATGTTCTGCTGCGATCGCCATATCGGTTTGTTGGGTACCGCCACCAGTGCCCCCCATTGGTTGGTGGATCATGTACTCAGCATTTGGCAACATGAAACGTTTGCCTTTCGCACCACTTGACGCAATCACAGTCCCCATTGAAGCTGCCATCCCCATAACAATGGTTTGGACATCTGACTTGATAAAGTTCATGGTATCGACGATAGCCAGACCTGCTGAAACAGAACCTCCTGGGGTATTGATATACATATAGATATCTTTGGTGTTATCTTGAGCATCCAAGAAGAGCAATTGGGCAATAATCGAATTGGCCATTTGATCCTCAACTGGACCTGTCACCATGATAATCCGATCTTTCAACAGACGGGAATAAATATCGTAAGAACGTTCTCCACGGCTGGTTTGTTCAATAACTACTGGAATCATTTATTCTTCTCCTTTAGTATCCATTCATTCTCACAATTCGTGAGGTTCAAGGTATATCTGCTATTATAAACCAATGGTCAAAAAAGGTCAATTTTTTAGCACCTATCCCTTACTATGAATGGGCTTTTTATTTAGTACCGAACAAACGGTCACCCGCATCTCCAAGACCTGGAACAATGTAGCCATGATCATTCAAGTGGTCGTCGAGAGCTGCTGTAAAGATATCAACATCTGGATGCGCTTCTTGAAGAGCTTTCACCCCTTCTGGTGCCGCCACCAAGCAGACAAACTTGATATGGCTAGCGCCACGTTTTTTCAAGGAATCAATCGCTAGAATAGCGGATCCGCCCGTAGCAAGCATCGGGTCTACTACAAAGATACGACGTTGATCAATATCTTCTGGCAATTTCACCAAGTATTCAACTGGTTTCAAGGTTTCTTCATCACGGTACATCCCGATATGTCCAACTTTTGCTGCTGGTACCAAACTCAAGAGCCCATCGACCATCCCAATTCCTGCACGAAGGATTGGAACAATGGCCAATTTCTTCCCTGCAATTTGTTTTTGAACGGTTTTGGTAATCGGTGTTTCAATTTCTACATCTTCAAGAGGTAATTCGCGCAAGACTTCGTAACCCATCAACATAGCAATCTCATCTACCAATTCACGAAAGGCCTTCGTAGAGGTATCTGTACGACGAAGAATAGATAATTTGTGTTGAATCAGTGGATGTGTAATAACTTCTAGTTTTCCCATTTTTGAGATCCTTCTTTCTAAGCTGCTATCCTTTAAAAAGGAGCTTGGATTGAGAAAGAGTCAAGCTCTCCCTCTTTCTGTTACTCCTTTTTTGATACGCGCAACACGTGGAAATCATCTTTTCCAACTTTATATTCGTCTTATTATACCAAATTTTACCAAAAAAAGAGAGCCCTTACACTTAATTTTTTAAGTTCGGACTCACTCTTTCTATGGAAAAATCACAACCATTCCTTGTATTTCTTAATATAGATACGTTTGACAACCGTCACACTCAGCATATAGAGGACAATAATCGCAAACAATAGAACAAAGTACAATCCATTGAGTTGGCTCAACTTCAAGATAGAGGCCAAAGGACTATATGGAAGGGAGGTTACAAAGAAGGCTGCTGCTAGGGTCGTCACCACGACTGAGAAGGCTGGACGACTTTGGATAAATGGCAGTTTTGGTGAACGCAACATATGAATAACCATGGTTTGAGACCACATGGATTCGATAAACCATCCGGTTTGGAAAACCATAATAAAGGCTGCTGCGTCTGCTGCTCCATGGTTGTAGCCATGACCTAAAATCATTGGGACAAGAAGGAAGTAAAGAAGCATGTAGGTGATGATATCAAATACAGATGAAATTGGACCAATCCAGGCCATAAAGCGCATGATAGAGTTTGCTTCCCAGATACGAGGTTTCTTGAGGAATTCCTTGTCGACATTGTCAAAAGGTAGGGCGATACAAGAAAGATCATAGATAAGATTGAGCACAATCAAATGAACGGGAGCCATTGGAAGGAAGGGCAAAAAGATGCTGGCAAAGAGAAGAGAAAAGATATTCCCGAAGTTAGAAGAGACCGTCATCTTGATGTACTTGGTCATATTGGCATAGACCTTGCGGCCTTCGACCAAGCCTTTTTCAAGAACCATCAAGTCCTTATCCAGAAGGATGACATCTGCCGTTTCTTTGGCAATATCAACAGCGGTATCCACGGAGATCCCAACGTCTGAGACCTTCATAGATGGAGCATCGTTAATACCATCTCCCATGTAACCAACCTTGTGGCCATTGTTCTTTAGGCACAAGATGATCCGGGCTTTTTGATCTGGTGATAGTTTGGCAAAGACCGTTGTTGTTTCCACAACTTGTGCTAACTCTTGGTCAGTCATCGTATCAATTTCGCTTCCCAAAAGAATCCGCTCTACATCTAGTCCTACTTTTTCACAGACAGCTTGGGTGACCTTTTCATTGTCCCCAGTTAAGATCTTGGTGGTTACCCCATATTCTGCAAGAGCTTTAATCGCTGGAGCTGCAGAAGGTTTTGGTGGATCAAGAAAGGCAAGGTAACCGGTTAGGATCATGTCTCCTTCATCTTCAACACTAAAGATTTCATTTTCGTCCAAGTCGGTTTTGTAGCTGACACCCAAAACACGAAGACCTTGTTCATTTAACTGAGCAACTTCAGCGAGGACCTCTTGACGGACTTCATCTGTCAAGCGTTTAATCTCTCCCTTGTACTCAACATAAGTCGATACAGAAAGCATTTCTTCCAAGGCACCCTTAGTCACCATGCTGACCACACCGTCTTCGTCTTTGACAATGACACTCATGCGACGACGTTCAAAATCAAAGGGCAATTCATCAATCTTATGGAAGTTTTGATCCAGATCGCGGACGATTTCATGTTTCTTGGCTTCTTTATGGGTCCGATTGATAATCGCCCGGTCCATCAAATTTTTTAGCCCGGTTTGGAAATAGGAATTCAAGTAAGCCCGGCGAAGGACTGATAGATCCAAATCGCCATGGATATCAAGCGGATACTCCAAAACGATTTCATCTTGGGTCAAGGTTCCTGTTTTATCTGTACACAAAATATCAATAGCCCCGAGGTCTTGAATGGCATTGAGTTTTTTGATAACGACTTTTTCCTTGGCCATGATGATGGATCCCTTAGCAAGACTCGCCGTAATAATCATCGGCAGCATTTCAGGAGTCAAACCAACCCCAACGCTGAGGGCAAAGACACCCGCTTCTAACCAGTCACCATCTGTGAGGCCATTGATCACAAAGACAACGGGCACCATCACTAACATGAGCCGAATCAAGAGCCAAGAGATGGTATTCATTTCTCTCTCAAATGAGGTTGGTTCGTCATAGGTGTTGATGGTTTGCTCAATAGCGCCCATCATGGTTTCATCCCCCACGACCAAGACCAAGGCTGTCCCCCGCCCTGAGATGACATTGGTCCCCATAAAGGCCAAGCTTTCACTCTCCAAAAGACTATCTAGATTTTGACTGTCAGCTTTTCTGAGACAAACCTTTTCAACAGCATCACTTTCCCCTGTGAGACCAGATTGTTGGACAAAGAAGTCACGGGAATCAATCAAGACCACATCAGCTGGGATCATATCACCGGCACTCAGTTTGATCACATCTCCGACAACGATTTCATCAATAGGAATTTCTTGTTCTGATCCATCACGCAGAACGGTTGCTGTATTGACAATCATACGTGATAAGTTGCTGGCAGCTTTGTCGCTCCGCAATTCTTGAATGAAGCGGATCCCACCAGAGATCAAGACCAAGGTCACAATGATGATAGAGGTCGTTGGGTCCTGCTCACCTGGTTTTGCTAGCCAGACATTAGTGATGAAGGAAACCAGCGCAATGACCAACAAAATCACTGTAAAAGGATTGATGATCGATTCGTAGATCTTTTTGATCATGGAATCTTCTTGACCTTTTGTGATGACATTTTCGCCATAAGTATCTCGGTTTTCTTCTACTTGATCGTCAACCAAACCAAGGGCACTGGTTTTGTAGGTGGCAAAGGTGCTTTCAAGCGGTTCTTGAAGAGCAGCAATGAGTCTTTCTTTATTTGTTTGCATTGGTATCTCCTTTTTCAATCAGGAGCCAATCACTTTTGGAGTCCCTACGACACAAATCAGCGATTGGCTGGTTCGGTACGGTTCGGGATGATCATCGATTTGTATCATAGCTCTCTCCTTTCTCTTTTCTAGGTAAGGCATAAAAAGAGTCCTACCCTTGATCGGTAGGACTCATGAAACTCGTCATTTATTTTTCAATCAAAACTCTTAAAAAACTGACCGTCCAAGCTTTAGCTCCGCAAGGCGATGAAATGAGCTTAGTCTTGACCTTTGCGATCAGGACTGTTGACCAACGAGTAGTGTCTCCACTGCTTTGCGGTAGTCATCCGTATCCTTGTGGTAGCCTCACCTACCGTATTTCGAGTTTATTGTACTCCTTCACTTACAGAAAGTCAACACTTATTTGTGAAAAGTTTCCACCAAGCGTTTGGTGATTTCTTCAATGAGGGTGAAGGGAGCTGCCACATTAAGGCGGGCATGCAAGGTTCCTTCTTTTCCGAAATCTGATCCACGGTTCAAAATCAATTTAGCTTGGTCATGGATTTTAGCATGTAGCTCATCATCCGTATAAGGATAGGCTGAAAAGTCCAACCAAAGAAGATAGGTTCCTTGGGGCTTCATGACACGGATTTGGGTCTTTTCATGCAATGCATCTACCACATAGTCAATGTGTTTTTCAAAGACTTGCTTGAGCTCCGTCAACCATGGCTTACCATGACGATAGGCAGCTTCCGTTGCAATATAACCTAAGCCTGAAATTTCATGTTGATTATTGGCCAATTGCCGTTGTTTAAAGGCTGTCCGAAGTTTTGGATTTTCAATGACCACATAGGAATTTTTTGTTCCTGCAATATTGAAGGTCTTGGTCGCACTAGTTAAGATCAAGCTAAAATCTTTAAAGCTTGGATCAACCGTGTTAAAGCTGGTATGACGGTGTCCAAACAAGGCTAAGTCTTGGTGAATTTCATCTGAAACGAGAAGGACTCCATGTTTTTGACAGAGATGGCCAATTTTTTCCAAGACCTCACGATCCCATACACGACCACCAGGATTGTGCGGATTACACAAGACATAGAGTTTGACATCCTGCTCCACAATATCTTTTTCCAACTGATCAAAATCAATTTGAAAGAGTCCGTCTTTTTCAATCAGCGAATTTTCAATCAATTTTCGTCGATTGCACTTGACACTTCGTGCAAATGGAGGATAGACCGGTGTATTGATTAAGACCGCATCCCCTTCCTTGGTGAAGGCTTGAATAGCTGTTGAAATAGCTGGAACAACACCTTCGATAAAGACGATCGCTTCCTTGTCAAAGGAATAACCGTGTTCTTCTTTTTCCCACTCAAGGATCGACTGATAGAGGCTGTCTGCAGCATAGGTGTAGCCGTAGACCATTTGGTCAGCATAGCCAATCACCGCTTCTCGTACTTCTGGAATGACGTTAAAATCCATGTCCGCGATCCAAGCCGGAATGATCTCTGGATCCGTCTCTGTCTCTTTCCATTTGTAGGTATGGTGGGTCAACCGATTCGGTAAGGTCGTAAAATCATATTTGCTCATCTTAAGCCTCCAATGCTTGCTTCAAATCGTCAATCAAATCATCCGAATCTTCGATTCCGATAGACAAACGAAGCAGGTCATCTGTCAAACCGTATGAATGACGAACTTCAGCTGGAATATCAGCGTGGGTCTGGGTTGTAGGATAGGTAATAAGACTCTCAACTCCCCCCAGACTTTCTGCAAAAGTAAAGACTTGAAGAGAATTTAAAAAGTTAGGAATTTTTGTCTCATCCTGAATTTTAAAGGAGACCATTCCCCCTTTTCCAGTGTAGAGGACTTCTTTAACTTGAGGTGCTGTTTTCAAGAATTCAACCACCTTGCGAGCATTCTCTGTCGAACGCTCCATCCGGATCGAAAGTGTCTTGATCCCACGAATCAACAGATAACTATCAAATGGGGAAAGAACAGCACCTGTCGTGTTCAAATTGTAAAAGAGTTTGTCATACAAGTCTGCATCATTTGTCACGACAACACCAGCCAAGACATCGTTGTGACCAGCCAGGTACTTGGTTGCTGAATGAAGAACAATATCCGCTCCCTCTTCAATCGGGCGTTGATAGATCGGGCTATAGAAGGTATTGTCCACCACGACTTTGGCACCTTTTGCATGGGCCAATTTGGCTAAATGAGCAATATCAAATTCCAACATCAATGGATTGGTTGGTGTTTCAATATAGAGGACATCCACCGGACCATGATCTAGATGGTGGATCAGTTCTTCTTCCGTATTGGCATAGGTGAAAGAGAAACGACCTTCTTGCTCTTGTTGGTTAAACCAGCGGAAAGAACCTCCATAAAGGTCACGAACGGCTAAGACTTTTGAACCAACAGGGAAAATGCTAAAAGCAAGCACAATAGCTGACATTCCAGAGCTTGTCGCCAAAGCATAGTCTGCACTTTCGATAGCTGCCAAAGTTTTCTCAGCTGTTGCGCGTGTTGGATTTTTCGTACGGGTATAGTCAAAACCTGTAGACTGACCAAATTCTGGGTGTTGGTAAGTCGTAGAGAAATGCAAAGGAGTCGTCAAAGCTCCCGTTGCTTTATCCGACTTGATTCCTGCCTGTGCCAAGATAGTATTGATATTGCGTTTTTTACTCATATTGCCCTCCGATAAACATTCAATCTAACTGCTTACTATTTTATCACTATTATGAGGAGAGCGGTTTTCCCATTTCCAAGACCCAGCTATAGTTTCAAACTATAAGAAAAGAGAGTGGGACAGAAATCGGTAATTCGTTAGAATTCGATTTCGTCGTCCCACCTCCGCACAGTTGAGTAGGGCTGTAAAAGCTGATGAAATCAGCGTAGTAGAGGCCACTCAACCACTGCGACTTGCTCGACAATCCAAAAACAAGAAGAGGCTGGGCACTTTTTACCCAACCTCTGATTTATTTAATCCGGAATTTTTGTCTGAGACGTGCAGCTTGACCTCCAATAAAGCGGTCAAAATACCGTAGCCATAATCCTAAGGCTCCATAAATAGCAACTCCTAATCCGCCTATGACGATGATATAAATCATGCTCGATACACGGCCATTTGGTGGGAAAATCCAGCCCAAAATCAAGCCTGCGATCAAGACTCCAAGTAGCATCACTACAGTCAGGATAGAACCAAGCAAGGTCCGCTTGAAGATGATGGTTCGATTAAACTGAGTAATGGTTTGGATCTCCCGATACATGAGAACGATTGGCACCATTAAGGCAATGGTCGTTGACAAAAGCGGCCCATAAGAACGAAAGACCAAAATAAATGGAATTTGTAGGACCAATTTCACCACTACACCATAAAAGAAGTAGCGGATGGCCTTGCGATTTTGAAAGAGGGCTTGAATCATTGGCGATAAGACCGTGTAAAGACCGAGAATTACCGTCTGCAACATTGCTACAATGAAGAGGCCCAAAGCTAAGTTATCTGGTTGCCCGTAGAAAACGGTATAGAGGGGTCTTGCAACAGCTACTGCACCAAAGGTGGCTGGAAGCAAGAAAGCTAGCAACATGGTCAAGTTATCCTGTACGAGCTTCCCAGCTGCTTTTAGGTCCCCCTTCACATAATTCTCTGTCAACAGAGGAATCCCAACTCCCCCAATCGAAGTCGCTACTGCTATCAAGATCATGGTAATTTTGTTTGGATTAGCAGAGAAATAACTAAACATGACCATGAGCTGCTTTTGACTATAGTCTGTGAACCAAGACATGACATTGATAAAGGTCATCTGGTCAACAATTTGGAAGAGCTGAATCGCAGAACCAGTAATGATAAAAGGAATAGCTTCCCGAATCGTATCGATCAAGAGAGCCCGAGTGTCAATCCCTTCACTTCCCTCTTGCTTTCTAAAAATAGAAGAGAGCAAGCCTGTCTTTGCAAGGTAATAAAAGAGCACCAGAAGGCTCGCTCCCATACCGATAAAGGCCGCAAAGGTCGACTGCGTCACAGCCTGCACATAGTCTCCTGAGCCAATCTTCATAATGAAGAAGGTCGTGAGCAACATCCAGATGACCCGGATCACTTGTTCAGCGATCTGGCTAATGGCGTAAGGCTTCATGTTGTTAAAACCTTGGAAAAATCCCCGGATGACACTCATGGAAGGAAAGATCAAGACAGCCCAAGAAAGGCTCTGCATGATCGGAATCAACTCTTTTCCCCCACCTGAAAGACTAGCAAAGACAGGAGACAAAAGATACATGAGAATGGCAAATCCAAGGCCTAGAATTCCCATGAACTTCAAGAAACCCCGAATCAAAGCAAAACTATGATCGGCTTGGTCCCGGGTATTGTACTTGGCTACTTGCTTGGCAACGGCTACGGGTACTCCGGCTGTCGAAATCAAGAGAAACCAAGCATAGATATTGTAGCCCATTGTAAAAAGACCATTGGCTTGTGGCCCATATTTTCCCATCCAAATATACCAAGGAATAATATAAGCGGCTCCTAGCAAACGGCTGATAAAGTTGCTGGCTGTCATCCAGGCAGTCCCGCGTAGCATCTGGGCTTGCTGGTCATTTTGTTCGTGACTCATTGGTGTCCTCTTTCGTTTCTTCTTCTCTTCATTATAAACTTTTCCATGACACTTGTAAAATAGGGACTTTAGGTTTACAATAGTTTTATGATTACAATTGAACAAACCCTCAACATTTTAAAACATGACCAAAATTTCCGAGAAATTCTAGTAAATGGTGAATACTACTACCATCTAGAAGGAACAAGTTTTGATGCTATTAGCTATGATAGCCGGAAGGTTTCTGCTAGCACCCTCTTTTTTGTCAAAGGGGCCAACTTCAAAAAAGAATACCTGGAACAGGCTATTTCTAATGGACTCGGCTTTTATGTCTCTGAAAAAGATTATGAAGTTGGTATTCCTGCTATCCTCGTCAATGATATCAAACAGGCCATGAGCTTAATTGCCATGGAGTTTTATGGGCACCCTGAGAAACAATTAAAACTATTGGCCTTCACAGGGACTAAGGGAAAGACAACCGCGGCCTATTTTGCTTACCATATTTTGGAACAAAGTCACCGACCAGCTATGCTGTCTACCATGAATACGACACTGGATGGTAAAAACTTCTTTAAATCGACCCTGACAACGCCAGAGAGTTTGGATCTTTTTGCCATGATGGCTCAGGCAGTAGCCAATGATCGGACCCACCTGATTATGGAAGTTTCCAGTCAAGCTTATCTGGTGAAACGGGTTTACGGTCTGACTTTTGACGTTGGTGTTTTTCTCAACATCAGTCCTGACCATATTGGCCCGATTGAACACCCAACTTTTGAGGATTATTTCTACCACAAACGTCTCCTCATGAAGAACAGCCAAGCCGTTGTCATCAATAGTGATATGGATCATTTCCAAGTTTTAGCGGACCAAGTCGCGAACCAAGACCACGATTTTTATGGAAGCCAGTCTGAGAATCAAATTGAAAACTCTAAGGCCTTCAGCTTCTCAGCCACTGGTAAATTAGCTGGAAACTATGAAATCCAACTGATTGGACATTTCAACCAAGAAAATGCTGTAGCAGCAGGTCTTGCCTGCCTTCGCCTAGGTGCGAGCCTCGAGGATATCCAAAAAGGGATTGCTAAGACGCGCGTTCCAGGCCGAATGGAAGTCTTGACTCAGAAAAACGGCGCTAAGGTCTTCATCGACTACGCCCATAATGGAGATAGCTTGAAAAAACTGCTCTCAGTTGTCGAAACCCATCAAACAGGGACGATTTCACTGGTCCTTGGATCAACTGGTAATAAAGGAGAGAGCCGCCGCAAAGACTTTGGCTTACTCTTAGAAGACCATCCTGAGATCCAAGTCTTCCTCACAGCGGATGATCCCAACTATGAAGATCCTTTGGCTATCGCTGAAGAGATTAGTAGTTTTATCACGCGCCCTGTCGAGAAAATCGCAGATCGCGAAGAAGCCATTCAAGTGGCTATGGCAACAACCAGCAAGCCTGAAGATGCCGTCATTATCGCCGGAAAAGGAGCGGATTGCTACCAAATCGTCAATGGCGTAAAAGAAGAGTATCCAGGTGACGCCGCCATTGCTGAACGTTATCTATAATCAAACGAAACAAGGCTAGGAAATTTTCCTAGCCTTGTTTATTATTTGATAAACATCAGTCTTTCCTTGTCCAAGTCCACTGCTAATTCATATTTGCCTTCAGCATTTTTGCGGATATAGCCTAAGACTTCTAAACTATCGACAAAGATGTCCTTGCGCTTTTGCTGGACTACTTCTTTTTTGAGGAACTTGAGCAAAAAGCTGGTCATATACTTGAGAGCATACTCAGGATTGACATCTCCCAAGATAGCATAGAGCTTTTCTTGCTCCTCCGTCAATGGATATTGGTGTTTCACCTTGTAGAAGTAATTGGAAAGGGTCTGTGCATTTCGTTCGAAGTCAGTCTCCTCCACCAAAATCGCTTCATTGGTACTATTGCGAAGTTCCGTTTGGAAGATCCTGGCTTTTAATTCTTGATAAACTGCACTGTCCTCTCGGACAAAGACCTCCTGATCCAAGTCAACAAGATCAGCTGACTCCAAGAAGGGCAGGTTGAGGGTGTAGCGTTTATTTTCTCGAAGTATGAAGCCCGCTTTGATATATTCCTCCATCAGCTTATCCACTGGTTGATCCGGAAATTGGGCCTTAATTTGCCGCAGGATCACATCGTCATGCTGATCCAAATAGTTGATCAAGTCCTTGAAAAATGGCTGACGTGTCAAACGTGTGGGATTAATGATTGTAATCATAAATAGGTCTCGTTTACTGTTTTATCGGTTCGTTCTTATTGTAACATAAAAATTAGTTTAAGCGAAATCAATACCAAAGGACAAAATCTTCAATTTATGGATAGGCAGACAAGAGGGGAAAATAAGGCAATAAAAGAACTTAGTCTTTTCAATCCAAGTTTACTGTAGAAGCCCCATAAGTTATTCCAACTCATTTCATTTCTATTATTTTAAAAGAAATAAAATCAGTCAGTAGTTGCTTAATGCGTTCTGGACATTCTTCATTGTCCCTACTGTAGATACTCACTAAGCCATGTAAAAAAATAAAGATTCCACTACGAATATTTAGCGCTTCTGCATCAGATAAGTCTTTCGGTAAAAAGACATCAATAGCTTCTTCCAATAAACGATAACTTTTCATTCTCAATTGCATCAACGGTTGCGAACAATCGCCTGAATCTTCATGCTCTCCACGGTAAAAAATCAATAATTCATAAAAATTACGTTCTCTAAACCCAAAATCCACGTATGTTTGACAGATTTGAAGCAGACGTTCCTTATCATTCTGCTTGGAATGACTGATTTCTAAGCAAGTATGATAGAGGTGAGTTAACGGTTTTTCCGCTACTGCATATAATATATCCTCTTTCTTTTTAAAATACTGATAAATAGCTGTATGTGAACATCCTGCAGCTTGAGCAATCTGCCTAATTCCCACCTTCTGGTAAGGTTCTTTTCGGAAAATTTCCTCTGCTACTCTGATAATTCTGGACCTTGTATCCTTTGCCATTACAAACTCCCTTTAAACCCATCCGATGCCTCAAAATCTCGTACTGCATCTTTTACCTCACTACCATGACAAACACTAACAAGTGCCTGTGAATAATCCTTGAGAATTCTTTCACCACTAGCTAAAGCCTGTCTCATATCTGCTGTATATCCTTTCATTGGTGGACGCAACTTTCCATTTCTCGTAGCTGTAAAAAGATCTCCAGCAATTAAAACTTGATCCTCTTCATGGTAATAAACAACATGACCAGGGGAATGACCAGGAGAAAATAGTGGTTTTAGTCCTGCACTACTTATCAAGTCTTGACCTTCTTGACTTTCAACAGTTATAAAAGTAGCCGGATCAAAAATCACTTTTTCCGTCTCTTTTCTATTAGGAAAAGGTTCTTTGCCTGAAATATAGGGGAATTCCTTCTCACTGATTAAAGTCGGGATGTTCCCAAAGTGCTGTCTAAGATAGGGCAAACCTTTGATATGATCTGGATGTCCATGGGTCAGAAAAATTGCTTCAATTTTTTGTGGGAGTAAAAACTGGGCAGCGTACTTCTCCATTCCTCGCATTCCCGTATCAATCACATAAAAGCGACCAGATGATTCAACTAGCCATATGCTGACAACAAAAACACCCAATTCGAACTCAAACTTTCTTATATGTGGACTGATTTGTTTTGTACGTGTTAATAAACGATACAAGAAAGACATATTTACTTCCTCCTTTGATTTCCATCAAAAACTAACCAGTGGTTAGTTTTTTTGTGAAGTATATCATATTTTATCTGTCTAAACAAGAAACATCCAGAGGATATTAGAAAAAAATACAACTTTTACAAGTTGTATTCGAAGGTAGAACATATTTTTAAAATATTATTTTTCTTTAGTTTGATGTAACTCTTATAAACTGTATCAAAGATTCAGATTGTTGTTTCATGAATCCAAATCATCCAAATACCTTTCTTTAAACTGTAGCTGTGGTGATTGGGCTAACTGACTTGGATTGGTCCCGGGCTGATCTAGGGGAACGGCTAGGCCAAGTTCCTTGTAGTAATCCAGCCAGAACGGACTAATCTCCTCATCCTCATCTCCAAACTTCATGGGAATGGTCTCAAAAATAGGAAGTAATTCAGCGATGAACTGGGAACAATAGAAACCATCTCCATCTGGATAAAAGGACGCATTGTAGGGAGCCCCTAAAAGGCTCTCTGCCCGCTTCTTGACTTCTTTGAGATCGATTTTCGGGTAGCGATAAAGGTCATATACTTTCCCGTCTTCAAAGAAATTTTCAGGGGATTGGGCAAGGACGCCACCTTCCACCGTGGCATGATAAATGGAACCGTCCAAAAAGATAACCACATGGCTGTAGTTACCTGTCGAAGTCTGAATGGCCTGCCCCATTTCCGTATCTTCTCTAACAAAAATCAAATCACCATTTTCTAACATACTTCTCTCCTAGCAAAAAAGGAGCCGAAACTCCTTTTTAACAATGGGCTTCCCCATCTATCATTATGCATTAAAGCTTTCAGTCAATTGTGGTACCACTTGTTTCTTACGTGAAACAGCACCTGGAAGGAAAGCATGGTTGTTTTCAAGTTTGAAGTTGAAAGCTGCTTCTACCTTGTCCATGTTGGCACCAAGAGCCAAAATTTCTGAGTTTGAGTTGACGATGTCTGTAATCATCAAGACAAAGTCAGAGTAGCCGTTAGCCGCATTTGCGGCTTGGATAGCTGCTTCGATTTCAGCTTGGCGTTCCAAGACTTCAGCAATATCAACTGTGTTCACTTGAGCCACACGAACATTGTTTCCATTGAGTTCAAAGGTCTTGGCATCGATATCAATCAATTCTTCAGCAGATTTGCTTGCCAAGTTTGTACCAGCCTTGAGCATGGCAAGACCGTATTCTTCCAAGTTCACACCAGCCAATTCAGCCAATTCAGGAGCAATGATTTTATCTGATGGGTGAGTGGTTGGAGATTTCAAAAGAAGAGTATCTGAAATCAAACCTGATAGCATCAAACCTGCGATTTCTTTTGGAACAGCTACACCATGTTCTTTGAACATACGGTATACGATAGAAGATGCGGATCCAACTGGTTCCAAACGCATGTAAAGTGGGCTGGCAGTTTCAAAGTTAGCCACACGGTGGTGGTCCACCACACCATAAACTTCAACTTCAGTAATATCTGATACTGATTGTTGGAATTCATTGTGGTCTGTTAAGATGACTTGCTCTGCACCTTCTGCTTTAGCAGATGTGATCACGCGCGGTGCTTCTACACCAAAATAGTTCAAGACGAAAGCTGTTTCTTCATTTGGAGTTCCAAGAGCCACCGCTTCTGTATCCAAACCGTAAGCTTCTTTTGCAAGATAAGCAAAAGCTACAGATGAACCGATGGCATCTGAGTCAGGGTTTTGGTGACCAAAAACAAGAATTTTTGACATGTTTCTACCTCTTCATTTTCATTTCTATAGTCACTCTATTTTAGCACGTTTTTCCGTTTAAAGAAAGAGAATAGTTGTTCATTTCGTTAGAAAAAGACAGCTGGAAGCACCAACTGTCTTAACTTCATTATCCTTTAACTCGTTT
This sequence comes from Streptococcus sp. OMI750, assembly GCF_047463895.1. Taxonomy (NCBI): domain Bacteria; kingdom Bacillati; phylum Bacillota; class Bacilli; order Lactobacillales; family Streptococcaceae; genus Streptococcus; species Streptococcus sp. OMI750. The sequence goes on from NZ_JASHCZ010000002.1 coordinate 233,445, forward strand.
CAAGTAATCTTGATAACTTTCAGTTTCCATCAAGTCCTTCGCATTTTGAACCCGTTCTTTTGTTGGAGGTTTGACTCCTTCTAGGGAATAAGGAATGCCCAATTCCCGCCATTTGAACTCACCCATGGTATGGTAAGGAAGAATTTCAAACTTATCAACATTTTTAAGGGTTTTGACGAATTTCCCAAGTTCGATCAAGTCGTCGTCTCGGTCTGTCAGACCTGGCACCAAGACATGGCGAATCCAAACGGGCTTGCCAATATCAGACAAATACTTGGCACAAGCCAAAATATTCTTATTCGTTTGACTGGTTACAAATCTGTGCCGTTCATCGTTAATTTCCTTGATATCAAGAAGCACCAAATCTGTCACTGCCATCAGTTTGTCAAATTTTTCCAGGTAGCGAGGGGTATTTCGGAAAGGTAGAGCACAAGTATCCAGTGTACAATGAATGCCCAACTCTTGGGCCTTGGTGAAGAGGGCAATCAAGAAGTCTATCTGTAAGAGGGCTTCTCCGCCACTGACAGTAATTCCACCTTTTTGACCCCAAAAGCCTTTGAAACGCAAGGCTTCTTCCAATACATCATCCACCGTACGTTCACGAGACTTGTTGGTTTCCATAGCCCAAGTATCCGGATTATGGCAATACTGACACCGCATTTGACAGCCTTGAAGAAAGACAATAAAACGGATCCCTGGTCCATCCACTGCACCGAAGCTTTCTGTAGAGTGTACCATTCCTGTTACTTTTCCATAGTCAACTGTTTCATTTTCCATGTCTTGTCCTTCTCTCTTGAAAACGTTTTATGGTTTTATTATAACATGATTCCACCTATTTTTAAGAGATTTGGTCTCTTTTTTGAAAAGAATCTGTTATTTTCAAAATTTTTCCTTGTCCTAGTACAGTTTCTATAATTGGATAAACTGTCCTGCATTCTAGGAGAAAAATGAGGTTGGGACAAAGGTATCCAACCTCACTATTAGCTTGCTAAAAACTTTTTCAACCAGTTTCATGCCCCTTTTTATTTAGGAACTGGTTCATTCAATGTAGAAACAGCTATATAAAGATTTTTCTATCCCAATACCAATTCATCACTCACCAAAGTTTCGCCACTGTTCTTTTGGAAGAGGTGCATCAAATCTTCAACCGTTAGGTTTTTCTTTTCTTCTCCTTTGACGTCTACAACGATCTTACCTTGATAGAGCATGATCAAGCGGTTGCCGTATTCGATAGCATGGTTCATATCGTGTGTAATCATCAAGGTTGTTAAATCATGGCTTTCCACGATCTTTTGGGTCAATTCCATGACCATTTCACTGGTTTTAGGATCGAGCGCTGCGGTGTGTTCATCCAGAAGCAAGAGTTTCGGTTTGACCAAGGCTGCCATGACCAGGGTCAAAGCTTGACGTTGTCCACCAGACAAATATTGGGTATCCACCTTGAGACGGTTCTCTAAACCAATGTTCAATTCCTTCAAGGCTTCACGGAATAAGTCACGGTCTTTCTCCCGAACCCCCCAGCCCAAACCACGAGATTGACCACGACGTTGGGCAATGGCCATATTTTCTTCAATGGTCAAACGAGAAGCCGTCCCCATCTTAGGATCTTGGAAGACACGCGCAATATCTTTGGCACGCTTACGAACACTCGTATTTTTGATAGAGTTGCCTTCTAGCAAGATATCCCCTTCATCTACGACTAGATTTCCCGCCAAGATGTTCATCAGTGTTGATTTCCCAGCACCATTCCCACCGATAACCGAAATGAAATCCCCCTCCTCTACTTGGAGGTCCAAGCCTTTGAGGACATGGTTTTCATTGACCGTTCCTGCTTCAAATGTCTTATGAATGCCTTCAATTGATAATAATGTTGCCATACTTTTCTCCTACTAATTTCCTAACTTCAATCCACGAACACGAAGACGTTTTTGCGCCTCAGGAGCGAACAAGACAATCGCGAGCAAGATCGCATTGAAGAGACGGACCATATTTTGATCAAGATTTGGAATCTCGTAAATATTTAAGATAATCAAACGGTACACAATAGCCCCGACCCCGATTGAAAGCAAACGCCAACCAATGGTTAATTCATGAACCAGGACTTCTGCGATAATGACAGCACTTAAACCAACTACGATCGTCCCTGTCCCAGAAGTGACATCTGAGAAACCATCATTTTGAGCAAACATAGCCCCACAAAGCGCGATTAAGCCGTTCGAAATCATGTAGCCCAACATCTTCATGTTATCCACATTGACCCCATTAGCCTCACTCATCGGAATGTTATCACCAGTGGATCGCAAGACCAAGCCAAGTTGCGTCTTCATCAAGAGGGTCAACAAGATACAAACGATGATCAAGCAGGAAATACTAATCAAGAAAACAGCTTCTTCATTAGACAGACCTAATTTCATGACACTCTTAAAAATCGTACTGGCATCGCCAATAGAAAGGTTAGGAACCCCTCCCATGATTTTGATATTAATAGAGTAGAGACCGGTCAAAGTGACAATCCCTGTCAAGAGGGCTGGAATTTTCATCTTTGTATGAAGAATCCCAGAGATCAAACCTGCGATCATCCCTGCTAGAAAAGCCAATAAGGTCGCCAGCCAGGGATTTCTTCCCGCTTGAATCTGTGAAGCCACAACCGCTGCTCCAAGTGGAAAGGCTCCTTCTGCCGTCATATCGGCAATATCTAAAATTCGAAAAGTTAAGTAAACACCGATCGCCATGATCGACCACAATAAACCTTCTGATAAACTTGATAAAACGAAATTCATCCCAAACCTCCTATTTCTCTACCTTCAATGAACTGATATCAATTCCTAGCTCTTTGGCCATCTCTTTATTGGTGTGCAATTCTAATTTTTCAGGCGCTTCAACTGCGATCTTTTCAGGTTTTTCGCCCTTCATGATGCGAATGGCCATCCGTGCAGCTTGTCTACCCAATTCTTCATAATCCGTACCAAAGTTGTACAAGCCTCCAGTAGCCACCATCTCAGTAGAACCCCCAAAGACTGGAATCTTGTGGCTGAGGGAAACCTGTTTAATGGTTTCCATTGTTGAAGAGATGATGTTATCCGTTGGTACAAAGACAATATCTGCTTCTGACATGATACTGTCTGCTGCTGCTTTCACATTGTTACTATCAAGAATTGTTTTTTCAACCACTTGATAACCTTTGGCTTCTAGGATCTTCTTCGCATTGTCTTTTTGGACAACTGAATTGGGCTCGCTTTGTGTATAAAGAATTCCGACTGTTTTCGCTGTTGGAAGCACTTGTTTGATCAAGTCCACCTGTGTAGCGATCGCATCTTCTGACTGGTCACTTGTCCCAGTGATATTGCCCCCTGGTTCCTTCAAGTTCTTCACCAACTTGGCTGCTAATGGATCGGTCACAGCTGAGAAGACAACCGGCGTTGTGTTCGTAGTATTGGCCAAACTTTGAGCAGATGGTGTTGCAATCGCAAAGACGAGATCACTTTCTTCCGCCAATTGTTTGGAAATATTTTTCAGATTTCGCTGCTCCCCTTGAGCATTTTGAAAATCAATCTGAATATTTTTTCCATCCACATAACCTTCTTTCTTCAACTCCTCGATAAAGCCTTTTCGAGTTGCATCGAGGGATTTGTGAGTGATGTACTGGGAAATCCCAATCCGATACACATTCTCTTTTTTAGCATCCTTTAGATGGTGCAAGGTCACCAATGATGTTAACAGAAGTCCTACAACTAGGACAGGTGCTAGTAATTTTTTGACTACTTTCATTTCAAACTCCTTCACTGCAAAAATAAATAAAAAATCCGCTTAGATCATTCTCTAAACGGATGCTTGAAATTCTCCAACAAGATACAAAAACCTTGGTCCATTTAGATACTAGCTCTATGGACCATCATCAAAAATCTTAGCCACATAGATACAAACAAATTGCTTGGGTTGTTTGCATCCATGAGATCATGTCTACAAACACTATCTAAAGTAGCTAAAGTAAAATTTTTGAGTTGAATTGGTTAGTTGCTTCATGTTTATATTTCTGCTTTCTTTATTTATGGGTATTATCTTACCGTAATTTTTTTTGGCTGTCAAGGCTATTTCAGAAATTTTTAAAATTTTTTGAAAATTTTTACTTGTTTCCATGAAAAAAGAGGCTGGCACTCAGCCAAACCTCTATTTTCTAGTCTTCTTTTGATTTTGTTTCTTCGTCTTCCTCGACAAGGTCACTGACTTCGACTTTTACCTTCGTTACGCGACCACTCTTAACCTTATCATTGGTCAAGATCAAGTGTTTTTTCTGACTAACGACTTCGCAGCTGAGACGTTCTTTTAAGGATGGAATCCGCCCAACTTCAGTCAAATAATACCCTGCAATGGTATCCACATCATCACTTTCCAACTCAACACCAAAGTATTCATTAAAAGCATTTAGTGTCATGGCGCCTTGTACGACATAGGTATTGTCTCCAATTTCAAAGACATCAATTTCTGCTTTGTCAGTCTCATCGTCAATTTCCCCAACGATCTCTTCCAAGAGGTCTTCAAGGGTCACCAATCCAGCCATTCCACCGTATTCATCCAGCAGAATAGCCATTTGATTTTGGGTATTGCGCAATTCCTTCAAAAGATCATCCACAAAAATGGTCTCTGGAACAAACAAAGGTTCTTGTAAAATCTTTCTTAAGACAATATTATCAAAGCCATTGATAAATCCTTCGTTCAAGAGACGTTTGGTGTGAATAAGCCCAATGACATTGTCCTTGTCATCATCATAGACAGGAATCCGTGAAAAGTTTTGCTTAAGGATACTTTCAATGATTTCTTTGGTATCATCATTGATATCAACCATGAAGGCATCTGTTCGTGGGACCATGAGTTCACGCGCCATCAGTTCATCCAGCGAAAAGATCCCTTGGAGCATCTCAATCTCATCTGCATCCAGTGTAGCCTCACTATTGGTCAGCATATACTCGATTTCATCCCGCGTCATCTTTTCATCCGGATCATCGAATTCCATTGGCGTGATGCGGCTCAAGAGGTTGGTCGATGCTGAAAGCAACCAAACAAAGGGACTGACAATTTTTCCTAATAAAATGACAATCGGAGCTGTTCGAACTGCCAACTCATCTTTCAAGTTCATAGCGATTCGTTTTGGGTATAATTCCCCAAAGACGATTGAAATATAGGTCAAAAATGCAAGAGATAAAAAGCTTCCAGCTGCAAGTGCTGTTTTTGTATTGCCCATCCAACCAGCAATCACATGACCAAGACTATCTGCAAGACTCGCCCCAGATAAGATCGTGATCAAGGTGATCCCTACCTGAATCGTAGACAAGAAATGGTTGGGTTGTTCCAATACACTGAGAAGGCGAATGTATTTTTTATCTCCTTCTGCAGCCTTTTGTACCACTCGAGTACGATTCAACGATACCATTGACATTTCGGTCGCCGAGAAAAAGGCGTTCAATAATGTCAAAAAAATCAATAAAATAAATTCCAGTAAAATTTCCTGACTACCAGGGTCTTCCATGGATACAATCCTCCAGTATATAATATTGTTTATTATACCACAAAATATGAGAGCCTGCATTCATCTATCTGATTTTCTTTTTTTCCTATCAAAAAATCAGGAACGAGTCCTGATTTTAGTGTTCTGCACTGGTAAAATCATAAAAGAAAGCGTTGAGTTTTTCTACTAACTCAAGGGACGAGAGGCTACTTGTACAGATAAATGGTTTTCTCTTTAATTCTGGCATCATAAAGTTGGCTACCACAACATCAGCATCCGAAGCTTCGATATCGTCCACTGTTAGATTGTACTTGATCATCTGTGTGAATTCAAAGTTATCCGTACAATAGAAATCAAGGAAGTCAATCATGGATTTAGCATGGTGGTCATCAAAACGACTGATAATCAAGACCTTAATCGATTTCCGACGGCGCAATAATTGCGGTAAGAGACGCTCCCAGTGTGTGTAGACTGTATAGATCATGTGCTTGATAATTTCTTCATTCAGATCTTGCTTCATCGTCTTCATATAGGTGATCAAATGATCTCTCAAATCATCATAGAAGGCTGGGAAGATGCTCATGAAATCTTCATTGGTATTGGTCTTCGTATCAAATAAGAGAAACTCCGAGAACAATTCCTTACGACCTAGATGCGAAGTATTATGCACGTGCATCAACATCTCATCTAGATTTTCAATCTCTAAATCATAGGTATAGCATAGATCTTTGAACATATCTTTGATGAGAGCTGTCGACTCTTTTGCATAAGGATCTGTTTCTGCTGCTTCGATCAAGCTTTCTGGACTAAAATAGAAATTCTCCTGAATAAAGATAATGAAGAACTGCTCCAGCACTCTTTCATTCAACTCTACACCTAGTTGCAAGCTAAAGTAGCGCAACATTTCTTCGACATTGGTCACCCCTTGATACTGTTCCTTGTAGGCATCAAAGTTCGTCGGCATGTCGATAAAATAGCCTTGCTTGATGCGGGAGAGATAAACCGTCAAGAGAACTTTATAAGACTTGATAACAGAGAAGGTCAAGGGATAGCCATAGAGCTTGAAGAAGAAGGTGATCAAATCGGTCACAGCATTTTCCTTGAATTCAGGGAAAGGCCACTCCATGTAGTAATAACGCTCCGCAAAATACTGGGCATAAAAGAAACGAACATCAATCTCATCTCCAACTAGATTGAGAGGTTTCAAATCGATCTTTACATTGTATTTTGTTTGCAGTTTTTGATTAATGGTCCGAATTAAGCGATAAAAAGATTGATAACTCAGATCAAACTTTCTACAAATATACTCATTGGATACATCCTTGTTGAAAAAGAGGTATTCAATCAAAGCGAAGGCTTGTGATTCTTTAAAAAAGTGATGGTAAATTACCTCGAGCCCAACCGAATCCTCATAACTAATTTTGATCCCATTGGTCGATGATTCAATTAAAAATTCATCAAACGTACTACGAAGATTAGACAAATCCTCTTTTAACGAGCGTTCAGTACAATCTAATTGCTTGGCCAGTTCTTTTAAGTGGAACCATCTTTTTTCCTTGATCAAGATTTCCAACAATTGCAATTGGCGTCTCTGTTTTTTGGATAAAAGGAGTCTCATCTTTCCCCACCTTTTTCATATTTTTCTTTCAAAATTACTTTTATTTTAACACATTTCAAAGCGCTTGTTGACTTTTTATCGGCATTTTTTCAAAAAAATGTACAAAAAAGACTCTAAGGCCCATATAGGCGTTAGAGTCTATGATTTATTGATGATCCCAAATTCTTCTTTTTTCTTCTGTTCCTTGGCAGCCCGGTGATTATCATATAGATTGGCCAAGAATTTCACGATTTCTTTTCCTATTGAATAGACTGGAATGGCGACAACCATACCGATAATTCCGTAGATATTGCTAGAGAGCAACAAAAGAACCATAATGGTGATCGGGTGAACCTTCATGACGCCTCCAACAATACGTGGATAAAGAATATTTCCATCGATCTGCTGGATAATCAACATGTAAATGACTGCTTTGATCATCATATCCATGTCTGTGAAGGCATAGGTGATAATCATTGGAATCAAGCCGATGGTTGGTCCTACATAGGGAATCAAGTTGGCCAGTCCAGAGAAGATGGCAAAGACCAAAGCGTATTTCAAGCCAATAAAACTATAGCCAATGTAGGCTAGTGTTCCAATGATCAAGGCATCGATTGAAATACCACTTATATAGCGGGAGACCGTTTCATTCAAACTAACCAAGAGGGTTGAGATGTTGAGTTTGTCATTACGTAAAATGGTTCGCTCTAGCATGGGCAATAACTTCTTCCCATCGATCAAGAAATAAACCAAGAAGACGGGGGTCATGATCAAAATAAAGACCGTATTGACAATGGTGTTAACCACACTTCCTAAACTGTTGGTCACACTATTCAAGAGATTTTGTAGGATATCCACATAAGAGAGATTCAACTGCTGAATCGTCGATTGGATATTCACATTCTGGAACAAAGGGTTGGTCGAGAGTTTTCGAACTAAACTTTGGACTTCCCAATACAGGCCTTGGGTCGAGTTGATCAAGCTGGTTAACTGATTGATTAAGATGGGGAGGAGATAAACAATCCCCAAGCCCACGATGCCAAATAAGACCACCAAGGTAATCAAAATCCCAAATACACGCTTGATTTTAAGGTGTTTCTCCAACAATTCCACAACTGGATTGGTAATATAGTATAAAAAACCTGCAATTAAAAATGGTAAGAGGATGGTATTCAGAACGGATACAAATGGAGAAATCAAGGTGCCCATCGATTTCCAAATATAGAAAATCACCGTCAATAATAAAATCTCACATGTCCAGAATAACAATTTACTATTTCGAAACATTCCTTACCTCCTACTTCCTATTCTACCATATTTTATGATAGAATAGAGGGGATTTTAATCAAAAGGATGAAGTTATGAATAATTTGATTGAACTACAAGACGTCAATTTGATCCGAAATGGAAAAGCTCTTTTAAAAGAGCTCAACTGGCAAGTAAAAGAAAATGAATGCTGGGCCATCTTAGGTCTAAATGGGGCAGGAAAATCAACCCTCCTCAAACTATTGATGTCAGAATACTGGGCTAGTTCCGGTCAGATAACCGTCCTTGGAACTCGTTTTGGAGAAGGGGGAATTCCTGAATTACGAAAGCGCATTGGGATCGTTAGCTCCTTTATTTCAGAAAGATTGCCAGAGCATCTCCTAACGGAGCAAATTGTCCTCACTGGTCAATACAAGAGTAGTATTTTATATGCTACTTATGGGGAGGAAGAACTGAACTGGGCACGAGAAATGTTGGCGTCGATTGGGGCTAGCTCTTTGATCGGCCGCAAATACCGTGACCTTTCCCAGGGCGAAAAACAAACGGTCCTCATTGCACGAAGCCTCATGGATCAGCCAGATCTGATCATCTTTGATGAAGCCTCGAGTGGACTGGACCTCTTTGCCAGAGAAAAACTACTCCATCACATTCATCAGATCAAACAACTGGATCATGCTCCAACCATGATCTACGTCACCCACCATGCCGAAGAAATCACCAAAGATATGACTCATGTCCTCCTACTCAAAGATGGACAAGTTGTGGATCAAGGACCAAAAGATCAAATTCTAACACCAGATGTTCTCAGCCAGTTTTACCAAGCTCCTGTTTCTCTTATCGATCTAGGAGACGAACGGCTCTTTGTCAAACCAGAAATCGCACACTGAACAGAAAGTAAATAAAGCAAAAAGTGCTAAGATTCTCATCTTGGTACTTCGAGAGTATAGACAAACAGTTCTTCTGTTCAAATCTAATAAATTCTATAAAAATAAAATAATTTAATCGTTAGAATTATTCAATCATCTACTGAAACTTTCCGCCGTGAGAAAAGTGCTAGAAACACGGTTGTTTCTAGCACTCGGAATTATTGAGACCTTAGGCTCAATAATTAGTCATGGAACTTCGTAGAAGTTCGCTGACGTCCGTACTCACCTAAGGAAAGTTTTTAAGATGACTTTGACTTCAATCTGAAAAGTGCTAAGATTCTCATCTTAGCACTTTTACTTTTTATCGATTCCGTGCATACTCGATCATATCATATGGGAGAGTATTGGCACTTTCTCTTAGGGAATAGCTTTCTAATTCATTGACATTTTGGCGCATGCGACGAGCTTGCTTAGCAGTAATCAGGTGTTGCGCTTCGTATTCAAAAATAATCTTGCGCTCTAAATAATAACCTCGCAACATTTCATCAATATTGTTCGGTTTCACCCGGTTAATAACCCGCTCCACAAAGGCTCCACTAGTAATAATGGCCGTCTCTCTCAGACGAGATTCTTGCAGGTAAGAGATCAGACTACTCCGATAAACACCCTTGAGGTCTTCCAAACTTTCAATGATGATTTCCGTATTGGCCAAATAAAGGGCCGCAATCTGGTCATAATCAATGGCTTCTAACTTCCTATCCTCTATTATCCACCAAGTTCGCAAGCCAGAACCTAATGTTAAGATCTCATGGACCAGCAAACGCAAGAGGCGGAAGGAAACCAAAAGGTAATAGGTTAGACGAGAGGAGAGATTGCGATTGACACGTTGTTCCATATTGTGAAGATAGCGTTGGTAGACGCGGTAGCCACGCTCTCGAATCATCCCTTCTTCATAAGCCTGTTCCAAGCCATCACTTTCAATACTCAAAATCAAGAGCTTCAACTGCTCCCAGTCCTTTTGGATGAGCTTGTTTTCCTGACTTAAAATCAAATTTTCAATCCGACCATGGTAGTTATCAATCGCTGCATACAAGGGGCCCTTATGCTTACTATTCTTTAGCTCTGCTTCTAATTCCATGACAACATCATTCAAAATCGCGATCTGCATTAGGTAATCATTGGTTTCTTCCTTGTCTTCTGACAATTTTGGGAGCACCATCAATCCTGTAATAAAGCTAACAAGGGTAACTCCTGCCACTAAAAAGAGCAGGATAGGATATTCTTTTTCGATCTTAGTTGGGATCAAAAGAATCGTCGCAATCGAAACCGTTCCCTTCACACCGGAGAAGGTCAGCAGTAAGGCATCTTTTAGATAATTTCGAACCGACTTTTTGAGACGAAGGGTTCGAAACCAGTAAAAGAGATAAACCATGACAAAGCGAATCAAAAATAGCAAAGCTGTCAACACAAAGACCGAAAGAAGCAAGAGAAGATTATTATAAATCGAGCTGCTTAGGATCGGCTTAGCAATCATTTCCAATTCCATTCCCAAGATCACAAAGACCGATCCATTTAAGATAAAGTTGACTGTATTCCAGACAGTATGACTGACAGTATCTACCCGTGCTTCCAAAAGGGTAATATGCTTAAAGCGACTGGCTTTGAGGATCCCGGAAACAACCACGGCGATAATCCCGGATACATGAAGTTCCTCCGCTAAGAAAAAAGTCAACAGAGGAAGACTGAGTTCTAATATCAATTCACTGGCGATATCACTGGCACGAACACTCAAAAGTAACTTTTGCAACCATCGATTCACAAAGGCCGTCAAGATTCCTACCGCAAATCCTCCAATAATGGAGATTACTAAGGAAACGCCTGCCTCTCCAAGGGAGAAACTTCCGGTCGCAAGGGCTGCCAAGGCTACTCGAAAGGCAACTAGACCTGAGGCATCATTTAGTAACCCTTCTCCTTTTAAGATATTCGAAACCCGCTTTGGAAAGGTAAAACGCTCAGACAGAGAAGCAAAGGCTACTAAATCTGTAGGTCCGAGGGCCGCACCCACTGCCATACAGGCTGCTAAAGGAAGACTTACCCACAAGGAATGGGCAGCCCAACCCAAACTAATGGTTGAGATAAAAATCACTGGGAAGATCAAATAGAGAATGATACGCCAGTGCTTTAAGACGGAAGTGATATCTGCTTCTTCTGCCTCCCGAAATAAAAGAGGACCAATGACCAAAGCCAGAAAGAGCTCAGTATCCAGATGAAAATTTTCTTCTGGGATAAAGAGGGCCCAACCAATCCCCAGTAAGATTTGGAGCAAGGGCAGAGGAAGACTCGGCACAAGCTTGTTGGTAGCATTTGAAGCGATCAAAATCATCGAAAAGATCACTGCATAAAGGAGTAATTCCATAGCACTCCTCCCTAACGTTCTTGGCAACAGGTCTCAAATTGCTGTTTCAACTCCGCAATCTTTTGGTCAGTCTTAGTTACATCCTTGTGCTCAATCTTCTTTTGACAGCGTTCCATCTCAAGCGAAACCAATTTCTTTTTTATTTTTAGCATCTTTTTGGTCATATGGGCTTCGTCAAAAAAACCTGTTTCTCGCTCGTGGATGGTTGATTCGACAAAATGATGTCTCATCCCTTCAATTTTGTTCTTTAAATATTCTTTATCCATGACGGTAGCTTTCTAATTTTTCGATCATCACCAAAAACGGTGGCTGATTCACTTGATTCAGTGTCCGGTAGATGGTCGCTGTATATTCTTTTTGTGGGAGCTGGCCGACAAAGTCCAGCACCGCATCGCGCTCGATGTCTCCCCCTTCATGACCATAATAGATCATCATAGCCATTCGCCCTCCTTTTTGTAGGCGAGCACAGATTTTCTCCATCGCTTCAATAGTGGTAGCTGGAAGGGTGATGACTGATTTATCCGCAGATGGCAGATACCCCAGATTGAAAATAGCTGCTTTGAGGGTCTCTACATATTGGTCCACATGCTGGTGGCCATCCAAGATCAACTGGACATGTTGAAGCCCCAACTTGTCCAATTTTTCTTGAGTGTTTGCAAGTGCCTGCTCTTGAATATCAAAGGCATAGACCTGACCTGCTAATTTGGCTAAAAAAACCGTATCATACCCATTTCCCATAGTCGCATCCACCACCACATCTTCTTTGGTGATCACTTCTGCTAAAAATTGATGGGCCATTTCAAGCGGTCGTAACATCAGCACTCTCCTTTTCTTCTAGCTTACATCCTTGGGTACTTCCACGGCGACGCATTTCGGTTTCAATAGCATTTAAAACTTCCCATTTGTTGAGGCTCCACATGGGACCAATTAGCATATCACGTGGCGCATCCCCTGTAATCCGGTGGATGACAATCTGTCTCGGGATGATCTCTAGTTGGTCACAGATAACCTTGACATACTCCTCCTGGCTCATGAGTTGAAGGCGTCCTTCATGGTAGTCCCGTTGCATGCGTGTATTGGTCATCAAATGCAAGAGGTGCAACTTAATCCCATCAATCTCATTGTCAGTCACACAACGGCGAACATTTTCCACCATCATCTCATGCGTCTCCCCAGGAAGGCCATTGATCAAATGGGAGACGATCTCAGCCTTAGGCACTTGTTTGCGAATATGCTTGACTGTTTCAACATAGAGGTCATAACTATGAGCCCGATTGATTAATTCTGAAGTCGCTTCATAGGTGGTCTGAAGACCTAACTCAATCGTCACATGCATGCGCTCGGTCAACTCTGCTAAGTAGGCTAAGGTATCATCAGGCAAGGAGTCCGGACGCGTACCAATGTTGATTCCTACAACCCCTGGCTCATTGATGGCCTGCTCATACCGCTCTCGAATGATCTCGACCTTATCGTGCGTATTGGTGAAATTTTGAAAATAAACCAAATATTTCTTCACATCTGGCCATTTCCGATGCATAAAATCAATTTCTTTGTAAAATTGTTCCCGAATCGGAGCTTCTGGGGCCACAATAGCATCTCCAGAACCCGAGACCGTACAAAAAGTACAGCCACCATGGGCGACTGTTCCGTCTCGATTGGGACAATCAAAGCCAGCATCAATAGGGACTTTAAAGGTCTTTTCTCCAAATAAATTTCGATAATAATCATTCAAGGTATTATAGGATTTCATACCCTTCATTATAGCAAAAAAAGAGTCGAACTCAAAACACGAGTCCAACTCTAATTGCTTAAGATGTTACTTTTGTTTTCCAGTAAATCGCCATTGAAAGCGCAGGCGATCATACAAAGGGTACTCAAACTGCAAGACAGCAAAACCAAGGATCATACTACCAAGAACATCTGATGGGTAGTGAACACCTACATAAATCCGGGAGACCACAATGGTCACAATTCCCAGAACCAGCAAGCCTTGAAGACAATAGCGAGCTGTTTTGTTTTTTACATGCTGGCCAACAATGATGATTAAGCTTCCCAAAACAAGAGTCGATGCCAGTGAGTGGCCGCTCGGGAAAGAAAAGCCTTTTTCCTCTACTAGATGAAGAAGGGCTGGTCTCGGTCTCTGGTAGATATTCTTTAGAAGCAGAACCAAAAGGCCTGTCAAAACCAGATTGCTCCCAAGAAAGAGGGACTCACTGTACCATTTCTTATAAGCAAAAACAGCTAGAAGAAGACCGACCCAGATCACAATAACCTTTGTGTCCATGACATGGGTCACCTTGGTAAAGAAGGTTGTCATTGTTGCAGGCAGGTCTCCCCGAATAGCAGATTGAATGCTGCTATCAAAGCCAGTTAATTGTTGCGGGTAGAAACGAATCACATACCCTAGAATGACAAAAATGAGAAGGGCGAAGCTTGCCTTCGCCCAATGTTGTTGTTTATTTTTCATATCTTTTCAAAATCGGTTGCAAAAGAGTGTAGATCAACCAAAATGCTATGGCCCAAATTACTCCTTCGATCAGGTTAAACGGTGCAACCATTGTAGCTAAATAGTGAACAAGCCCTAGTGTTTTCGAAATATCATAGTTCATAAAACGAGCATACAAAGGGATTGCATAGACATAGTTCACCAATACCATCGTGATACTCAAGCTGATCGTTCCGACAATCGTTGCCAGGACAAATCGACCACTGGTCCGTCTTTTATTCCAAATCCATGCAAAAGCAAGGACAAAAACTAGGACTGCAATGATATTGATAGGTAACCCGATCAAGGTTTCAAGTCCCTTATTATTAAGAGCTAATTTAAGAACAGATCGGATCAAGGTCACCCAAATGGCACTTTTGAAATCCAACAAGACCAAAGCCAATAAGATGGCGATGATACTTAAATCAATTTTGAAGAAATCTATCACGAAAGAAAATTGATAGAACATCAAAATAAAAGATAAAGCGGATAAAACAGCCACAAGGGTCAGTTTACGTGTATTTGTCATAACAGGTTCCTCCAATTTTTAAAAAATTAGAGAAGCTGGAAAGACGTCTACCCCATCATTCTATTCTAAACTATTTAAACAAAGCTTAAACTAGAAAACAATCTAGTCACTTTAGCTGCTCTCCATTGACAAATCCCGCAAGTAAGTCCCTAGACCCCAAGGTTCCTGTCTCATTGCGTCAGCTCTAAACAGATCAGAATAGCTTTTAGTCTATTCGTCTCTCGTCTTCTCCCATCCAGACTATACTGTCGGTTGTGGAGTCTCACCACATCAGCTTATGCTCGCGGACTTCTTTAAGTATGAGGAAAAAACACTTTCCAAGTTAAAGTCACCGCCGGTCGGGAATTACACCCTGCCCTGAAGACCCTTTTATGATAACAAAAAAAACTTGCCAAGGCAAGTTTTTGTAATGTCATAGATTACACCATTCGGATTTTTTATTTTCTTTGGTTATTTGAGCTTATCTTGCTCATACTGGTGAGTTAACTCAAGTCCTTTGAATCCTTGCTGACGAAGTGCTTCGTAGATGATCATACAAACGGTATTAGAAACATTTAAACTTCGCACATGCTTGTCATTCATCGGAATGCGAATAACCTTTTCTTCGTGCTGACGCATAAAGTCTTCTGGCAAACCTTTATCTTCACGGCCAAATAAAAAATAGTGGGACTTTCCATCCTGATAGGAAACATCTGAATAGGTCTGATTGGCAAACTTGGACACCAAGTGCACCTGCCCATCACTTGCCGCCTCCATAAACTCTTCTAGGCTATCATAAAATCGGACATCCAGCTTGTCCCAGTAATCTAGTCCAGCCCGCTTCATCTTGCGATCGTCAATCGGAAAAGCCATGGGGCGAATGATATGCAAAGGAGAATTGGTCGCCGCACAAGTTCGTGCAATATTTCCCGTATTTTGTGGAATCTGAGGTTGGAACAAGACAATGTGATTTTGAGCAGCTTCCTCTTGATAGTCCAGTTCTTCAATATTCATACTCGATCCCTTTCTGATAAAAAAATAGCCACACTGCCCGGAGTCAAGCTCAGCAAACAGCGTGGTTACAGCTTCATTAACTTAACTCACAACAGGTTTGAGGTAAATCAACGAAGGTACTTTCTTAGTATAACACTTTTGAAGCTCCTGTCAATAGTTTTTTTAGATTTTTTTAAGAAACTTTTTCAGAGCCTTCAATCCGTTTTCATTCTCCTCTTTTTTTAATTTTCCTACTTTTTCTCTGCCTTGTAAAATTCCCATAGAAAGTCCTTAAAAAAGATGAATTTTTCTTGAAAATAGAGTATGATAGAAACATACTCTGGAGGTAATCTATGAAAATTATTGTTGTTGGTGGAGGAAAAGTTGGAACAGCCCTTTGTCGTTCTCTCGTTGCTGAAAACCACGATGTTATTTTAATTGAGAAAGACGAATCCGTTCTAAACCATATCACCAAACGGTTTGACATCATTGGGATTCTAGGAAATGGAGCCAACTTTAAGATTTTGGAGCAAGCAGATGTTGAAAACTGCGATATCTTCATTTCCATGACCGAATACGATGAAGTTAATATGGTTTCTGCTGTTTTGGCCAAAAAAATGGGAGCCAAAGAAACCATTGTCCGGGTACGCAATCCTGAATATTCTAATTCCTACTTTAAGGAAAAAAATATCCTAGGCTTCTCTCTGGTTGTCAATCCAGAATTGCTGACTGCTCGTTACATTGCCAATATTATTGATTTCCCAAATGCGCTTTCTGTGGAGCATTTTGCAAATGGTCGTGTAGCCTTGATGGAATTTAAGATCCGACCAGATAGTAATCTCTGTAATATGAGCCTGTCTCAATTCCGCAAGAAATATGGAAACGTCATTGTGTGTGCTATCGAACGGGGAAATGAGCTCACGATTCCAAACGGAGACTTTGTTTTACAACCTCAAGACAAGATTTTTGTGACAGGAAATCGGATCGAGATCGTCCTTTTCCACAACAATGTCCGTCCTCAAGTCATTAAGAGCATGATGATGATTGGTGCCGGCAAAATTGCCTACTATTTGCTCAATATTCTCCAAGATGTCCGTCGAAAGATCGATCTCAAGGTCATCGAGGTCAATCGCAAACGAGCTGAATTCTTTAGCCAAGAATTCCCTGACCTCTATGTGGTTCATGGAGACGGGACTGCTAAGGATATTCTCTTAGAAGAAAGTGCCAACAACTACGATGCTGTGGCCACTTTGACAGGAGTTGATGAGGAAAATATCATCACCTCCATGTTCCTAGATTCTATCGGCGTCAAAAAGAACATCACCAAGGTTAACCGAACCAGCCTGTTAGAGATTATTGGGGATCAGGATATGACCAGTATCGTCACTCCAAAACGCATTGCTGTGGATACCATCATGCACTTTATTCGTGGACGCTACAATGCACAGTTCTCAAACTTAGAGGCTCTACACCATGTTGCAAATGGCCGGATCGAAACCTTACAATTCCAAATCAAGGAAGATAATAAACTAACCCAAGGGCCACTATCCGAATTGAAATTGAAAAAAGGGGTTCTAATCGCTGCGATTATTCGAAATGGCAAGGCTATTTTCCCTAATGGAGATGATCATTTAATGGTGGGAGACCGAATCATCGTAACCACCTTGATCCAAAATGTTACCAAGATTTACGATCTACTTGAGAGGTCAGCCAAATGAATAGAAGTATGATTCGTTACCTCTTGTCCAAACTCCTCTTAATCGAAGCTGCCCTTCTCCTTGTTCCTTTGACGGTAGCTACGATCTATCAGGAACCTGCTAAGGTCTTTATCTCTATTGGAGCAACCATGGCCATCTTACTTGGACTTGGATTTCTTGGGAGTTTTCAAAAACCCAAAGACTTTCATATCTATGCCAAGGAAGGAGTCCTAATTGTGGCCCTCTGTTGGATCTTATGGTCCTTCTTTGGTGCCCTTCCCTTTGTTTTTTCCGGACAAATCCCAAACATCATCGATGCATTCTTTGAAATTAGCTCGGGCTTTACAACAACAGGGGCAACGATTTTAGATGATGTCAGTGTCCTTAGTCACTCCCTTCTCTTTTGGCGCAGTTTTACCCACTTAATCGGAGGGATGGGAGTATTGGTTTTTGCTCTGGCTATTATGGACAACAACAAGAACAGCCACCTGGAAGTCATGAAGGCAGAAGTTCCTGGTCCAGTTTTTGGAAAAGTGGTTTCCAAATTAAAAAGCACGGCTCAAATCCTGTATTTCTTGTACTTGGGTTTGTTCTTCCTCTTTGTCGTCCTTTATTTCCTTGCCGACATGCCCCTTTATGATAGTTTTATCATCGCCATGGGGACAGCTGGTACTGGGGGCTTTACCGTCTTTAATGATGGGATCGCTCACTACAACAGTAGTCTAATTACCTATTTGGTCAGTATCGGGGTCTTGGTCTTTGGGGTTAACTTTAATCTCTACTACTTCCTTATGATCCGAAAATTCAAGGCCTTCTTTAAAGATGAGGAATTGCGGACCTACATCACTATTGTAATCCTATCTAGCGTATTGATTGCCTACAATTGCCTTCACCTTTATGCTAATGTTGCGAAGAGCTTTGAGATTTCCTTCTTCCAAGTTTCTAATATCATCACCACGACCGGTTTTGGTTATGGGACAACGGAAAAATGGCCTCTTTTCTCACAGTTTATCCTCTTGATGCTGATGGTGGTCGGTGGTTCTGCTGGCTCGACTGCTGGTGGGCTAAAAGTCATTCGCTTCTTGACCTTATGGAGAATTGCTAAAAATCAGGTGCTTTCAACCTTGTCTCCCAATCGGGTTCTGACCCTACATGTCAATGATACCGTACTCGATAAGGACACCCAACACCGGATCCTTAAATACTTTACAATATATAGTTTTATCATGATCGGCTTACTCTTTGTAGTGAGTCTAGACAATAATAACTTTATGACGGTTGTCAGTGCTGTCTTTAGTTGTTTCAACAATATTGGACCTATGATTGGTACGGGTCAAACCTTCTCCATCTTTAGTCCGATTTCAAAACTCTTACTTTCCTTAGCCATGATTGCCGGACGACTTGAAATCTATCCAATAATTCTTCTCTTCCTCCCTAAAACATGGTCAAAACGCTGATAGACAGCTCTTGTACAATGAAACACCCTTAGAAAAATAATTTCTAAGGGTGTTTCTGTATATTTACGATCGTCCTATTTTGATTCTTCATTTCGTCTCAGACTAAAGTGGTCTGGTAAGGGATCTGGTCCCGCTTGGCTTCCAGGATGGCATCGAAAGATCCTCGCAATCCCCATCAAGACACCTTTTGCTCCAAAGCGCTCAATCGCTTGGATCATATAATTGGAACAGGTCGGTTGAAAGCGACAAGAAGGCGGAAAAATCGGAGAGATCCATTTTTGATAGCCTCTAACCATAGCAATCAGGATTTTTTTCATGCTTTTTTCGATTTAGTCACAGCTAGATTGTGCAACTGGCTAATTTCTTTTTTGTTCAAGCGACGGTATTCACCTGGACGAAGGCCTGTAACATCCAGGTTCCCAAACCTAGTCCGAGATAGTTTGTCCACCAAAAGTCCTACAGCTTCAAACATCTTTTTGACCTGGTGGTTGCGCCCTTCATGAATGGTCAACTGAACCACTGAACGGTTCTTTTCAACATCCACTTTTAAGATCTCGTAAGTCGCTTGCTTGGTTTTCTTGCCATCAATGGTCACCCCTCGTGTTAAGGGACGCAAGTTTTCCTTGTTGGCAATGCCTTTGACACGCGCCACATAGACCTTATCAATTTCATTGCGGGGGTGGATCATCTCATCTGTAAAATCGCCATCATTGGTCAAAATCAAAACACCAGATGTATCCCAGTCTAAACGTCCTACTGGATAGATCCGTTCAGGGACTTGAGACAAGAGGTCAACAACCGTTGTCCGCCCCTTATCATCAGATACACTAGAGATGACGCCGCGTGGCTTGTTTAAAAGATAGTAGACCTTTTCCTCATTATAGATTGGAGTGCCCTCAACCTCAACCTGATCACCGGTTTTAATGATGGTTGCTAGCTCTCGTACGACTTGGCCATTAACCGTTACCAAGCCTTGCTTGATCAATTCTTCAGCCTTTCGACGGCTAGCTACACCTGCATGGGCAATATATTTGTTAATTCTCATCTAGTTCCTCTGTTCTCTCTGAAAATAATTGACCTTCCTCTGGATCAATGTCCACTTCCTCAACCTTCGGCAATTCATCCAAATGATTGATCCCCATATAATCCAAAAAATACTCCGTCGTGACATATAAATTGGGGCGCCCGAGGACTTCTTTTTTCCCATCCTCGCGAATCAGATCAAATGACAGTAGTTTGGCAATGGCACCACTGGAATTGACTCCCCGAATATCATCGACCTCTACACGGGTGATTGGCTGTTTATAAGCAATGATCGACAAGGTTTCAAGGGCTGCTCGGGACAAACTTTGGTTCATTGGAGTTCTAGAATAGTCTCGTAAAACTGATGCATAGTCTGCCTTTGTCACCAGTTTATAACGGGAAGCTGTCTCCATCAAACACAGACTCGTATCCGTGTCCTCTTGGTATTTTTGGCTTAATTTATCTAAACTTTGCACCACACCTGTGGGAGGTATAGAGAGAATCTCTGCGATTTGTCTGGCAGTAATCCCTTCTTCACCAGCTACAAACAAGAGTGCTTCAATTTCAGCTAATTTGCTCATGTTCAATCCTATTTAAGTAAATTTCTCCAAAAGCCCTATCCTGGACCACCGTTACTTCTTGGATCTTGATCAATTCAAGAGTTGCAAGAAATAGAGTAATGACCTCTTGGAGATCCGCTGCTTCTATAAATAAGTCCTGTAAAAGAACTTGTGAGCGATCTTGGAATCGGTGACGCAGCTGGTCCATCAAATCCTCAATCTTGTATTCATCTTTTACAATAGTCGTATGGTTCTGACGGAATTCTTCTTTTTTCTTGGTCAATAGTTTTGAGAAAGCCAAGTAAAGATCCACCGTTGTACGATCGTGAAGCAATTCCGTATCGTCGTAGACCAATTCCATCTTGGGTTTTGAATAATAAAGGGCGCGCTCCTCATGCTGAGAGGCCATCAACTCCCCTAATTGTTTATAGGTTCGGTATTCTTCTAATTGTGAGAGGAGATCCTGTTCCAGATCCTCCGCGTCATCCATCTCCTCTGCTAGTTTAGGAAGGAGTCGTCGGCTCTTGATCAAAGTCAGTTGACTAGCCATCAGCATGTACTCACCTGCTACTTCTAGCTTCATAGCCTGGAGAGTCGCCAGATAGGCCAGATACTGTTCAATCACTTCAATTAAAGGAACCTCATAGATATCCATTTGGTACTTAGAAACCAAGTGGAGCAAGAGGTCCAAGGGCCCTTCAAAATCTTTAATTTTAATATCCATTATTTATATTTTTCTAATGTCACCATCGTTTTTAGACCCAATTCACGCGCGATACTAAAGAGATCCACACCGAGTTCTCGTTGTTTCAAAATATATTGTTCGCGAATCGATTGCGCCGAAAGATCTTGGTTGCCTTTTTCAATCAAGAAGGCTTCTAATTGCCGGAATCCCCACTGACGAGAGTAGGATTTCCCTTTATTATCAAAGAGATAGACACCATCTAGGAAGAGTTGCAACTCTTCCAGTAAAGGTTCCGGAACTTTTAAGACCCGTTTTTGGCCATCCTTGCCCACTCGAATCACGTGAAAGTCTAGCTGAATGTCTTCAACCTTGACTTGAAGGATCTCACTTGGCAATAAGCCCATCTCCAGAATCAATAAGGCCATCAAACGTCCCTGTGGGTTGGTTGATGCGTCCCAAAAATGGTCCAAATCCAACAATTCACGATCATGGGTCTTGACCGGTTGAATTTTCGGCAAGACCAAACGATGGTATTCAGGAATAAATTGTTCTTGATACAAATAATATAAAAACTGGTTAACAGCGGATAATTTTCGTTTTTGAACCGCCGGCTTAAAATCTTTGATAGAAGCTTGATAAATTCTCAAATTCGTCGGCGTCACTTTTCCATGAATCGACTCAACAAACTGGTCCAAATCATAGAAATAGGCGGACTGAGAATTTTCACTTAATTCTTTTTGATCAATAAAACTTGCAATAAATTCTTTCATTTTGGAATCATCTCGTATTCATTTGAAAAATCATGCATGAGCGAATTGATGGCTTTCAGAATCGATTTCCGTGTAATAATCCCTTGGAAATAGCCTTCTTCATCCACCACCGATAGGAAGGAGTCGTCCACCAACTTATGAAGGACTTCCGTCAAATTGAAGTCCAAGCCAATAACACCGACTTCCTTCTTTGCGACATTTACGATATCCATTGAAGCATACGTCTCCTCAGGAATCTCGTGTTGCAATTGATAGGATAGAATATCTGTCAGTGAGATCGTCCCTACGAACTTGCGTTCAGCCGTTACCACCGGAATGCGACTATAACTAATCTGGCTCAGGAGCAAGATTGCATGGTCCACATTATGGGTATCGATCAAGACCGCTAAATTTTTGGCAGGAGTCAAGAACGTCTCTTCCTGCGCCAGCAAGAAACGTTCGAATTCCTTTGCTATCATCTGTTAAACTCCTTTGTCAATTCAGGGTACAATTCATGATCTCGCGTATAATACTCTACCTTGAAGTTCGAATCAGTTATCTCTATCTTGGCATACAAACACTCTCGAATCAGACCACGAGGTTGGCTAACAGATCCAGGATTCACAAAGAGGGTTCTTCCTTCCTTCCATGCATCCGGGATATGAAGGTGGCCGTAAAGACAGATATCTGCTTCCTCCTCTTGGGCCCACAAATCCAATTTTTGAAAACTAAAATTGATCTGGAAGAGATGCCCATGGGTCTGGATGATCCGTGTTGGGCCCAGTTGGGTCACCAAACGCTCCGGATAGCCCTCATAAAAATCCATGTTCCCTTGGACAACGTGGATCCCTTCCCAAACAGGATCGTCACTCTTTAGTTCAGAATCCCCATTGTGAAAGATCCCATCGACCTTGCCTTGGTATTTGTCTTTAATAGCTTCTACGATGGAACGGTCTCCATGCGAGTCACTCATCACGATGATTGTTTGCTTTGCCATGATGGAAATACCTCCAATAACTTTTTAACAGCTAAAGCACGATGCGATTGTGTATTTTTTTCTTCTAGCGTTAATTCTGCAGCAGCACGGCCAGTTTCCCCAACTAAGAAGAGAGGATCATAGCCAAAGCCGTGTTCCCCTTTGGGCTCAAAATTAATATAGCCAGGCCAATCAGCCTCAACGACTAAGCTTTCCTTATCCGGTCTTGCAACTACCAAGGTCGTATGGAACTGAGCTGAACGATCTTTCAAGTCAAAAACCATGGCTAATTCGTGCAACAATTTCGCATTGTTTTCCGCATCTGTCGCACCAACTCCCGCAAAGCGAGCGGACCAAACTCCTGGTAAGCCTCCCAAGATATCCACCTTCAAACCTGAATCATCCGCTAAGACTGTTTTCCCAGTTAGCTCTGCAATCGTTTCAGCTTTTAGGCGGGCATTCTCTTCAAAGGTCATTCCTGTTTCTTCGACTTCAGGAAGCTCTGGGTATTGATTAAGATTCTCTACTTCAAAACCTAGCTTTTCAAACATATTACGGAATTCTTTGGTTTTTCCCTCATTTCGAGTCGCAATGAGAATCGTATCTTTGACCTTGTCTTGCCCTAAAAAAGCTTCCAAATCCACCCCATCGCTTGGCAAATGCAAATAGAGCAATTTCCCCTTTTCAACCAAGAGCAAGGCACCTTGACGCTGAATAATTTCAAAAGATCTTCCCTTGACTTCATTCAAGATTTCCATCAAAAAGGTTAGGAAACGAAAGGCTGATCCATAGCGCATCACCGATAGATTGAGAGGAAATCCTTCAGGATCCTTGGCAAAGAGAAGTTCCAGCTGGTCTAACAGAGTGGAAGCTTCCGCAGGAACTTGACTAAATTGGTTGTAGTCTGCATCTTCTCCCCATTGGGCAATATACCAATCTTGGGAATCTTTGTATTCAAATAGTTTGTCACTCATAAATTCACGTGCTCCACATTCACTGAACGTTCTAGCCATTTTTCGGCAATCGCTGCAAAGCTATTAGCATTTGCAGTGGTATAAAAGCGATGGGTTTGCTCTAAGAGTTCACGACTCTTATTGAGCTCAAAATAGTTTAGTAAGACCGAAATATCTCGAACACACTCTGCCCCACTGTCAATCAATTTAACATCCGGTCCCATGACATTTTGAATAATGGGTTTCAACAGAGGATAATGGGTGCATCCCAAGACCAAGGTATCAATCTTCCCAACTAGTGGTTTTAGGGTTTCGTAAACCACCTTTTTGGTCACACTGGATGCCAACTCGTTGGATTCCACTAAAGGAACAAACTTGGGACAAGCTAAACTGGTGACTTTCATATCTGGTGCCAGACTTTGAATCTTCTCTTTATAAATTCCAGAAGAAACCGTCATCGGTGTCCCAATGACCCCAATTTTTTGATGGGTCGTTGATTTAATAGCTGCAGAAGCTCCGGGCAAGATCACTCCCAAAACAGGAATATCAAGTTTTTCCTTGACTTCTTCCCAAACAACTGCAGTTGCTGTATTACAAGCTAAGACAATCATCTTGACATTTTGGGTCAAAAGGAAGTTCACCATCTGCCAAGTATACTCGCGAATTTGATCTGCTGGTCTAGGACCATAAGGTGCACGTGCTGAATCTCCAATATAGACGACATCTTCGTGAGGAAGCTGACGGAGCAATTCGCGGACAACGGTCAGGCCCCCTACTCCAGAATCTAAAAAACCAATCGGTCGGTTATCCATATCTCTTCCTTCCAAAAGGAGGGACTAAGAAATTCCTCCAAGCCCCTCTCATTTATTATCGTGAGATTGCCCCACTCTTATTTTTTCTTGTTTTTCGCCATTGCTGATTTTTGTTGGTTCACAATTTGGCGATAGACCTGTTGAACTTTTGCTTCGCTTGGACGTTGGCCACTCGCACCCAAAAGAGTCCGAACTGCTTCAACATTCAAACGTGGGTTTGATGCAAATTCTTTTTCAAATTGACGACGAAGCAAGAACATTCCTGCAACCATCCCACCAAAGAAAGCTAAAATGATCAACAAAATTCCCAAAAAGAGATTCATACATTTTTCTCCGATCCATTATTTTTACATAACTATCATTATATCAGACAATCGCTTATTTTTCAATGTCAAAGCCGTAGAGTGTCGCAAGATAATCTTCTGGTTTTTCTGCTCGACGAATCAAACGGGCCTGCCCATCTTCTTGAAGGAGGACTTCGGCGGATCGTAACTTGGCATTGTACTGATACCCCATTGAAAATCCATGGGCTCCGGTGTCATGGATCACGAGCAAATCTCCAATCTCCGTCACTGGTAGTTCTCGTTGTTTAGCAAATTTATCGTTATTTTCACAGAGACTTCCCACGACATCGACCACTTCAGTCGGTCCATCTGGACGATCCATATTGGTAATATGGTGATAAGCACCGTACATAGCCGGTCTCAGAAGGTTCACAGCTGAAGCATCGACACCCACATAGGTCCGGTAGGTTTTCTTTTTATGCGTCACTCTGGTTACCAAAAGACCGTGTGAAGCTAGCATAAAGCGGCCAAGCTCTGTATAGATTTTTACATGACCAAGTCCTGCCGGTTTGAGAATCTCATCAAAAACGCGGTGCACGCCTTCCCCAATAATAGCAATATCATTTGGTTCTTGCTCTGGCTTGTAGTTGACCCCAACTCCACCAGAGAGGTTGATAAAGCCCAAATGGACACCTGTTTTCTCGACGACTTCCACTGCCAATTCAAAAAGTTGACGCGCTAGCTCTGGATAGTAATCGTTGGATACTGTATTAGAAGCTAACAAAGCGTGAATGCCAAACTCTTCCACACCTAGTTCTTTCAACTCGATAAAGGCTTGGATCAATTGCTCCTTGGTCATTCCAAACTTGGCTTCTTCCGGATTGTCCATAATATCAGTTCCCAGTTCAAAAACTCCACCAGGATTATAACGGCAAGAAATAACCTTGGGGATGCTAGTCACAGACTTCAAGAAAGCAATGTCTTCATAGGCGTCCAGATTGATCGTCGCTCCTAATTCTCTAGCATAGACAAATTCATCAGCTGGCGTGTTGTTAGAAGAAAACATGATCTCTTTTCCACTAAAGCCAAGTTTATCTGCCATTAACAATTCGACGTAGCTGGCAGTGTCAACTCCACAGCCCTCTTCTTGCAAAATTTTTAGGATCGATGGGTTCGGAGTCGCCTTGATGGCAAAGTATTCTTTAAATCCTTCATTCCAAGCAAAAGCTCGATGGAGGGCACGAGCCGTTTCACGAATTCCCGCTTCATCATAGAGATGAAAAGGGGTAGGAAATTTTTGGGTCAGGCTTTCTAATTGTTCACGGGTTACAAAAGGTGTTTTCATAAGTACTCATTTCTATTCTTTAGTCACTATTAGTATAGCACAAGTCGGAAGACAAAAAAAGCCGAGGCTATTGCCCCAGCTCAATCTCTCTTTGATTAGTCGTTTCTTCCGAAGATACGAAGAAGGCTGATAAAGAGGTTGATAAAGTCAAGATACAGTTCCAAAGCCATGGCCACTGCCCAGCCTGTCGCAGGTTGACCATTGGTTTGATCATAGACATAGCGGATTTTTTGGTTATCCCAAGCTGTCAATCCTGCAAAGAGGAAGACAGAGATAATACTCAAGATATAATCCATACCAGAACTTCTCAAGAACATGTTCACAACAGAAGCGATGATCACACCGATCAAGACTCCCATCAAGGCACGTCCCATTCCAGAAAGGTCTTTTTTCACGACGCGTCCGATAGCACCCATGACAATAAACATCAAGGCACTGACCAAGAAAGCCTTATAAACCGTCGCTTGCATGTAGCGAGCAATGATAAAGCTCAAGGTAAAGCCATTCAAAGCTGAGTAGATCAAGAAGATCGGAAGAGCAGACGGGCTATTTTTAACAGCCTTCCCACTGGCAACAAAGACCAAGATCAATTCTACAACAACTGCTGCATAGTAAACCATTGGTGCTGTTGTCAAGATTTGAACGAAGAAATCTTGAAAGACTGTCATCATCAGGCCAGACACAAGGGCTGAAATCCCAACACCAATTCCTACTAATGAATAGATTTTGTTATAAAAAGCATTCAATCCACTTTGTTCTTGGATTACTGAATCATTATACATATAAACAAGTTCCTTTCAAATTTGTTTACTATGATTTTAACATTTTTCGATGAAAAAATCTCCTTTTGGCCATCTTTTTACGCCAAGGTTCTGAAGCTTCCTTAACAGCCCAGTATTTATCCACCATGGTCACCACGAAGGATTCTTTGTAGCGAGGCGGAGCAAGGGTAGCCCCCCACATGTGTTTAATGATGATATCTTCTTCCTTAGCATTAAGATCTGTAATCTTTCGCGCATTTCTCACGGCAATGCGTGGATGGATCCAGGCGTGACTCTTGGTAAACTTAGTCTCGCGCCAATCATAGTAAAAGAGGTCATGTAAAAGCCCACCCCGAGCCGTACTTTTAGCATCCCAGCCAAATTTTTTAGCCAGTTTATAACTAGTATAGCTAACATGAATGGAATGCTCCAAACGATTGGAATGAATATGATGGGGGATGTCGGCTAATTTTTGAACCTTAGGGTGCTGAATCAACTGTCCCACATAGGTCATGTATTCTTTGTCACGATGATATTGCATCAGATCACCACCTTTCCTTGATAGGCTCTCCCAATAAGATTTCCACCAATTTCTTTTTTCAACTTAAGTATACTGCTTTTTCTCAAAAATTCCTTAAATGAAACATCAAAATTCCAGCAGCTACTGCAACATTCAAACTCTCAGCTCGACCCGGCATGGTAATATGAACCAGCTGGTCGGCTCGTGTAGCCATTTCTGGACTGATGCCCTTGCCTTCATTTCCCATTACCAAAATCAATTGATCAATCTGAGGGAGCTGACGGTAATCGATGGAAGCTTCTGAAAGCGTCGTTGCAAGAACTGCTAGATGAGATTGCATAGCTCGTTCCAATAGTTCTTCTCGGTCCATTTTCCAGATAGGAAGATGGAAATGACTTCCCTGCATGGATCGAAGAGTCTTGAGACTAAAGAGATCTGCGGATGCTTTCGAAATCATGACACCATCAAATCCGGCTGCATCTGCTGTTCGAATCATGGTTCCCACATTACCTGGATCTTGGACATCCTCCAAATAGAGGTAACGACCTTGTAACTGATCTGGAAGTTCTGGCTGCTCCAGAGCGATCTCTGCGACAATTCCTTGAGGGGTCTTCGAATCAGCCAAGAGACTCAAGATCTCCGAAGTCACGACAGTGACGTTTTGGATATTCTCTACCCGGTCTAAATAAGCTTCTAAAACAAAGACCTGACGAATGATCGCCTGATTTTCTAGTGCCTCTTCAAAGAGATGCCAACCTTCAATGAGATAGGAATCTGTCCGATATTTTTTTTGATGTAATTTTTTAGCATTTTTGATTACATTATTGGATTTAGACGTTATAATATTCATAGACCTATTATAGCACAAAGAAAAAGAAGAAATCATGCCTCAGATAGATTTCTTCGAGTCAAGGAGGATGCACATGCAAAAGGTAAAAATGATTGCCCAAGGACGGGTTCAAGGAGTTGGTTTTCGCTGGGGAGTCTACAGTCTTGCTTTAGAGATCGGTGGGATCACTGGCCGTGTCTGGAACAATGACGACGGGACGGTTAGTATTCTAGCTCAGGCAGAGTCTAGCAGTCAAATGGCCAAATTCATCCAAGAAATACGCAAAGGCCCTACGCCGTTTGCGCATGTGACCTACTTGGATGTTACACTAGCAAATTTTGAAAACTATAAGGACTTCAAAATTACAAATTAAGGCCAGCGAACTATTGTGTATTTTCAAAAAAAACAGTAGAATAGAAAGGTAACATTTTAAAAAAGAAGGAACGATTTGTGAAAAAAAATAAACTTGCATTATTTGCATCGATGGGACTAGCCTCGCTTGTCTTCTTATCTGGATGCGTGAGTGTCGATCGGAAAACTGGAAATCCAACAGGATTAATCTGGAATCTTCTTGGCCGTCCAATGGGCGAAGCCATCAAGTTCTTTGCCAACAACCTCGACTTAGGTTTTGGGATCGGGATTATTATCGTCACCTTGATCGTGCGCTTGATCATCTTACCACTTGGTTTGTACCAATCATGGAAGGCAACCTACCAATCTGAAAAGATGAACTACTTGAAGCCTATCCTTGGACCAATCCAAGAGCGCATGAAGAACGCTAGCACACAAGAAGAAAAGCTATTGGCGCAACAAGAATTAATGGCTGCTCAACGTGAAAATGGGGTCAGCATGTTTGGTGGAGTTGGGTGTTTGCCACTCTTGATCCAAATGCCATTCTTCTCTGCCCTCTTCTTTGCTGCCCAACATACTAAAGGGGTAGCAGATAGTAGTTTCCTTGGCATTGCTCTTGGAAAACCAAGCCTGCTCCTGGCAGCTATCGTAGCGGTTCTCTACTACATCCAAAGTATGCTTTCTCTTCACGGAATTGAAGATGAAAGCCAAAAAGAAAGCATGCGTAAAGCATCGCTGATGAGCCCGATTATGATCGGTGTCTTCTCATTGATCTCTACAGCCGGAGTGACGCTTTACTGGGTAGTCGGTGGGGTGATCCAAATTATCCAACAATTTGTCATCAACTACTTGATTCGTCCAAATCTTCGCAAGCGCGTTGCTGAGGAATACAAAAACAACCCTCCAAAAGCGACCAGTCACCGTGTGAAAAAAGACGTTACACCAACTACAACGACACAAATTCAACACAAACCAAAAAACAACCGCAATGCAGGAAAACAACGCAATAGAAAGTAGTACAAGATCCTAAATTCTAGCGGAATTACTTAAGCACTTGAATCCTCTAGTTCAGGTGCTTTTTTGATCCCTTTCAATCAGTCAACGAAACAGTTTCACCCTCACAAGGGGATTAAGAGCACAAAAAAACAAGCCCTCTAGGAGTGCTTGCTTTAAGACCGTTTTTACCTAAGTAATGTTAAAAAATAAAATGATATAAACTATTAGGTTCATAGAGCAGATACCGAAATTTTCCGCCGTGAGAAAAGTGCCTGAAACAATTATGTTTCAGGCACTAGGGGAGTTTTAAAACCTTAGGTTCAAAACTAAGTCATGGAATTTCGTAGAAGTTCGCTAACGTCCGTACTCACTTAAGGAAAGTTTCTAAAAGGACTTTATCTTTAATTTGAAACAGGCCCCCTAGGAGAGCCTGCTCTTTATATTTACGCTGTTTTTTCTACGTTCAAAATTTTCACTTGGTAACTTCCAGCTGGTGTTTCAACAGTGACCACATCACCTGTTTTCTTACCAATCAAAGCATGACCGATTGGGCTTTCGTTCGAGATCTTTCCTGCAAAGGCGTCTGCTCCTGCTGAACCGACGATGCTGTATACTTCTTCATCTGTTTCGCCAACTTCTTGAACTGTAACGGTTTTTCCGATCGCTACTTCGTCTACAGCAACTGCATCGCTATCGACGATTTCAGCATAGCGGATTTTAGTTTCCAAGCTCGAGATTTGACCTTCAACAAAAGCTTGTTCATCTTTTGCTGCTTCGTACTCAGAGTTTTCTGAGAGGTCACCGTATGAACGAGCGATCTTGATTCGTTCTACCACTTCCGGTCGACGAACCAATTTCAATTCTTCTAATTCTTGTTCCAATTTTTCTTTTTCCGCTAGGGTCATTGGGTATGTTCTTTCTGCCATTATTCTTCTCTTTCTCTTTCTATTATTTGAATGAAAAAGCTGTGGACGCGCCACATGCTTTTCCTAGTTTGAACTTGCTTGTGTCAATTTACTATTGACGTGTTCTTCTACATTTTTATTGTGTTCTTCAAATGTCTTAGCGAAGAAGACTTCACCATTTTCGACATTTGCTACAAAGTACAAATAATCGGTTTTACTTGGATTTACTGCTGCTTCAATCGCTGAGACTCCAGGATTGTCCACTGGGCCAGGCATCAAGCCAGTATTCTTATAAATGTTGTATGGGGAATCTATTTCTGTATCGATCGTTGCGTCTTCTTTTAAGGTTGTCTTTTGCCCAAGTTTGCCTTCTGCATAAAGGATAGCAATGTTACTTTGCAACGGCATATCTTGGTTCAAACGATTATAGAAGACACTAGCGATATCTTTACGGTCCTGGTCTGTCGCCCCTTCTTTTTCAACCAAGGAAGCAAGGGTCAATACTTCATTCACATTGATGTTCTTGCTTTCAAGTGTTTCGTAGTATGGGCTTAAGTTTTGATCCATGGCCGCAAGCATCTGATCAATCATTTCATTTACTGTGGTATCTTTCCCATAGTTATAAGTCGCTGGGAAGAGGTAACCTTCCAAACGGTAACGAACACCAGAGTCCTTACTTGGCAGGTTAGCCAAGAGTTTTGGATATTTGGCCACCATCTTCTCAATAAAGGCATCATCTTGGACAGCCTTCAAGAAATCTTCTTTCTTAAATGGAGTCTTGCCTGCCTTCTTCGTAGAGACATCAGATGTGATCGCTGTTGCAATCTGATCAATGGTATAGCCTTCAGGAATCGTCACCTTACCAAGAACTGGAGCTTGAGGAGTTTTGGTTCCCTCTTCCTGCAGTTTTTGGATGATGGTTTCTAAATCCATGCTCTTTTGTAAATTAAAATAGCCTGACTGGAAATTGCTATAGTTTTTAAACTTGGTATAGTAGTTAAAGAACTGGCCATTTTTAACGAGTCCTTTTTTCTCAAGGATCGCTCCAATTTCACGATTACTTGAACCTGCGGGAATTTCAACCGTTACAAATTCTGTAGCATTTTTATCCATTGGCTTTACTGCTGAATGAATATAGGTCACGGCAAAGATCCCGGTAGCCACGATCACGATCAACAAGAGGCTGACCACTGTCCGCACGATACGTTTGGCGATTTTATTTTGTTTCTTTTGTTTCTGTTGACGTTTGTTGCGAGAAGAACGTGTTAAGTTTTCCTCCACCGGTTTCTGACTTGGTTCTTTAAGAGCCAGCTTTGTAGGCTCGCTCTTTTCTTCCACAGTAGGACGGACCGCTTCTTGCTCCACTAGATCTGCTTGGGAAGCTGAAGTCGATTCTTCTACTTTCAGAGGTGGTGTTGTTTCTTCCTCCTCTTTTACTGAAGTAGGAGTTTCAACCTCTAGATCCGGTAGATCATACTCTTTTTCAATCTTTAAAAGTTGCTCATTGGCCTCTTCTAAATCTCTGAGGATCTGTTCTTTGAAGCTTAATAACTTCTCACTTTCTTGTGATTTATCAGTCAAATAATTGACCTCCCTCATCATAATCCTTAATATTATATCTTAAAAGATTTAGAAAAGCAATACAAATCGCCTTTCTTCTTTAAAACACCTATTTAATCAAGGTTTTTGTTTTCCCAAACCAGATTATACCAAACTTCACCCGCATATTGGGAAGCAGAGAGACCCTCATTGGTAAACCCTTGTTTTTCATAATAAGGAATCAAATAATCATGACAGGTCAGATTTATCCCCTCACGGCCATCCTCCATCGCAATCTCTTTCATCGCTTCAAGTAAGAAGGTTCCGACTCCTAGCCCTTGGGCTTCTTTGGCAATGGATAGACATGTAATAGAAATAAAGCCTCTCTCTATCTGACTGAGATCTTCGACCTCTGTAAAGGAGGCATCGATCAAATAACGCTCTGGTCTAACAGGTCCTTCTAGATACCCTAAAATCTGACCCTCGCACTCGGCTACTAGAAAAGTCGTTTGGATCTTTTCAATATGATCTTTTAAAATCTCACGCTCAATCGCTTCTTCCTCTGAAAAATTTTCGAGTTCAATGCGCTCAACCGCATCTAAATCTTCTATCCTTGCTTGTCTCACTTGAATCTTTTTTTTCATCATCTACTCCTTCTATCAATCCCAAACCATATGGACACCTAAAGCAGACTCCCCTTCATCCCGGAATCCTTGCTGGGCAAAATAAGACAGCAAGTCTTCCGAGCAATCAATCCAAATGGCATTCTTTTCTTTTTGAACAGCTAGGTCTTTTAAAGCAGCTATTAAAATGGAACCATATCCTTGACCTTGAAAGGCTGGTCTAACTGCTAATCGCAATACTATTAGGTTTCCCTTTACTTGCTGGTCTTCTGTCGCCAACAAGTAAGCTACAATATCCCCAGCCTGCTCTGCAAGCAAAGAAATAGCCACCTTCGAATTCAGCGCTTGCTCAAGAGTGGTTTTTGGCTCCTTCCATGCATTGTCATGAAGTTCTTCTTCAATCAAAAGCAAACGCTCTTGATCAGCTGAAGTAATGGGACGAATGATCATCCTACACTCCTCTCATCGATTTTCATAGGACAGATAAATTTGAGTCTGGAACCAAGCGATTCCAGACTCATCATCTCTTATTGTACATTATGTGTCAAACTTGATAATAAACGCTCAAATGAGTATTCATAGGTTTGAATATCTCCAGCTCCCATAAAGACATAGACTGCATTGTCATGATCAAGAAGAGGAGAAACATTTTCAGCTGTAATAATAGCCGACCGTTTGACAATCTTTGCTTCCAAATCTTCAACCTTCACATCGCCATGGTCCACTTCACGCGCAGAACCATAGATTTGAGCTAAGTAAACGGCATCGGCTTGATTCAAAGCTTCCGCAAATTCATCCAATAGAGCGATCGTCCGTGTAAAGGTATGGGGTTGGAAAATCGCCACAATTTCTTTACTTGGATATTTTTGACGGGCCGCATCCAAAGTTGCAATAATTTCCGTTGGATGATGGGCAAAGTCATCGATGATCACCGTACCATTGACCACTTTTTCAGTGAAGCGACGTTTGACTCCAGCAAAGGTCTTCAAATGCTCGCGGACTAAATCTAAGTCAAATCCTGCAATGTGAAGCAACCCAATGACAGCTGTGGCATTCATGATATTGTGGCGACCAAAAGTTGGGATATGGAATTGTCCCAAATCTTCTCCACGAAAATGAACGTTGAAGGTTGAACCAGTCGTTGAACGAAGCAGGTTGTTCGCCACAAAATCGTTATTTTCTTTGTCAAATCCATAATAATAGATAGGTGCAGACGAGGTGATGCGACGCAATTCCTTGTCTTCCCCATAGATGAAGAGACCCTTACTGATTTGTTTAGCATAGTCGTCAAAGGCATTGAATACATCCTCTAAACTCGTGAAGTAGTCTGGATGGTCAAAGTCGATATTGGTGATGATGCTGTATTCAGGATGGTAAGGCATAAAGTGACGCTCATACTCATCCGATTCAAAAACAAAGTATTTGGCAGCAGCAGAGCCACGGCCTGTCCCATCTCCAATCAAATAACTCGTGTCTGTAATATTTGATAAAACGTGAGAAAGCATCCCTGTCGTTGAGGTTTTCCCATGTGCTCCAGCAACTCCTATGCTGACAAAGTCACGCATAAACTCACCAAGGAATTCATGGTAGCGTTTATAGGTTAAACCATGCTCATCTGCATACGCAATTTCCACATTATTCTCTGGACGGAAAGCATTCCCCGCAATGAGGATCTTATCACCTTCCAAATTTTTCACGTCAAATGGATAAATTTGAACTCCTGCTTGTTCCAAGCCACGTTGCGTAAAGTAATACTTCTCAACATCTGAACCTTGAACAGTATGTCCCATTTGGTGAAGCATGAGAGCCAAAGCACTCATTCCTGCTCCTTTAATTCCAATAAAATGGTATGTATTAGACATGTTATCTCCTTATTCTTGATCTAGATGGGTTAAATCCAATTCTTGTTTGATTGGCTGTGGTTTCAGCTTGTGTTGGTCTTTATTATAAATTTGACTGGTCTTCAAGAAATCATAATTATTTTTCTTTTCGGTAGGTTCTACTACTGTTTCTCCTACAGGTTCCAGCTCAGCCAGAATCAACTGATCCTGACGCAAGCGTTTGCTATATTTCAACAATTCGCCCGGGTTTTCCTTTTGGAAAGGTGCTGTTGGCTGACCAGGTTTCCGTTCTGAAATAAATGGTTTCTTCCGCTTGTTTGTGGTGATCGCTGGATCTGTTGTCAAATAAGGCGCCGTGCGTTTCTTTTTCAGATCTTCACGCGCGCGCTCTCTTGCTTCTTCTGCATAACGATTGGCAGGACTTTTTTTATCAATCGGCTCTTTAAAATCAGGTTTTCTTACTGGCCGTCTTTTGGGTAGGGACTCTTCTAGAGGTTGATGGTAAGGGTGCTTGGGCTTGGTATTTTCAGCAATGGGTTGCCATTCCAAATAATTTTTATCCACATATTCGCCTGTAATATTACTAATCAAGTCTGAATCATCGTACAGGTTCATATGGGGCATCTCCGTTAACATCAACTCATTATCCCCTACCTGAGGAAAATATTTTTCTGTCATGTTTTCTTCCTTTCGACACTCCATTAATTATAAACTATTCACAGAATTTTTCAAGTTATTCCGACTGAATTCCTAGAATCTCGCGAATTTCCTCTACAGATAGGCTAGATCTTGTTTCCGTTCCATCAAGAATCGTTGAAACCAGATGGCGTTTTGAAACTTGGAGCTCTTGAATTTTTTCTTCGATAGTCCCACGCGTAATCATGCGGTAGACTTCAACATTTTGTTCTTGTCCCATTCGATGGGCCCGGCCAATCGCTTGTTCTTCTACAGCAGGATTCCACCACAAATCGACTAAGATAACGGTATCGGCACCAGTGAGGTTCAATCCAACCCCACCAGCCTTCAGTGAAATGAGAAAAGCATGGCGCTCTCCTGCATTAAAGGCATTGGTCATTTCTTGACGATCTTTTGCGGGAGTAGAACCCGTGATTTTAAAGGAGGTCATGCCGAGCTGGTCAATCTCCTTCTCCAGAATATCCAACATGCCTCTGAATTGGGAGAAGATCAAGACCCGATGGTCTCCATCCTGGATTTGAACCAGAAGGTCGCGAAGACTCTCCAACTTCCCACTGTCTCCTTGATAGTCTTCCATAAAGAGGGCTGGGGTATCACAGATTTGGCGAAGACGCATGAGACCGGAGAGGATCTCCACCTTGCTTCGATTTAATTCTTCCTCGCTAGAGCTTCGAACCCGATCTTGAATTTGCTTTAATTGGGCTAAATAGATGGTTTTTTGGCTTTCATCCAACTCATTGTGATAGATGGTTTCAATCAAGTCTGGTAATTCTTGAAGGACCTCTGTTTTTTTCCGTCTCATGACAAAGGGTTTTACAAAACGGGCAATGGTCTCAGGGCTTAATTTTTGAAATTCTTTTTTAGCAGGAAATAGACCAGGAAGCACAATTTGGAAAATGGACCAAAGTTCTCCAACATGGTTCTCAA
The DNA here is from genome assembly GCF_047463895.1 of Streptococcus sp. OMI750. NCBI lineage: Bacteria > Bacillati > Bacillota > Bacilli > Lactobacillales > Streptococcaceae > Streptococcus > Streptococcus sp. OMI750. Next base: position 269,608 of record NZ_JASHCZ010000002.1, read on the forward strand.
TGGGTGTGCCAGAAAGAGCAAATACATGTGGCACATCAAAACCACGTAAGTGTTGAGCAATCTTGGTTTGGGCATTTTTCATGACCTGAGCTTCATCCAAGATCAAGTATTCATATTGATTTTTTTGGTATTCCTCTACATCCTGACGGAAAGAGGCATAGCTTGTAATGACCACTTGGGGATTGGTTGCAATGAGTTCATCTCGATGTTGCTTGAGGCCGTATACAACTGCCACTTCCATCTGAGGAGCGAACTTTGCAAATTCCTGTTTCCAGTTGTATATGAGACTAGATGGCGCTAGAATCAAGATTTTGGTTTCAGTCTGGGCTATACTCGTTAGAAATGAAATAGTCTGCAGGGTTTTTCCAAGCCCCATATCGTCGGCTAAAATGCCCCCAAAACCATAATGATTCAGCATGGAGAACCATTTGACCCCTGTCTCTTGGTAATCCCTTAGGGTCGCTTGGATCGCTAGCTGAGGAAGTTGGTATGCTTCCGGATGGGTCAGATCATGAGCCAAATTCCTAAATTCTTCAGAAAAATGAACATTTTCTTGATCTGCTAACAAATCAGATAGCTGGTAAGCTGCAATTCGACGGGTCTGCAATTTGCCACCCTTCTTCATCTTAGCCCTTAGATCAGCCAAGGCCCGACTAATTTTCTTAGTTTCTTCATCAAAAACAAGGACTTTTCCGGTATGGCTGACAAAGTAGTCTTCTTGCTCTACTAGAGCTTTTAGGACCTGGTCGACCTCAGCTGGGTCTATACTTTCAAAATCAAAGCCAATCTCCAGTAAACTGCCATTGGTTTTGACATCAATTTTGGGACGTTCCACTTGATAAAGATCCAAGAGACTATCGGATAAGGTAACCTCTCCTAAAGTTTCAAAAGTCGGAATCTGTTGGTGAAAGAAAGGATAGATCTGCTCACTTGCTAACGGGCTTCTTTGAGAAGAAAAGTCATCTGTAAAGCCTGCTGCCAGCATAGTCGAAAAGACCTCTTGCTCCTTATCGAAATCACTGGAATAGGGAAGGTTTAGCAGTTCCTCGCGCGTAGTAACCGCACGATCCTGGTATTGAAAGACTACATCCAGTAAGACAGTCTGGTCCTGCGCCAAATCAAAATGGAATGCTGGAGTGAAATCGTGGATTAAAAAGCTCGTCGGAGCTGTTATTTTCCCCAGTTTTTTAAATTCTTTTAAACTATAGGAAAGCTTGGTCTGGTCTGTTGGATCAAAGTGCAGGCGTTTTTTGCGGTCCTGATCCATCGGCAGGTCTTGGATGGCCTTCCATAAGGTGCGCTGTTGGGGCGTCAGGTGATAGAAGACACCATTTCGAAACAGATAAGTAGCAGAATCGACAACCTTTACTTGAGGCTCAGTAATGATCAATTCGTAAAAATCATCATGGTCTTCTACCTGAAAATGAAAGAGATCTTCCTCCCCATGGACGTCCTGGAAATAGACTTCAGAAAAATCATACAAGCTATATTGCAGGAGGAAAGAATCCAAATTCATCAGTAATTCTACAGCTTCTTCAAAGAGAGTCGGTGGGAAATAGAGATGGCGACCAGCATTGGGGAAGAAATCTTGCTCTTTTGAAGCACTATCTGTAATCAAACCTTGTAGGAAATTGATCACATCCTGACTAGCACCATCAAATTCGAGGTAAGAAATGGGTTCATAATAACTTTTGCCAATGGCATAATGGCCTTCTTTTTGAAGGGTCTGCAAAAAGGCAAGGACATCTCTGATCACATAGGAGCGCTCATCTGGCAAGCGACGGATACGAAGGGTCCACAGAAATTGACCCGAATAATCGTCTTCATGTCCAACGGCTGATAAGACATAGCGGGTTTCTTTTTTCTCAATTTTTGGAAGCACTTGGTCTAAAAATAAACTGCCAAAGGAGACTTTCTCCTGGGTTTCCTCTGTCGCAGTAGCATCTTCTTCTAAACTTGTAAGAGCAGCTTTCCCACTGTCATCATTCTTCAAGAAAGCTTCTACTGCTGCCAAATGCGTACAGAATTTTTTCTTTTGAAAGAAAGCGCAGCTACAAAAAACGGCATCGTCATCTAAACTGTAACGCAAGCTTTCTTCTTCGACTCGAAAATACAGGTATTTTTCTTTTACTTCCTGAAGGGAAACTTTCCCAGCTTCATAGAGAAGGCTCCCTTGTGAACGAACCTTCCCAGGAATTAATTTTGCCATCTTTACCACCTTAGATTAATCCCTTTATTATACCATATTTCAAAGTATAGTTAAAATTAATGCCATAAAACTTATTAAAATAGGCGTTTTCGAACCATCTACTATTCAATGATACCCCTTAAAGCTTTCTCAAAGTTCCTAAAAAGTTCACAAAAAAATACCCCATAGGGTATCTATCAATTTACGAGTTCAGCAGGCAAGATCTAGCAAGCCTCACCCGGTGCTTTTTTACTTCAAAAGTGGTAGGCTACCGCGCACCAATGGGTGCTCGATGTCCTACCACCTAGTTAGATTATACCATAACACGACTACTTTTTTATGCTCCACGTCTATACATTTTCTACTAGTCATCCACTTGATCTTGCGAATTGCCTTTTATTAAGGCATTCCCGATGGTTATGTACAATTTTCCCAAGCACAAAAATTTGACGAAAGACCAAAAAATCCCAAAGACAGCTAACCCTTTCACCAATAGAGAGTAATAACTTTCTTTGACAATCTCTCCATAAAATGTCATGGATGATGCCATGATCACCTATCCCCAAATGATGAGAACGAGGGAGGCCCCATAAAGGATGGCCAAGCCCCAAAAGACCAAAGCATTTTTTAAAAATTTCCTCACGATACGCACAAGTGCCAATAAGCATAACAAAGAAACAAACAGTAGTAATTCCGTATTCGACATTGCTTCCCTTCCTTTTTTATTCATTAAAGCATACTAGGCTTTTTCTTCTAATTAGTTAGTCTTTCAGATATTCATATAAAAAAGGACCCTTTTTGTCTCTTGCAGTTGACAAAGAGTCCTCTTTAGTTCTTTTTCACAGTTAGCATGATCCATTCATCCCCTTTTCCAAAGGACGCATGGTAGCTTCTTGGCGCCTTGACTTTCTAACTGTAAAGTGAAGGATGGCAAGACCAGTAAATAGTCTACTACTCTTAGTTTCCTTAGGCACTCATCCTACTTCCGTTTCCGCGCAATCAAATGGATCGGGGTTCCTTCAAAGACAAAAGCTTTCCGAATTTGGTTCTCCAAGAAACGGAGGTAAGAGAAGTGCATGAGTTCTTCTTCGTTAACAAAGACCACAAAGGTTGGTGGCTTGGTTGCCACTTGGGTCGCATAGAAGATCTTGAGGCGTTTTCCTTTATCTGTCGGCGTTGGATTGATAGCAATGGCATCCATAATCACATCGTTCAAGACAGCTGAAGGAATCCGCGTATTTTGACTCTCACTGATCTGCTTGATCATCTCTGGCAACTTGTGCAAGCGTTGTTTGGTCAGGGCAGAGACAAAGACAATTGGTGCATAAGAAAGGTATTGGAATTGATCGCGAATGTCATCTTCCCACTGCTTCATGGTATGATTGTCTTTTTCAATGGTATCCCATTTGTTGACAACAATGATCATACCTTTACCAGCTTCATGAGCAAAGCCAGCGATCCGCTTATCATACTCCCGAATCCCTTCTTCGGCATTAATGACCATCAAAACCACATCTGAACGGTCGATGGCACGCATGGCACGCATAACAGAATATTTCTCAGTGTTTTCATAGATTTTACCAGACTTGCGCATACCAGCTGTATCGATCATGGTAAATTCTTGGCCATCTGCATCGGTAAAATGGGTATCGATGGCATCCCGTGTGGTTCCAGCTACTGGGCTAGCAATCACACGATCTTCTCCAAGAATGGCATTGATCAAGCTTGATTTCCCAACATTCGGGCGACCAATCAAGCTAAACTTGATGATATCTGGATTTTCTTCTTCTGTTTCATTCGGGAGATTTTCGATGATAGCATCGAGCACATCCCCGGTTCCAATCCCGTGAACAGAGGATACCGGTAGTGGCTCACCCAGTCCTAAGGCATAAAAGTCATAGATATCATTGCGCATCTCTGGGTTATCCACCTTGTTGACTGCAAGAATCACTGGTTTATGTGTCTTATACAAGATACGAGTGACATATTCATCTGCATCCGTGATCCCTTCTTTTCCAGAAACAACAAAGACGATCACATCTGCTTCGTCCATGGCGATTTCTGCCTGATGCTTGATTTGCTCCATAAATGGGGCATCTACGTCATCAATTCCCCCTGTATCAATGATACTAAATTTCCGATTCAACCACTCAGCTGTTGCATAAATGCGGTCACGAGTGACTCCTTCTACATCCTCAACGATGGAAATCCGCTCACCGGCAATCCGGTTAAAGAGTGTAGATTTTCCGACATTGGGACGGCCTACAATCGCAATAGTTGGTAGGGCCATGATTTCCTCTTTTCTAATGAAAGGCGAGACTTCAGTTCAAGAACGCCTCTCTTCATTTCATAATAGTTTGTGTTTTTCTAGTAGTTTTTTGGTCTCTTCTTGTTCAGGTTGCCCAAATTGAGCAGCAAGGCGCTCGCTCCAGCTATCTGTTGCACGCGCTCCAGCATAATCTGCCTGAACCTTGTCATAGGCAGTCACAACCGATAGGTCTTGTTCTTGGTATTCTTCTTCAAAAGCAATCTGCTCCAAGGGTAATCGTGGTTTCACCGCATGCTGCTGATTAGGTACTCCAAGAGCAATCCCAAAAACAGGATAGGTATAATCTGGCAGACGGAAAAGTTCTGAGACTTCTTCTGAACAGTAGCGCAACATGCCGATAATGACTCCACCATAGCCGAGACTTTCAGCTGCTAATAGCGTATTTTGAGCTGCTAGAGCCGCGTCCACTGAGGTGATCAGTAAGTTGTCCACCCCTTCAGGATGGAAATCCTGCTCATGAAGTTTGACAGCTTTTTCAGCACGGTTTAAATCCCCAACAAAGAGAAGAAAGACGTCTGATTGGCGAATCGCTTCTTGGGGAAGCAAGTCGTAAAGAGCCTCTTTCTTTTCCTTGCTTTTGACCACAATCACAGAATAAGACTGAAAGTTTTTCCAACTTGAAGCCATTTGACCAGCTGATAAGATTTCCTTGAGATCGGCTTCTTTAATCGGTTCTTCCTTAAAGCGGCGAACAGAAAAATGAGACTGCATTAAACGGATGGTATCATTCATCGACGATTCACTCCTTCCAAGTGGATTTCCTTAGCTAAAAATTTCACGCGCTCCATCACGCGTTTGGCCTGCCAGGTTTCATCACCATTGCGTGATGTTGCAAAATGGCGCTCCAATTCTTCAAAATTAAAATTAGAGGTAAAGAAGGTCGGAAGATTTTCCTGCATCCGGTGCTGCAGAATCACTTGTAAGATTTCGTCTCGTACCCAGGCTGACATCTGTTCCGCACCGATATCATCGAGAATTAAAATTTCGGCTTTTTTCACCTGATCTACAGTTTCTTTGACCAAGCCCGAACTGATGGCATTTTTGACATCGATAGCAAAACTTGGGAAATGTAGTAGAGTGGTAGAGGCCTGGCGTTTTTCTGATAAATCATGGGCCAAAGCCGCCATCATGTAGCTCTTTCCTACTCCAAAATCACCATAGAGGTAGATCCCCTTTTGATAGTCAGGATAGTGAGCTACAAAATTAGCCAATTCCTCAAAGGCCACAAATCGTCCCTTATCATCGAGCTCTACCTTGGCTAGACTCGCTTCTTTTAAGGTTGAAGGGAGATTGATCAAGTTGAGACGTTGGTTGATCGCAGCCCGTTTTTGGGCTTCGATTAACTCTGGTGTCTCCTCATAGGCCACATCTGCATAACCTTCATTCATGGTGAGGATCGGTTTATAGCCTTTGGCAATATAATCCGGATCAGCAAGTAAAAAACGGTTTCGCTCGCTGATGTATTGATTAAATTTTGAAATACTCCGTCGAATTTCCTGCTCAGACAAAGACTGAGCTTGAATAAAGGCAGCGACTTCTTGGTCTGCCAAAATCTGTGCCACCAAATCCTCATAGTTAAATTGACGGGCACGATTCATGTGGGACAGGGTTTGACCTACACTTTCCATCTAATCACCTCCTTGATTTAATTTTTCTAATAGGCGTTGTTTCTCTTTTGCAAGATCCACTTTTTCTTTTTGACTGGTTTGATTTTGATAGTTCGGTTGACTCCACTTAGGAACATTGCTTGGCTTGCCTTTGGCAGGAGCAGTTGTCGTCCCCTTATTTCCTTGAGACTTAGCCTGCTCCTGGCGTTCTCGGACTTTTAAAATCGCCATTTCCGCACTGTTGACCCCTTGGTAAGAAAAGTCATTTCCCACTTTCAAAGCATACTTTTCATTGAGATTAGCTGACTGGGTTTTATTAAAGGTCAGCAACAAGATGATATTGATCACTTCATCCAGTAAGCCTAGATCCGCTAACTTGGAAAGGGTCTTGCGTTCGCTCTGCGTAATGGTCGCCTTGCGGGCCTTCTTTATCTCCGCCAAGAATTGCAGGCTAGATTTTTGCTTGGCTTCCCTCAAGATGGTTTCTTCCTGACGGCTATAGGACAGGCGTGGTTGTTCCTGATTAGCTTGGGCTAGCTTTTGCTTCATTCTTTTTGGAGAAATGGTGCGGTCTACTGCCGTTTCTTTTGCTAAGAGATAGGTTTCATACCAGGTCCATTGTTGCTCCTCTGCAATGGCAAAAAGGGCCAGAGTCGCTTCCCCTTCATCCGCAAAACGAAGACCGTCTCGGCCCATCATGCGTTTAAACATGTCCATATCAAACTGCTGTTTTTTACTGGCAACAACTGTCACCTCACCAGCATCTAGTCCAAATACTTGAGAAAAGGACACTTGCCGTCTAGTTCCTAAAGAGCGTGCTGGCAGCAGCTCTTCCACTGCCTTCTCTCCAATCTTTCTTTCCAGCAAGCGTTTATAGACGGCATTTGAAAAAAATTGCTCTGCTTCAAGGGGGGCATGCATCTGGATAGTGAGACCATCTTCCTCCTCAAAGAGATCAATCAAGCCCATGGCAATCAAGCGATCAAAAGCCAATAACAATTGAGGGAATCCCATATCGATGTGGTTTAGAATCTGTGCAAGCAAATGTTGCTTTTCACCTTGATCATACGATGCCAGCAAATAGCGATACACCGTTACTGTTTCCATCTCCAAAATAGGCAGGTAATACTGCTCCAAAGCAGCCCCTGCCGGCGGAAGAATATTATTTTTTAAAAATACAAAAGGAGTATTGGGCTTCATCTATTTTTCCTTTTTCTTCTTGGTTCCTTTCGTAATTTGCTTCAAGAGCGTCTCTAACTCACCGACATCCTTGAAACTCCGGTAAACACTGGCAAAACGAACATAGGTAATCTCATCCAGATCTGCTAACTCATCCATGACCAAAGAACCAATATACTCACTGTTAATTTCATTATCACTTTGGCTACGAACCTTTTGTTCAATCCGGTTTACAATTTCTTCGATTTCATCACTCGATACAGGACGTTTTTGAGCCGAACGGATAATGCCATTAAAGATCTTATCACGAGAAAATTGCTCGCGCGTTCCATCCTTTTTGACAACCACTAGCGTTCGTTCTTCTACTCTTTCGTAGGTAGTAAAGCGATAATGGCATTCTTCGCATTCACGACGACGACGTATGGTGTTCCCGTCTTCAGCTTGTCGACTATCCACCACACTAGACTTACTTCCACCACATTTTGGACAACGCATTTGCTACCTCCTTGAACTGTTTTAACACTTCATTTTACCATAAAATCAATCGTAAAGAAAGCAGAAGAACAAGAGAAGCTCCGATGGCAACCTCTAATGTAAAAATTAAAAAAGAGTCGACGAACGATTCGAACAAAATCGTTTTCCTATCGACTCTCAATTCATTTTAAAGTGATAATTCTGCTTCTAAACCATAGTGATCACTGACATGTGGTTTGTTTTGACCGTCAAAAATGACGTGAAGACGCTCGATCTCCCATTCCGGACTTGCAAAGACATAATCGATCCGCAATGGTATTTGATTGTCCGTCCAGCCATCGATACCAGGACCTACCGTATAGGTGCCCTTGGTTTCTTTGGCTTCAATAAAGCTATCTTGTAGCTCTAGAGAACTTGATAAAATGGTTTCATAGCCTTCTTGACCAGCAGGATTATTGAAATCGCCAGCTAGAATAAAGGGGTTGCCTACTTGGCTAAAATACTGCTCAATCCGTGGCCACTCAAATTGGAAACCTTTGTCCCACCAAGAAAGATGGACACTAGCAACAGCGATCTCTTTTCCATCCACACTCGTGTGAGCAACAGCCACCCGACGGGTATGGTAGTCTGTTGGATCGTCCATATTAGAGACCAAAATCTCATCTGCCTTTAATGGTTGACGTGAAAGAACAGCTACCCCTTCATTAAGGTGATCATAGCCAATATGGTTGTAAGCCCAAGTCCAGTAATAGTGAAGACCTTGAGCAGCCAACTCCTCAACCAATACGCGAACAAAGTGATCCTTGTGAATAGCTACGGAAGATGGCAAGGCTTGATAATACTCGTCGGTTGCAATTTCCTCTGTAGCCATCTCTTGGTTGACTTCTTGAAAGCAAATCACATCGTATTGAGCTTCTAAAATTTGCTCTTTGAGAGTCTCAAACTTTTGCTGAGCATTCTCCTCCATCCAACTATGGGAATTTAATGTTAAAAATTTCATCCCCTGATTTCTCCTTTTACTTAAAACAAGAAACGGCAAGAGGTCGGGTGCACTGCCCCAACCTCATTTTCTTTGCCGTAGTCTTTATAATTCTACTGTTGCAACTGGAGCATTGGCTGCCAATTTGCCTGTATGTTCGACCTTAACTGATTTAATGGCATCTGCATTTGTGAAAACAACAACTGTAGATGTTTCACGACCTGCTTCACGAATCGCATCAAGATCTGCTTCTACTAAAAGGTCTCCTGCAGCCACTGTTTGGCCTTCAGATACTTTAACCTCAAATGGTTTTCCTTCTAGACTAACAGTATCTAGACCAATGTGAACCAAGACTTCCAAACCATTATCTGTCAACAAACCAAGGGCATGTTTAGTTGGGAAGACGCTCGTAATTTTACCAGCCACTGGTGAAACGATATGACCATTTTCAGGCTCAACTGCAAATCCGTCACCCATCATTTTTTGTGAGAAGACTGGGTCTTTCACATCTTCAATATTGATGACTTGACCATCCGCAACTGAATGAACTTCATCCGTCACACCTTTGAAGGTTGCTTCTGCCTTTTGAACAGCTGTCATTTGGCTAGGAAGTGTTTCAGGAATGACTTCACCTGAGTCAAGTACGTCTTGGATGTCTGACTTCAAGACGTCTGCTTTTGGACCGTAGATGGCTTGAACCCCTTGTCCTTTCATGACAAGACCCATTGCACCTTCAGCTTTCCATTGTTCTTCTGTTCCAACTTTTTCTGCGTCTTTCACAGTCACACGGAGACGAGTCATACATGCGTCAACATCTACGATATTGGCACGTCCACCAAGAAGGTTGATGATGTTGATGACTTGTGAGCTAGCTGAGCTAGTAGCCGTACCAGATGCTTCACCTTCTCCTGAAGCTGCATCATCATTTTGCTCGTAGTTACCATTGCGTCCTGGAGTCGCATAGTTGAATTTCTTAATCATGAAGTTGGCAATGAAGTACATGATACATCCAAAGAGGACAGTTACCCATACAAAGTTAAAGATATCTAATGCCAAACCAGCGTTGATGGCCATTGGGGTACGTGTCAAGAATTCGATTGAACCGAATGAGTGGACACGAAGGTTAACCAAGTCAGCCATTGCAAAGGCAGCTCCTTGAACAAAGGCATAGATTAGGTATAAAGGTGTTGCAATGAACATGAACATGTATTCAATTGGTTCTGTAACACCTGTCAAGAAGGTTGCAAGAGCAGTTGCAACAAGCATCCCTTTGTATTTTTCTTTTTTATCTGGGTCCACATTGCGGTAGATAGCCACCACAATCCCCATCAAGATACCAAATGATCCAATCATTTGACCAACTTTGAAACGAGCTGGTACGTATGCATGAAGCAAGTGTTGGTATTGGCTAGGATCTGCCTTCTTCAAGTTAACAAGGTCTGTTACCCAAGCTAACCAAAGTGGATCTTGTCCAAATACAGTTGTTCCTTTGGCAGCACCTGTAAGAACTTGGTAGCTACCACCCAATTGAGTATAGTTGATTGGAATGGTCAACATGTGGTGAAGACCAAACGGCAAGAGAAGACGTTCCAAGGTACCAAACAAGAATGGTGCCAATACTGGAGCTGTTGATTGTGAGTTGGCGATCCAGACACCGAATCCATTAATTCCTGATTGAACCACTGGCCACAAGGCTGCCAAAACCAAGGCTGTAAGAGCTGAACGAACGATAACAACGAATGGGACAAAGCGCTTCCCGTTAAAGAAAGAAAGGGCTTCTGGAAGTTTACGGTAGTTGTAGTATTTATTGAAGGCAGTCGCTCCAACAAAACCAGAGATAATCCCTACAAAGACACCCATATTCAGAGCAGGAGCTTCAAGGACACTAATGAAATAATCCGCAACTTTAACAGAACCGCCTAAAATTGTGTGAACGGTAGCTTCTTTATCAGCCAACATTGCAGATGTCACTCCAAAAACGGCACCTGTAATACGGTTAATTAAGATGAAAGAGAGACCAGCTGCAAAGGCACCCCCTGCACGTTCCTTGGCCCAGCTACCACCGATAGCGAGTGCAAACAGGATGTGAAGGTTTCCGATAACCCCCCAACCGATTTGTTCGAGAATCCCACCTGTAATAACAAGTGGAGATAAATTCGGGTTGATCATAGGGATTGATTTCCCGATTGAAATCATCAACCCAGCCGCTGGCATTACAGCGATAACGACCATCAAGGCCTTACCGAACTTCTGCCAGAATTCAAAGCTAAATAAACTTTTGAATGATCCTTTGTTCATCATTCAACCTCCTTATATTGTTTAAGGCTTTGTTTTTAAGAAAACGTTTGCGCTTAATTTGATTCTAGTATACCATATTTTTCAAAAATGTAAAGCCTTACATAACATTTTTCTTGAATTTTTTCTCTTTATATTAAATTTCAAACACAAAATCTTTCGCAATCTTTCTTTTTTCGATAATTTTTAACGCAAACGATTTCTTTGAAACATAAAAACATTCGAACCCTTAAAGGATTCGAATGTTTCATTCTAGTTCGTCTTGCATGGCATAGCCAATCCCACGAACGGTCTTAATATAGCTCTTTTGTCCTGGGAGATCTATTTTCCCACGAAGATAACGGATATAGACGTCGACAATATTGGTCTCCCCCTTACTCTCGTACTTCCAAACGCTCTCTAGCAATTGCTCACGAGTCACCACTCCCTTGTTTCCCATCAGAGTCGCTAGAAGATCGTATTCTCTTCGCGTCAGACTAATCATGTCTTTTCCTCGATAGACGGTGTGGTGTTCGACATCGATCCGCAAATTCCGATAAGAGGTTGGAATTTTCATCTGGCTACAGTGTTGGTCAATATAATCACGACCTCTAAATATAGCTGTGATTTTATCGACTAAATCACTGATCACAAAGGGTTTGACCATATAGGAAACGGCAAACCGCTCAATACTCTCTTCGTGTTCGGCAATCTTTTCCCGACTATCCAAAACAATCAAAACCGAAGCAGGGCGAATCTGACTGATCTCCTGAGCAAAGGCTTCACCAGACATGTCTGACAAATCATAATTGAACAAGATCAGATCATATTTGGTGGTAGCAATCAAGGTCAGACCCGTTTTCCCATCCTCGACCACATCAACTTGATAGCCTTCTTTTTGAAGTTCCAAATTAATGAAGCGAGCGATTTGCTTCTCATTTTCTACTAGTAGGACTCGTTTGACCATAAGCCAAGATTATTTTTCGTCGTACCAAGAATAGTGGAAGGTACCTTCTTTGTCTTTCCGTTGGTAAGTGTGGGCACCAAAGTAGTCACGTTGCGCTTGGATCAAGTTCGCTGGAAGATCCGCTGAACGGTAGCTATCAAAGTAAGTGATGGCTGCTGAGAAGGTTGGTACTGGTACACCTGCTTGAACAGCAAGAGCTACGATATCACGAACAGATTGTTGGTACTTAGCTGTTACATCTAAGAAGTACTCATCCAAAAGAAGGTTAGCAAGATCTGCATCGCGGTTGTAAGCATCTGTAATCTTTTGCAAGAAACGAGAACGGATGATACATCCATCGCGCCAGATAGATGCGATATCTGCAAATGGCAAGTTCCAGTTATTTTCTTTAGAAGCGACACGCAATTGGGCAAAACCTTGTGCGTAAGAGATGATTTTTGAGAAATAAAGGGCTTGGCGGATCTTTTCAATCAATTCAGCCTTGTCTCCTTCAAATTTGAAAGCAGCTGGTTTTGGAAGCACCTTGCTAGCGTGTACACGTTCTTCTTTATAAGTAGAAATGTAACGTGCAAATACTGACTCAGTGATGAGTGACAATGGCACACCAAGGTCAAGAGCTGATTGGCTAGTCCATTTACCTGTTCCCTTGTTTCCTGCAGCATCCAAGATGTAGTCAACGATTGGACCATCTTGACCTTCGTCGTCTTTGCGTCCAAGGATATCCGCAGTGATTTCGATCAAGTAGCTATCCAATTCGCCCTTGTTCCACTCCGTAAAGATTTCAGCCATGTCTTGAGCTGAAAGGCCAAGCAAGTGTTGCATCAAATCATAGCTTTCTGCGATCAATTGCATGTCCCCATACTCAATACCATTGTGGACCATTTTCACATAGTGACCAGCTCCATCAGGACCGATGTAAGTCACACATGGTTTTCCATCTTCTGGTGCTTTTGCAGAGATTTCTTCAAGAACATCTGCTACCAATTCATAAGCTTCTTTTTGTCCACCAGGCATGATAGAAGGACCTTCAAGGGCACCTTTTTCACCACCAGAAACACCTGTACCAATAAAGTTGATACCAGAGTTTGCCAATTCTTCGTTACGACGGATAGTATCTTTGTAGAACGTGTTTCCTCCGTCAATCAAGATATCACCTTTGTCCAAGTGTGGAAGAAGGGCTTGGATGGTTGCGTCTGTACCAGGTCCTGCTTGAACCATGAGCATGATACGACGTGGTTTTTCGATTGAGTTTACGAAGCTTTCGATATCATAGCTTGGCACAAAGTTCTTATCAGGATGGCAAGCAACAACATCTTCTGTTTTTTCTTTACTACGGTTATAAATGGCAACTGTATAGCCACGAGATTCAATATTAAGGGCAAGGTTACGACCCATTACGGCCATACCAACAACACCAAAGTTTGCTTTAGTCATGTGACACTCCTCTTTATAGTTTGCCTATATTCTACCATTTTTCGTCCTTAAAAGAAAGCAGAAAATAGCTTATCTCCTTCTCCAAAAGAAGGGAAGAGCAGACATATCATTTGATCTTAAAAACAAAAGTGCCCGAGATACCGTTCTCAGACACTTCCTGTTGATCGTATTAATCTTCTTTAGAAGCTATTTCAGAGGCTTCAATGACAGGTTGTTCTCCTTCTTTAAGTTTATTGACTGTCATATTGACCCCAAGAGCTCCTGCTAACAATTGACGAATATCGAATCCAGCTCCTTGAGAGACTTGATCGATACTTTGCATGATATCGCCCACCATCTTAGAGGCGTTTCCTTCACCATACATGGTAATCTTATCCACCTTGGTCAATGGTTCAGCAACAGCACGCGCAATTTCAGGCAACTTGTCCACCACCATTTCGGTAATGGCTGCTTCTTGCATTTTCTTCATCGCTTCGGCTTTTTGGTCCAAACCTTTGGCTTCGGCTTCTAGTTTCAAGCGAATGGCTTCAGCTTCGGCACGACCTTTGGCTTCGATGGCTTCTGCCTCTTGCAATTGAGCAAATTTCTCTGCTTCAGCTTGGGCTTTACGAGCTTCGGCTTCTTTTTGAGTTTCGAAGAGTTCAGCTTCGGCCTTGCGTTGGCGTTCAATCAATTCAGCTTCCGCTGCTTGTTGACGTGCATACTTTTCAGCTTCGGCTTGCTTACGGATGTTGGCATCCAATTCTTGCTCACGAACCTTAACTTCGCGTTCCTTAACTTCCGCTTCTTTCTCTTGTTTCATGATGTTGGCTTCCGCTGCTACACGCTCTTGTTCACGACGTTGCACTTCCGCCTCAATCCCCTTCGCAGCATCTGCCTTGGCTTGAGCAATATCTGCTTCTTGTTTAAGGGCTGCTTGTTTGAGTTTCAACTCATTTTGTTTTTGCGCAATTTCAAGATCGGCTGCGACGCGTTTGTCGTTGGCTAGCTTATCTTGTTCCGCTTCTACTTCTTTGCGTTCGCGTTCTGCTTTGGCTTTAGCAATCAAGGCATCCTTCTTGATGGTTTCAACATTTTCGATACCGAGATTATCGATGACTCCCCCTTCATCTGAGAAGGATTGAACCGTAAAGGCGATGACTTCCAGACCCATTTTAGCTAAGTCTGGCGCTACGTTGTCTTGCACCTTTGAAGCAAACTCTTGACGGTCATTGACCATCTTACGGAGCTCCATTTGACCGATGACTTCCCGCAAGTTCCCTTCCAAGACATCTTGAACAGAGTTAGAAATATCCGTCGTATTCCAGTTCAAGAAGTTTTCTGCAGCACGCGCAATCATCTCATCGGTTGTCCCGATTTTCAACTTAACAGCTGCATCGGCACGGACGTTAATGAAGTCAAGTGTTGGGACTGCTTCAGATGTCCGAACATCTGTAGAGAATTGCTCAATATCAAGGTAAGAACGTTGTTCTACGAAGGGAATCATAAAACCAGCTTTACCACGCAAATGGCGTTGCTTCCGAAGACCTGTAATAACAACAACTTCGTTTGGTTTAGCGTTCACGTAGCCTTTTACAAGCAAAACTACAATAATGACAGTAACAATGAGACCTGTTATCAACCAGCCTGGAATAAATAATGTATCCATACTTTTCTCCTTTTTCAGAGGTCTCCCCTCTGTTGTTTATAAATCCTAGTATACCAAAAGAAGGCCTTTCCTCAAAGAAAAGACCTGTATTTATGTTTAGATTTTTAATATGTCATCTCTAGCCTATTCTTCCTCAAATAAACCTTGGAGACCAGCAAAGGGACTATTTTCTTCCTTCTTAAGAGCTTGAGCTTCCTGGTACTCTTCCTCTGTCATGATTTTCCAATCATTGCCCTCGATAAAGCCTTGTCCGGACTCTTCTTCCGGAGTGAGAACCTTAAGAGGAATATTGAGCAGGATATTATCTGCCACGCTTTCACTCAGATCAATTCTGCCCCCTTCAATGGGAAGGATCAGATCTTCCTCAAGAGCTTCGATATCTGCCTCTGACTGTACGTCCTCAGCGAACACCTCTGTCACAGGATAGCTCTCTTGAAGCTCAACGGGTTCCATGCTGCGGCTAGAGGCAAGGACGATGGTATAGGTCAATTGGTAATCCAAGACATAGAGACCTGTATCATAGGCTACTCGCCCTGTCGCTGTCACATCCTTTAAATCAAGAATTTCTGGATTGCGCTTTTGCAATTCCTTTAGCAAATCCAATTCTTGATCAAAAGCTAGTCCTTTAGGGTTTTTACGGATTTCTTGTGTGTATAAGTTCATTCTTTTGTCCTCAAATCTTCTAGATACTATTAGTATATCATGAAGCTGTCCCTCAACCAAGAAGTCTCCTCAAAAATTTGTTATAATCATGAAAAAAGATAAAGGAGATCTGATGGCAAGAGTTTACGATTTACCATTTTCAACTGTATATACAGCTTTAGTCCAAAAAGTCTTACGAAAGGGTGGAGCAGAGACCAGCCTTGACCAAATTACCTCGCGATTAACAGGCTATTCTCTGGCGGAACTAAAAGAATGGAAAAGGCGTGATGGAAGCTACGGAGATTTCTTTCGCCAAGCTCCCGCCTATCACCCCAATCGAACACTGATTACTGGGAAAGTTTGTGACGTGCAAATTGAAACAATTCAAGATCCTTTGATGCAGGAAATTCGTCGATTAGATCGTCTGGTCGATTGGTTAAGCAAGGGGAAGACTGTTGAGCAATTGGTTGAAAAATACCAGCTAAAAGAGGAGAAGGCATGAAAGAAATCGGAGCAGTTTTTCGGCAAATACGTGAAAGTCGCCACATCTCTTTAGAGGAAGCAACTGGAGGCGAATTTTCGCGCTCCATGCTATCTCGATTTGAAAGAGGGGAAAATGACCTCACTACGCAACGGTTTTTTCATGCCCTTCAACAAATCAAAACCAGCCTCAGTGAGTTTTCCCATCTAGCAGGGATCGACCAGCACTCCTTTATTCCCAAATTGTTGAAAGAGCACTATGAAAACATGAGCTTGGAACATGATCAAGCCTTGTACCAAAGCTACCAGCTAGCCTATCAGAAAGATCACAAAAAAGAAGACTTCTTAGCCAGCATTATTCTCAAGGCTCAAATGCTTGCCTTCTATCCTGAGGTGGAGTTGGCTGCTAGCCAAGAGGAACTAGATTTCCTCTATGACTACCTCTTCTCTGTCATGGTCTGGGGAAATTTTGAGTTAAGCCTTTTTTCACTGACCTCTCCACTTTTCTCTAGTCAGCTCTATCGACAGTATACAGAGGAGTTGGTCCAAAGAGATGATTTCAAGCTTCTCCTAGACTCTTCTCGTCCTGCCCTCAATTCTATATTTCTCAATGGTTTCTTTCTGTCCATTAGTTCAAATAAATTTGAAGATGCATCTTATTTTGATCAGCTGATCAAGGACCACTTTTACTCTGAAAACGAAGCCTACCTTCGGACGGTTTATCTCTATGCCAAAGGGGAATTTCTTTATCGAAAGGGAGAAAAAGAAACTGGTCTTGAAAAGATGGAACAGGCCATTCAGGTCCTCTCTATTCTGGATTGTAAGGACAGTGCCAACTACTACAAACAGGGCCTGCAAGAACTGATTAAGGAAGCCTGAAAAGAGAGTGGGACAGAAATCTAGAATTCGATTTCGTCGTCCCACCTCCGCACAGTTGAGTAGGGCCGTAAAAGCTGATGAAATCAGCGTAGTAGAGCCCACTCAACCACTGCGTCTTGCTCGACAATCCAAAAACAATTAAGAGGCTAGGACTTTTGTCCCAGCCTCTTTTTGTTGAAAATATGCAACATGTAATTTTTCTTGCTTTTAGGGGTTACAATAGGATCATCAAGAAAAGAAAGAGGTCCCAGCATGATAAGCAGACTAAAGAATCATCTCCTTCATTATTTCCTTAAACAGACTAGTTTTTATGTTAAAGAGGAAAAATTAGAACTGACGGAAGAAGAGAAACTGTCTCTTCTCAAGCAGACCTTGCAACATTTAAGAGAAGTTATTTTATCTGCTAAGCATAAGGAGGAAAGCTTATGAAACTCTTATTTCGCAATCATATCTTTGCCTTACTCAGTCTTTCACGTTTTTTGAATACCATTGGTGCTGCGATTTACAACCTTGTCTTTGTGGTCTTCGCGGCTAGCATGCCTCACCCTAGTCTGGCAGTTGGGATCGCCAATCTCATTGTTTTCATCCCAGGTCTTTTCACCATTTTCATCGGAATGAAGGCCGATCACACCGCTAAAAAAGCTGACTGGCTGATCCGAATGGGCTTTCTGCAAGCTATCCTTTTCGTCATCATTGCACTGATGACGAAGATTCTGGGTTACCTGGCCTTTTCGATCGTTTGCTTCTTGAATATTGTGTCAGATTGTTTAAGTGATTATCGCGGGGGATTGCAACTTCCCATTATGCAGAAGAACATCCCTAGCGAGGATCTGATGGAAGCCTATTCCTTCAATCAACTGCTTAGTATGGTTTGTTCCATTTCAGGTCAAGCGCTGGGAGTCTGGCTTTTAGCTATCAGTCACCATAACTTTGCACTTGTTGCTTCGATCAATGCCCTGACCTTTCTCCTGTCTTCCACTTGTCTTTTCATCCGACGCAGTCAACTGACCCACGAACCGATTCAAGTGGATTCGAGTAAGAAAGTTTCTTTCCTTCAAGAATGTCGAGACATCTATCGCAATGTCACCACTATCTTTGCAGATGAAGAAGTTCACAACTTTGGGAAACTTCTCCTATCCTTAATTTTCATCAATGCTTTGGGAGGATCCATCTCCGGCATCTATAATTTGCAACTGCTTCACTCCCCCTTCTTTCATTTGAGCTTTAGCCAATCGCTCTTGATCTTAGAAGCAGTAACTATTTTAAGCATGGTCTGGGCTAGCCTGACACCTCACGATTATTTTTCCAAACAAACCCTCCACCATACTCTACTGTGGATTGCAGGTGGTCTGACCATGCTTGGCCTCACAAATACTCTGGTCCACTGGGATATCCTTTCCCTTCTACTCATCACTTTCCTCGGTTATCTTGTTGCAAAAATCAACCCAAAAGTTTCCAGTCTTTTAATGAGCAAACTGCCAGCTGAGAAATTAGCCTCTACCTCTAGCTTTTTGGGTCTGATGGTCAGCTTTGCCATGCCTCTTGGAACAGCCCTTTTTTCTAGTTTAGCTATCTGGAACCTCTCTCTAACTTGGGGAATCTTTGCCATCCTTGGTTTCACTACCGTCCTCTTATCTAGCAAATAAAGAGAGTGGGACAGAAATCGGTAATTCGTTAGAATTCGATTTCGTCGTCCCACCTCCGCACAGTTGAGTAGGGCTGTAAAAGCTGATGAAATCAGCGTAGTAGAGCCCACTCAACCACTGCGTCTTGCTCGATAATCCAAAAATGATTAAGAGGCTAGGACTTTTGTCCCAGCCTCTTACTTTACATTTTTCTTAGGCGAGCTACCCGCTCGGCAATGGGTGGGTGGGTATAAAAGAGCTTTTGAAATCCGGATTCTTTTTTAGGATCGTTGATAAAGAGAGCACTACTTGCACTATCAACTTCTCGTTGCATGGGTGCACTGTTATCGAGTTTCAAAAGAGCATTGATCATCCCTTGAGGATTCCGTGTCAATTCGACACTTGAGGCATCCGCTAGGAACTCCCGTTGACGAGAAATGGCTAACTGGACCAAGGTCGCCGCTAATGGAGCTAATACGATGGCAATCAAGGAAAGGATTAGAATAATAATTTCTAAACCACTGCCCCCTTCTCGATCATCATCCCGTCTACGGCCACCGCCCCACCACATCATCCGGCCACCAATGCTCGAGAGCATCGTGATGGCACTAGCAAGGGCAACTGCAATCGTGGAGATGCGGATATCGTAATTGCGAATATGGCTGACTTCGTGTCCAATGACTCCCTCCAATTCCTCACGGTTCATCACAGCTAGAAGACCTGTCGTCGCTGCAACAGCAGCATTTTGAGGATTAGACCCCGTCGCAAATGCATTCATGGATGGATCATCTACAATATAGACCCGAGGCATAGGGATTTGAGCTACCATGGCCATGTCTTGGACAATATGGTAGAGTTGAGGGGCTTGCTCTTCCGTCACCTCACGCGCCCCGTTCATCCGCATCACTACCTCTGTCGATTGAAAAATCATACTAATCGCATAGATTCCACCAATAATCAAAGCTAGGATGACACCACCAAGAGAGGAGCCTAACCAGAGGTAGCCAACGGCTGCTCCGATGAGGGCCAAGAGTATGAAAAAAGCAATAAGGAGAATCCAAGTTCTCCTTTTATTGCTTGCAATTTGGTCAAACAGCATATTAGTCTCCTAATCCGCTAAAATCCACCTTTGGTACAGCTTTTTCTTCTTCAGGCACTTGAAGGAATTCAGCTTGTCTGAAGCCAAACATTCCAGCAATCACATTTGTTGGGAAAGTTTCCAATTTCACATTGTAGTTGCTTGTGACACTGTTATACAATTGACGAGCATAAGAAATTTTATTTTCTGTGTTGGTCAATTCTTCTTGCAATTGCATGAAGTTGGTGTTGGCTTTCAAGTCTGGGTAGTTTTCGGCAACCGCAAAGATGCCTGCTACTTGACGTGAAAGAGCATCACTGGCTGCCATTGCTTCTGCAGGTGAAGTAGCTTGAGCCACTTGTTGACGAAGTTGAGTTACTTTTGCTAGTGTATCTCCTTCGTACTTCGCATAGCCTTTAACAGTTTCGATCAAGTTTGGAATCAAGTCGTTCCGACGTTTCAATTGCACGTCAATTTGACTCCAAGCTTCGCGAGTTTGCATCCGACTTTTCACTAAACCGTTGTAAACTCCTACTACCATCAACACAAGGACCACAAGGATCCCAAGAATAATCCAAATCATTTTATTGAATTCCTTTCATTTCTTTCTACCAGTATATCAAATTTCTCTTATTTTGTGGTAAAATAATAGCATGAAACCAGAAGAATTTTATGCCCATTTAGCCGATCTCGGCTACCCATTAACAGATCGTCAAAAAGAGCAATACGAACACTATTTCGAGCTCCTCGTGGAATGGAATGAAAAGATCAACCTCACTGCCATCACCGAAAAAGACGACGTCTATCTCAAGCATTTCTATGATTCAATCGCCCCCATCTTGCAGGGATTGATCGAAAACCAACCCATCCGTCTTTTGGATATCGGAGCTGGTGCTGGCTTTCCAAGCCTTCCAATGAAAATCCTTTTCCCTGAGTTGGATGTGACCATCATTGATTCCCTCAATAAGCGGATCAATTTCCTTCATTTACTGGCTGAAGAATTGGACTTGGATGGAGTTCATTTCTACCATGGGAGGGCTGAGGATTTTGCGCAAGATAAGGCCTTCCGTGCCCAATTTGACGTGGTGACTGCTCGTGCCGTTGCTCGGATGCAGGTCCTTTCTGAGCTGACCATTCCTTATTTGAAAGTAGGGGGGCGCCTCCTCGCTCTCAAGGCTAGCAATGCTCCAGAAGAGTTGGAAGAAGCTAAAAACGCCCTGAATCTGCTATTTAGCAAGGTTGAAGACAATCTACACTATGAATTGCCAAATGGGGATCCACGCTATATCACTGTTGTGGAAAAGAAAAAAGAAACGCCCAACAAATACCCAAGAAAGGCAGGCCTGCCCAATAAGCGTCCGTTATAAGATCAAGAAAAAATCAAAAGGATATAGAACGATAGTGAGCTATTCACTGTTTGTTCTAAACCCTTTTTTTATTTTTGTTTCAATTCTGTTCGCAAAGCTTCTTGCTGCTCTTTTGTCAGATGAACGCCCTTGCTTGCAACAATGCGACTAGAGACTTTGTTGGCAAAGCTTAAAGCTTTCGCAATGTCTAAACCTTCTAAACGAGCTGCAATAAAAGCGCCTACGTGGCTATCCCCAGCACCCACTGTATCGACGACTTTTGTCGGAATTCCTGCTGCCTTATACCAGTTGCCATCGTAAGCGATCGCTCCTTTTTCTCCCAAGGTGACAATGACCAATTGGCCCGTTCTCTGATACAATCCTTCGACTGCTTGGTGGATCTCTTCACACCCTGAAAATTCTAGTGCTTCGACCTCATTGACGTGGAGAATTGGATGCAGATCATAAATCGCTTCCAGTCGGTCCTTCGGAATCAGGCGTCCTCGTGGTCCTGGTGCAAAGATCACCTGGCCCTCTAATTGCGAAACGGACTGGACTAATTCTAGACCCGTTGACTCCTCAACTTCTAGACCACATAAGTATATGTAATCAAAGTTTTCCCTGGCGATTTCTTGTAGCCACTCTGCTTGGAAGCTATACTCCACACCATGGTCCGATAAAAAGGTTCTTTCACCATCAGACTCTACAAAGCAGTAACAGCAACCATTAGCCCCGTCTAATGAGATGGAAGAGGGAATCCCTAATTGCTTTAGTTCTCGCCTAATAAAATCGCCGTAAATCCCAGAACCTATGGGCGAGATAAACTGATAGGGTTGCGATAAAAAATGGAGGATGTTGACGACATTAAAGGCGCATCCACCAACAGACCATTGTTGGTGATCAATGTGAGCATCGCCCTCTCGACTTGGCAAACGATCCAAATAGATCATCACATCACAAACGGTTGAACCAATAATTAACGCAGCTGCCATCTTCTTCTCCTTACTTTGCCTCCTATTATACCAAAAATCTTGGAGAAACAGAAAAGAGCAACCCATACAACTTATATGGGTTGCTCTCTTTTTAATCACGGTAAACCGGTTGCGGTCCAAAACTTTGGGAAACTGGCATGATCTCAATGCGGTTGATATTGACATGCTTAGGTTGTTGGAGCAACCAAACGACAGTGTTAGCAATGTCTTCTGGCTGAATAGCATGAGCATCTTTATAAAGGGCTTCTACCCGTTTTTCGTCGCCTTTGAAGCGAACAGAAGAGAACTCCGTTCCTTCGCAGAGTCCAGGTTCGATGTTGCTGACACGGATCTTCTTCCCTGCTAAATCGGCCCGAAGATTGAGGGAGAATTGCTTAACAAAAGCTTTTGACGCCCCATAGATATTGGCACCTGGATAAGGTACTGTTCCTGCTGTAGATCCTAAATTGATAATATAACCATCATTTCGCTGGACCATCTGGGGTAAGATTTTCCTTGTCAGATAGGTCAAGCCAACAATATTGGTCTGGATCATAGTCAGCCAGTCTGATACTTCTGCTTCATAAGCAGGAGCAAGGCCTAGGGCTAAGCCAGCATTATTGACCAAGACATCAATTCTCTCCCAAGAAGCTGGCAAACTAGTAAGTGCATGATCCACCTGAGGGAGATCTGTTACATCCATTTGAAGGGGGTAAAACCCTTCTCCTAGCTCTTCTTGAAGGACCTGTAATTTTTCAATGCGTCTAGCCGATCCGATCACGCGGTATCCATCTGCTACTAAGCGACGACAGATCGCTTGACCAAAGCCAGCTGAAGCTCCTGTTACTAAAATCGTTTCTGACATGTGATTACCTCCATGGATTGTAAAAACGCCCTTGATTGAGAAAAATTAACAGAACGCTTAAGATGAGAACAGCCAAAGCAGTTAGAATCATTCCATAATCTTTCCCTTCCATGGCTTGGTATGAATACCAGGTCCGCTTTTTATTTTTACCGAAGCGACGTAATTCCATGGCCGTAGAAATACTGTCAATCCGCTCAAGTGAGCTAAAGATTAAGGGCGAAATGATTTGCAAATTGCCTTTGATTCGCTGAACGAGCTTGGCCTTTTTGGATAACTCCAATCCTCTGGCTTCCTGTGACAATCTGATCGTCTGGTATTCTTCCTGCACGTCTGGAATATAGCGCAGGGTCAAGCTCACTGAATAAGCAATCTTGTAGGACACCCCAATCTGATTGAGACTCGATGCAAATTGACTGGGATGGGTGGTCATTAGGAAAATGAGAGCCAGCGGAATGGTACAAACATACTTCAAAGCTAGATTAAAGAGATAAAAGAGCTCCTGAGAAGTAATGCTGTAGGATCCCCAGCCTTTGATGAGTATTGTTTTTGCTCCATAAATCTCTACCCCGTACTGAGGAGCAAAGAGATAGACCATGAGCACATTTAGAATAGCAAAAACAATAGCAAATCCAAGTACAAAAGAGATATCCCGAAAACGAATGCGGGCAGTAGAGAACAAGGCCAGAGCACCCAGACCAATTCCTAAAAGGAGCCTGGTATCATAACTCAGCATGGCTGCAAGAGAGACTAAAAGAAGAAAGAGCAACTTACTCGCCCCTGAAAGGCGGTGAAGAAAACTACTTCCCTCATGGTAGCCGACTAATCGATGATTCATGGCCTGCTTCCTTTCTGTTTCATGTAAAATTGCGTGAGAGCCAAAGGATCAACACCTAAGCGATTGGCCAAGGCAAAAATAGACGTTTCTTTCAAATTGGCCTGGCCTAAAATGTCTGGACGAGTAAACAATTCTGCAGGAGACAGGTCAGCTATGATCCGACCATCTGTCACCACGATTGCCCGGTCCGAATAATCCAGCATGAGCTGCATATCATGGGTAATCATGATAATGGTATGGCCTTTTTGTTGCAAACTATCCAAAAATTCCATGATTTCAGTGTAATTGCGCTGGTCCTGACCTGCTGTCGGCTCATCCAAGACCAAAATTTCTGGTCCTAAAACCAGTATAGAGGCGATGGTCACCCGCTTCTTCTGACCATAAGATAGAGCAGAAATCGGCCACTTACGAAATTCGTAGAGACCACAGGTCTTCAAGGCTTGATGGACACGACTTTCAATCTGATCCTCTGGAACATTTCTCAAGCGAAGACCCAGGGCCACCTCGTCAAAAATCATGTTGGTCGAGATCATCTGGTTGGGGTTTTGCAGGACATATCCCACGCGCTCTGCCCGCTCCTTGACACTATCACCCTTGATATCCTCTCCCCTTGAGAAATAGGTTCCTTCCGTCTGGATGAAGCCACAAATCGCCTTAGCAAGGGTTGATTTTCCAGCCCCATTTTTACCAACAATGGCCAACCGTTGGCCTTTTGGAATGGTTAGAGAAAGGTCTTTTAGAATGGGCTGGCCTTCTCGATAGGCAAAGTTCAAATGACCAAGTTCTAGGATTGTCTCTGTCTCTGCACCTTTTTCAAAATGTGGAGTTGGAATTTCCACTGATAAATCTTCAAGTGGTATTTTTTCAACGTTGTCCAAATTCGCTAGCTTGCTGATATCCTGGCCTAACTGGCGAAGAGTTGTTAAATAGAGGGGCTCCCGAATCCCATTTTCAGCCAGCAGTGTCTTTCTCAACAACTCATCTGGCTCCCCATTAAAGAGGACTTGCCCTTGATTGATCAAGATGACCCGATCAATGGGACGATAGAGCACATCCTCCAAACGGTGTTCGATGATAATGGTTGTTGTCCCTTGCTCTTCATGAATTTGATCGATTAGATCAATGATATCCTGACCCGATTTGGGATCTAGATTAGCCAGTGGCTCATCAAAGAGCAGGATCGGACTTTCGTCAATCAGGACACCCGCCAAGCTGACCCGTTGTTTTTGCCCACCGGATAAATCTTGAGGCCGATGGTCCAAGAGCTTGCTCAAATCTAAGCGCTCCGCCCAGGTATGGACCCGGGATTTCATGCTTTCCAGATCCACCATATCGTTTTCAAGGGCAAATGCTAAGTCTTCTGCAACACTGAGACCAATAAACTGACCATCTGTATCCTGCAAGACCGTACTGACTAAATGAGATTTCTCATAAATACTGAGATCAAAGGCTTCTTTCCCCTGAATGAGAAATTGCCCACTACTGGTTCCCTTATAGATATTAGGGATAATCCCATTTAAGCACTGGCCAATGGTTGACTTTCCAGAGCCAGATGGCCCGACAATTAGGACCTTTTCCCCCTTATAAATGGTTAAGTTGAGATTTTTCAAAGTTGGCTCAGACTGTGCCTTGTATTGGAAGGAAAAATCCTTCAGTTCAATCATTGCTTCTTTCATTTAGTTTGCCTTTTCCCATAAGAGCGCAAATTGGATAGCTAAATCCGCGATTCGATCCTTGCTATCTAAATCCTCATGACTAGATAAGGTTCGGATATCCCATTTTTCTTCCGAGAGGTGGTCTGCTGCGTAGAAGAAATGGCAGAGCTCAAAGCCCCGAAAAGCTGCTAAAGCTGCCACTGCCGAACATTCCATATCTACACAGATGGCTCCTGCTTCCTTTCGACGCTTCATCTTGTCGATGGTTTCCCGGTAGGGAGCATCGGTTGTCCACACTTTTCCTGACTGATAAGAAACCTTGTGACTGTCCAGAAAAGCTTGGAAGAGAGGAAGGCTTTCCTTATTTACTTCCACTTCATCACTAGCCGGAAGATAGTGATAGCTGGTCCCTTCGTCTCTAAGAGCTGCTTTTGGAATGATGATGGAGGTCGCCTCAATATCTTGGTCCAAAACCCCACAGGTCCCAAAGAGCACTAGTTTTTCCATCCCAAATTGAATCAAATCCTCTATAATCCCCACACAGGAAGCAGCCCCAACGGGTGCATTAAAGGCACCAATCTCTTGGTCTCCAATAGTGATCCCATAGACCACGACTTCAAAATTGGCCATGGAAGTTCTTGTAATGACCTCATGTTCATAATTTTCAAGGAGACGCGCAAAAGTTACTCTTGAAAAGCAAGAGATGACTACTTTGGGAAATCCTTCAATTGGTTCGTGTAAGTCTTGTGGATTGATAATCGCCTGTCGATTGGCATCAAATTCTTCTAACAGCACTTCGTGCACCTCTTTCATTCTACTTCTAGGCCCCTATTATACCATAAAACCGGCCTCTTTCCTTCTAACAAAGGGGCAAGCAACCCCACTTGTTCGCCTTTTGTGATGAGAAACAAAACAGTTGTCCTCCAAAAGATAATAAAGGGGGATCCCTCAACCACTGCGTCTACTGTTGACCTCTTTCCTGATGAAAATAGATAACTCCTGCCTCGCTTTTTTATTTCTAGGCTCGGGAAAAATTCGTTTACAAAACGAATTTTTTCTGCTATACTTCTTAGAAGCAAAGGTTTTTAATGTCATCCCGTGAGGTGACAAAGACACAGAATATGAATAATCTGAGGGCCCTTGCTATGCAAAAAAATCATGGGCTCTTTTTTGGTGCCCAAAAGTGAGGTTATTATGAAAGAAGAATCAACTGTTGATTTGCTCCTGGATGTCGACCAAAGTCCGGCACCCCTTAAAGGAATCTTATTAAGTTTCCAACACGTTTTCGCCATGTTTGGGGCAACCATTTTGGTACCACTCATCTTGGGCATGCCCGTATCTGTTGCCCTATTCGCATCAGGTGTTGGGACACTGATCTATATGACTTGTACCGGCTTTAAAGTCCCTGTCTACCTTGGCTCTTCCTTCGCCTTCATCACAGCCATGGCTTTGGCGATGAAGGAAATGGGCGGAAAAGTCGATGCAGCCCAAACAGGGGTTATCCTGACTGGTCTGATTTACGTGCTAGTCGCTGCAGGGGTTAAAGTAGCAGGCACTCGCTGGATTGACAAATTGCTTCCTGCCGTTGTTATTGGACCTATGATCATCGTCATTGGTCTAGGGCTTGCAGGATCAGCCGTTAAGAACGCTGGTTTTGTCGAAGGGGGAGATTGGAAAAATGCATTTGTCGCTGTCGTGACCTTCCTGATCGCTGCCTTCATCAACACCAAAGGAAAAGGTTTCTTCAAAATCATTCCTTTCCTCTTTGCCATTATCGGTGGTTATGTCTTCGCAGTTTGCTTGGGCTTGGTGAACTTTGATCCGGTCCTCAAGGCGAACTGGTTTGAGATTCCTGGTTTTTATCTTCCTTTCAATACGGGTGGGGCCTTCAAACAATACAACTTGTATTTTGGGCCTGAAACCATTGCCATCTTGCCAATCGCTATCGTAACGATTTCAGAACACATCGGTGACCATACGGTACTTAGCCAAATCTGTGGCCGTCAATTCTTAAAACAACCGGGACTTCATCGTACCCTTCTTGGTGACGGGATTGCAACATCTGTATCTGCCTTCCTTGGTGGTCCAGCCAATACCACTTACGGTGAAAATACAGGCGTTATTGGGATGACTCGCATCGCTTCTGTTTCCGTTATCCGAAATGCAGCCTTGATCGCTATTTCCTTGAGCTTCCTTGGTAAATTTACTGCTCTCATTTCTACCATTCCAAACTCTGTTCTCGGTGGCATGTCTATCCTTCTCTACGGGGTTATCGCAAGTAATGGTTTGAAAGTCTTGATCAAAGAACGCGTTGACTTCAGCTTGATGCGTAACTTGATTATTGCAAGTGCTATGTTGGTTCTTGGACTTGGTGGAGCAATTCTGAAACTTGGTCCAGTGACCCTATCAGGAACAGCCCTCTCAGCTATGACAGGAATCATCCTTAACTTGATCTTGCCACATGAATCAAACTAAAAGAAAAAGTTCTCAACACTGAGAACTTTTTTTATTAGAGTTGGGCCAATTGCAACAAGCGTTCTTTGGACAATTTTTTGATTTCAATTTGATTGGCATCTAGAAGCTGATATTCATTCGGCTCTAAGGCTTCTATGAGTGCCTTCAAAGGAACGGAAGCAAGTGGATGGTAATTTTCTTGCTTGTCAGGATCTCCATCGATCGCTACCAAAAGAACCCGCCAATCACTCACACCCGCCAAGCCCACAATTTCTACATATTCTGCAGGAACATGTGGTCGGCGTGGCAAGACGGTATCTGTCTCTTCTGTCAAGCTATAGCTAGCTAAGAAGTCTCTTGTCTCCTCCTGTTGGTAAAAACGGACTTGACTAAAATAAGCAGCACTGTATTGAATCTTCTTGATAAAGGCAGAGTAGGCTTCTAGTGGGTGAACATGGTTCAAGACTTCCTGAACGGTCTCCCTATCTAAATAAACTGGATGGGCGAAGCCTTGTACTTCAAACTCTTCTAGATCTTTTTCCTTCGTCAGATTCCCAAGTGTTTCTAGGATAATGACTTCGTAATCAAAATGGAAAATAGAATCTGGACTATAGTTCCCGCCTTCGCTGGATGTGATCTCTGTTCCCAATAGCTCAGCTAGACGACTCATCCATCGAAGAGCCAACTGCCAATCTTCCTCAATGGCGAAAGGTGAAACTAGGATTTGATAAGCGTTTTCCGCATCAACATAGCGTAATTGCAAGGGAAGACCACTCTTACCAAATAGGATACAGTTCAGGCTTTCAAAATCATTCAAGGAACGATGCAAGCTACTGGGGTCATAGTTGTAACTGATCAAACCTTCCACTAATTTGAGGACTTCATTAGCTGCGAGTACTTTCTGATAGCCAAACAAGCTCTTTTTATTCTTGATTGAAAACACAATAGTCATTTGTTTGCTCCTTTGTGAAATCGCTTACTTAGAGTATAGCATAATTTTCAATCAATTTCCATATAAAAACAGCCTGAGCTTTCAGACTGTTTTTTTCTCTTATGCAAGCTCTCCATCAAGTGTCTCACCGATAGCGGCCAAACGCTCAG
The DNA here is from genome assembly GCF_047463895.1 of Streptococcus sp. OMI750. Taxonomy (NCBI): domain Bacteria; kingdom Bacillati; phylum Bacillota; class Bacilli; order Lactobacillales; family Streptococcaceae; genus Streptococcus; species Streptococcus sp. OMI750. The sequence continues at coordinate 298,618 of NZ_JASHCZ010000002.1, forward strand.
CAGCCTCTGCTTGTGACAAGTTGTGTTCTTCTACATAGCGATTGCGTGGATGAACACGACACTCATGGGAGCAGCCACGGAGGTACTTGTCTTCGTTTTCTTCTGAAGTCAAGATGCGACGGTTACAGAAAGGATTTCCACAGTTGACATAGCGTTCACATGGTGTTCCATCGAACCAGTCTTTTCCGACAACACTTGGATCAACATGGTTAACATCGACTGCGATCCGCTCGTCAAAGACGTACATTTTCCCATCCCACAATTCTCCTTGAACTTCTGGGTCTTTTCCGTAAGTGGCGATTCCTCCATGCAATTGGCCGACATCTTTGTAGCCTTCACGCACCATCCAGCCTGAGAATTTCTCACAACGGACTCCACCCGTACAGTATACGACCACACGCTTGTCCATGAATTTTTCCTTGTTATCACGGACCCATTGTGGCAACTCACGGAAGTTGCGGATATCTGGACGAATAGCCCCACGGAAGTGTCCAAGGTCGTACTCGTAGTCGTTACGAGTATCAAGGACAACGGTATCCTCGTCTAGAAGAGCTTCTTTAAATTCTTTTGGTGACAAGTAAGCGCCTGTTGTTTCAAGAGGATTGATGTCGTTATCAAAGTTATCATCCTCTAATCCAAGGTGGACAATCTCTTTCTTATAGCGGACGAACATCTTCTTGAAGGCTTGCTCTTCTTCCTCATCCATCTTGAACCAGAGGTCTTCCATACCCGGAAGGCTGTGAACGTAGTCCATGTATTTTTGCGTCGTTTCGTAATCACCAGAAACGGTTCCGTTGATTCCTTCGTCAGCAACTAGGATACGGCCCTTGAGCCCGATTGATTTACAGAAAGCCAAGTGATCAGCCGCAAATTGTTCTGCATTTTCGATGGGAACATATTTATAGTAAAGTAAAACACGAATAGGTTTTGCCATAAGATTCTCTTTTCTAAGATTAAATTATCAGAATTTTTCATTCAACTATACCAGTATACTCTCCCCAGAAAACGAATGCAATTTATTTGACTGAAAAATAAAAGCCTGGGGTTCCAGACTTTTACACGATGAAACCAAGATTTCAACTTCCTACTCTTCCTTTTCCAACTGATCCAGATAGGCGTCATAGCGTTTTTTCTCTACTTTTGCAAGCAGCATCACAACAGCATTCACACCCCCTACAATTGGGAAATTCAGTAAAAAGGTAATAGGAAGTACGAGCAAGAATTTTGAATGAAAAGGATTATGGTGATAGACAGCTTGGTTTAATTGATAATTCTGAGCCCAAATGAATAAGGAAAGAATAGAGGTCACTACTACCATACCAGTTAGATTGAAGTAGCTATAGATGATAAACCGTACACCCAATCGTTGACATCGAACCGAATAATACAATCCTGACACAATGAGTAGACTTACGACCATGATTGGACTCAGACCGACCTGAGAAGTAAATATAGACCCCACACTAAAAACGGTTAAGGCAAGAAACAGAAAACCAGCCGTCTCCGCACCAGCTTTATTGGCCAGTCCTTCCTCTCGTTCATCTATGATTTGTTTGTTCATCAAGTGTACTCTCATCTATTCCTCCTCTAATTCTGCCTCGATCTTCTTCTGTTTTTTCCGATTGATAAGTCCTAGTGGTTTCTCTAACAGATAAGTCAAAAGGGCAAAGACGAAAATGGCAAGGACAATTTTGAGCAGATACTTGGGACTGAACATAAAGCTCATCGTTTCCCGCTTCCCAATTACATCCGTTACGATCACAAATAGGGCAAATAAAACGCCTGATCCGATGCGGCTCAACCAGCTCTCTTTTTCTAACATATCTCGAACATCAATCCCTGAACTGATCCTTCTCACAAAGGCATAAGCTCCCATGACAATCAAGAGAATGAGCTCTGGAATATAGGCTATTAGGTCCAAGTCCAGGATACTAGCTTTCACAAGGGCAGATAGGCCAATAAAGCAAGTCATTCCTATAACAAGTTCCCCTGCAATTTTTCCATCAATCAGTATGGTCCGTTCATCTTTTACAATTGGTTCTTTCTTTTGTTTCATATGATTCCTCTTTCTATGTTAAACTGTTATTCCCAGAACAGTTGATCCAGCGTCTTATCCAAGGTCTTACAAATAGCTAGGCAGAGGCTGAGGGTCGGATTGTACTTCCCTGCCTCAATCAGACCAATGGTCTGGCGTGTCACTCCGATGGCATCTGCAAGATCCCCCTGGGTCATATCATGCTCGACCCGGGCCATTTTTAATTTGAGATTTTTCGCCACATGCTTTTCCTTTCTTGTTTTTATAGCTCTATTATACACTATATTTTCTATTTTGCAATATATATCTTGCATTTTGTAAAAAATATTTTCGATAAACAAAAAAGCCTGGTTCCCCAGACTTTCTCTTCTTATTTATGATTAATCTTTAGACAAACTTCCGTCTTTTGTTTGGGTACGAGCATAGGCAATCAAGAGGAGTGAACCTGCAATAGCTACCACTAAAGCATTGACAGAACCCGCAACAACACCTTGAAGGAAGACCTTGTTGGCACTTTCTTTGTAGATCATGACATCTCCAACCGGTGCAATCAGTCCCCAGATGACAAGATTAGCTACGATTTGAACGACGTTAAAGACGAGCAATTCTTTCTTGGTCACTTCTCCTTTTAGGTCACCGATTTGCTTGCGGAAGAAACCGACAAAGAGGCCAAACAAACCACTAGAAATGATCCAAGTCCACCAAAGATTTCCAGACATGGCATCTTTGATAGCATGACCGATCAAGCCCATTAAGAAGCCGACAATCGGGCCAAAGACTACACTAAAAAGAGCTTGAAGCGCATACTGCAACTGAATACTCGTATTCGGTGCTGGTGCTGGAATTGGGATCATCGCAATGACCACAAAGAGGGCCGCTCCAACCCCGATGGCTACAACATCCTTAATTGTAAAAGCTTGTTTTTGTTTCATATTTTATCTCCTATTAATTTTCCATTTTTCTAATTTCGATATGCCAAGAAGCCCCAACTCCTACATTATAGGCCTTGGCAAAGGATCCCTGGTTGATAGCAAGACCAACACGGTAGAGGGAATTGATATAAAGGATTGGCTGTCCAATCCGCACATCGGCGAAAGACTTGCCGTAAGTTACTTGATTTTGATAAACCAGCATGTCATTGTTATAGATGGTCACTTCAAAGCGTTCCCCAAATTCAGGTTCCAAATGATTGAATTCTTCCCGAGTAATCGACGTCCAGAGAGAACCAAAGCGCACATCGAGAATATCGACTGCTCCTTTAACTAAGTTCTCTTCAATGATGGTCTCCACCACTGGAATTTCCACAATGTGTTCGACACTGAGTTCTGGACCTACTTCCTCAAAGCTGATATGGCCACTGGCTAACTTAGCTCCTGTATAGGCATAGACATCACGCCCGTGGAAGGTATAAGAAAACTCTGTATTGGCCCGACGGTTCTTCACCTCTGAAATCTCACGGATAGCAACAATCCCTACATGTTTTTTGATGAAAGAGAGGGTCCCATTATCGGGAGTCACAATGTATTGATTCTTCGCCGTTTTAGCTACCACACTCTTTCGTTTGGAACCGACCCCCGGATCGACCACCGAAACAAAGGTTGTCCCTTCCGGCCAGTAGTCTACCGTCTGAAAGAGGCGGTAACTTCCTTCAAAAATATTGTAAGGGGTAATGTCATGGGTCAAGTTGTGAATCTTGAGGGTTGGCGATTCCTCTAAAGCAACCCCAATCATAGCAGAGACAGCCCCATCCACCAGACCAAAGTCTGACTGAAGGACTAGTAAATTATTGTGCATATTTCTTCTCCATCATATCATTTTCTATCTAGCTTTTGATAGACCAAAGATCCAAGAAGATAACCTAGTAGAGCTCCAAGAAGAAGGGTCAGTAAAAACCAGCTCACCGTTCCTATATTCGACGGTACCATAACGCGTTCAATATAATCCATCGACTTCCCACGTGCTAGTAAAGAAGCACGATAACTAGCTGGTTGGAACCACATCATAAGGATAGGCCCTGTCGTCGTAAAGGAAAAGAGGAGGAAAGACACCGCATTGCCCAACTTCGACTGGTAGTGGCCACGGCCTGCGACCAATTCTGCCAAAAGCCCTCCAACAAGAGCAGGCAGAAAAGCTCCAGCTCCATGACGAGTAAAAAGGAAAAAAGCACCAATCACAAGAGCGACTACTAGGATGGCCCCTGTTCGTTGAATTTTTTCAACATAAACTCGATAGATCCCTCCACCCACTAGGGCAGAGAAGGCTGGAGCATAAAACATGTTCCCTCGATGGTCAACCAGACTTCCAAGTAGGACACCTAATCCAATGGCAAGAAAATACAAGGCTGCAAAGGCTGCAACCTGCTTAAATTGATGTTTCTGTATCATGGCATTCTCAACCTTTATCGATGGCTAATTTTCTTGGATAGGAAATCCCCCATAAATTGGACCAACACAATGAGGATTAAAATCAATAAAGTCGCTACAAAGATGACATCATTGTTAAACATATTTTTACCATAGTTGATGGCTAAGGTTCCTAGTCCTCCTGCACCAACGGCACCCGCCATGGCGGTTTCCCCGATCAAGGAAATGATGGTCACGGTTGTCACACGGATCAAATCTGGAAGACCCTCACGAAGGTAAACTCCGACGATATCCCAGAAAGTGGCCCCACTGGCTTGAGCCGCTTCAATCACACCGCCATCCAATTCAGATAAGACCACTTGGACTTGGCGGGCAAAGAAAGGAAAGACTGCTAGGGACAATGGAACAAGAGCGGCTGTAGGTCCGATGGTATTTTTCAAAAGCAAGTAAGTTAATGGATTAATAAAGGCTAACAAGATAATGAAGGGAATGGCACGGAACAATGAAGTAATCTTATCCAAAATTTGGAAAACGATTCGATTTTCGATGACGCCACCTGGACGGGTCAAGACTAATAAAAGCCCTGTCACCAAACCTAAAAATCCACCAATAATGAAGGAAATAACGGTCATATAAAGAGTCAAGTAAATAGCGGTTCCCCAACCATACTGGCCAGACCACCCTAATTTATAAACATTTGGTAAATACGTTTGAATTAATTGGATCATGCTTTTCTCCCATCTTTCACAATAGTCACGGAAACACCTGCATTTTCTAACTCAGATTTAGCTGTTTCCAGATTTTGAGTCTCACCTGATAAGATAACCACCAATTCTCCGACAGGAGTGTGATCAAGGATTTCGATATTCCCAAATAAAATGTTGGCAGAGATTTGGTACTGTTTGTAGATATCATTCATGATGGCTGTATCTGTTACAGAGCCCGCATACTTGAGATGCGCTAAGATCGAATCATCTGGCAAGTTTTTAACAATGGCTTGTTGATTGATTTTCACCATGGCTTCATCGATTCCTGTTGCGACTGTGATGAAGTCTTGGGTCAAAGCATTTTTAGGATTTGAGAAGATATCTAAAACAGAACCTTCTTCGATCAGTTCACCATTTTGCATCACGGCTACGCGATTGGCAATGTCTTTGACAATTTGCATCTCATGGGTAATCAAGACAATCGTTAAGCCAAGCTTTTTGTTCAACTCTTGCAACAAAGCTAGAATTTGCTTGGTCGTCTTCGGATCCAAGGCTGAAGTTGATTCATCAGAGATCAAGATTTTTGGATCATTGGCAAGGGCACGTGCAATGGCCACCCGTTGCTTTTGTCCACCAGACAATTGGGCTGGGTAATTTTCTGCACGGTCTGCTAGACCTACTAGATCCAATAATTTCGCAACTTTTTCATCCTTTTGTTCTTTATTTAATTTAGAATGCTTGAGAGCGAAGGCCACATTTTCTGCGACGGTCATTTGAGCCATCAAGTTGAAGTGTTGAAAAATCATCCCGATATCCCGACGTTTCTCCCGAAGAGCAGCTGGTTTTAAGGTCACCTGATCTCGATAAATCACATCTCCATCAACAGTGATAGTCCCTGCGCTTGGTACTTGGAGGAGATTGATGACCCGAACCAAGGTAGATTTCCCGGCTCCAGAATACCCAACAATCCCATAGATATCACCTTCATTGATATGAATGGTCACATCTTTGACAGCTTGGATCTGACGTTTCTTTTGCTGGAAGGTCACATCAATGTGGTCCAGCTGAATCATTGCTTTACTCATAACTTGCTATTAACTCCTTTATCAATTCAATATGGGTGTAATAATCGGCGATTTTCACATTTTCATCGCCCCCATGGTCCCGGCTATTGGCATTGCCAATTCCAAAGGCTGCCATGGGTACTTGCAAGGCCTCAAAGACTGTATGCATGGGGCCGGTTCCGGCAGTTGTCGGAAGAACAGAAACCCCTTCTGGATAGAAATCTTTGGCCAGCCGAATGACATTTAAAATCGATGGGGCACTCATATCACTTCGGTAACTCATTTCACCGAGGGTGTAGACCAATTCTACCTGATCATAGCCATTTTTCTTCAATTGCTGACCAATCTTTTCTAAGACATCCTTGGGATCCAGACCTGGAACCAAGCGCACCTCCATCTTGGCACACGCATCTGCTGGAAGAATGGTCTTGACACCTTGGCCTTGGTAACCAGAGCCAAACCCTTCAATATTCAAAGCTGGTTCAAAATAGAAACGGCGCAAGAATTCTTTGCGATCTTCCTTCAAGATGGGGAGGGTCAAGCCATAGGTCCCCGCTACATCTTCAGGCCCCTTGTTGGCATATTCTTCGATCAAGGCTAACTCACGTTCATTGGGTTCTTGAATCTGCTCATAAATCCCATCCACTAAGATCCGACCTTCTCTATCACGTAAACTTGCGATTGCATTTAACAAATACCAGGAAGCCGAGTCTACCACGCCACCATAACTAGAATGGAGATCAACTTCTGCACTCTTCACCACCATATCAAAGGTCACAATTCCCTTACTACCACCGGAGATTTCCAGTTGTCCTTGATTGTTTCGGGTTCCTTGTTCCCAGACTAGAAGATCTGCCCCTCGCAAGTGCTTCTTGTGTTTGGCCAAATATTTATCCAGGTCTGTCGAAGCAGACTCCTCTGCTCCTTCGATGATAAAAGTGATATTGACCGGTAAGTCTCCTCTTTCACGAATGTATTTTCGCAGGGCTGTGAGACGAGCCGTAATGTGACCTTTATCATCATCGACCCCTCGGCCATACATGGTTCCATAATGGACCGATAAGGTGAAGGGATCACTGCTCCATGGTTGGTCTCCATCCGCTGGCACCGTATCATAATGATTATAAAAAATGATGGTCTTGGCATTTGGATTTGCAGAGAAAAATTTCGCAATGACAAAGGGAGCTGTGTAGCTATCATCTACTTCCACTTTGGCTCCTGCAGCTGTAAAAATTTCTCCCAAATAATTGGCCACTTCCTTCAGACCAACCTGTTGGGCAAAGATGGATTTTTTTGAAATCAAGGTTCGCAACACTTCAAAATAGTGTTGCGCAACCTCATCATTTTCAAATTTACGGATTTGTTCCGCTTCTGTAGCAAAAGGCATGCATTCCTCCTAATACACGATAAGAGGTAGAGAATTGCTTCTCCACCTCCTTCATACACTTGAGATCGAATCTTAAAAGACTGGTTGATCCATTCCTTCTGAAGATTCTTCGATCACTTTCTTCACATTGTCTTTGTGATAGGCTTTGATGATTTCTTTGATAGCTTTTGCTTTATCAGATTTTTCCCAATCTTTCTTAGCAGCAATCAAGTTGTACCATTGTTTTGAGTTGTTGTCTTTCTTTTCAACATAGATCGCTTTTTTGAAGTCAACCCCTGCTTCACGAACGAAGGTATTGTTGATGACAGCAGCATCTACTGAAGGAAGAGCAGAAGGCGTTTGAGAAGCATCCAATTCAGAAATCTTCAAATCTTTTGGATTTTCTTTGATGTTTGACACGTTAGCCAATTGGCCATCTTTGGTATCCAATTTAATCAAACCTGCTGATTGCAAGACATACAAGGCACGGCTTTCATTTGTTGGGTCATTTGGTACGGCAATGGTTCCACCTTTTGGAATTTCTTTGATAGAAGTGTATTTATTTTTACCGTTTTCTGTACCAGAGTAGAGACGGATTGGAGCAATGTAAGTATCTGCTACTGCAACAAGGGCATTGTCGTTTTTAGAGTTCCAGTTATCCAAGAAGTTGTAGTGTTGGAAAGCATTGATATCTACACTACCATCTTTTACAGCCACGTTTGGTTGTGAGTAGTCTGTAAATTGGGTGAATTCCAATTTGATGCCTTTTCCTTTGAGGTTTTCTTCGACTGCATCCCAACGAGCTTTTTCAGTGTCACTCAAAGTCATGACACCCACTTTAACTGTTGTTTCGCCATCTTTGCTAGATGAGTTTGAAGAACCACATGCTGCAAGAGCAAACGTTGCGACAGCTGCAAGAGCTGTTAAACCAAGAATTTTTTTCAATTTCATTTTGAAATCTCCTTTAAATAAATATTATTCTTTAATATCTTTTGCTTCTGGTAGATAAGTTCCACCAAAGTATTTTTTAGACAATTTTTCAAGGGTTCCATTGTCATAGAGTTCCTTGATACGTTTGTTAACGAATTTTTGAAGGTCTTTATCCTCTTTTGCAATGATTGGATAAACATAAGGCTGTTGGTCACTTGGAAGCTCGATCACTTTCAAGTTGTCATAGCCTTGATCTCGAATGATGGTATCTACAGAAATACGTTCGAAGATCTTGTAATCGGTACGACCATCCGCTAGATTGGCCATGATGGTTTGAATCGTTCCATCTGTGTATTGCAAGTCAGTTGGATTATCTGAATGTTTTTTATTGAAATCTTCTAATTGTTTAGCAGTAGATGTTCCTTGAACCACTTCTGTTTTCTTGCCACCAATGTCATCCAAAGATTTAATAGAAGAATCTTTTGGTACGACCAATACTAATGGATTACGAGCATATGGATTTGGATAAAGGTATTTTTCTTCCCGCTCTTTTGAGTAGCTGATGTTGTTGGCACCGATTTGGAAACGGTCACTATCTAAGCCAGCAAAGACTGAAGACCACTCTGTTTTGTTAAAGTTTACTTCATATTTGTCTGAATCTTTGAAGATTTCACGCAAAACTTCGATTTCATAACCGGTTAGCTTGCCGTCTTTTTCTTCGTAAGAGAATGGTTTGGTTGTTCCAACAGTCCCAACTTCAATTGTTTTCTTGCCACTGGCAGATTTACCAGATGAACATGCTACTAAAGCACTGGTTGCAAGGACTGCAACCAATCCTAAAGCAGAATACTTAATCATTTTTTTTAGATTCATAGGATCTCCTTTTCGGTTTCAGGCACATAAAACGCCATCTTAAAAATATTCTTCCATTTTATCAGAATCGCCGCCTCTTGACTATTATATATTTTTTATGGAGGTGATAGGTTTTATCTATCACGCTTCCTTATCCTTAAAATACCTCAATAAGGCTTGCGCATTTTCTACATAATAAGGAACCGATACTCGAAAAGCTGCATCATCAATCGTCATGTGGTCATGATGGAGGTCTGGCGCATCTGGCTCACCATTGGACCCGATAAAGGCAAATACTCCAGGGATCCGCTCCTGATAAAAGGCAAAGTCTTCTCCAGCTGTAGATGGGGTTGCTGGAATCACTTCAGCCAGACCTTGAGAAGCATCCCAAACCAGCTGAGTCAATTCCTCATCGTTGAAGGTGACAGGAGGTGTTACTCCCCACTCAAAAGTTACATCGACTTCCAAGCTTTTTGCGGTATGGCGAATAATAGAAATGAAGCGTTCCTTTAACTCTCTTTGCAAACTCGGGTTAAAGGAACGAATGGTTCCTTCAAAATAGCCAGATTTAGGGAGAACATTCCATGTAGAACCCACATCTAGATGCGTAATAGACAGGACAGCTGTTTCAAAAGGAGAAACCGTCCGTGAAATCAATAATTGTAGATTCTGAACCATCGTCGTAACAGCTGTCACGGTATCAGCTCCCAAGTCTGGTCTCGCCGCATGGCTACTAACCCCTGTCACAGTGACCTTGAATTTTTCGACCCCTGCCATCATGGCTCCTGCATTTAAGGCGAGTTGGCCTGCCTTTAGCTGAGGCATATTATGAAAACCAATGATCCCTTGAACATCCTCCAACAGTCCTGTTGCTAAAACTTCAGTAGCTCCTTCTGAAATTTCTTCTGCTGGTTGAAAAATCAAGCGGACCGTTCCGTCTAGCTGGGCTTCTTTTTCCTTGAGAAGAGCTGCAGCTCCTAGAAGACTGGTTTGATGGAAATCATGGCCACAAGCATGCATCACACCAGGATTCTGGCTTTGATAAGGCAGACCGGTTTGTTCTACTATTGGAAGAGCATCGATATCTGCTCGAAGCGCTACCACTGGATGACCAGTTCCAATTTCCGCAATCAAACCGGTTTTTAAACCACTCTCTAACACATGGATTCCCAAGCCTTCCAAACGGTCCTTTAAGAAGGCTGTTGTTTGGTATTCTTGACCAGATAATTCTGGGTGTTGGTGTAGATAATGGCGAATCTCTCTTAACTCTTCATAAGAAAAAGCCACAAACCTTCATCTCCTTTCATACTTGAAATTATTTTATCACTAAGAAGGGCTCCCGTCTAATTCCTGTTTCTTGGGTTTTGATATAGTTTCAAACTATAGAGCAAAAACACCCCTAGATTTCTGTCCTAGGAGTGTCTTCTTCATGATTAAGAAAGATTTCCCTCGAATTTTTCCATAAAGCTATCACTATTATAGGCTTTTTCCACTTCCCATTTGCCATCTTTCTTAACAAAGATCAACTGGTAGTCGTTTTGATCCGGCGTCGTCAAGGGGCGATCCGCAAGAGAAGCCATCATTTCCTCTCTATAGGCTTTGTTTTGAGCCTGATTGGCCTCAATGATACTCGAATAATCTTTCCGATGTTCTTGATAGAAGGTCTGCATGTGGTTTAAAATCGTCTTTTCCATGCTGACAGTTTCAGGATTTAGACTAATGACCACCTTGTCCGGGAGATATTGTTTAACCTTATAGGTTAATTTCGCACGCTTGGCATTTTCCTTTTCATAAGCATCGATAAACTGGGTCACTTCTTCTTCTGGGAATTGGTAATCGTGTAGTTTACGAGTAAAATCAGCCGCAAATTTCGCACGGAAATCACTGGCTTCCTTTTTCAAATCAGTTCCCAAAACAAAAGCATCATCCTTTTTGACCTTTCGTTGGCCACTAAAGTAAACTTGATTGATGTATTCATCAGCTAGAAGGGTGGAAGCTTCCACCTTGTCCTCATACTGAGAAGAATCCACCGCAAATTTTAGAGGCTTCGTTTTTTTATCAGAGCTATAGGTTTTTCGTTCATACTGCACTTCGTATTTTTTGCCTTTTTCGACTGGAAAGACGATATAGCCGGTTAATTTTTTATCCTGGGCCAACTGATCACTCTTGAGCAATTGGAAGGTTTCCGTTTGGTCATAAATTCCTGACTGCAATTTGACCTTGTTATTCTCCGCATCGTAGATGGTGATATCTGAATCTGACACGTTAATAGATTCTTTAGCAACATTCTTAAATTCTAATTGAAGGGCTAAATAAGTGCCGTCTTCTGAGTCATTGAGGACAGGCGGTTTGATGTATTGCCCTCCTTTTAGGCTCAGCTCTACTTGACCGTCAGATGCTGAGCTTTTCGCTACTTTTTCCGTCTTTGATTGCTGCGAATTTGTCTTTTGAGGACCAGCCCCACAAGCTGCTAGAGTCAAAGTCGCTACAGCAAATAGGGTCCATTTAAAAATCTTTTTCATCCTTATCTCCTTAAAAAAGTTTTGTTCTATTTTAACATCTTTTTCCATCTATGTATACGCTATCTAGTGATATCTACCTCCACAAGGAACCCTGATCAGAAAAAGGCTGAGACTTCCGTCTCAACCTTCTGATTTCTATAATAAGGATCCTTTTCGGCCTTCTTTACAAGATTCCTTTTTCTTTTTGAATCAAGAGATCCTTGAGGGAGATCAAGAGAACAGCTAGAAGAATCATGGCCATTCCAATCACATCAACCATAAAAAAATGCTCCTTCATAATGACAAAGGCAAAGAATACTGCCGAAATAGGCTCAAAGGAAGCCAGCAAACTTCCTTTAACGGCTCCGACCAAAGAGGTGCCTTTCAAAAAAGCTGTATAGGCAAAAATCGTCCCAATAACCACCAAGCCAAAAAGGGCCATCCAGGTATCGAGTCTGTAGTTTCCAGAAGAAGAGAGAAGGCCACTAAAAGGGAGCATTAGGATCCCTGGAATAGCCATCCCAACTCCAATCACCAGCATACTTCCCCATTTTTGAATCAAGTTCAGAGGTAGAATGATATAAAGGGCATAGGCAAAGGCAGACACCACTCCCCAAGCCAAACCTTTGGGATTGATGGCCAGGTGGTTGAGCTGACCATGTGTTGCAATTAAGAATGTGCCTCCAATCGCTAAAAGCATCGAAACTACTTCCGCTAGTGTAGGGGCCACCCTATCCTTGACACAGGTATAGGCTAAAATTCCCACTGGACAGAGATACTGTAACACCGTAGCTGTCCCAGCATTGGATTCAGCAATCGCCTCTAAATAGGTCAGCTGAGTCAATAACAATCCTAAAAAGGCAAAAACAAGGAGGGGAAGGTAGGAAGATTTATCTTTGACAAAGGCCAAAAACTTCTCCTTATCTGCAACGTAGGAAAGAATAATGAGGATAATACCAGAAAACAGCAAACGAAGATTTGTTAACCCAATAGCCGAAAATCCATGAACCATTAAATATTGCCCGCTAACTCCGGATAGTCCCCAAGCAATTCCCGCTATTAAAGTAATCAGAGTCCCTTTTAGAGTTGTAGACATACTGCCTCCACAAATATTTTTTACATCCTAATTGTAACATAAAAATCAGCCCAAATGGGCTGATTTACTGTAGGTTTTAAAAAGTATTTTTAAGGCTCAATATAGAAGATTTTAATCTTCTTTTCTCCCCTTCTTTTTCATTCCAAATCCGAGACTGCCTAAGAGAAGAAGTCCAGCCAGACTAGTAAGGTTGGAGCTGGTTTCTCCTGTTGCAGGAAGCGAGCGAGTAGGACTTGTTTCTTCTCCATGTTCAACTGACCCGGAGTCAGGATGAGGAGCTAAAGCTTGAACTTCTGTCTCCTCTTTCTTTTGAGCAAGGAGTTGTGGCGTCGGTTTAGCAGTTTGCGAAGGAAGAACTTTCGCTAGAGATGGAGATACCGGTGCATGGTATTCAGGTCGATCCGGAAGTGCTGGATTGTCAGCTTCTTCCTTAGCAGACAAACGCAAGACAGTTGCTGTCAAAGCATCCAGTCGAAGTCCTTTTTCTGTCCAAGAGATTCCTTTTGGATCAATTAGATTGCTAATACCTGCGCGTTCCCCATCCACTAGAACATCCGCATTTCTAAAGCGTTCTAGGTCAGCTCCTAGAGCAAAGTCACGCGCCTTAGTATCTGCATTGACCAATACCAAGTATACTTCCCCATTGCTTGCAGTGATTTGGTAGCCAATCACCTGATCCTCTTCTTCGACTCCATTCTCACCTGGAACCGTCAAGAGCTTGACGCGACTCTTCACTTCATCCATATTATCCATCCGGAAGGCATCTGTCGACTTACGAAGGGCAATTAACCCTTTGGTGAAGGCCCGAGAGCGTGTATTCTCTGGATAGAGGTCTTCATTGGTTGCTTTTTCCCAATCAAAGTGGTTGATGGCATCACTTGAGTCATAGGAATCATGGATAAAGTAAGGGTAGTCAAATGGTTTTCCATTTTCATCGACCAACAAATGAGATTTGTTTGGGACCTTGTCATCGGAAACAGGCGTGCGGTAAGCTGGATCCTTGAACTGCTTGGTCCGACCATATTCTTGACCAGAATGAAGGAAAGGTGTTCCTTGAGCTGTCAAGACAAGCAGATTTCCGAGACGCAAGCGACGATGGATCTCTGCATTATTTGCTGGAATGCTTGGATCCTTCTTGATCGACTGAGCGATAATATCAAAGAGGGTCAAGTTATCATGGGCTGCAATGTATTGGATAACATCACCTGGACTATCTGCCTCAAAGTTGGTTGGTTGTGCGATGAGATTCTTAAAGATAGTCGCAATTTTCCGTTTTCCATTGGTGATAAAGGCAGGTTGTCCCTCATTTGGATAGCCAGATTTTAGATTGTTTCGAACATCATCCGAGAATACTGCAACGGTATCTGTTTTCTTCATCCAGGATTGGTCTGCTGGTTGTACAGGACTGTTTTCATCACCTGCATAGGTCACCCATCCTTCTCCCAACATGATGAGATTTGGATTCAGAGCCCGGGCTGCCTTGTAGGCTTCTTCGATAGAGGCTGCATCATGGTCTCCCATCATGTCAAATCGGAAACCATCCACCTTATATGTATCCACTAAATACTTGATCGAATCAACCAAGACCCGTTTGGACATGTAGTGGGTTGTTCCCAAGCGTCCACCACCAAAGCTTGTACGAGGCGTACCGTCCGCATCCATGAAATGATAGTAATTCGGCTCGATATCCTCAAAGATATCCACATTAGCTGTGTGGTTATAGACAACGTCTAGTACCACTCCCATTCCACGTTTGTGGATTTCATTGACCAAATTCTTGAATTCTTCAATTCGTTTTTGAGGATTGCTTGGATCTGTTGAATACACCCCTGACAAGGCGAAGTAGTTCTGTGGATCATAGCCCCAGTTGTAGTTGCTATTGCTTGATGCATACTCTAACAAGCGCTCGCTATTTTTTAATTCATTGACATGATAATAAGACAGAACTGGTAAGAGTTGAACGTGCGTTACACCAAGATCTTTGAGGTAATCCAATTTTTCAACAAAGGAAGCAAAGGTCCCAAACTGGCTCTTAAGCTCTGACGCCAAAGCCGGATCAGAAGTGAAGTCGCGGACATGGGCTTCATAGATGATGGCATCTTCCCGTTTCTTGAAGTTTGGAATGGACGCATAGGTTAAGTCACTCGGACCTAATTTACTTGGATCTACAAAGGCTGCTTTAGCTACCTTATGGACATCATCTGTCTTGGCCAATTCACTGTTCCAAGCTGCTAACGATTTGGCATAAGGATCAAGGACTGTGAAGGTTTTCCCTTGGCGTTCAATTTCATACTGGTAGAAATAGCCCGTATAATCTTGGATATCCAGTCCTGAATCAGCAGAAAGGGTCTGCTTCCAAGTACCTCTCTCCCCTTTTTCTAAAGCCACACGACCAACTAGTTTTTCAGGATCATTCTTATCATAGACGACAACAGATACTTTATCTGCACTTGGTGACCAGAGGGTGAGATCCACTTTTTTCCCAGCTTCATGAAGATGAGCTCCGAGAGTTCCATCATAGCTATAAGCTTCATCCTTGAGGCGCCAGTTCATTTTGGTTGTAAAGCGGTCATTGTCGTATTGAACCGTATAGGATTGATCAACCTGAGAGAAATCCCCTGTATAGGTTACTTTCTTCCCTGCTTCATCTAAAAGAAGGTCCGAGATGGTGACAGGATTTCCCTGAGCATCTGTGATCTTGGTCCGCTTGAGCAACTCCTCTTTCTGTGCTCCCGCCAAGGTCGAGAAGCTGGCTTCAATCTTTTCTTTTCCGACATGTTGAGCACCCGTCATACGGATATCGTTGACATAGTATGGGTTAGTATAAACGGTCGGATCATCGTCCCGTAAGAAGATCTGGCTATGGTTCTTCAAATCAGCAAATTTATAATCTTCTTGTCGAATTTTCACATCGTCTCCAGACTTGCTTTCGTCCAATAATAAGAAACCAAATTCTTTTGCAGCTTCCTTTAGGGGGATATCGATGTAACGACCATATTTCCCTGTCGCTACAAAATCTGTCCCATCCGGCCAAGCAGCACTGCTCGGATTCTCTACATCTCCCCAATACCAGAGAGATTTTTTGTCATAGTTGCCATCTGTCCGGTAATAATTCACTCTGACAGTCCCCTCTGCTTGAGGCTGATAAGAATAGACTTTAAATTTGTCGTCCAACCAAGCTTCATTCATTTTTGGCGAGAGCAATTCAATGGACTTGTCGCCTGTGATATTGTCCCCTTTAACATTGTTGATGAGGAAACTAATCTTCTTCGCCTGCTCATTTTTGAGCTTGACATCTAGATAATAGCCGTAGTCATCCGTCTGTGCGTCCTTAAAAGATTGGGCACCTGTCGGCCAGTTTTCCGATGGTTTTTCAACATCATCCCAGGTCCAAAGACCTTGCGTTTCCTTGTTTTCTTCTGGTAGCTTTTTCACGTGAATCCGGATAGTCTGATCAGCAATTGGCTCCTCTGCCTTCTCAGCCTTCTGAGTTGCCACTCCTTCAGTGAGTGCGCTTACATTTTCAGGCGTTGTGACACTTTCATCCGCCACTTTTGGGGTTTCACTTGTCTCAGTGTTCGCAGCTACTTTCCCATCAGATGAAGAAGTGCTTGCTTCATTAGAAGGGGCTGTCAGCACCTCTGAAGCTGATGCGGGGGTATTGACTACCTCTTCCGCACTGACCGGACCAGCAAAGGCTGATAATAGGGCTAGGCTTGTCGCAATCGCCACCGAACCAACACCATTTTTCAACCGACGAATCGCATAGACGACTTGTTTATCGCCTGTCACAGAAGAATTCTGTTTCATATCTATTCTATCTCCTTAAAATGATTAGTGTTCAACCAGTATAGCATGGAAAAATTATTTATGCAAGCGTTTTCGTAAAAAATCATACCTTCCTTTTATCTTTTTTGGAAGCAATGAAGATCATAAAAAAACCAGTCCACATGGACTGGTTTCATACTATAAGTTTGGTACATTACGGCTCAACTAAAATCTTGATTTGAGATTTATCTTGCGTCAATTCGATAAAGCCATCTTGAACAATATTTTCCAATTTGATTTTCTTGGTAACCAATTTTTCAGCAGAGAAGTAGCCTTGTTCCATCAATTCCAATACTTTAGGGAAGATGTGGCGATAAGCGATAATCCCTTTGAGGGTCTTTTCTTGAATAGCGAATTCATTTGGATTGATGCTGGCTTCGCGTTCCCAAATGGATACGACCATACATTCACCAGCCTTATGAACAGCTGCCAAAGCTTGCCCAAGAACAACAGGAACCCCTGTTACTTCATAAGACACATCGGCGCCACCACCTGTTAAACGATGGATCGCTTCAACGATTGATTCACCTTCTTCTGGACGAACCACAATGGCACCCAATTCTTCAGCCTTAGCTTGGCGTTCCGGAGACAATTCAACTGCATAAATTTTTGAAGCACCAGCCGCACGAAGGGCTTCCACGATCAAGAGACCGATTGGCCCCAAACCAAAGATAACGGCTGTATCCCCAGTTTTCAATGCAGATTGACGAACGGCATAAACAGCAACAGCTGCAGGTTCTGTAAGCGCAGCTTGTTCATAGCTCAAGCTATCTGGAACCACATGCACAAGATCACCATCAAGCACACAATACTTCGCAAAACCACCATCTGCTGCTAAACCAACAAAGTTCAAGTTTGGATCAAGGTTGTAGTCACCGATTAAGTTATGTTTTGCCAAAATTGGTTCAATCGTCACACGATCCCCAACTTTGACACGAGTCACATCGCTTCCAACCTCAACAATTTCTCCAGCAAACTCGTGACCGAGGGTAACGGGTGCTTTTTGACCAGAATAAACATGCTCTTCTGTTGGAATGAAGATTGGCCCATCCAAGTATTCATGCAAGTCTGTTCCACAGATTCCCGTGAATTTGACCGCAACCTTTACTTGATGAGGTTGTACTTTAGGGACTTCTACTTCTTCGATACGAACGTCCTTCTTGCCATGCCAGCGAGCAGCTTTCATTGTTTCCATATGATTCTCCTATTTTTCCATGAATTGCAATTCCCTTTCAGGAAACCCGACAACCATATTGTAAGCCTTTTCACAAACTTTGTCAAGAAGAAACAGACAGTTAATATCTTAATTATCGGTCCGAGACGACTCTAATTTCCAACCGACAATCCAGCCCAGAACAAGAAGATAATTTTCAAAAGCTCCAATAGCATTTACTGGCAAATGATAGTTGAGATAAGCAAATAAATGATTGGTCCCAATCCCAAGCCCACCAATGATCAAGGCCAATAGTACCGTTCGAAGATAGAACCAATCATATTTGAGATTGACAGCAATGAGAATCACAAGAACTGCCACATTCCAAATCCCAATCTCTCGCTGCCAACCGACAGAAACACCATATCCTGAATGACTTCCCATATAGGATGGAAAGAAGAGCTGAAAAATAATGGCTCCAGACATGGCGATGATAACTAGGACAAATAAGGCTCTTAAAAATTTGTTCATTTAACTTCTCCTAATGCTAGTTGATATGTAATGGTCTTTCCTATTCTAACACAATTTTATGGATAGAAAAAACCAACCTCTCGGCTAGTTTTTCTCTATTACTCTTCTTTCAACTTCGCCAATTCTTGGGCAAGTAACTTGAGGGCTACTTGTGGGTTGGCTTGGCCTTTGGTTGCTTTCATGAGGAAGCCGGTAAAGGCCTTGTCCGCATTCCGCTTCCCTGACTTGAAGTCAGCTACGGCTGCTTCATTGTCTGCGAAGACTTGGTGGATGATAGGGATCAAGACTTCCGGATCTGAAATCTGTACCAATCCAGCTTTTTCGACGTATTCACGCGCACCGCCACCGTTTTTCGCTAAGTGAACGAAGACTTTCTTAGCAATCTTAGATGAGATGGTTCCATCTTCGATGATGGCAATCATTTCGACCAAGTTTTCTGGTGTCAATTGGATTTCTTCTAGTGTTTTTCCTTCAGCATTCAAGAATTGCGCCACTTCACCTTGGAGCCAGTTTGACACTTGTTTAGCGTCTCCGCCAAGGGCTACGGCTGCTTCAAAGAAGTCAGATGTGACTTTAGTAGCTGTCAATTGATTGGCATCATAGTCTGACAAGCCAAGCTCCGCCACGTAGCGAGCACGGCGGTCTTTTGGAAACTCTGGCAACTTCGTACGCATTTCTTCGATCCACTCATCTGAGATTTCAAACAAGGGAAGGTCTGGTTCTGGGAAGTAACGGTAATCCGCTGCCCCTTCTTTTACCCGCATAAGAATCGTGCTCTTGTTGGCCTCATCATAACGGCGTGTTTCTTGACGAATAATCCCACCTGAACGCAAAATTTTTGCTTGACGCTCCACTTCGTATTCAAGACCTTTACGGACGTTTGAGAAAGAGTTCAAGTTTTTCAACTCCGTCTTGGTACCAAATTCCTCTTGACCGTAGGGGCGAAGGGAAATGTTGGCATCGACCCGCATCGATCCTTCTTCCATCTTGACGTCAGAAATACCTGTGTATTGGATGACTTCTTTGAGAGCTGTCAAATAAGCGTAGGCTTCTTCAGGAGAACGCATGTCTGCTTCAGATACGATTTCGATCAATGGCACCCCTTGACGGTTAAGGTCTACATAAGAGAAGCCGTCTGTTCCATGGGTGTTCTTACCAGCATCTTCTTCCAAGTGGGCCCGTTCAATCCCGATTTTCTTAGTTGAGCCGTCTTCTAGTTGCACTTCAATCCACCCATTGTAACCGATAGGCTCATCAAATTGCGAAATTTGGTAAGCTTTTGGATTATCAGGGTAGAAATAGTTCTTACGGTCAAAGTGCATGTGCTGGTGGATATCCATATTCAGGGCCAAAGCAGCCTTAATACCAGCGTCCACAACACCCTTGTTCAAGACAGGAAGCACCCCTGGGAAAGACCAGTCGATCACATTGGTATTGGCATTTTGCTCGTTCCCAAAGTGGGCAGAGGTTGGTGAGAAAATTTTTGAGTTTGTATTCAATTCAACGTGGACTTCAAGTCCGATGACTGTTTCAAAGTTCATTAATTGTCACCTCCGAAAATAAGGGGTTGTTGCTTGTGGTAATCCGTCGTTGCTTCAAAGGCAGCTGCAGCTTGGTAGATGGTCTCTTCCGAATATTTCGGACCAATCAACTGCAAACCAACTGGAAGACCTTGCGCAAAACCTGCAGGGATTGAAATTCCTGGAAGACCTGCCAAGTTAACTGGAATGGTCAAGAGGTCAGCCAAGTACATGGCAACCGGATCATGATTGAGCGAATCCAAATCAAAGGCCACACTTGGAGCTGTTGGACCAAGAATGAGGTCGTAATCTGCAAAGACTTTTTCGAAGTCTTGGATAATGAGGGTCCGGACTTGACCAGCTTTCTTGTAGTAAGCATCGTAGTAACCAGATGACAAACTAAAGGTTCCCAGCATGATCCGACGTTTGACCTCATCACCAAAGCCTTGGCTACGAGTGTTCACGTAGATATCATCCAAGTTTTTAGCATCTTCGGCACGGAAACCATAACGAATCCCATCAAAACGTTGCAAGTTTGAAGAGGCTTCTGAAGAAGCAATGATGTAGTAAACGGCAACCCCGTATTTAGAATGTGGCAGGCTAACTTCTTCGACAGTTGCTCCCAATTTTTCAAAGTGGTTAGCAGCGTTTAGGATGGTTTCTTTGACTTCTGGGTCGATCCCTTCCCCGAGGTATTCCTTCGGAAGGGCAATCTTCATACCTTTAATATCTTGACCGATTTTAGAAGTAAAGTCTGCTACACGAACAGGTGCAGAAGTCGAATCCTTGTCATCTGCACTGGCAATGACATTGAGCAAGAGCGCATTTTCCTTAACGGTTGGAGCAAACGGTCCAATTTGGTCGAGTGAGCTACCAAAGGCAATGAGACCGAAACGAGAAACTGTTCCATAAGTTGGTTTGAGACCGACGATTCCGTTGAAGGCCGCAGGCTGGCGAATAGAACCACCTGTATCTGAACCGAGGGACAAACGGACTTGCCCTGAAGCTACAGCAGCTGCTGAACCACTAGAAGATCCACCAGGCACCTTGCTGTGGTCCCATGCATTCTTGGTTGGTCCATAGTATGAAGTTTCACCAGATCCACCCATGGCAAACTCGTCCATGTTGGTCTTCCCGATGACAATCATATCTTTGGCTTTCGCATTGGCAACAGCTGTCGCATCAAAGATTGGCTCGTAGTTGTAGAGCATTTTTGATGCCGCAGTCGTCAAGATACCATCTGTTGAGATATTGTCTTTGACAGCGAGTGGAATTCCTGACAGCAGGTTGTCTGCATCGATTCCTTTTTCATCAATGGCCTTAGCTTGTGCAAGGGCAGCTTCTTCGGCCACCGTTACAAAGGCATTGACGGCTTCTTCACGCACCTTGATATCGTCAAGCGTCGCTTGTGTCAATTCCGTTGCTGAAATTTCCTTAGAGACAAGGAGGTCGTGCAACTCTTCAATGGTTTTATGGTTGAATGACATTAGGCATCTCCTCCATCTTCTAGGATAGCTGGCACCTTGATGTAGTAATTGTCTTTTTCAGGTACATTTTTAAACAAACGGTCGCGGTCAGTGCCTTTTTCAGCGACATCCGGACGCAATACGGTCTTACGATCCGCCATGGTTGTCGTTGGGGCCACACCTGTTGTGTCCACTTCTTCCAACAATTCCACCATATCAACAATCTTAGATAAGGTTGTCGCAAACTCAGCTGTCTCTTCTGGAGAGAATTTCAATTTTGAAAGATTGGCAACGTGGGTTACCTCTTCTTGCGTAATTTTCATCTTGCTTCCTTTCGTGAAATGATGATTTTTCAATACCCTCTATTTTACCATAATTTAGCCTAATTTGCTTGCCTTAGAAAAAATCTGCAGGACTTTTTTGTCGCTACAGATTCTTCGTTTTACATTTCTTTTCTGTCCAATTGGCCCATCTCTATTAGCATCTGCTTCCAAACTTCTTGGACCTTCGTTTTGAGGTAGCAGGAAGCTAGGTCATAAGAAGCCTGATGAAATGGTGCTAGGTCCCTATTAAAGAGTTGCACCAGCTTGTCTGCTAGTTCTTTGACCAACTCTTCTTCTGGTCTCTTCCCACTATAAGGTACCAGATAGCCATTTTCTCCCTCTTTCATAAAGGTCGGATTACCATAACGGGCATCAAAGCCAAGCAAGGCTAGACCCGCTCCAGCCGCCTCCATCAAGGTCAAGCCAAAGGTTTCCCACTGAGAAGTGGCTAGGTAGACCTGGTAGTAAGGATAAATCTGCTTGAGACCTGCATGACCACGTAGGTGAATATAGTCTTGCGCTTCAAGCTCCTGAATCAAGTGCCGTAAGTTGTCCGCTTCTCCACCCTTCCCATAAATATCGAACTGAAGGGCCGGTATGTGTTTATGAGCTTGAGCTACCACTCGAATGGCCAAATCGATGCATTTCCTTGGATCCAAGCGGGAAGCTGTGATCACACTAAAGGGACGTCTATCTCCTGGTAATTCTGTCAATTCTTCCAAATGGCCCACTGGAATGCTATAGATTGGAATATTTTCGCACTCTTGCTTGGCAAGTGTCTGTTCCAAGACTTCTTTTTGTGCCTCCGTTGCAGTGATAAAGTAATCAAAGCGTTTGGCATATTTGAACACATAATAGTACTCATAGTTGAGCTGGCCATTTTCAAATTCGTGCTCTGAATGAAACACCATGGCTAGCTTGGAACGATCATCTTTCTCCATCAAAGGGCGGGCAAAATCCATGCGAGAAGCCCGGTCAAGTAAAACCAAATCCTCTTCTTTTAGAGAAAGTTTTAACAAAAAACGTCTCATCACTTCCGTATGACTGGTCAGGATCTCAGGCCCTAGTTTATAGAGCCAGTTTCCGCTTAGCCTCAATTCTTCAAAGGCGATACGGCCATCTTGATGGTGATAGGTCCGTCTAACGACACTTCCATATTGAAAATACTCTGTAGCAATTTTACAAGCCCCATAATATTCTCGCTTGAGGGTACTCCCATTAGAAAGATAGTCGACATAGCGGACACAGTCTTTATGATAGGGATCCAGATGAAAGGTCAGAGCGCTGTTATCTGCAAATTGATAGCGAATGGCTCTCTCTGTTTTTTCAACAACATCCAAACGCGTCAACTGAAAATCCATCTGCAAGGCCCCAACTGTCTTTTGAGGGACTGTCGTTTCTTGATCTGTAAAAGCTAGATGGGCGAAGAGCAATTCCTCATCCCGGTGCCCTAAAGAAAGGTAATAAGCTAATTTCTCTGGACTAGGCCATGTTGTAAAGATGAACCTAGCTGCCACCCCCAAATCGCGGAGCATCCTAGCTCGAGAAGCCTGCGCCACATCGACGCCATTAGGCTCAAACCCCACTAATAGGTTAAAGGTATATACGGTCATCCTTTCCCTCCCTCTAACTGCTTAAAGATCTCCATCAGAGCTTCTTTTTGAGGAAGTTGCAAGATTCGTACTTGCTCTCTCAAGAGTTCTTCATAGGACTCTGGATGTTGGACTAATGCTCCTAATCGGGCTTTCATTTCTTCTACCGAAGCTGTAATAGTAGTCAATTCTTTGTAGGCTTCATGGTGCACAGTGCTCTGCAACCCAAGCAAAATTTGCCCATTTTCAAGAGCACGTATACTACTGTTCATCACTTCTTCCCCTTGGTTGCAATCCAGATAGAGTGAGCAAGTCGCTAGTAATTCCTCGTAGTTTTCCATCGAAATTCCCGGATAGAGTCGCACATTGGGACAAGGATCCAAGTCTGTTAATTTTGGTCCCATAGCTGTCAAAGCAGCAATGTGAAAGGTCACTTGTGGAAAATCGTGAACGAGGTCTGCTAAGCCTTCAACCTCTTGAGAAGCTGTCATGACCAGTGCTTCTGGCTGAAACTTCTCCTGGTCCACGTCTACGAATCCTGAAAGACTGGTGTATCCTTCTTTTTTCTCATGTAAATGAGCAGCCTCCAGCACCAGGATCTGCTCAACCTGCTCTTTGATTCCTTCTAGGTCGGCACCTGTACTTCTACACAAGGCAAGTCGTTCCTTAGGCAACTCTTTCACAAAAGCTAGCAAGCTCTGATTCATTAAAAGGATGGCTTCCTTTTCTGGCAAGACTTGTTTCAAAACGGCTCTCTGCAACTCTTCTTTATTAGCGTACAACTGGTCTCGTCCCTTAGAAGTTTGATGCAAAAAGGTCCCTTGCAAGACAAAATGGAGCAGCACTTCTTCTTGTTGACGATTCAAATAAATCTCTAAATAAGGTTGAGCGCCTTCATTGAGAAGGCTTTGCTGACTTCTCCAGCCATAACGGTTGTAAAAATCAATGGATGCGATTTCTTCTTTCTGACCAAACCACTCTACTCGATCAACGGTTCGCGACAAAAGGTCCTCTCGCAACACGATATTGGCACGACGTTCCTCACCATCAAACAGATAGGTTGTGATCCCAAGTGTCCAACATTCCCATAATTCAGGAACTGAGAGATCATTAAAAAATAGTGGTTCCCCAATTTTTGACGCCGGGTCTGTTTGGGTAAAAAAGGTCGCAAGACTCTCCGTCTCTTGATCCAAATCCGTTTCCAAATTAGTGATGAACACACGGTAGGGCTGACCTAGTTTGTCCAATAATTTTCGCAAATGGTTCAGCTCTCGAGTCTGTTCAGCTGCAATAATGAACATGCTAATCCTTTCTCATCAATAGATGGTTAGTCCTTTTTTCAATGAAGTTGAGGTTCATCACCACGCGCTCATAGGTTTCTGATCCTTGTAAGCCTGCTTCTTCTAATTTTTCAAGGGCCCGTTTCAAGCGCGTTTTGTAAATATAACGATGCCAGGTTAAATCGTAACCCAACATACCCAGAAGTGCCAACTTTTCTTGCTTAGCTTCCATCTCATCTAGTACACGCTTTTCCGTCCAGACTTGTGAGAGGGTATCTGAACGGCCCACACGATACCAATAAATACATTTCTCCGTATGAACCACTCGATCGGCTTTTAAAAAAAGCTTGTACATAAGGAAGTTGTCCTCTACATTTTTTCCGACCGGAAAACGAAGCCCTTCAAATAAGTTACGCTTATAGAGCTTCATCATAGCACACGCCCAGGCCATATCTCTGGTCTCCTGAATGGCATCGTGCTCCAAAATCCCTCTCCCCTCATAAAGGGTTTCTGAATAATCAGCATCCGTTACCTTAATCAAGTATTTGCTACTACTCTCATCATAGAGGTTATAGTTGGCTACTGAGACATCCGCATCATACTTCTGAAGCTGACCATAAAGCACCTCTACATAGTCCTCCGTCACCCAGTCATCTGGATCAACAAAGGTGATGTAATCTCCAGTCGCTAACTCAATCCCTGTATTACGGGCAGCTGATAAGCCACCATTTTCTTGACGAATATAGCGAATGCGAGCATCTCGTTTAAAAAATTCCTTGCAGATTGCTTCTGAATTGTCTGGTGAGCCATCATTGACCAATATGATCTCTAAATTCGGGTAAGTCTGATGGATAACCGTCTCCAAACATTGCCTCAAATAAGCTTCTACATTATAAATAGGAATGATGATACTGACGACTTCATTTGCTTCCATGATTGTCCTCACTTTTCTTTAAATAATCGCGAATCGCTGCCACCATCTCCTGTACCTGGTCATCAGCAAACACTTGGTTCTCCCCATTTTCTACATGATTGGTTCCCTCAAAAGAAAAAATTGGGACGCCTTGTTGGCTGAGTATTTGCGTGATTTGATCGACCTCACCATAGGGATTGATATCCAAATAGAAATCCAATTTTTCTATAACCTTTCGACTAGTCAAGGGATCAAAGGAAGGGTATAGAAAGAGGTTGGGGTAGCGTTCCAATTGCACCAAGTTAAAGCCAAAATGACTATGAGCAAGAACATGAATCGCGACATCTGGTAGCTCTTTTAACAACGTCTCCAACTCGTGGATATCAGCTGTATGGGTATAAATGGCCGCATGATAAGGAAAAGTTCCCACTAGATCTTGATAGTTTTGCTTCAAAATCGGTTTTCGAAGCAAAATTTCCTCCCAAGAGAGGGCATAATAAAACCACCATAATTCACGAAAACGATTGAAGCGTTTGGAGGTCCATGGTTTATTATGAGAAGTGTAATGAATGACCGCAGGAATCCCTTGAAAGGCTTCATACCAATCCAAGTCCCCATAGAGGTACTGATCCTTATCAGATCCTACTTGTAGATTATAAGTCCAAGGCAATGGATACCAAGCATCTTTGAAATACAGATTTAAAATCCCTTGATCTCCATAGACCTGCTGATGGTGCTCCTTGGTGAGGTCAAAGAGGACCTCTGTCACCTGATGCTCTAGCCACCAAGCCTTATCAATCACCAAAAGTCCAGCATTAAAACCATCTGTCGTCGTCGGCTTATCGACCACTGCACCCAGTCCATAACCTTTTAGATCGACCTCAAATAAAGGCGATAAATCCTGTGTAAAGATCATATCACAATCCAGATAGAGGATTCGCTCTTCTTCCACAATCTCTGGAATAGCGTAACGGAAATAGGTTGCATAGTGAATATGGTTACTTGGAAGCGAAAAGGACTGGAATTGCTCGGGAGACATCCGACAATTGATCACTTCTGAATCCAACTGGCGCAAGCGCTGATTCATGATAGCAAACCACTCAGTTGGTAGATCTTCATTTAAGACATACATTTTCAACTGGTCCTGATGGGCACACAGTGACTTCATAGCGGTTTCCAACTTCTCCATATAAGATAGATTGGCTGAAAACACGACAGCTTTTTTACTCATAACTTCCCCTTTTTTCTTTCATTAGAATACCATTTTCAAGTGAGGAAAACAATTTCTAAGCCCCAAAAAAGAGGCCTAGACAAGTGTCTATGACCTCTTTTACATCGGTTTCTTATTTTTTGTCTAATACAGCTAGTGTATCGTCCACCAAACTTGCCCCTAAGACATGCTTGAAGTGATTCAAAGCAAACTGGTGATTTTCAGGAGTAAGCGACGCCACTGCAGGCTCCACCACTTCGATCTGATAACCCAGATTGTAGGCATCAACCGCTGTATGAAGGACACAGATATCGGTCAAGACACCCGTCAAAATAACGGTATCCACATGACGTTCACGAAGGCGGATATCTAGATCCGTCCCTGAAAAAGCAGAATAATGACGTTTGTCCATCCAAAAGACGCGTGGATCCGCTTTGTGCTCCTGATAAAAATCTGCTAAAGGGCCGTACAAATCACGTCCACTAGTCC
Source organism: Streptococcus sp. OMI750 (assembly GCF_047463895.1). Classification (NCBI taxonomy): domain Bacteria; kingdom Bacillati; phylum Bacillota; class Bacilli; order Lactobacillales; family Streptococcaceae; genus Streptococcus; species Streptococcus sp. OMI750. Next base: position 325,837 of record NZ_JASHCZ010000002.1, read on the forward strand.
CAATGATATTATGGGGTGGGAAGAGCTTGCTTTCAGGATGAAAAGAATCGTCTACATCATGCGCATCAATAGCAAAAAAGACATAGGCTCCTTGATCAAAGGCTAATTGGGTCACCTGGGCAATGCTCTCAGAAATGGCTTGGGCGGGAGCTCCTGCCGTTAGCTTACCTTCATCCGCTACAAAATCAACGGTGTAGTCAATCGAAATTAATGCTTTGCTCATTAGTAGTCTCTTTTCTTAATTTCTTCAAAAATATCTGGGATCAAAACTTTGAGATAAGTTCCCTTCATCCCGAGTGAACGACTTTCAATAATACCAGCTGATTCCAATTTCCGAAGCGCATTGACAATCACAGAGCGGGTAATACCGATTCGATCCGCAATCACAGAAGCAGTTAACTGTCCTTCATTCCCCTTCAATTCCCCAAGGATGGCAGAAACCGCCCGCAGTTCAGAGTAAGACAAGGTATTAACAGCCATATTGACCGCTGTCCGGCGACGAATGTTTTTCTCGTCTTCCTCTCGTTGGAAGTTCAACATTTGAATCCCAACTACGGTACTGGCAATCTCAACCAGGATCAAATCATCATCGTCAAACTCTTTATCATTGCGCCAGATAATCAAAGATCCCAAACGAATCCCAGATACGTGGATAGGAGCAATGGTCGTTAAGCCATCAGGAAATTCAGACTTGGTCTCTACCGGAAAGACGGTCAAATCATGCTCGATTGGAAGGTTGGCTTCCGTATCATAGACCAAACTCGCTGCCTTAGCGTAATCTTCCGGCAACTTTTTATTTTCAAAAAAGGCTTCTACCCGGTCATTGTTGGTCTTATAACGCATGAAATAACCAAGCAGCGTTCCCTTGCTATTAATGATACAGGCATTACAGTGAATGATATCTGCCAATTGCTGGGCAATATCATTGTAAGGCATCTCGACTTGTAACTGCTCATCCGTTCGTTTCAAGATAGATGTAATTTTACGTGTTTTATCTAATAAGTTTGCCATAATAAACCTCGCATATAGTCAGCTAAAGTATATCATATAAGCGGAGGAAATTCAATCAAATTATCTGAAAATTATTTATTTTTTCTACAATTATGCGCAATTCAGAAAAATGTCAAGGAGATAACATCAATTTTATAGAATAGATCAAAAAAGATTGAAGATCTTCCTCTTCAATCCTTCGGTTTGATTAGCGTCTATATTGTTTCAAGAAGCGGGTCATTTTTTCTTGAATTTGAGCCAATTCATCTACACGTGGTAGGTAAACGATCCGGAAGTGATCTGGGTCCTTCCAGTTAAATCCGCGTCCATGAACCAAGAGAATTTTTTCTTGTTTCAAGAACTCTAAAACAAATTGCTCATCATCATCGATCCGGTACATTTCCCGATCGATCTTAGGGAAGATATAGAGACCGGCTTTTGGTTTGACTGCTGAGAGACCAGGAATCTCATTGATGGCTTTGTAGATAAAGTTACGTTGCTCGTAGATTCGTCCACCTGGAAGCAAGAGTTCATCTACAGATTGGTAGCCTCCAAGGGAGGTTTGAACAACTTGTTGAGCCAAGACGTTTGAACAAAGACGCATATTGGACAACATATTCAAACCTTCAATATAGCCCTTCACATGATGCTTGGGTCCAGATAGAACCATCCAACCAACACGAAAACCTGCAATCCGGTGAGATTTTGACAAACCATTCATACTCACACAGAAGAGATCCGGTGCTAGACTCGCGATAGCCGTGTGTTTTTCACCATCCATCACCAAGCGGTCATAAATTTCATCCGCAAAGATGATCAAGTTGTTTTGACGAGCAATCTCAACAATCTCAAGTAGAATCTCATCTGGATAGAGGGCCCCAGTTGGGTTGTTGGGATTGATCACAACGATGGCTTTTGTATTTGAGGTAATTTTCGACTTGATATCCTCAATATCTGGATACCAATTTGCCTCTTCATCACAAAGGTAATGGACTGCATTCCCACCAGCTAGACTGACTGCTGCTGTCCAAAGAGGATAGTCTGGCATCGGAATCAAGACCTCATCGCCATTGTCGAGCAGCCCTTGCATGGACATCACGATCAGTTCACTCACTCCATTGCCGACGTATATATCTTCGATATCCACATTAGGAATTTTCTTTAACTGGCAGTACTGCATAATAGCCTTGCGGGCTGAAAAAATCCCTTTTGAATCCGAATACCCTTCACTATCACGCGCATTCATGATCAAATCATGGATCACTTCATCTGGTGCTGTAAAACCAAACTCAGCTGGGTTCCCTGTATTTAAACGGAGAATCTTTTCCCCATTTGCTCGCATGCGCATAGCTTCTTCCAAAACTGGACCACGAATATCATAAGCGACATGTTCGAGTTTGCTTGATTTATTATATTCTTTCATATTCTGCCTCGATTCACGAAATTATCTCTATTATACCACTAGTTCAAATAGAGTACAAACTGAGGACTTTAAAAATTCCTCAGAAATAAGATAGAAAAAGATAGACTTTACCTTTACATTCCAGCTAAAAAGAGATAAAATATAAGTGTATAGGGAATGGAAGCACCTTCTATTCTATCCATGTTTTCAAGCTATCAGGAGGTAGGATTATGTCTCAAAAATATGAAAACATTATGGTCGCTGTCGACGGCTCTCATGAAGCAGAATTGGCATTTGAAAAAGGGGTCAATGTTTCTCTTCGTAATGGCTCTAAATTGACCATTGTTCACGTCATCGATACCCGTGCCCTGCAAAGCGTCTCAACTTTTGATGCTGAAGTGTATGAAGAATTGCAAGAAGAAGCCAAGGAGTTGCTCAAAGGCTACAAGGAACGTGCCGAAAAAGTCGGCGTTCAAAATATTGCGACTGTTGTAGAAATGGGAAATCCAAAGGTCCTCTTGGCCAATGATATCCCAAGTAAAGAAGGGGTTGACCTCATAATGGTCGGGGCTACCGGACTCAATGCATTCGAACGTCTCATGGTCGGTTCCTCCTCAGAATACATCCTTCGCCATGCTAAAGTAGACTTACTAGTGGTGCGTGATAAAGATAAAACCATGTAAGAAACAAAAGAGGCTGGGACAAAAGTCCTAGCCTCTCAATTATTTTTGGATTGTCGAGCAAGACGCAGTGGTTGAGTGGCCTCTACTACGCTGATTTCATCAGCTTTTACAGCCCTACTCAACTGTGCGGAGGTGGGACGACGAAATCGAATTCTAACGAATGACCGATTTCTGTCCCACTCTCTTTTTAGTTTTCTTTTGTTACTTCTTTTGGTTTTGCGTGTTTTTCGTAAGCTTTCAGTTGGCGATCCAGCTCTTTTTTGATGGCAGGTTCCGGGGCGTATTTTTCTTCCCAATCATCTGGCTTCAGAATTTTGTGGGTTACTGGATCAAAGTGTGCCTTTCCATCTGGGAAAATCTTCCCCATATTGGCACGGTGAACAATCTCAAAAACCTCTTCCGGATCGACCCCCATTAAGACGAAGCTACCATAAGTCAGATAGAGCGTATCGATCAAGGCATCGACCTGTCCCACCATGGAGATCTCAGCCGGATGCTTGTTTCGAACCTTCTCCGCCGCCTTGTCCAAGGCTTCATGAAGAGCGGCTAAGGAGTGATCAAATTCTTCTTCGTTCGAGCTAGCTGCTCGGACAAATTCCACCAGCTCTTCCTGCTTGAACATGGTCCGGTAGAGGGCATCTTGAGACTGCCAAACAACCGGTTTTTCCTGGGTTTTCCCATCCATCACGCCATGGAAAGTTTTGACCTTATTGAAGTGATCATCCTTAGAAAGAAAGAGTTCTTTCTCTGAGAGAATACCAAAGTGTTGCAGGGCTTTTTGGATACCATCCTTACTATTACTGGTCGTGGTATGCTTGGCAATCGCTTTGACACTAGTCGTCCCATTCCCCATCGCAATCGACAAACCTACGCCTGAAAGCATCTCTAAGTCATTATCCGAATCTCCAAAAGCCATGACTTCATCAATGTTAAAGCCAAATTCCTGACCAACGATACGAATTCCTTCCAGTTTGGAAATTCCTGGGTTGAGGACGTCTGCTGCAAAGGGGCTGGAGCGTGTAAATTTCAGATGCGGAAACTCTTTTTCAATTTTTGCAGTCTCTTCTGAACTGGATAAAATCAATACCTGGTAGATGGGTTCCTGCGCTAGTGCATAGAGGGTTTCCTGATCTTGTGGAACCACTTTACTGACCACTTTATTAAAGCCTCGACTAACGGTACGGGCCATCTTGCGGGGTACAAAGCGACTGGACCAAGTCGAAATAGGACTCATCCCAAAACTCATAATACGAGAACCACATACACCATCTTTGGTTCCTAGAGCAATTTCCTTACGGTGCTCCTGAGCATAGTCAATCAGCTGGTGCAGACTCTTTTTGTCGATTGGACTGGTAAATAATACGCGGTCCTTGGTTACTATATACTGGCCATTATAGGTCACCGCAAAATCAAAGCCATAGCGCTCCATGAAAGGTTTAACAAAAGCTGGACCTCGACCCGTTGCAAGTCCAACATAAATTCCTTCCTCTTTTAAAGATTGGATAGCTTTTTCGGTCGATTTGAGGACTGCTCGACTGTCATTCACCAAGGTCCCATCGATATCAAAAAAGACTGCTTTTATTTCCATGTCTACTGTTTCTTTCTTTTTATGATAAAATAAATTATATCACATATTCCAAGGAGCTTCACATGTTTAAGAAAATTTTAGCACTACATACCGGAGGGACCATTTCCATGGCAGCAGATGACTCCGGAGCAGTGATCACCAATGAAGTTAATCCCATGACCCAAGTTACTTCTCCAATTGAAGGAATGGAAGTCACTTCTGAGGATATCTTCAATCTACCAAGTCCACAAATGACACCGCATCACATGTTAGCTCTATACCAAAGAATCAAAGAGGCAGCCAGCCACTTCGATGGGATCGTCATTACACACGGGACCGATACGCTAGAAGAAACAGCTTATTTTTTGGATACCATGGAGTTACCAGACATCTCCGTGGTGATTACTGGAGCCATGCGAAGCTCCAACGAACTAGGAAGCGACGGTGTCTATAATTTCTTAACAGCCCTCCGAGTGGCTGCCGATCCAAAAGCACGTGATAAGGGGGTCTTAGTCGTCATGAATGACGAAATTCATGCGGCCAAGTACGTTACCAAAACCCACACCACCAATGTCGGCACCTTCCAGACACCAACTCATGGCCCACTCGGTTTGGTCATGAAAAAGGAAATCCTCTTCTTTAAAACAGCTGAGCCACGAGTGCGCTTCGATCTCGATAAAATCGAAGGTTTCGTTCCCATTATCACTACTTATGCTGGGATGAAAACCGATCTGTTAGATCTACTGGATTGCTCAAAAATCGATGGTCTCATTATTGAAGCCTTTGGAGCAGGAAACATCCCTAAAGAAACAGCCATTAAACTCCAAGAATTTATAGACGCCGGACTTCCAATCGCTTTAGTATCCCGTTGCTTCAACGGAATTGCAGAACCCGTGTATGCATATGAAGGCGGTGGCGTTCAACTCCATCAAACAGGTATCTTTTTCATCAAAGAATTAAATGCCCCCAAAGCTCGCCTTAAGCTCCTCATCGCCCTCAATGCTGGCTTAAAAGGACAAGAACTCAAAGAATATATAGAAGGGTAGCATAAGATACAAAGCCCGTAAAATGCCAAGTGAAAATAGGAAATTGTCGCCGGGAGCGAAGCTCACAAGAAAATTTATCTTTTTCACACAGCATTTAGGGCGTGTTCAATTAACAAGATACAAAGGGCATAGCGGATACAGTCAAAATAGGGAGTAGGACAGAAGCGATACTTTGGCGGACTCTTCGTCGTCCTACCCCCACAAGGCTGATTAGGATTCTTCCAAGCTCATAAAGCAAGAGAAGAATCCAATCAGCTACTGCGTCTTGAAGTTAGTACTAATATAGTTGGCGTTTTATCACACAGTATTTAGCCCGTGTTCAATTACTAAGATACAAAGGGCGTGGCGGATACAGTCAAAATAGGGAATTCGACGCAGAATCATCAGATTCTAGGAGGATTCATCTTTTTGACACAATCCGCAGCCCGTGTTCAATTCGTGTAACGAGGCTGCGCAAAATTGTCAGCCTTTGATGTTTGATAGAAATAACAGTATGACGCTATGGTTGATTGGCATCTTTGTTCGCTTTTTAAGCTCCAAAAATGGCCTAATCAACTTTGCGGGGGTGGGAAAACGAACTCTTTTTAACTAATCGGAGTTCTTTCCCACTCCCTACACGACTCATTAACTCCTCAGGTGGATGGTATCGATCCACCTTCGTCCTGTCGCATTTCATCAAGATCCAAAACCTATAAAATGCAATCTTAAAAGTGAGTAGAGTGAAAACAACACATTTCCACTCTACTCACTTTTTATGATCTAATCTAAATGTTCTTGCTTCTCCAGATACAGTGAGAGCAAATGCCAGTCTGGGTGTTCTCGCCAATTTGGCGTCGTTACAATCTGGCTGGCGACTTTCCGCGCTTCTTCAAGAATTGGATAATCTTCTACTAAATCGGCTACTTGAAATTCTGGAATCCCCGATTGACGGGTACCAAAGATTTCACCTGAACCACGCATTTGCAAATCTTCCTCAGCAAGGACAAACCCGTTTGTCGTCTCTGTCATGATTTTCATGCGCTGTTTGCCACTATCCGTCTTAGGATTCGCAACCAGGATAGCATAGGATTGCTTATTTCCCCGACCGACCCGGCCTCGAAGCTGATGGAGTTGACTAAGGCCAAAACGATCCGCATCCATAATGACCATAACGGTTGCATTGGGCACATTGACCCCCACTTCAATAACGGTCGTTGACACCAAAACATCGATTTGGTGCTCTTTAAAGGCCTGCATGATGGTCTCTTTTTCTTCACTTTTCATCTTCCCGTGAAGAAGAGAAACACGTGCCCGCTGACCAAAGAAGGCCTCTAGCTCCGCTTGTAGAGCAAGAGCGTTTTTCAGATCTAGGGCTTCTGATTCCTCGATTAAGGGAGAGATAAAGTAGGCTTGAGAACCTTTCGCAAGCTCTTTCACCAACCAGTCGAGGACCACTTCTAACTGCTCATGCTTGACCCAACGTGTGATGATTTCCTTTCGTCCAGCAGGCATCTGATCAATGATGGACACATCCATATCTCCAAAGGCTGTAATAGCCAAGGTCCGGGGAATAGGGGTCGCCGTCATCATCAGGACGTCTGGATTTTGTCCTTTTTCTCGAAGAATACGACGTTGGGAAACCCCAAAACGGTGCTGTTCATCAATAATGACCAAGCCTAGATCTTGGTAGTGAACTCCCTCTTGAATCAAGGCATGTGTCCCCACAATCAGTTGAGCAGTTCCTGAGGCGATCTCTTCTAAGACTTCTCGTTTCTCAGCCGCCTTTAATCCTCCTGTTAGAAGGGCAATTGGCAAATCTGGAAAAAGATTTTGCAAGCTTTCCTTGTGTTGCTCTGCCAAAATCTCCGTTGGAACCATCAAGGCAGCTTGCTTCCCAGCGCTTAAGGCTGCATACATGGCAAGACCGGCCACGACTGTCTTCCCGCTTCCCACATCCCCTTGTAAGAGGCGGTTCATATGATAAGGAGAGGCCATATCTGTCAAGATTTCATTCAAGCTGTTTTCTTGAGCTTGCGTTAGCTCAAAAGGAAGCTGTTTTTTTCGTTCTGCTAATTTTTCTGGATCCCAGGCCAAGGAAATCCCTTGGCTGGCATCGTGATTTTCTTCTTTTAGCACTTGGAGTTGCAGCTGGAAAAAGAGGAGCTCTTCAAATTTTACCCGGCGAAGGGCTTGCTTGTACTCTGCCAGATCCTTAGGAAAATGCATAGCTTGCACTGCTTGGGAACGAGACATGAGTTGATAACGCTCTCGTAAGATGTGGGGTACATTCTCTTCTAAAAGCTGGTCCAAGCCCTGGTCGAATGCTATTTTGATCAATTTCACCAGGCTGTTTTGGCTCACTCCTTGTGTCACTCGATAGACTGGCTGCAAATCATCTTCCACTTGAGCCAGGAGCTTCATTCCTGTCAAACTGCCTTTGGCCTTGTCCCATTTTCCAAAAATCGCCACTGTCTGCTGGACCTCGATTTTGTCTGCTAGATAGGGTTGATTGAAAAAATTAACCGCAATGACCTGGTCTCCCTGTTTGATTGAAAAACGTAAGCGATTTCGTTTGTAACCATAATATTGGACATTGGCTGGTGTTGCTACCACCCCAGAGATGACAGCTTTTTCCCCATCTTCTAACTCTAAAACATTGCGCGTTTTGAAGTCTTCATAGCGAAAGGGGAAATACAAGAGCAGATCTTCTAAGGTTTCAATCCCTAACTTTTTAAATTTTTCCGCCGATTTTGGACCGACTCCAGGCAGTACGGATAAGGGTTGATGTAGATTCATTTCTCCTCCTTTCTTTTATAAAAAAGCAGGTCCATCCGGGAAAATCCCACCTGCTTCTTCTTATTCTTCACCTGTATAGTCACGAGGAATCCGATCACTCAAGAGACAGACCACTTCATAATTAATGGTCCCACGGTAATCCGCAACCTCTGTTGACGTGATTTCTTTCTCGCCCTCACGTCCAATCAGGGTAACCTTGGTCCCCAGAGGCAATTCTTCGGGAAGGCGAACCGTTATCTGGTCCATCGAAACGCGACCAACAATGGGACAAAACTCACCCTTGATCAGCACATGGAAATTTTGCATCTCTCGGATCCAACCATCCGCATAGCCGATAGGAATCGTCCCAATCCATTGGGATTCTTCTGTCGTATAAGTTGCTCCGTAGCCAATATCTTGACCCGCTTCTAACTGTTTCACATGAACTAACTCACTCACCAAACTCAAGGCTGGCTTGATTTCATAAGGCAAGGCTAACACAGAACCACTGGGATTCAAGCCATACATGACATCTCCCAAGCGCACAGCTGTGAAAATCGTATCCGCGTGCCACAAAGAGGTGGCAGAATTACTTGCATGGACAATGGGAGGAAGGGTTTCAAGAGCAGCCAATACTTCTTTGAAAAACTGGTATTGTGCTTGAAATTTTCGATCATCTGCCTCATCTGCTGTCGCAAAATGAGTAAAGATCCCTTCAATTTCAGCTCCAGCTGCTAAGAGAAGGCGTTCAGCCTCTTTGATGTCTTCGATCCTTCGGAATCCAATCCGCCCCATTCCAGAATCCACCTTGATATGGACCTTCAATCCTGAAAGATCTGCTTCTTGTCCAAGCAATTGATCCAACCAAGCAAGACTCGCCACCGTTAAGCGGATATCATACTCTTTGGCCAAATAGACTGTTTCGCTTGGTACAACTCCCAAAATCAAAATGGGTTCTTGCAAACCTTCTTGACGGATTTCTAAAGCTTCATCCAGATTGGAGACACAAAAACCATCCACTTGCGCGGCTAACTTCTTCGTCACTGCAACCACCCCATGACCATAAGCATTGGCTTTCACCACTGCGTATTTCAAGGTTTGGCTTGGAATATGATCACTGACTTGGCGAACATTAAAGGCAATGGCATCCAAATCGACTCTTGCAACAGTTGGTCTATGTTTACTTGCTTTCATCTACTTCCTCCAAAATGACACTGGTTGACACCAAGTCTCCCTTGTGACTGATCGAAACCCATACCTTTCCAGAAAATGGAGACTTGGAAAAATAGGGAGCTCCTTGGGCATTATTTAAAATTTCTAACTCTTGAAAACTAACTGGTCCAATCCCCGTTCCCATTGCCTTTGAAAAGGCTTCTTTAGCAGACCATCGGCCCGTTAAATATTCCATTTTCCGTTTTCCAGACAACTCCTCAAAACGCTCTTGCTCACTCTTGGTTAAGACTTTTTCTGCAAATCGTGCATTCTTTTGATAGGCTTTTTCAATCGCAGTGATCGATTCAATATCGATCCCATGTCCTTTGATCATCTTGTTTCATCCTTATATATTGTTTCAGTATCTGTTGGCTGACAACAGATAAGGGGCAAAAGAATCACTCCTTCCGCCCCTGCCTTTTACTTATTCATCGTTGCAATTTCTTTGACCAAGGCCTGTGTTTTTTCCCAACCTAGGCAAGGGTCTGTGATCGATTGACCATAAACCACTGGTTCATTTTGACGACCATCTTCTAGGTAGGATTCAATCATGAAACCACGAACTAAGGCTGCTAAATCCTTGTTCCAAGCACGATTCATCATGGTTTCTTTCACGATCCGTACTTGCTCTTCGAATTGCTTTCCAGAATTGTCATGGTTCGTATCCACCAAGATAAATGGATGTTGCAAGCCCATTTCACTATAGCGCTTTGCTGCAGCTAGCAAATCTTCATAATGGTAATTTGGAATATTCTTACCAGTTGCATCCAAGCCTCCACGAAGGATCGCATGAGCCAAAGGATTTCCTGATGTTTCCACTGCTTGGGCATTGAACAAGAAATTTTGTGGATGTTGTGCCGCATAAATCGCATTGAACATGACAGAAAGATTTCCAGATGTTGGATTCTTCATGCCTGTCGGAGCAGAGATTCCACTAGATACAAAGCGGTGCTCCTGATCTTCGACTGAGCGCGCTCCAATGGCATGGTAGGAAATCAAATCTTCGACATAAGGAAGACTGCCTGGGTAAAGCAATTCGTCCGCAGTCGTTAAACCAGTTTCTGTAATCACACGATAGTGGAGATGTCGCACTGCTTTTAAGCCATCAACAAAGCTTGGTGCTGCCTGTGTATCCGGTTGGTGCATCAAGCCTTTGTAACCATCCCCATTGGTCCGAGGTTTAGCCGTATAGACCCGCATGACGATAAAAATCTGATCTTTCACTTGCTCTTGCAAGTCTGCCAAGCGACGGGCATACTCCATCACCGCTTCTTCATTATCAGAAGAACAAGGCCCAATCACAAGAAGGATCCGTTGGTCTTCTCCTTTGATAATCGCCTCCAACTCCCGGTCACGCACTTCTTTACGCTCCAAGGCTGGACCTTCCAAACGGTAAAGCGATGTGATTTCTTGCTCATCAATCTTATTGCTCTTCCTAACGAATACCATACGGCCTCCTTTTGGTCTCTAGACCCTACCTTTCCTCCTTAAAGAGGAAACCTTAACCTTTACGTCCGTGACAGTTTTTAAACTTCTTACCGGAACCACAAGGGCACAAATCATTGCGTTTCACTTGTGACAAATCAATTTCTGCTGGAATATCTTGTTGTTGGGCTGCAATATTGCGAGTAGCAGTTGTTGAAATGCTGTGTTCTGTACGTGGACGTTCTTGTTCGTGAATTTGGGCTTTCATCATGAGACGAGTCACGTCAAATTCAATCGATCCAATCATGTCATTAAACATACGGAAACTTTCTGATTGGTATTCTACTACTGGGTTATTTTGCGCATACCCACGGAGCCCAACGGCATTTCGCAATTGATCCAAAGCATCGATGTGGTCTGTCCACTTGCTGTCCACCACTCGAAGGATCAATACTTTTTGGAACTCTTGCACAGACTCTTCGTCACGCAATTTCGCTACTTGACTGGCATAGATTTCTTCTGCTCGTCCATACAAGTAATCGATAACTTCCTTGTCAGATTTTCCTTCAATATCGCTTTCAGAAATCGTATCTTCTGGAACCAAATTGTATTTAGCAAAGTTCAGAATCGCTTCAACGCGTTCTTCCTTACTTGAGTGGCTAGCACCTTCGACAATCCGTTTGATGGTCCGTTTAATCATAGCCATGATTTCAGGAGCCAAGTCGCGGTTAGCTGTGATCACATCATAGCGCTCTGCATAGATGATCTCCCGTTGTTCCCGCATCACGTCGTCGTATTGAAGGACTTGTTTACGAGTATCGTAGTTATTTCCTTCAACCCGTTTTTGCGCTCCCTCTACTTGGCGGGTAAACATGTTTGAACGAATCACCGATTCTTCTTCACTCAACTTGAAGCGGTCGAGCACTGCTTTGATCCGTTCTGAGCCGAAACGACGCATCAACTCATCTTCAAGAGACAAGTAGAATTGAGATTCACCTGGATCCCCTTGACGCCCTGAACGTCCACGAAGCTGGTTATCGATCCGACGACTTTCGTGACGCTCTGTCCCGATGACACAAAGTCCACCAAGTTCGCGAACCCCTTCACCGAGCTTGATATCGGTACCACGTCCAGCCATGTTGGTCGCGATGGTAACAGCGCCACGTTGACCGGCGTTCATGATGATTTGCGCTTCTTTGTAGTGGTTTTTCGCATTCAAGACTTCGTGAGGAACACCTGCTTGCACCAACAATTGAGAAAGGTAATCACTGGTTTCAACGGCAACTGTACCTACTAGGACTGGTTGTCCTTTTTCATGACGAGACTTGACATCTTCCACAACAGCCTTGAATTTTGATTTCAAGCTTGGGTAGAGAAGGTCTGGATGGTCAATACGGGCAATTGGACGGTTGGTTGGAATTGGAATCACGCGAATGTTATAAATTTCACGGAATTCTTCTTCTTCGGTTTTCCCTGTCCCTGTCATCCCTGACAACTTCTTATACATACGGAAGAGGTTTTGGTAGGTAATCGATGCGGAGGTTTTGGTTTCTTCTTGAACTGGTACACCTTCTTTGGCCTCGATCGCTTGGTGGAGACCATCAGAATAGCGACGGCCTTCCATGGTACGACCTGTAAATTGGTCGACGATCAAGATTTCTTGATCTTCGCTGACCACATAGTCGATATCCAAAATCATGATATAGTTGGCACGAAGGGCGTTGTCAATAAAGTGGGTCAAGGCTACGTTTTCAATATCATACAAGTTTTCAAGATTAAAGTAGCTTTCCGCCTTATCAATTCCTGAATCTGACAAACCAATGGTTTTAGATGGTACATCGATAATGTAATCATCCTCTGTCAAGCTCTTCACATAAGCATCTGCCATGTGATAGAGTTGGCTTGTATCAGAAGCTGTCTGCCCAGAAACGATCAGAGGTGTACGAGCTTCGTCGATCAAGATGGAGTCTACCTCATCGACCAAGGCATAGTTCAATGGACGTTGAACCATGTTTTCAGCACGAACAACCATGTTATCACGAAGATAATCAAACCCGATCTCTGAGTTAGTCGAGTAGGTAATATCACAGAGATAAGCTTCTTTTTTCTCAGCTGGAGATTTTGCTGCGAGGTTGATCCCTACTGAAAGGCCAAGCCATGAGTAAAGTTCTCCCATCTCTGTCGCATCCCGCTCTGTCAGGTATTCATTGACGGTAACAACGTGTACCCCTTTACCAGACAAGGCGTTCAAGTATACAGGCATGGTCGCTGTCAAAGTCTTCCCTTCCCCTGTACGCATCTCTGGAACGTCACCATGGTGAAGGACGATCCCCCCCATGACCTGAACCTTATATGGGAACAAACCAAGTACCCGTTTTGCCCCTTCACGAACAACTGCAAAAGCCTCGTACAAGAGATCATCCAAAGACTCACCATCTTGATAGCGTTGCTTAAACTCAACTGTTTTTGCCTTTAATTCGTCATCCGTCAAAGCTGCCATTTGGTCCTCATAAGAAAAGACCTTATCAGCCATTTTTTCAAGACGTTTGATTTCGCCTCGATCATTTTCAATAATTGTTTTTAATAAATTTGCCATTTTTTTCCTTACTTTGAAACTTCAAAAATCTAAAATGTTCTTTTTATTCTAGCATTTTTTTAACATTTTTTCAAGATCAAGGCTGTTTCTTACAAGACTTTTGAATGGATTTTTTCAACTTCAAAAAAACAAAAAAATGCCTGCTCGAGCAAACATCTTTTCTTTAGGCGATAGTTATTCAGATAAATGGTAAGAATAGCTTGCCACAACCACTTCTTCATGCCAACGAAGTGCGTACTTCAATTTCAAACTCATTTGGTTGTGGAGAATATTTTGCCAATGTTTTTTAGGGATGAATTGAGGGACTAAGACTGTGACAGTATTCCCTTTTTCCTTAGCTTCCTCAGCTACTTTAGAGACAAATTCAACTGTTGGTTGAATAATATCCCGATAGCTCGTCATGACATTTTCAAAGCGAATATGAGGGAAATAGTGCTTAAATTCTTCTGCCACCTCTGCATCTTTAACCTTGGTTTCTTCTGTTGAGACGTGCATGGCTATGACGTCATTTCCTAGGCTATTGGCATAACTCATAGCTCCCACACTTACCTGAGTGACATTTCCGACAAGGACGATCACGGTATTGCCCGCATAACTTGTCTTTTCGATCTTACCTCCCAAGCGCAATTGAGCCGCAACTTTATCATAGTGATTGCGGATACTCAAGAACATCCAAAGTAAAAGACCAATAATAGGGAAGAAGGGCCAGATTTCACGCAGACGGAACAGCAAGAGGATCAAGACAATACCATAACAGATAGCTGCCCCGAGGATATTGGCAAGCGAAAACTTGAGAAATCCTTTTTGATATTGGCGTTTCCAGTGGATAACCATCCCTGTTTGAGAAAGGGCAAATGGAATGAAGACCCCAATGGTATAAAGCGGAATCAAGCTTTCTGTTTGCCCATCAAAGATCAAGAGCAAGACGATGGCACCAATGGCCAAGGTCAAAATCCCATTGGAATAGCCCAGACGATCCCCTTTTTCCATATACATGTGTGGCATGTATTTGTTTTTAGCCATGTTAAAGGCCAACATTGGAAAGGCTGAGAACCCAGTATTCGCCGCAACTGCCAGGATCAAGGCTGTTGATAATTGGAAGACGTAGAAGAAGGCTTGTCCGACCGGAGAATTTCCTAAGATAGCTTGGGCCATTTGAGCTAGAGTTGTTACCCCTTTTGCTGGTACGACACCCACCCAGTAATTGAGGAAGGTAATCCCTGCAAACATAATCCCCAAAATCAAAGCCATGATGGTCAAGGTAGAGGCTGCATTCTTTGCTTTTGGTTTCTTAAAGAAAGGAACCGAATTGGAGATGGCTTCAACCCCTGTTAGTGAAGCTGATCCACTCGTAAAGGCCCGCAATAAGAGAATGACACTAACCCCTGAAATGGTTTGACCCACATGAGCAGTCGCGTTATAGGCCAAATGCCCTGTCAAAATTTGGATCACACCATAGCCGATCAAGGCAATCGTACTAACAATGAACAGGTAGACTGGAATCATCAAGGAAGTAGCTGATTCACGCAGCCCCCGTAAGTTCATCAGCATCAAGAGCAAGACCAACAAAATGGAAATGTGCAGATTATAAGGATGAAGAGAGGGAATCGCTGACGTGATAGCATCTGCACCGGAAGAAACAGATACTGCTACCGTCAGCATGTAGTCGACCAAGAGACTGCCACCAGCGATCAACCCCGCTTTGGGTGACAAGTTCTCCGTAGTCACCATGTAGGCCCCTCCCCCTTGAGGATAGGCATGAATGACCTGGCGATAAGAAATCGTTAAACTGGCTAGGAGAACCAGAACCACAATCCCAATTGGAATGGACCACCAAATGGCTCCTGCTGATACCGTCATCAAGACCAGGATAACTTGCTCTGGACCATAGGCAATAGAAGAAAGTGCGTCACTAGAGAGCATGGCCAAGGCCTGCATTTTCCCCAGCAATCCTCCTTCACCTTCTGCACCAGATTTCAACGGACGGCCAATAAACCATTTTTTCAATGTTGAAAACATAAAAAACTCCTTGAAAAAAGATCATGAGGCCGGGAATTCCCTGCCTCTTTTTCATAAAACAGGGGTTATTCTACTCCTTTTTTTTAAGACTGTCAACCGAAATTGTGAAAGTTTCATAAAATTTTCATTCTTTCCTTCCACCTCCCATAGATAGGACAGTTTCTTTTCAATTTTTTCCAAGCAAAAAACGAGGCTGGGACAAAAATCCTAGCCTCTCAATTATTTTTGGATTCTCGAGCAAGACGCAGTGGTTGAGTGGGCTCTACTACGCTGATTTCATCAGCCTTTACAGCCCTACTCAACTGTGCGGAGGTGGGACGACGAAATCGAATTCTAACGAATTACCGATTTCTGTCCCACTCTCACTTTTTTATTTTGCTTGATTTTCGACATAAAAGGCAATGACATCCGAAGTGTACTGGGCTGTACCAGCACCAAACTTGTCGATGTTTCCCTTGAATTCTGGATTATAGACATAGCCTTTGCCAATATGGCCAAAAACCTCTATAGAGCAATCAAATCCATACGTTCGAATCGCATCTAAAAGTTTGGCTGCTGCTTCTTGGTTTTCAAATTCGGTTACTGGCAGACCAGCTTGAAGGTTTTTCGCAAAGACTTGGAAGACTTGATTAAAGGCTCTTGTCGCCTCATCTTCTCGACCTTTTTGGCGTTCAAGCGCTTGGTTCATGACTTCTTGACCATACTTGTCTACCGCCTCTTGCTGGTATTTTTGAGTATCTTGGTAGCTAAATCCAGTAAATTTTTCCTCAATTGTCATTTGTCTTTCTCCTTTTTGTTCTTGAATGGTTTTTTGCAAAGTGGAAATCAGGGTATCCAAACGTTTTCTTTCTTGAGTCAAATAATCTAACTGTTTGGTCAAATGGGGCAATAAGTTAGACTTTTCTTCGGCTAAGAGTTCTGCTATTTGTTCCAAGGAAAACCCTAGATACTTGTAATAGAGAATTACCTGTAAGCGTTCTAAATCTTCTTGGCTGTAAGTCCGATAGCCATTTTCAGATTTCACAGGGACTAGAAGTCCTATCTTATCATAGTGGTGCAAGGTCTTGATAGAGACACCTGACAGCTCTGCAGCTTCTTTGATATGGTACATAATTTCCTCCTTGTACTCAATGAAAATCAAAGAGCAAACTAGGAAGCTAGCCGCAGGTTGCTCAAAGCACCGCTTTGAGGTTGTAGATAGAACTGACGAAGTCAGTAACATATATACAGTAAGGCGACGCTGACGTGGTTTGAATTTGATTTTCGAAGAGTATTACAAGGATAGTATAATCCCTCCCCTTAGGTCAGAGTCAAGACTTAACACAAAAATAGTTTTATTTCAGAAAAAAGGCTTGAGTAGTTCCATTGCGTTTTACTCAAACCCTTTGTTTTTTATGGGTGACTCACGATCAATTCTAAACCTTGCCCTTCCAAAGTCCAAGATTCAACATCGCTTGGCAAGATAAAGTGACTTCCTTTTTGAATAGGATAATCCTTTCCATCTACCGTCAATTTCCCTTCTCCGGCTAAGACGCTCAATAAGCTGTAATCAGCAGTCTTTTCAAAATTAGCTTTTCCAGTAAGTTCCCACTTATAAACCGTAAAGAAATCACTGGCAACCAAGATGGTCATTCGAAGATCGTCGATCACAACTGTATCTGGATGGCTATTTGCGGGCTTACCAATGTTCAACACATCAATTGATTTTTCAAGATGAAGCTCACGCAAGTTTCCTTGGTCATCCTTGCGGTCAAAGTCATAAACACGGTAGGTTGTGTCACTGGACTGTTGGGTTTCAAGGATCAAGATTCCAGATCCAATCGCGTGCATGGTTCCACTTGGCACATAGAAGAAATCTCCAGCCTTGACTGGAACTTTTGTCAGCAAGGCCTCCCAGTTTTTATCTTCGATTTGCTGGCGGAGTTCTCCTTTTGACTTGGCATTGTGTCCATAGATAATCTCTGATCCTTCGTCAGCCGCAATCACATACCAACACTCGGTTTTTCCAAGTTCTCCCTCATGCTCCATGGCATAGGTATCATCCGGGTGCACCTGTACACTAAGCCAGTCGTTAGCATCCAAAATCTTTGTTAATAAAGGAAAGACAGGCTCTTTACGATTGCCGAATAATTCTCGGTGCTCTTGATAGAGCTGATCCAATCCCATTCCTTCGTATGGACCATTGGCCACTTTAGAAACGCCATGCGGATGGGCCGAAATCGCCCAAAATTCACCGACATGGTCACTCGGAATGTCGTAACCAAATTCCTCTTTTAGACGTGTTCCTCCCCATATTTTTTCCTGCATCACTGAATGTAAAAATAATGGTTGTACCATAATACCCTCCTAGCATTTCATGTTTCTATTATACAAAAAAAAGAAAGCTTTTGAAAGCCTTTTCTGATTGTTTCCATTCTCGCCAGAATCTTCATTTTTGTGTATAATGGAACAGATGACACTAAAAGAAAACATTATCCAACTGGCACATTCTATTGGGATTTCAAAAATTGGATTTACAACCGCTGATGACTTCGCTTATTTGGAAAAATCGCTCCGCTTGGCCGTTGAGGAAGGACGGAATTCTGGATTCGAGCATAAGAATATTGAGGAGCGCATCCAACCTACATTAAGTCTCTCCTCCGCAAAGACGATCATCTCAATCGCTGTCGCCTACCCCCATAAGCTCAAACAACAACCTCAAAAGACTGCCTATAAAAGAGGAAAATTCACGCCCAACAGTTGGGGATTGGACTATCATTATGTCCTTCAAGACAAGCTTAAGCGCTTAGCCGCTGGGATTGAAGAAATGACGCAAGATTTTGAGTACAAAGGCATGGTCGATACCGGAGCACTGGTTGACACGGCGGTTGCCCAGCGAGCAGGGATTGGTTTTATCGGAAAAAACGGCTTGGTCATTTCCAAAGAATACGGTTCCTACATGTTCCTTGGTGAATTGATTACCAATCTTGAGATCGAACCAGATCAGCCTGTCGACTATGGTTGTGGGGACTGTCGAAGGTGTTTAGATGCTTGTCCAACCTCCTGTTTAATCGGAGACGGATCTATGAATGCCAAACGCTGCTTGTCCTTCCAAACTCAAGACAAGGGCATGATGGACTTAGAATTTCGCAAGAAAATTAAAACGGTCATCTATGGATGTGACATCTGTCAGATTAGCTGCCCTTATAACAAAGGTCTGGATAATCCCTTGGCAACAGAAATCGATCCTGAGCTGGCTCATCCAGAGTTGATTCCTTTTATCGAACTGTCTAACGGACAATTTAAGGAAAAATTTGGAAACGTTGCCGGAAGCTGGCGAGGCAAGAATATCCTCCAACGCAATGCCATTATCGCACTAGCAAATGCTAATGACCGCTCAGCCATCCCTAAGCTACTGAACATCATCGAGACCTCGCAAAATCAGATCCATATCGCAACTGCTATCTGGTCCTTAGGGCAATTGCTACGTGAAATCACACCAGAACTTATCGAACTCTTACTAAATATCAAAAAACCTTCTAAAGATATTATAGAGGAGCGAGCAGCCTTTTTTAAACATTTTGACATCCAAATAGACTAACCATGATAATGAAAAAACACTAAGGTTGTAACCTTAGTGTTTATTTAGTTCCTTCAAGAAATACCAGCTCCCCATTTCTACATGGTTAAAGCTAATCTCGTTAGAGTAGACTTCCTTGTAGCCATTTTTGGTATAAAAATAGACATTTCCCTTCGTATTGGTATAAAAGGCTAGTTTTTCTCCTTTAACCTCTTCCAAGAAAGGCTCAATTCCTTCTGTCATAAAGCGACTGCCATAGCCCTGCCGTTGGTGTTTAGGGGCAACTGCCAGAAGCATTAAATACCAATCAAAGTCTACATTTTGCTCCAATTCCTTATCCGTGTCCTCCATAAATTTAAAGTAGGCCAACATATTCTTCAAGGAAATAAACTTGAGCAAGCCCAAGCCACCATTCAAAAGATAGGCCCGAAAAGGAATCGGTCCTTTTTGTAACAAGGCCACTGCATAAATTTCATTGTTTTGTTCCGCCACAAGGCAGATATGGTGCTTGAGAAAAACCTTTACCAAGATGCGCATCATTGCCTCAACAAAGGCAGGATACTGCTTGGGATCACGCACCAAATCCTTGATGACTTTTAAAAATAGATACTCCTCAAAGGCTGTACTGGCTACTCGAACCACCTGATCCAGATCTGCTTTTTCTGCTTGTCTGTATTTCATCTTCTCTCCTCTTCTAAGTCCACTTTCCAGTATACACTATCACTTGCTGTTATTCAAAGGTCAATTTCGAACAATATGTTGATTCAAACAAGCAAAAAAAGTCCTCCCCAGGCCAGTCCCAATCCCCAAGCAACGAGAACGTCCTTGGGATAATGAACCCCTCCAAAAACTCGGACAAGGGCTAAGAGAAGAGATAAGAGCATCGAGCACATTCCAAACGGAAGCGACAACTGACAGACACACATAGAGATAATGGTCGCCGAAAAAACATGGCGGCTAGGAAAAGAATGTCCCGATGAATTTTTCTCTAATAAAGGTTGAATGTCCCATGTTTCGTAAGGTCTTGGAACATTGATCCAATGGCGGAAGAGACTAAACAAGATAAAGCCAGAAGCTGGAATCCATATAAAAGGCCAAATTCCACCAATCGTGGTTTGTTTTAAACATAGCCAACAAAAGACCAGACCATAGATGCCTGGCATGACGAGAGTTAGGATTCGATTTGTCCGCCGAAGGACCTGCACACGACGCGGATTTCTCGCAAAAGGCAGGGTTAGCCAACGATAAAATTGCGGGTATTCTTGAAGGTTGCGCTTCATCTTGGAACTCCTGTCTTTCATCTGATTTTCGTACTACTAGTATACGCGATCCTAAGAAAACCTGTCAAGTACGGTTCCTTTTTTATTGTTTCTTTCTTCTTTTTTATACAACCGCTATTCCTTTTTTTGCTTTTATCAATTTTATGTCTCCAAGAATCGACTTTTCTATCACTTTTTCCTAGTAAAAAATGGAGCCAGATTGACTCCATCCATCACTTCTATATGATAACGCCTTCTAGATGATCCATTTCATGCTGACAGATCTGGGCTGGAAAACCTGACAAATGTAAGGTTTGAGCTTGCCAATTGACATCCCGATAAGCCACCGTGATCTCCTCATAACGGGTCGTCGGCCGACTTCCCACTAAAGACAAGCACCCTTCCTCTGTTTGATAGGCCTTTTTCTTATCCAGAAGAACAGGATTAAACATGACCAGATTTGCATTTCCCATTCGAATGATAATCGCACGTTTTTTCACCCCTATCATATTGGCTGCCAAACCCACACACTCAAAAAGATGGGCGTTCAAGGTATCCTGTAAATCCAAGGCCAAAGGACGATCTTCCGGTGTCGCTTCTTCTGATTTTTGTCCCAAAAATAAGACATCTTTTACAATGCTCTTTTTCATATTTTCCTCACTTCTTTATGGAAAAGGACAAAACCGAGACAGCTCGGTCTCGGTTTCGCTCTTGTTTTTAACCTCTATGGGGCAAGCGCTTCTTACTTTTTAAGCTTTTCACTCACTTCTTTTGCAAGAACAAAGTTCCCCAAGGTAGCTGAACCATTGCCAGCAACTGCAGGTGTCACAATATAATCTCTTACATCTGGTACAGGGAGATAACCGTTTAGGAGAGCTGTAAATTTCGTCCGAACACGATCTAACATATGTTGTTGCGCCATTACTCCCCCACCAAAGACAATGACATCTGGACGGAAAGTAACGGTCGCATTCACAGCCGCCTGTGCGATATAGTAGGCTTGAATATCCCAAACATTACTGTTGAGTTCGATATTTTCTCCACGAATACCTGTCCGAGCCTCTAAACTCGGACCAGCCGCAAAACCTTCCAAACAGCCGTTGTGGAAAGGACAAACACCCTTGAATTCTTTTTCCACATCCATTGGGTGTTTCGCCACATAATAGTGACCCATTTCTGGGTGTCCAGCTCCCCCAATAAACTCGCCACGTTGGATAACGCCAGCTCCGATTCCTGTTCCGATTGTATAGTAAACCAAGTTTTCGATATGGCCACCTGCGTTATTGCGTGCTACCACTTCACCATAGGCTGAACTATTCACATCTGTTGTAAAATAGATGGGTACATTCAAAGCACGACGGAAGGCACCAACGATATCAACATTGGCCCAATTTGGTTTTGGAGTCGTCGTAATGAAGCCATAAGTTTTTGAATTTGGATCGATATCAATTGGTCCAAATGATCCAATCGCAAGACCAGCAAGATCCTCAAATTTTGAGAAAAATTCGATAGACTTATCAATGGTTTCAATTGGCTTGGTTGTTGGGAATTGTACTTTTTCAACAATATTGTAGTTTTCATCACCAACTGCACAAACAAACTTTGTACCGCCAGCTTCCAAACTTCCGAATAATTTTGTCATGTTGGCTCCTTTTTATAATGAAAAATTCCTGTACTTATTATAGCATATTTTATAGCAATGCTACTTCTCTTCTCTAAAGAAAAAGCAGGCATTTTTAAGAAATAAAATTCAAGGACTGGAGATAACCTGACCAGTCCTTGAGAACTTATTGATATTATTAAGCTTTGACTTCGATGATCGCATCACCCTTCGCAACAGATCCAGTTGCAACAGGTGTGACAGAAGCAAAGTCAGCTGTGTTAGTGACGATGACCATGGTTGTGTCTTCAAGACCAGCTGCGGCAATTTTCGCTGCATCAAATGTACCAAGGACATCACCAGCTTTCACTTTATCGCCTTGAGCTACTTTTTGATCAAATCCTTCACCGTTCATTGATACGGTATCAATCCCAACGTGGATCAAGATTTCAGCACCATTAGCGGTCTTCAAACCGTAAGCGTGACCAGTTGCAAAAGCAATGGTTACTTCAGCATCAGCTGGTGCATAGACAACGCCTTCAGTTGGTTTGATGGCAATTCCTTGTCCCATCGCTCCACTTGAGAAGACAGGATCATTCACATCAGACAAAGCAACAGCTTGACCAACGATCGGAGAGATAATGGTTTCGTCTTGAAGAGATGCTGGAAGAGCTCCAGTTGTTTCTTCTTCAATAATAGCTTCTGCTTCTTTGTCCTCTGCAGGAACTGATGAAGCTTCATCTTCATAACCAAACATATAAGTCAAACCGAAACTTAGGGCAGTTGTAAATACAACCATAAATACATATTTCAATAATTGACCGTTTAGATAGAGAAGCGTTCCTGGAATAATTGTAATACCAAATCCTGTACCAGCAAGATTTAACATAGATGCAATCCAACCACCTACTGCACCTGCTCCCAAAGCAATAACGAATGGTTTCACATAACGCAAGTTTACACCAAAGATTGCAGGCTCAGTAATACCTAACAAGGCAGAGATAGTTGCAGGAAATGCTAGAGCTTTCACTTTTTGAGATTTAGATTTCACTGCCACTGCTAAAGTAGCTCCAGCTTGTGCAGTCATAGCCGCTGTAATAATTGCATTAAATGGATCTTTTTTATCTGCAGTAATTAATTGTGATTCAAGAAGATTAAAGATATGATGGACGCCGGTAACGACAATCAACTGATGAACGCCACCAATAAGAAGACCTGCAAGACCAAATGGTAAATTCAAAATAAACTTAGTTACATTTAGTACATATTCTTCGATACTGTGGAAGAATGGACCAATAATAAACAAAGCGAGGAATGACATGATTGTCAATGTGAATAATGGAACCAATAACAAATCTAAGACATCTGGAATTTTCTTATGGAGCCACTTTTCAAGTTTCGCACCAATTAGACCAACGAAGAAAGCGGGAAGAACTGAGTTCTGGAATCCAACCACATGATGGAAGATACCAAAGTATGTTGCTGCTTTAGAAGGATCTTCCGCTACAACCCACGCATTTGGAAGTGTCGGACTAACCATCATCAAACCAATTACAATCCCAAGAACAGGATTTCCTCCGAATACTCGGAATGCAGACCATGAAATCAAGGCTGGGAAGAAGGCAAACGCGGTATCAGTTAAAATTGTTGAATAGGTATAAAAATCAGTAGATTTAAATGCATCTGCTGTTGTGCCAAACAAAGCCAAAACCTGGTCTTGAGCAATGGCACCACGAATCCCCATAAACAATCCAGTCGCAACAATTGCTGGTAGAATTGGAACAAAAACGTCTCCAAAGGTACGGATCGCGCGTTGGAACCAGTTTCCTTGTTTAGCGGCTTCTGCTTTCATTTCATCTTTTGATGATGTTGGTAAGCCAAGAGCTACTACTTCATCATAGATCTTGTTTACAGTACCAGTACCAAAGATGATTTGGTATTGACCTGAGTTAAAGAAAGCACCTTGTACTTTTTCAATATTCTCAACAACATCTTTGTTGATTTTTGATTCATCTTTTACCATCACGCGAAGACGAGTCGCACAGTGAGCAACACTGCTAACGTTCTCAACCCCACCGATTGCATCGATGACCTGCTTTGCAATTTCTGTATTTGACATTTTGCAAAAATCTCCTTATTTTTTGTAATGTAAACGGTTAAATCGTTTCTACGTTTTTAATTGTACCACGTATTGAAAATATGTCAAGCGTTTTGCAGGATTTTTTTGAAACTTTTTTGGATATTTTGACACTTTTTGACAGTATGAAACTATTTTCATTAAAAGATAGGCCTATAATACGCTTTTCGGCGCTTTGATTCAGTCTTTTATTTTCATTTTCTTTCATTTTTTCATGAATTTTCAACTTCTCCTCTTTTCTTCAAGCCGCAAAATAGATGTCAATCGTTTGACATTTTTTGGCCATTTCTTTCATTTATCGCTTGCATTTTTAATAGGAAATCGGTACTATGGAAGTAAGAAAAAATTCGGAGGACTAAAATGGAATGGACAACTGAACGTCGTTACAGACGTTACGAAGACTGGACAAAAGAGGAAAAGCAAGCCATCCAAGATCATATGGCCAAATCTCCTTGGCATACACACTATCATGTTGAGCCAAAAGCTGGTCTCTTAAATGATCCTAACGGTTTTTCCTACTTTGATGGAAAATGGATCTTGTTTTACCAAAATTTCCCATTTGGTGCAGCCCATGGGTTAAAATCATGGGTACAAACAGAAAGTGAAGACTTGGTTCATTTCAAAGAAACTGGTGTAACGCTTCTTCCAGACACAGATCTGGATAGCCATGGAGCTTATTCCGGATCAGCCATGCAGTTTGGTGACAAACTATTCTTATTCTACACCGGAAATGTTCGTGATGCAGAATGGGTTCGTCATCCTTACCAAGTCGGTGCTTTGATGGATAAAGACGGAAAGATTGAAAAAATTGACAAAATCTTGATTGATCAACCGGCTGACTCTACGGATCACTTCCGTGACCCACAGATTTTTAATTTCAAGGGTCAATTCTACGCTATCGTTGGCGGTCAAGACCTTGAGAAGAAAGGATTCATCCGTCTCTATAAGGCGGTAGATAACGACTATACCAACTGGGTTGCAGTCGGTGACTTGGATTTTGCAAACGATCGGACAGCTTATATGATGGAATGTCCTAACCTCGTCTTTGTTGGAGACCAACCCGTTCTCCTCTACTGCCCTCAAGGCTTAGATAAATCCGTTCTCGATTATGACAATATCTATCCAAATATGTACAAGATTGGGGCAAGCTTTGACCCAGAAAAGGCCAAAATGGTTGATGTATCTGAATTGCATAATCTCGACTATGGTTTTGAAGCCTATGCGACTCAAGGATTTAATGCTCCCGATGGACGTGCCTATACTGTTAGCTGGCTAGGTCTTCCAGACGTTTCTTATCCAACGGATTCCTATGACTACCAAGGAACTCTCTCACTGGTCAAAGAATTAACCATCAAAGATGGCAAGCTCTACCAATACCCAGTTGAAGCCATCAAAGACTTGCGCGCTGAGAGTGAGGAATTTGCCAACAAGGCACAAACCAAGAACTGCTATGAATTGGAATTGCAGTTTGAAAAGGATAGCCAGAACGAAATCGTCCTCTTTGCCGATGCAGAAGGGAAGGGCTTAGCTCTCACATTTGATCTGGCTAAAGGATTGGTCACAGTCGATCGAAGCCAGGCTGGTGAGCAATATGCCCAAGAATTCGGTGCGAGCCGTAGCTGCACAATCGCTAACCAAGCAACAACCGCTAATATTTTCATTGACAATTCGATTTTTGAAATCTTTATCAATAAAGGAGAAAAAGTATTTTCTGGTCGGGTCTACCCACATGCAGATCAAAATGGAATCTTGATCAAGTCTGGAACCCCTACTGGAACTTACTACGAACTTGATTATGGTCGCAAAGCTAACTGATGTCGCCAAACTCGCCGGTGTCAGCCCTACTACTGTCTCACGGGTTATCAATAAAAAAGGATACCTGTCTGAGAAAACGATTCAAAAAGTCCAAGAAGCCATGCGAGAATTAGGCTATAAACCTAACAATGTTGCTCGAAGCCTCCAAGGAAAATCAGCCAAGTTAGTCGGCTTGATCTTTCCCAACATCAGCAATGTTTTCTATGCTGAATTAATCGACAAACTAGAACACCAACTCTTCAAACATGGCTATAAAACCATCATCTGCAATAGTGAGCACGACTCCGAGAAAGAGCGCGAATATATTGAGATGTTGGAGGCTAACCAGGTAGATGGCATCATTTCAGGAAGTCATAATTTGGGCATTGAAGATTACAACCGGGTAACTGCTCCTATCATTGCTTTTGACCGCAACCTCTCCCCAGAAATTCCGGTTGTTTCTTCAGACAACTATGCTGGTGGAGTGCTAGCAGCAGAAACTTTAGTAAAAACCGGAGCCCGAAATATTATCATGATCACAGGTAATGACAACTCTAACTCCCCAACTGGCTTGCGTCATGCGGGATTTGCATCAGTTCTACCTGAGTCCATGATCATCAATGTTTCCAGTGATTTCTCCCCTATTCGCAAAGAAATGGAAATCAAACAGATTTTAACCCACCACAAACCAGACGCTATTTTTGCCTCCGATGATTTGACGGCGATCTTGATCATGAAAGTCGCTAGAGAATTAGATATTCAGATTCCTCAGGATTTGAAAGTGATTGGTTATGATGGAACCCAGTTCATCGAGACCTATACACCTGAACTGACAACCATCCAACAACCCCTCGAAGACATTGCTATTCTCATGGTGGATCTTTTACTCCAAAAGATCGAAGGAAAAAAAGTAGCGACTACCGGTTATTTCTTGCCCGTTAGTCTCCACTCTGGAAAAAGTGTCTAAAAGCAATATCCCCTCAGTAGAAACTGTGGGGATATTTTTTACCAAAAAAAGAGCCAGTAGGCTCTTTTTACTTATTCTTCTGTCACAAATTGACTGAGGACACCGTTGACAAATCGTGAAGAGGTTTCATCCGAAAAGGCCTTGGCCAATTCCACCGCTTCATTGACTGCGACGATCTGTGGTGTATCAAACTCTGTCATTTCATAAATTCCCAGACGAAGGATGTTTTTCTCTACCAAGGTCAAGCGCTCAACAGTCCAGCCGGTTTTCAAATGTTGACCGATTTGTTGGTCTAGTTGATCTTTTGACTGATAGACACCCGTCACGAGATTCATGAGAAAGGCAGGAAGATCGACTTCTTTGTCTTCTGCTAGGTCCTTGTCATGTAGATAAGCAAAGCGACAAGCTTCAACAATGTCTCCATCGTATTCCAAGGCCATCAAGGCTTGGAAGGCACGCTCACGCAAATCTCGACGTGATTCTAATAAAATTTCATCAGTCATTGAGGAAGTCCTCATTAAACAAGTCTTTCAAGTCTGGTTTTGGAGATTTTTCCGTCGCGATACCGACAACGTGAATGTTAACAGCATCCAAGGTTACATCTGCCATATCATAAACCGCAGACTTGACCGCTTTTTGAATCGCTACTGCTACAGATGGCACAGCAACTCCATACTCCAAATAGAGATAGATGTCTACTGAAACTTGACCATCTTCTTCCGTATGAAGGTAGACGCCACGTCCAAGGGAGCGTTTGGATAAGCTATCTGAAACACTCTTGTTTTCAAGCGAATAGACACCCTCTACTTTTGCTGTCGCAATCGCAATAATTTTTTCTAATACACGTGGTGCAATAACGATGTCACCAAATTGTTCAGTTGCCATAGAAGTTCCTTTCTATTTGACACCCTGAGATGTCTCTTATGCACGAGAAACGTAAGTTCCTTCAGTAGTGTTAATGACCAATTTTTGTCCAGCTTCGATGAAGTCAGGAACGTTTACGACCAAACCAGTTTCCATTGTAGCAGGTTTACCAGAACCAGTCACTGTAGCACCTTTGATAGATGGTTGAGTTTCTGCAACAGTCAATTCAACAGTTGTAGGAACTGTTACACCGATGACTTCGCTTCCGTAGAATTGAATTTTTACTTCTGAGTTTTCAAGGATATAAAGCAATTCTTGTTCTACATTCACAACTGGAATTTCATATTGGTCATATGTTTCAGTGTTCATGAAGTAGGCTGTATCATCCATTTTGTACAAGTATTGAGCTGGAACAGTTTCGATAATCGCTTGTTCAAATTTTTCTTCTGGACGGTAGCTTGTATCAAATGTTGAACCAGTACGGACATCACGCAATTTCATACGCATGATAGTATTTCCTTTACCTGGTTTGTGGTGGCTAGCTTCCAAAACGCGGATCAATTTTCCGTCAGCTGTTTCAAAAGTCATACCAGCTTTCAATTTACTTGCTTCGATCATGTTTTATTACCTCTTTTTTAAAAATAGATTACTCTTTATTGTAACACACTATTTGATTTTTCTCAAACAGCAATTACCTCTTTTGGAGAAGAAAGGATTGCTATGGACCGCCCCTGATCCATCCACATCCAAATTACCCTTTGCTTCTTTCGTGTTTTGTTCTGTTAGTTCCTATACCAAAATGGATAGGGCTCCAAATAAGATGTCAGGGAGAAGAACTCCTCTACAATTCATTTCATAGTCTTCTCTTCACATCTCTGTCTAAACAGAAGTTAAGAGAAACGTATATTTTAAAGGACAATCAATTCTTTAGGAGCAAGAGTCAAGACTTCACAACCTGTTTCTGTGATCAAAAGGTCATCTTCGATCCGCACACCAGAGAGACCTTCAATATAAATACCTGGCTCATCTGTTAAGACCATCCCTGCTTGAATCGCTTCTTTAGACGTTTGGCTGAAGTATGGTTCTTCGTGGATATCTAGCCCAATCCCATGACCGATTCCATGAGTAAAGTATTGACCATAGCCGGCTGCCTCGATCACATCACGTGGGATTTTATCAAAATCACGGAAGCCAAGTCCATCTTTAGCAGCATCAATCAAGGCTTGATTGGCTTTCAAAACGGTTTCGTAAATTTCTCTTTCCTTGTCGCTGACATGTCCTGCATAGATAGTCCGTGTCATATCGCTGACATAGTGGTTATACAAGCAACCAAAATCAAGGGTCAAGGCATCTCCTGCTGAAATCACCCGATCACTTGGAGTCGCGTGAGGCATGGCAGAGCGTTCACCAGCTGCCGAGATAATATCAAAAGATACACCAGAAGCTCCCAACTCCCGCATTCTAAAATCGAGGAAAGTTGCTGCTTCCAACTCTGTCGTTTTCCCTACCTTGATATAATCCAAAATATCACGGAAGGCTTGGTCAGAGATACTACAAGCTTTTTTAATGGCCGCAATCTCCGTTTCATCCTTAATCAAGCGCAATTCCATGACAAAATTCGCTAGGGATTGAAGGGTAATGCCACTGAAAACAGAAGCCATACGGGCATGGTAGGCTACCGTCACTTCGTCCTCAAAACCAAGTTCTTTGATTCCAAGGTCCTTAACGATCTCTGCAGCTGCAGTCAACTCATCGCGGGTTTCCACAATCTCTACAAAATGAAAACAAGTCGCATGGGCATGGATGGTGTAGCGCGAATCTGTAAAGAGTACCACACGTTCTTCTGTCACCAAAGCAGTTCCGTTTGAACCCCAGAAATTGGTCAAATAATAAACATTTTTCAAATTGTTAATCAATACTGCTTTGAGGTCTTGGGCTTTCATTTTGTTTCTTAAGTTGCTGATCCGTTGATTCATTGTAATTTTCCTTTCAAATATTGTCCTGTGTAGCTAGCAGGATTTGCTGCTACTTCTTCTGGTGTTCCGGTCGCAATAATGGTTCCACCACCGACACCGCCTTCTGGTCCTAAATCGATGATATGATCTGCTGTCTTAATAACATCTAAATTGTGCTCAATCACAAGGACTGTATTGCCATCATCCACAAAACGCTCTAAGACTTTGATCAAGCGAGAAATGTCTTCGGTATGGAGTCCGGTCGTTGGTTCATCCAAGATATAGAAGGATTTTCCTGTAGAGCGCTTGTGCAATTCAGAAGCCAACTTCATTCGCTGCGCTTCCCCACCTGAAAGGGTGGTCGCTGGTTGCCCCAGCGTTACATAGCCCAAGCCCACATCTTGGATGGTCTTGAGTTTGCGTTCAATTTTTGGAATGTGCTTGAAGAATTCGACTGCCTTATTGACCGTCATATCCAGAACTTCTGCGATATTTTTTTCCTTGTAGTGGACTTCGAGGGTTTCACTATTGTATCGACGTCCATGGCAGACCTCACAAGGGACAAAGACATCTGGCAAGAAGTGCATTTCAATCTTGATGATCCCATCTCCTGAGCAGGCTTCACAACGCCCACCCTTGACATTGAAACTAAAGCGGCCTTTTTTATAGCCCCGAATTTTGGCTTCATTGGTCTGAGCAAAGAGATCACGAATATCATCGAAGACGCCTGTATAGGTCGCTGGATTGGAACGAGGAGTCCGACCAATCGGGCTTTGATCAATGTCGATCAAGCGATCGATATGCTCAATCCCCTGAATCGTCTTGTATTTCCCTGGTTTTTCCGAATTGCGGTTGAGCTTTTGAGCGATGGCTTTTTTCAAGATGCCATTGATCAAGGTCGATTTTCCAGAACCGGAAACTCCAGTGACTGCGATGAATTTTCCTAGAGGAAAGCGTACTGTGATGTCTTGTAAGTTATTCTCACTTGCTCCTGTAATTTCAATAGAGCGGCCATTTCCTGAACGGCGCTCTGTTGGAACCGGAATCTTGCGCTTGCCGGACAAATACTGGCCAGTGATGGATTTGCTGTTGCGTGCCACCTGCTTTGGAGTTCCTGCTGCAACGATCTCTCCCCCAAAGACACCGGCACCTGGGCCGACGTCGATCAGGTAGTCTGCCTCTCTCATGGTATCTTCATCATGTTCGACGACAATCAAGGTATTGCCTAAATCGCGCATCTTCTTGAGACTGGCAATCAGGCGGTCATTGTCCCTTTGATGGAGGCCGATAGACGGCTCATCCAAGATGTAAAGGACACCAGAGAGGTTGGAACCGATCTGGGTTGCCAAGCGAATGCGCTGGCTTTCTCCACCTGATAAGGTCCCAGCCGATCGTGACAGGGTCAAGTAATTGAGCCCCACATTGTTTAAGAAGGTTAAGCGATCCTTAATCTCTTTTAGGATCGGTCTTGCAATCGTAGCTTCATTGTCCGTTAAGATCAGCTGGTCCACGGCTTTTAAGTGGTCCGCAATCGATAGATCTGACACTTCCCCGATATGCATCCCCTTTTCTCCTCCGACACGAACAGAGAGAGCCTGGTCATTGAGACGGTAGCCATGGCAGGTCGCACAGGTCAATTCGTTCATATAAGAGCGCATTTGGTTGCGGGTGAAATCACTATTGGTCTCACGGAAACGACGGTGAATATTGTTTACGACCCCTTCAAAAGGAATCTCGATATCCCGAACCCCACCAAACTCATTTTCATAGTGGAAGTGGAATTCCTTGCCGTTTGAACCATAGAGGACCAAGTCTTTTTCTTCTTGAGAAAGATCGGAAAACGGCTGGTCCATATCAACGCCAAAATGGGTCATGGCTTGCTCCAACATCTGTGGATAGTAGTTGGAAGAGATCGGATTCCAAGGAGCGAGGGCTCCTTCGCGAAGGGTTAAGCGATCATCTGGCACTACCAAATCCAAGTCCACCTCTAGCTTAATACCCAGCCCATCACAGTCTGGACAAGATCCGAAAGGCGCATTGAAAGAAAAGAGGCGGGGCTCTAATTCAGGAACGGTAAAGCCACAGACTGGACAAGCATAATGCTCAGAAAAGAGCAATTCCTTGCCATCCATGGTATCAATCACCACATAACCATCCGCAATCCGAAGGGCTGCTTCAATCGAATCAAAGAGCCGCGAGCGAATGCCCTCTTTGATCACGATTCGGTCCACAACCACTTCAATCGTGTGCTGCTTGCTTTTAGATAGTTCTGGAACCTCTGTCACATCATAGATCTCACCATCGACCCTCACCCGGACATAGCCGTCTTTTTGCACCTTTTCAATGATATTCTTGTGCTGGCCTTTTTTCTTGCGAATAATAGGAGCTAGAATTTGCAGGCGTTGGCGCTCTGGTAATTCTAAGACTTGATCGACAATTTGCTCAACCGAAGAAGCTGTAATCGCTCCATGCCCATTGATACAATAAGGCGTCCCTACACGCGCATAGAGCAAGCGCAGGTAGTCATTGATCTCAGTTGCCGTCCCCACAGTGGAACGCGGATTTTTACTAGTGGTTTTTTGGTCGATAGAAATAGCGGGGCTTAAGCCATCAATCGAATCTACATCGGGTTTTTCCATATTCCCCAAAAACTGCCGAGCATAGGCTGACAAGCTCTCCACGTAACGACGTTGGCCTTCTGCATAGAGGGTGTCAAAGGCCAGACTAGACTTTCCAGATCCTGACAAGCCCGTCACCACGACCAACTTATCGCGTGGAATTTCCACATCTATATTTTTTAAATTATGGGCGCGTGCCCCATGAATGACAATTTTATCTTGCATGTTTTTACTCTAATTCACCTTTTTGTTATCCTCCATTATAACAAATTTTTTAGTATTCTTTTATCCAAAAACGTGCTTTTTCTGTTATAATGTTAAGGTGTAAAAAAACAAGGGGAGGCACCATGAAACAGGTCTTTTTATCAACAACGACTGAATTTAAAGAAATAGAGACACTGGAACCCGGTAGCTGGATCAACCTTGTCAACCCTTCTCAAAGTGAATCAATGGAAATCGCCTCTGCATTTAATATTGATATTGCCGACTTACGGGCACCACTCGATGCGGAAGAAATGTCCCGTATGACCATCGAAGATGAGTATACCTTGATCATCGTAGACGTTCCCATCAAGGAAGAGCGGAACAACCAGACCTACTATGTCACCATCCCTTTGGGAATCATTCTAACTGAAGAGGCCATTATCACCACATGTTTGGAAGAATTGCCTTTGCTAGATACCTTTATCAATCGTCGCTTACGGAATTTCTATACCTTCATGCGGTCTCGCTTTATCTTTCAGATCCTTTATCGAAATGCCGAGCTCTACTTGACCGCGCTTCGTACCCTGGATCGCAAGAGTGAACAGATTGAAAGTCAACTCCATAAATCAACTCGTAACGAAGAGCTGATTGAACTGATGGAGTTAGAAAAAACCATCGTCTACTTCAAGGCCTCTCTGAAAACCAATGAGCGCGTGATCAAGAAATTGACCAGTGCCACTAGTAACATCAAGAAATACCTGGAAGACGAGGATCTATTGGAAGATACCTTGATCGAGACTCAACAGGCCATTGAGATGGCGGATATTTATGGAAACATCCTCCACTCCATGACCGATACCTTCGCATCGATCATCTCCAACAACCAGAATAATATCATGAAGACCTTGGCTATGGTGACCATCGTCATGTCCATCCCAACCATGATTTTCTCGGCCTATGGGATGAACTTCAAGGACAATGAGCTTCCGCTCAACGGCGAAGCCCATGCCTTTTGGCTCATTATCTTCATCGCCTTTGCCCTGACTGGATCCCTCGTCATCTACCTCATCCATAAAAAATGGTTCTAACAACACTTGTATATCAAAGGAGTATTTATGTCTCACATCGATCTTAGCCAACTTAGCAAGAAAAACCAAGAATTTATCCGGATCGCCAAACACCAATTGCTTGAAAACGGAAAGACAGAGGAAGAAGCAGAAAGCCTCCTCCAAGAAATTCTTCCAGCTATCCATGAGAACCAAGGAAAAGGAATTCCGGCACGGACCCTTTTTGGAGCTCCAACTGTCTGGGCTAACTCTTTCAGCGAGAAAGAACGCTATGAAAAAGAGCATCCAAAATTAAACGATGCTCCTTCTCTCATGATTTTGGATTCCTTCCTCTTTATTTTTGGTGTCTTTGCTGCCATTTCAGCCTTCATGAACTTGGTCGCACCGCGTCGTACTGGCTATGGTTTGATCACCTTGATTCTTGGAAGTTTGACAGGGGCTCTGCTCTTATACCTCATGTACTACTTCTTCTATCAGTATATGGATGGCACAAAAGATCGCAGTGAGCGTCCCTCTCTTTGGAAATCTATGCCGATTCTTGTTGGCGTCATGTTCCTTTGGGTCATCGTCTTGTCCTTCACCTCATTACTCCCACAAGTCCTCAACCCAACCATTCCAGATATCCTTGCGATCCTTTTAGGAGCTTTAGCACTCGCCCTTCGCTTCTACCTCAAGAAACGTTTTAATATTAAAAGTTCGAGCACAGCACCCGCAACTCGTCGCTAAGAAAACGGATGAAGTTTTCATCCGTTTTTGTTTTACTGTATTTCCCTGTTCAACCTTTTTGAAAAATAGAGGACTAAGTCATCATTGTTTTCACAAGAACTGTAAGGGGCCAAGGGCTGATCCCTAAACCAAATTCCAGATCCATCTGGGATATAGCCTCGTTTAACATACAGTCTTTGAGCTGGGCCATAACCCGAGTGTAAACCAACCCCTAAAGTAACAAACTCTGATAGTAGCCGGACTCTTTTTTCCGCCTCTTCTAAGAGTTGATTCCCAATTCCTCGATTTCTAAATGGCTCAAAAACATTAAAATCAGATAGTTCAGGATAGACTCCCACGAAAGGACCGTGCTTGGCAGCAGGCAATATAGTGATATAACCTGCCACAAGTCCATCCGACTCAACTACTAATACGTCCCTTTCTCCATTCTCCTGATCCTGAAAATAGCTGGTCAAGATATCCTTTCTACCCGGCCACCCTTGGTGGATAAAGGCTTGAGAGATGTGCTCAATATCTGCCTTTATCATCCTCCTGATGATTACACCTTCCTTCATAGTTCCCTCCTTGATATATTTCTTCCCACATTATAACACGATTAGAGCTAGGGAAAGGTCAAAGAGGTCCACCCGAACCTGAAAAAAAGACCCACCAGGGTCTTTTCTTTAATCTTCGTTTACGAAAGGCATCAAAGCCATTACGCGAGCGCGTTTGATAGCTGTTGTTACTTTACGTTGGTTCTTCGCTGAAGTTCCAGTTACACGACGAGGAAGGATTTTCCCACGTTCTGAAACGAAACGGCTAAGAAGCTCAGTATCTTTGTAATCGACATATTCGATTTTGTTTGCTGCGATGTAATCAACTTTTTTACGGCGTTTGAATCCGCCACGACGTTGTTGAGCCATGTTTAATTCTCCTTTATAGTTTTAATTCGTTAAACCCATTCTTAGAATGGAAGATCGTCGTCTGAGATATCCATTGGATTAGCTCCAAATGGGTTTTCCTCACGACCAAAGTTAGGTACTGCATTACTTGGTTCAGATCCACCAAAGCTTGGGGTTGCATTTCCAGCAAAACCACCATTGCCTGATGAATAACCTCCACCTGCATGCCCTTCGCGTGCTGCACGGCTTTCCAATAATTGGAAGCTATCTGCTACGACTTCAGTGACATAAACACGTTGACCTTGCTGGTTTTCGTAATTACGTGTTTGAATGCGACCGGTAATCCCAATCAAAGCACCTTTCTTAGCCCAATTTGCTAAGTTTTCTGCTTGCTGACGCCAGATCACACAGTTGATGAAATCGGCTTCGCGCTCTCCATTCTGACTCTTGAAGTTGCGGTTGACAGCTAGGCTGAAAGTAGCAACTGCTTGATTGCTTGGAGTATAGCGAAGTTCAGCATCACGGGTCATACGACCGACAAGTACAACATTGTTAATCATAAGTCACCTCTGATGATTTCTTACGCGTCAACTTTTACGATCATGTGACGAAGAATGTCACCGTTGATTTTTGAAAGACGGTCGAACTCGTTAAGAGCTGCGTCGTCGTTCGCTTCAACGTTTACGATGTGGTAAAGTCCTTCACGGAAATCTTGGATTTCGTATGCAAGACGACGTTTTTCCCAATCTTTTGATTCAACAACAGTTGCACCGTTGTCAGTCAAGATAGAATCGAAACGTGCTACCAAAGCGTTTTTAGCTTCTTCTTCAATGTTTGGACGAATAATATAAAGAATTTCGTATTTAGCCATTGATAATGTTCCTCCTTTTGGACTAATGACCCCAAGTCTTTGCAAGGGGTAAGTGAGGTTTACTCACAAGAAACTATTATACCAGACTTTTCGAACAAAGGCAAGGATTATCTTTAGGATTTGAAACATCATTTTTTTGCGTGTCCTATGAGATGAAAGGAAAGCTTCCCCTGAAAAATGACAATTATAGAAGGAAAGATACTCCTTTCCTATCCCTTTTCCTTAAAGAAAACTGATATCAGTTAGCTTTAAGCTTGAGTCTTTATACTAGCTACAACAAATCTCAAGAAACGAGGAACGATTATGAATTATCTTATCATCCCCGCCTATCAACCGGATCTGAATCTTGTCAAATTGGTTCGCTTGGTCCATGCTAAAAGTGATCTTGAAATCATCGTGGTCGACGATGGTAGTGACGCCGACAAGAAAGTGATTTTTGACAAATTGGACGGTCTTGCGACAGTCCTGACCCACGAGCACAACCAAGGAAAAGGGCAATCTCTCAAGACTGCTTATGCATACATCCTAGAAAGAGGTACCTATGGAAGCATTGTTACAGCTGATGCAGACGGTCAGCACAAAATTTGGGATATTTTCAGAGTTGTTAAGCAATCTCAAGAGCATCCTGGAGCACTTATTTTAGGAGCACGCGCCTTTTCTGGCCAAGTTCCTTTGCGTTCTGCTTTCGGGAATAAATTGACCCGTTTCCTCTTCAAACAACAAACCGGAGTGGCGGTCAGCGATACCCAAACAGGCTTACGGGCCTTCACTACAAATATGTTACCTTTCATGCTTGAGGTTGAAGGACAGCGTTATGAATATGAGATGAATGTTCTGCTGGCAGCTAGTAAGGCCTATCCCATCCTAGAAGTTCCGATTGAAACAGTCTACATCAATGACAATGAAGGGTCCCACTTCCGTCCTGTTCGCGACGGCCTCATGATCTACAAGGACATGTTCAAGTTTGCCCTCTCTTCCCTCAGTAGCTTTATCGTGGATTACCTGGTCTACGCCTTCTTTCTTTTCGTGATGATGGCCGTACCGATTAGTCTTCGCATTCTCCTAGCGAACGGGATCGCTCGTGTGGCCAGCTCTATCTTTAACTACTCGACCAACAAACGTCTCGTCTTTAAGAACAAAGACAGCGTAGCCCGAACTGGAAGTGGCTACTTTGGTCTAGCCCTCGGCCTCTTTATTCTAGATACGCTCTTGATTCGACTCTTCTATACTGCTTTGGGGCTCAATCTCCTGATCAGTAAAATTGTCGTTGGCTTCCTACTCTTTCTGGTCTCATGGGTGATCCAGAAAAAAGTGATCTTCAAAGAAAGGACTGCTACCCACCATGAAATTCTTTAAAAAATCTTATACCTATGCTGCTTGTTTTGGTATCCTGCTAACAAGCTCCTTCAGCTATTCTATGCTTAAGACCTTCGTCTTATCAGATGCCATCCAAACCGTTAGTGCGACCACATCGGATACCACGGCGGCCAAAAAAGCTGCAGCAACTGCTACCACTACAGATACCAGTTACTCCGATGACAATATCCAGGTAAACTTGACAGAAAAAACAGTTGAAAACACCCAGGTTTACATTGCAGATATTAGGGTTAGCTCCTCAGACTATCTCAAGACGGCTCTAGCCCAAAATACCTATGGAACAAACGTGACGGCTAAGACCTCTGTCACTGCAGCTGAGAATAATGCCATTCTAGCCGTCAATGGAGACTACTACGGAGCCAATAGCACCGGCTATGTCATCCGAAACGGAGTGGTTTATCGCGATACGGTTCGTGAAGACTTTAGCAATGGCGACTTAGCCATTTACAAGGATGGTTCCTTCAAAATTATTTACGAAGACGAAATCTCTGCCGATCAATTAGTCGAAGATGGCGTCGTCAATCTCCTTGCCTTCGGACCTTCCTTGGTTGAAAATGGGGAAATAACTGTCGATACCAATTCAGAGGTGGGGCAATCCATGGCCTCTAATCCACGAACTGCCATTGGGATCATCGATGAAAACCACTACATTATCGTCGTGTCAGATGGACGGACTTCAGAAAGCCAAGGGCTGTCTCTCTACCAATTAGCGGAAGTGATGAAGTCTTATGGCGTTAAAACAGCCTACAACCTGGATGGTGGTGGATCTTCTACCCTTTACTTCAATGGCCAGGTTATTAACAAACCAACTACAAATGGTACTATCTCAGAAAGGGCGGTGAGTGACATTGTCTACATCGGTTACTAATCCTATTAAACAACGGTTGAAAAAGTCCATCCTCTGGTACACTCTGATTTCAGCTTTCTTCTTTGTCGGAAGTCGCATCTACGAACACTTTAGTTTTGGCGAAACCTCCTCCTTCATGCACTACCTCTTCTTGATCCCTTTGATCGGTGGCGCCCTGCTAGTGGCTCTACAATTAGTAGTCAAGGGGCTTTCTCGAATCACTCTCAATCTTTGGAACTCAGCGGTTGCTACGGCAACTGCAGGGGCCCTCTACCGAGGCATTGTTAACCTCTCTGGTCGTTCAACAACTCTCGACCAACCCTACTATTATGTTGCAGGGATCTTCCTAGCCCTCGCCCTCATCAGTATCTTCTTTGTTCGCAGTGTCTGGGTGGAGACAACAGCCTAAGACATGAAAAACGTCCGTTTCTTAAAAGAACGGACGTTTTTTAGGGTCAGTTAACGTATGAACGACTTAACCTTCACGTTTTTTGCTAGCTACAAAGCCTGCCAAAGCTAGTGAGGTCATACCAAAGAGGCTAAGGACTGTTGAAGCCAATTCATCTTGACCTGTTTTTGGAAGACCAGTTGCTGGCGTAGCAGCTACTTCTGCTTGACCACCCGTATGATAGGTAACAGCGACTGGTTTAACACTTGCAACTTCTTTCGTTTCAGGTGCAGCTGGTTGAGCTGAACTCACTGGGTTTTCAGGTTGAGGTGTTGGGGTAGCAGGAGTCACTGGAGCTACAGGAGTTGCTGGATCCACTGGTGCTGGCTGAGGTTCCGGTTGTGGAGTTGGTTCAGGTGCAGGAGTTTCTTCTTCCACTTTTTCTACAAAGGTCTTGTTGCCTAAAATAGAAGCAGATAACTTCTTCCCTGCCTTATTCAAATCTTCGATGTATTGGATAAAGACTTCTGTATCCGGATTAATAGCCCCAATCAATTTTGTATCACGGAAGACTGAGAAGCCATCTCCACCACCATACAAGAAGTCGTTGATAATCGCTTTGTAGGTCTTGGTACGATCAATTTCTGTGCCATCTGCCTTGTAGACTTTCACGACCTTATAAGGATTTTCTTCCGTTGCATCCGCTGGTTTGGTATAGGTGTACTTGATCCCTGCCATTTGCAAGAAGTAAAGTTCTTTCTCATCATACTGTTGGTCCAAAGCTTTATAAATTTGGTCTCCGGTAATTTCGACTACTTGAAGGATATTTCCAAATGGTTGCACGGCTTGAGCTGCACCCCAGGTTACAGTTCCATCTGGTTTCACCACGAGGTCTGCACGAATCCCCCCATTATTAGTGAAGGCAAAATCAACATCTGGATAGCCTGATTTTTTAGCAATATCCAATTGGGCAGCTGTGACCAGATCCCCAACAGCACTTTCTTTTTGCGCATTCAATTCACGGGTAATATTTTCTGCTTTTTCTGCTGAACCAATTTTCGCTTCTGTTACCTTTTTAACAGTCTCGTTGGCTTCATTGATGATCGCTTGGACCTTGGCATCTTTAGCTTTACCTTTAGAAGGATCGACAGCGATAATTTTAGCAGTTGGAGCTTTGACAAAGTCAGCTGTATCTGTATCTAAGACTCCACGGACATCAGAGTAGGCCTTTCCTTGAGAAGTTCCTTGCACAATCAAGGTATTGCCGACCATCCCATTTGTATATTGGTGGTTGTGACCAGCAAAGACAAGGTCCACAGAGTTTTCAGGATAGATCTGGTTTAATTTTTTGATCATGTCTGCAGCTGGTCCTTCTGCTACCCCATTTTTACTTGTTGCAGCAACGTGGGCCAAGACAGCGATGGCATGAACCCCTTGGTCATTCAACTCACGCGCATATTTGGCAATGGATTCTGCTTCATCCAAAACGCGGTATTGTTCATGATTTTTACGCAAGACTAGATTTGGGAATTCTGTCGTAACAACCCCGATAAATCCAACTTTTACGGTCTTGTCATTGACTGGGATTTCTTTGATGGTATAAGGTTTCCAGTCAAATGGAATTTTGTTAGTATCTTTGTCGACCAAGTTGGCAATCACGACTTCCTGCTTGGATGCTTCGTGTGGGTACTCATCCACAATTTTGTTGAATTGACCTGGTATTGGGGCTTCCCCCTTCATGATCCGGTTGAATTCACCAAGTCCTTCGTCAAACTCATGGTTTCCAAGTGTTCCGTATTCAAAGTTCATTTCATTGAAGACTTTTACAGATGGTTCATCTTGAAGGAGGGCAGAGTTGGCTGGACTAGCGCCGACCATATCTCCAGCTTGCACACGAATACTAGCATTTGGACTTCCAGCATTCTCCGTTTCAAATTCTTTTTGCGAATCGTTCAAATAGGTTGCCAAAAGTGGGGCTGTTCCTGCATTCTTCACAGTCTCCCCTTCTAAACGGGCTGTCCCCGTTTGTTCCAAGGCACCGTGGAAGTCATTGACTCCCATGAACTGTACGGGCAATTCGTCTGCAAAGACACTATTGATCGCAAAAACACTGAGACCGGCAGCGACTGCTAGGATACTGCTTTTCAAGATAACTTTTTTCTTCATTAAATACTCCATTTTCTAATGTCGGACACTTCTCCAAAGAGGAGAAAACAGAAAAATTGATTTGCTGCAATCAGCTCTTCCATTTTACTATTTTTTCGGTTTTTCTTCAATATTTCTTTGAAAACTCTTCCATCTTTCTCTAGAAAACGCTTGATTCCCGAACTTATATCCAGCTGTCTTTTCTTTAGTTCCTAGATCTATAAATTGTAAAATAAAAATCAGTCCCTAAAGATTCATCAAATAAGAACTGAAAACTATTGTTACGTAGAAGCGTAAGATTGACACAATGAATCATGTGAATCGACTATACTTTTCTCCTGTAAATACAAATCATTTGTGCTATAATGTGATTAATGGAAAATAGTAAAAGTACAATCACTAGAAAAACTTTCAGAAATCAGGAACCTGATGTCCTGGGCAAGACAATTGCTTCTACTCCTTGTCCACCAGTAGCACAAATTCATGGCCTCCTGGTAGATAAGGAAAGTAGGTGCCAACACTATCATTCTCCACTAGATATTGTTGCTCTAAAATGCTATGACTGTCAAAAGTATTATGCCTGTTATCAATGTCATGATCATATAGAGGATCATAGATTTAGAGCTTATCCTTGCCACATAAAGCAGGATAAGGTAGTTATCTGTGGTGTTTGTCTACATGAGATGACTATTGAAAACTATCAAAAGTCTATCTCTTGCTCTCATTGTCACAGTCGGTTTAATCCAGCTTGTTCAAAGCACTATGACATTTATTTTGCAAAATAAAAAGATTGAAGACATTGTTCGTGTGAACAGAGCCTTCAATCTTTTTTTATTGGAAGTAGCTATGATTTTTTAAAGATTTTAAAATGGGTTTCATCACCAAAGCGACAACAAGGCCTTTCAAAAGATCAGGAATGATAAAAGGCACTAAACCAACAGCTATAGCACCAGACCAAGGCATATTGCCAAGGAAGTGAAGACTGATGATACCTCCGACAAAGACAAGAGCATCACCTAAAACAAAAGCTAAGAAATTTTTCCAAATAGGAGCTGTAGCATGAGTCAGTTTAGAGGTGACAAACGCAAAAAGTGGATAAGCGAGCAAATAGCCTACAGAAGGTTTAACGAAGGATTGAAGGCCACCTCCTCCACCTGCAAAAACTGGTAAACCAATAGCTCCCAAGAGAAGATAGAGGAGTCCAGCTAATGCAGCTTCTCTTGGTTTAAAAATAGCGGCCACCAGCCCCACAGCAAAGGTCTGTAATGTGATGGGAACGGCACCAATGGGGATAACTATTTGAGCCAATGTGGCAATAATAGCAGCTCCGAAAGCTGGAAGAACAATTGAAAAAGTATGATGTTGTTTCATTTTTTAGTTAACCTCGTTTTTAAATATGGTTAACCTATTATACCAAACAACCCCTTAATGGTCAACCAAGATATAAAAACAGGTTGACTGTAGAAACTGGAATTCGTTTGTAATTTTCTTTCTCAAGCAATCCCACTTTCCAGCATTCTTTTTTATTTTAGGAAATCATTCACCTAGCTACTGATGGGCTAATCAAATATTTTTAAAAAAATATCAAATTCTTTTACCGCTAGCATCATCAATGCAATCCACAAGGTGATTCCACCCTCTATGTGGATAGAAGACTTCCACAAACTGATGGAACAGCGCTTAACTGTTTCAAAAAAACAATTGGAAATGTAAAAGACGGTCTAAATAAGACAAAAAAGCCGGATTGCTCCGGCTCTTTCTATTATTTATTTACGTTTTCCCATTTCCAGTTTTGAACTTCTGGAATGTCGTCTCCATTTTCACGGATATAGGCGTTGTGGAAGGCTACTGTTTCATCCATTTGAGCTGCAAATTCGCTTGCTGCTTCTCCAAGAGCTGCATTAGCTGCATCTTGTGCCAAGTGGAAGCGGTCCAACTCAGACATCACACGCATATCGAATGGTGTTGTGATATCTCCGTTTTCACGGTAACCATGCACACGCAAGTTGTGGTTGTGACGGTTGAAGAAGATGTCACGGATCATGCCTTCATAACCGTGGAAGGCAAAGATCACTGGTTTATCAGCGGTGAAGACCTTGTCGAACTCTTCATCTGAAAGTCCACGCGCGTCGACGGATGGGTGACGCAATTTCAAGATGTCTACAACGTTAACAAAGCGGATCTTCAATTCTGGGAAGGCTTTGTGAAGAATCGTTACGGCTGCAAGTGCCTCTAAGTTTGGCTCTGTACCTGCTGCTGCAATAACAAGATCTGGCTCTTCATCTGCTGAAACAGTTGATGCCCAATCGATCACCTTGTATCCTTCACGAACCAATTCTTCTGCTTCGTCAGCTGAGTAGAATTGAGGACGTGGGTGTTTAGAAGAAACGATCAAGTTGATCACATCTTCTGCCTTGAAGGCTTGGTCCATCACTGCAAGCAACGTATTAGTATCTGCTGGCAAGTACTCACGGATGTATTCTGGAGTTTTTTCTGCCAAGTGAGTCAAAATACCTGGATCTTGGTGAGTGTAGCCATTGTGATCTTGTTGGAAAACAGTTGAAGTCGCAATCAAGTTCAAGGCTGGGTAGTTTTTACGCCATGTCGTGTGAGTCTTAGATTTACGCAACCATTTGAAGTGTTGAGTAATCATAGAGTCTACGACACGAAGGAATGATTCGTAAGATGCGAAGAATCCATGACGACCTGTCAAGACATATCCTTCAAGCATTCCTTCCGCTTGGTGTTCTGACAATTGAGAGTCAATCACACGTCCAGCAGGGCTCAAAGCTTCATCGTAGTCTGGTTTCATACGTCCTAACCATTGACGGCTTGTACGAGTGAAGACTTCTTGAAGACGGTTTGATTTGGTTTCATCTGGTCCAAAGATACGGAAGTTATCTGGGTTCGCATCCACAAGATCTGCTGCATACTTACCAAATTCGATCATATCTTGCGCCATGATAGCACCTGGTGTTTCGATCTTGAAGG
This sequence comes from Streptococcus sp. OMI750, assembly GCF_047463895.1. Classification (NCBI taxonomy): domain Bacteria; kingdom Bacillati; phylum Bacillota; class Bacilli; order Lactobacillales; family Streptococcaceae; genus Streptococcus; species Streptococcus sp. OMI750. The sequence continues at coordinate 369,781 of NZ_JASHCZ010000002.1, forward strand.
CATGTTTCTTCCAATCAGCAGTGTCCATTGGTTTGATGACACCTGCGTTTGTGATTGGGTTCATAGCCATCCGACGGTCACCTTTTGGTGCAATTTCAGCAATCTCAGGAAGTAATTTACCAGTTTCGTCGAACAACTCAGCTGGACGGTATGATTCCAACCAAGAAAGCAGAGCATCCACATGCTCCATGTGGTGAGCATCTACTGGGATTGGCACTTGGTGCGCACGGAATCCACCTTCGATTGGTGTTCCTTCCCAAGCTTTTGGTCCAGTCCAACCTTTAGGAATACGAGCAATTAAGACAGGGTATACTGGTTGAGTTGCTTCTTCTGCAGAACCTTTACGAGCTTCTGCTTGGGCTTTCTTGATTTCTTCAATCGCTTCGTCCAATTTTTCTGCAAACAAAGCATGAGCAGCTTCGTGATCATCAGAAATAGCCGTTACGTCTGCAAAAATTGGTTTCCAACCAAGACCTTCAAAGAAGAGGGCCAATTCTTCGTCTGTTTTGCGTTCGAAGATTGTTGGATTGTGGATCTTCCCACCGTTGAGGTAGAAGATTGGAAGAACAGCACCATCATTGACTGGGTTCAAGAAGGTATTGGCCAACCAACCAGCCATCAATGGACCAGTTTCCCCTTCACCATCACCGATTACGGTTGCAGCAATCACATCTGGATTATCCAAAACAGCTCCAGCTGCGTGAGAAAGAGCGTATCCAAGTTCTCCACCTTCGTGGATAGATCCTGGTGTTTCAGGCGCCGCGTGAGAAGCGATTCCTCCTGGGAATGAGAAGATTTTACATAGGTGTTTGAAGCCTTCTTCATTTTGTGGGATGTTTGGATTCAATTCAGTATAAGAACCATCCAAGTATGAGTTGGATACCATTACTTGTCCACCATGACCTGGACCTTCGATGTAGAACATATCCAAGTCATATTTGTTGATGGTACGGTTCAAGTGAGCATAGATAAAGTTTTGCCCTGGTACAGTTCCCCAGTGTCCGATTGGGTGAGCTTTTAAGTCATGTTCAACAACTTCACGCTTCAACAATGGATTATCTTTTAAGTACATTTGAGCAGCTGAAATGTAGTTGGCTGCACGCCACCAAGCGTCTACTTTATCCAAGTAAGCTTTGCTGTTATAATCGACAGTCATCTTGTCTCCTCACAATTTCTAGACAGGTTATTTTAAAAAAACCTGTTCATTTTATTAATAGTTTAAACACTCTGTTTTCATGTTCAAACAGATGATATTGAAAAAAATATTCAATATAACTTCTATTTTATCAAGAATTTCTCTTTTTGTACATCAGAAAGTAAGAAAAATATTCTTTGAAGGTCAAATTTTTATTCTCCAATAAAGCGCTTCCATTCACTGTGGTAATCTGATAGAAAAAAGACTTTGCTGATTCTTGCAAACCAGCAAAGTCCCCAATCAAATAGAAACCGTTTAAATGACTTTTTGACCTTTCTTGTAAACATCTGTCACCAGATTTGTCGCAAAGAAATAGAAGAGATAATCTAGATTCGGTGCATCATAAATCGTGATATCTGCTTGTTTTCCAATATCCAAAGATCCAATGGTTTTGGCACGATCTACAGAATAAGCTGCATTGATGGTCACCGCATTGAGGATTTCCACTGGAGTTAGGCGCATCATGAAGCAGCCAAGGTGCATGGCAAACTGAAGATTGGCCGTCGGACAGGAGCCTGGGTTGCTATCAGTCGTTAGGGTAATAGCCATACCAGCATCCAACATCTTACGAGCCGGTGCATAGGTATCTTCCATCAGACTAAAGGTTGTTGCCGGCAAAAGATTTCCAATAACTTTTGCTTTTGCTAGTTTTTGAATGCCCTCATCGGTAATGACCATCAAGTGTTCTGCGCTAGTTGCTTTCAACTCAGCCGCCACATCTACTCCACCGATGGACTCGATTTCATCTGCATGAATCCGTAGCTTGAACCCCATTTCCTTTGCTTTCGAAAGAAGATAGCGTGATTCATCCGCTGTAAAGACACCCTTTTCACAGAAGATGTCACAGAATTCAGCCAGATTGTCTTCTTTTACCTTTGGAAGCATTTGTTCAATAATCAGATCTAAATACTCTTGAGAACGGCCCTTGTACTCTGTCGGGATCGCATGAGCTGCCATAAAGGTTGAAACCAGATCAATTTCATGGTCTCGGTCCAAGGCTGCTACTACATCTAATTGGCGTTTTTCAGTTTCCCAATCCAAACCGTAACCACTCTTGGCTTCAACAGTTGTCACCCCATGACGCAACATATAATCCAACAGTCGTTTAGACTTGTCATAGAGATTATCAAAAGATGCTTCACGTGTTGCCCGAACCGTGCTAAGAATTCCACCGCCTTGGGCGAGGATGTCTAAGTAAGAAACACCCGCTAACTTTTTAGCAAACTCATGCTCACGACTTCCTCCATAAACTAAGTGAGTGTGGCAATCAATCAGACCAGGTGTTGCGACCTTTCCTTCACAGGATTTCACTTCCGTATGGTCATCGATCAGTTCTGGATCTGGTTGACCTGTTCCAACTGCGAGGATCTTTCCATCTTTAATGGCGATATAAGCATCGGAAAGAATTTGGGCATCTGCCATCTCCTTCCCATAAAGAGGATGGCCGAGGTCCTTTGGACAAAACAACTGGTTAAAGTGGGTTAATAGAATATCAGCAGACATACGAAACATTCCTTTCTATTTCCGTTATAATTTCATTTTACAATTCTAAAGAAAAAGCGTCAAAAAAAAGTCAAAAAGTTGACCCCTCACTTTTTTTTGCTTTATTAAAAATTCTATTTTTTTTTGACTCTTTATTGACGTTTCTTCGATACAATAAAGAAAATATAAATTCATAGTTCAGCTATAAGGAGGATTCCACTATGTCATTTATAGACGAAAAAGAAATTGCAGCAGCTATGTCTGTCAAACTTGACTATGATGTCCTACCTGAAAAGGCAACTTTTCAAGAAGGTATTCGTCGTGCACCAGATAGAGGCTTCCGCTTAACGCAAGCTCAAACAGAGATTGCCCTTAAAAATGCTCTGCGTTACATTCCTAAAAAATTCCATCAAGAGTTGATCCCAGAATTCCTGGAAGAACTAAAAACTCGTGGTCGCATCTACGGCTACCGCTTTCGTCCAAAAGAACGCATCTACGGAAAACCAATTGACGAGTACAAAGGAAACTGCACCGCTGCTAAGGCTATGCAGGTCATGATTGACAACAACTTGAGCTTTGAGATTGCTCTTTATCCATATGAATTGGTCACTTACGGAGAAACAGGTTCTGTCTGTGCTAACTGGATGCAATACAACTTGATCAAGAAATACTTGGAAGTCATGACGGAAGACCAAACCTTGGTCGTTGAATCTGGTCACCCACTCGGTCTCTTCAAATCTAAACCAGAAGCTCCTCGCGTAATCATTACCAACGGTCTATTGATTGGTGAGTATGACAACATGCACGATTGGGAAATTGCTGAAGAGATGGGCGTTACCAACTACGGTCAAATGACTGCTGGTGGCTGGATGTACATCGGCCCTCAAGGAATCGTCCACGGTACCTTCAACACCCTTCTCAATGCTGGTCGTCTGAAACTCGGCGTTGCTGACGATGGTGACTTGACCGGTAAACTCTTTATTTCATCTGGTCTCGGTGGGATGAGTGGCGCTCAAGGGAAAGCAGCTGAAATTGCAAAAGCTGTTGCCATCGTTGCAGAAGTAGACCGCTCTCGGATCGAAACTCGTCACTCCCAAGGTTGGATTAGCCAAGTAACCGACAGTGCCGAAGAAGCTGTGAAATTGGCTCAAGCAGCCCTGGAAGCTGGTGAATCTACTTCTATTGCCTACCATGGTAATATCGTAGACTTGCTTGAATATGTCAATGAACACCAAGTCCATGTTCATCTCTTGTCTGACCAAACCTCTTGCCACAACGTTTACGATGGTGGTTATTGTCCAGCTGGTATTAGCTTTGAAGAACGGACACGCTTGTTGGCAGAAGACAAGGAAACCTTCCACCGTCTCGTCGATGAAACTTTGGCTCGCCACTTCGCAGTGATTAAAGATTTGACCGCTAAAGGTACCTACTTCTTCGACTATGGTAATGCCTTCATGAAATCTGTTTATGACTCAGGCATCAAGGAAATTTCTAAGAATGGTCTCGATGACAAAGACGGATTCATTTGGCCATCTTATGTAGAAGATATCATGGGACCTATGCTCTTTGACTATGGTTATGGTCCATTCCGTTGGGTCTGCCTCAGCGGTAAACACGAAGACTTGATTGCAACTGACCATGCAGCTATGGAAGCGATTGATCCAACTCGTCGCTACCAAGACCGCGATAACTACAACTGGATTCGCGATGCTGAAAAGAACCAATTGGTGGTTGGTACAGAAGCTCGTATCCTCTATCAAGATTGTATGGGCCGTGTCAACATTGCTTTGAAATTCAATGAACTCATTCGCCAAGGTAAGATTGGACCTGTCATGATTGGACGTGACCACCATGACGTATCTGGTACAGATGCTCCATTCCGTGAAACATCAAACATCAAAGATGGATCAAACGTTACTTGTGATATGGCCGTTCAATGTTACGCTGGTAACGCTGCTCGCGGTATGAGTCTTGTTGCTCTCCACAATGGTGGTGGTACTGGTATCGGTAAAGCTATCAACGGAGGATTCGGTCTCGTTCTAGACGGTAGTCACCGAATCGACGAAATTATCAAATCTGCTATTTCATGGGATACCATGGGAGGGGTTGCCCGTCGGAACTGGGCACGGAACGATCATGCTATTGAAACAGCGATCGAATACAACCGTCTCCATGCAGGAACAGACCACATCACTATTCCTTATCTTGCAGACGAAGATTTGGTCAAAGATGCGGTTCAAAAATTGTTTTAATTCAAAAAAATAAAAATTGAGAAAGGGGAGGAGAATACATTGCCCTCCTTCCCCACTTCTCCTATAAAAAGAGGTAATCATATGGCAAAAATTGTTGAGTGTATTCCAAACTTCTCTGAAGGACGCAATCAAGCTGTAATCGACGGATTAGTCGCTACTGCAAAAAGCATTCCAGGTGTTACATTATTAGACTATTCGTCTGATGCTAGCCACAACCGCAGCGTCTTTACACTCGTTGGGGATGAAGAAACCATTCAAGAAGCGGCTTTCCAATTGGTAAAATACGCATCTGAAAACATCGATATGACCAAACACGAAGGCGAACACCCTCGGATGGGAGCAACAGACGTTTGTCCATTCGTTCCAGTCAAAGATATCACAACAGATGAATGTGTCGAAATCGCTAATAAAGTGGCAGAACGAATCAATCGTGAATTGGGTATTCCAATCTTCCTCTATGAAGATGCCGCAACCCGTCCAGAACGCACCAACCTCGCTAAAGTTCGTAAAGGCCAATTCGAAGGAATGCCAGAAAAATTGTTGGAAGAAGACTGGAAACCAGACTACGGTGAACGCAAGATTCACCCAACTGCAGGGGTTACTGCTGTCGGTGTCCGTATGCCACTCGTTGCCTTCAATGTCAACCTTGACACAGATGATCTAGAAATTGCCAATAACATTTCTAAAATCATTCGCGGATCCAGCGGTGGATACAAATACTGTAAAGCGATTGGTGTTATGCTAGAAGATCGCAACATTGCCCAAGTTTCTATCAACATGGTCAACTTGGAAAAATTCCCATTGTATCGCGTCGTTGAAACCGTTCGTTTCGAAGCACAACGCTATGGTGTTCGAATCATCGGAACAGAACTCATCGGACTTGCTCCAGCTAAGGCTTTGATCGACTCTGCTGAGTACTACTTGCAATTAGAAGACTTTGACTACAGCAAACAAGTCTTGGAAAATCACTTGTTGGGTTAGAAAGGGAGTTCTATGAAACTAGTTGACTTAAGTATTACTGAGTTTGCCAAGGTTCTTGGTTCAGATGCCCCAGCTCCAGGTGGTGGTTCTGCTGCTGCCCTATCCGCTGCGAATGGGATTTCCCTTACAAAAATGGTCTGTGAACTGACCATTGGTAAGAAAAAATACGCTGAATTTGAAGACCACATCAAAGGGGTTCACGAAAAAAGTGCCCACCTCCAAGATCAATTACTAGAAGCTATTGACAAGGATACAGAAGCTTTCAACGTCGTATCAGCTGTCTTTGATCTTCCAAAAGAAACCGAAGAAGAGAAAGCCGCTCGTCGCGAAGCCATGCAAAAAGCCTTGAAACATGCGACAGTATCTCCTTTCTCTATGATGGAACTCATCGTTGAAGCTCTTGAAACCACCAAAGAAGCTGTTGGTAAGTCCAACACCAATGCGGCGAGCGACTTAGGAGTGGCTGCTCTCAACCTTAAAGCTGGCCTTCAAGGGGCTTGGCTCAATGTCCTGATCAACATTTCAGGAATCAAGGACCAAGACTTTGTCCAAGAATACCACGGCAAGGGTCTCGAACTCCTCCAAACAGGTTCTGAGCTTGCAGATAGCATTTACCAAACTATTTTAGAAAGTCTATCTTAAGCCTACCAATCAACGTTATAACTTTAATACCTACAAAGAAAGAAGGGATTCTATGGTTTTATCGGATATTGAAATCGCCAATTCTGTCCAAATGAAACCCATCACCGAAATCGCTGCCGAATTAGGATTAACTGAAGAGGATATTTCTCTCTACGGAAAATATAAAGCAAAAATTGATGGCAACCAATTGGAACAATTGAAAGATAAGGAAGATGGAAAACTGATTCTTGTGACAGCCATCTCTCCGACACCTGCTGGAGAAGGAAAGACAACAACCTCTGTTGGGTTAGTGGACGCCCTCTCTGCTATCGGTGAGAAAGCCGTCATTGCCCTCCGCGAACCATCTCTTGGCCCTGTCTTTGGGATCAAGGGTGGTGCTGCTGGTGGAGGTTACGCTCAAGTTGTTCCAATGGAAGACATCAACCTTCACTTTACAGGGGACTTCCATGCCATTGGGATTGCCAACAACCTGCTCGCAGCCTTAATTGACAATCATATTCACCACGGCAATGAGTTAGGCATTGATTCTCGTCGCATCACTTGGAAACGAGTAGTCGACATGAACGACCGTCAACTCCGCCATATTGTCGACGGCCTTCAAGGAAAAACAAACGGAGTTCCTCGTGAAGATGGTTTCGACATCACAGTGGCTTCTGAAATCATGGCTATTCTCTGTCTCTCAGAAAACATCCTTGACCTTAAAGAACGCCTTGATCGTATCATTATCGGTTACAACTACCAAGGGCAACCCGTGACAGCTAAAGACCTCAAAGCTGGTGGTGCTATGGCAGCTGTTCTCAAAGATGCCATTCATCCCAACTTGGTACAAACTTTAGAACATACTCCTGCTATCATCCACGGTGGTCCATTTGCCAATATCGCTCATGGCTGTAACAGTGTGCTGGCTACTAAACTAGCTCTCAAATATGCAGACTATGTTGTGACAGAAGCTGGTTTTGGAGCAGACTTAGGTGCTGAAAAATTCATTGACATCAAGTGCCGCATAGCAGGACTTAAACCTTCTGCCGTAGTCCTCGTCGCAACCATCCGTGCTCTCAAGATGCATGGTGGAGTTGCCAAAGCGGACTTGGCTACTGAAAATGTCCAAGCCGTTATCGATGGTCTGCCAAACCTCGACAAACACTTGGCCAACATCCAAGAAGTCTACGGTCTACCTGTAGTGGTTGCCATTAACAAATTCCCACTGGATACAGAAGCGGAACTTGAAGCCGTATACGAATCATGTAAGAAACGCAATGTAGATGTGGTCATTTCAGATGTCTGGGCAAATGGTGGAGCTGGTGGACGCGAACTGGCTGAAAAAGTCATTCAACTAGCTCAAGAAGAAAATCACTTCTCTTATGTCTATGACGAAGAAGACAGCATTGAAACAAAATTGACCAAGATTGTCACAAAAGTTTATGGTGGTAAAGACATTAGCTTAACACCGGCGGCCAAACGCGAACTAAAAGAATTAGAAGCACTTGGTTTCTCAAACTACCCAATCTGTATGGCCAAAACACAATATTCCTTCTCCGATGATGCCAAGAAGATCGGAGCACCGACAGATTTCACTGTCAAAATCAGTAACCTTAAGGTAGCAGCCGGAGCTGGCTTTATCGTCGCTCTCACCGGAACGATCATGACCATGCCTGGCCTGCCAAAAGTTCCAGCCAGTGAAAAGATTGATATCGATGCCCAAGGCAATATCACTGGTCTCTTTTAAGAAAGAGGACGTCCTATGGTGACTATCCTTCATCTTACCCCTTCAGATTATCAGATATCTACTTGGTCCGGTGGCCAAACCACCCAACTCTTCCTCTCTCCAAAAGAGGGAAGTTATCAGGATCGAACCTTTGATTTCCGACTCTCTACTGCAACAGTAGAGGTTGAAACAAGTGATTTTAGCGATCTCACTGGCTTCCACCGAATCTTAATGCCCTTGAATGACTCCATTCGACTCACCCATCAACACAAAGAAGTGGTCTTGAATCCATTTCAAAGCTACTTCTTTGACGGAGGAGATCCTGTATCTAGCCAAGGGACCTGCCAAGATTTTAATCTGATCTACAAACCTTCCTATCAGGGGAATATGAGTGCTATATCCCCATATGAAAGTGCCACGAGTCAGAGTCGCTATCAATTTATATACGCTCTCTGTCCTCTCACACTCCAATGGGAAACAGGACAATCTCAAACCCTCCAAACTCACGAGCTCCTGGTTATCGAACAAGCATCTCCTCTTCAAGAGATGACAATCACGTTTTCACCCCTTCAGTCTGGGGAGCAACCGATTGCTATCTGGACTGTACTTAAATAATGTTCAAAAAGGAGAGACATTATGAACGGAGCACATAAACAGTCGATTGAGGAACAGGAAAAAGCCAAATTCAGCTTTAGCGGTGCCACTCTATACGGTATCAATGCCGTGATCGGGTCTGGTATCTTCCTCTTGCCACAAAAAATTTATGCCGGTTTAGGACCAGCTTCCCTAGCCGTCATGTTCGGAGTAGCTATTCTTGTTATGCTACTATCAGCCTGTCTGGCTGAAACGGCTGGCTACTTCGATAAAAACGGTGGAGCCATGCAATACTCCAAAGCAGCTTTCGGAGACTTTGTCGGCTTTAACGTCGGAATTCTCGGTTGGGCCGTTACCGTTATCGCTTGGGCGGCTATGCTAGCTGGTTTTGCTAAAATCTTCATCATTACCTTCCCAGCCTTCGAAGGCTACAACCTACAGATTAGTATTGCCTTACTAATCCTATTAAGTATCATGAACATCGCTGGTTTGAAAACATCGAAAATGTTCACACTGACAGCTACTGTTGCGAAATTAATCCCTATCGTTCTCTTCTCACTCTTTGCTATCTTCTTCATTTCAGGAGGCGTGAGCAAGGGCAACTTCACACCTTTCCTTCAATTGGAAAGCGGATCAACTCTCTTTAGTGCTATTTCGAGTACCGCTGTTTACATCTTCTACGGATTTATCGGATTTGAAACCATGTCCATCGTTGCAGGGGAAATGCGGAATCCTGAAAAGAACGTTCCCCGTGCCATTTTAGGATCTATCAGTATCGTCTCAGTTCTCTACATGTTGATCATCGCTGGAACAATCGCTATGCTCGGTGGTCGCATTATGCAAACTGGTGCACCGGTACAAGACGCATTTGTTGAAATGATTGGCCCTATCGGAGCTCCTCTCGTTTCATACGGTGCCCTCATTTCAATCGCCGGTCTAAACATTGGTGAATCTATTATGGTTCCTCGTTTCGGGGCAGCCCTAGCAGATGAAAAACTCTTGCCAGAAGGTCTTGGAAAAACAAACTCTAAGAATGCTCCAGTCATTGCCATTATTATTTCTGGTATCTTCGCTTTCTTACTCTTGCTTACAGGTTCCTTTGAATCATTAGCAACCTTCAGCGTAGTCTTCCGTTTCTTCCAATACATTCCAACTGCTTTGGCAGCACTCAAACTCAGAAAAATGTATCCAGACAAAAAGGTTACCTTCCGAGTGCCATTTGGTCCTGTTATTCCAATTTTAGCTGTTGTGATTAGTATCTTGATGATTGCAGGTGACAATCTAATGAACTTTGCATGGGGAGCTATCGGTCTAGTGATCGCCAGTGGACTCTATTTCGTTTTCCACGGAGATAAACTAGGTAAATCATAAAGCATTCTTCACTCATTTTCTTAATACACTAGATGGGAACTCTGGCGGGAGTAGGCTTAGGTTCTACTCCCCAGCCCATCTATGCTTTCACGAATATCAAACATGAGCTCTTTTCTCTAAGCCTCCTTTAGATCCCTATAAGCTGGATAGACAATGGGCCCATGTTTGGTATTCAAATTGAAGTACACAAACCTACTTCTACAGAACAACTACTCATAATCGGAGGTTTTATATGACTCAATTGATTCATTTAGATGGTAATAGCTTAACACTCGAAGAAGTCATCGCCGTAGCTCGCCATGGTGCCCAATGTGAGCTTGACGAACAAGCAAAAGAAGCTGTCGTCGCTTCTCGTAAGATTGTCGATGATATCGTCCGTGAAAAACGAGTGGTCTATGGTGTTACCACTGGCTTTGGTTCCCTCTGTAATGTCAGCATCTCTCCAGAAGATACTGTTCAACTTCAAGAAAACTTGATCCGAACTCATTCATCTGGTTTCGGTGATCCACTTCCAGAAGATGCCGTTCGTGCCATCATGCTGATCCGTATCAACTCGCTCTTGAAGGGCTATTCTGGCATTCGTCTGTCAACTGTTGAAAAACTGTTGGAATTGCTCAATAAAGGGGTGACTCCTTATATTCCAGAAAAAGGATCTCTCGGAGCTTCTGGAGACCTCGCTCCTCTATCTCACATGGTTTTACCAATGTTGGGACTTGGACAGGCCTACTACAAGGGTCAACTCTTAAGCGGTCAAGAAGCTCTCGACCAATCTGGTATTGAAAAGATCCAATTGGCTGCAAAAGAAGGGCTTGCCTTGATCAATGGTACAACCGTTCTAACTGGTATCGGAGCTCTTGCAACCTACGACGGTATCCAACTGCTCAAACTTTCTGATATTGCCGGTGCTCTTTCAATGGAAGTCCACAATGGTATTACCAGTCCATTTGAAGAAGACCTTCATACCATCCGTCCTCAAAGTGGACAATTGGCAACTGCTCGCAACATCCGTAACCTCCTTGAAGGAAGCAAAAACACAACCGTTGCAACCCAACAACGGGTACAAGACCCTTACACACTCCGTTGTATCCCTCAAATCCACGGAGCCAGCAAGGATTCTATTGCTTATGTAAAAGAAAAAGTTGAAATCGAAATCAACTCTGTGACAGATAACCCAATTATTACTAAAGAAGGCCACGTCATCTCCGGTGGGAATTTCCACGGTGAACCAATGGCGCAACCATTTGACTTCTTAGGGATTGCCCTTTCTGAAATCGGAAATGTATCTGAACGTCGGGTGGAACGCTTGGTCAACAGCCAGCTTAGTAAATTACCATCCTTCTTGGTTAAACACCCTGGACTCAACTCAGGCTTCATGATTACGCAGTATGCGTGTGCATCCCTTGCATCTGAAAACAAAATCTTGTCTCACCCAGCTAGCGTCGATTCTATTCCTTCTTGTGAAAACCAAGAAGACTTCGTCAGCATGGGAACAACAGCAGCTCGTAAAGCGGCTGAAATTCTTAAGAATTCACGTCGCATCGTTGCTACTGAAATTATGGCAGCCTGCCAAGCTTTGGATCTCAAACCAGAAAATCATGAACTTGGTAAAGGTACAAAACCTGCCTATGACCTGATCCGCAACAAGGTTTCCTTCATTGAATTTGACAAAGACATCGAAATCTTTGAAGAACTCAATAAGGCATCTGCTGTTGTCGAAAGTGAAGAATTCTTAGCAACTATTGAAAAAGCAGTTGACTTAAACATTCAATACTGATACAGTAAAGATATAGCAAAAACAGAGGCTGGCGATTTTCTCAGCCTCTGAATGCTTTCAAAAAATATAAGGGAGGCAACGACCTTGCTTACAAACTACTATCCAATGACCTATAGCTATTACCAAGGTAGTATCGAGGATAATCCCTACACTGCCAAATGGGGCATGGTCACAAAATTTCTAGATCTAAATGATGAGTCCCTCACTCCATTTGAGGGTACGACCTTTGGGATTATCGGCTTTAAAAGTGATAAAGGCGTCTATATCAACAATGGACGTGTAGGAGCTGTCGAGGGCCCAACAGCTATTCGTTCTCAAATTGCCAAGCTTCCATGGCACTGGGGGACTAATGTTACAGTTTATGATGTTGGGAATATTGACGGTCCCAATCATTCGCTGGGAGAACTCCAAGAAAGTCTCTCACAAGCAATACAGCGCATGTACCAATTAGGTATCCAACCCATTGTTCTAGGAGGCGGTCATGGAACTGCTTATGGACACTACCTGGGGATCGAATCGAGCCTAAAAAAGGATGAACAACTAGCTGTGATCAATCTAGACGCCCATTTTGACTTGCGCCCATATGACCAAACTGGTCCCAACTCTGGAACAGGTTTTCGTCAAATGGCCGATCACGCAAAAGATAAAGGGCATGACTTCCCTTACCTCATCCTTGGAATCCAAGAGCACAATAACAATCTCTTTCTCTTTAATTACGTGGCTAAAACACCAAGCATTGATTTCTTAACGGGTCAAGATCTCTTCCAGATGAGCCACCCAGCCATTCTAGAACATATCGATCGATTCTTAGAACATCAAACAGCCGTCTACCTCTCCATCGATATGGACTGCTTTGCGGTCGGTTCTGCTCCTGGTGTCAGTGCCATTCAATCATTGGGGGTCGATCCTAAACTGGCCCTTATGCTGATCCAACATATTGCAGCCAGTGGGAAACTGATTGGCTTTGATATCGTGGAAGTTTCGCCTCCACATGATATTGATAACCACACTTCAAACCTTGCTGCGACCTTCATCTTTTACCTGACCCAAATCTTAGCGCAACAAACATTGAACTAGAAACATTTCTACACACATAAAAGGCATAGAATAACCTATCTTTACGGTCTTTCTATGCCTTTTTCTTTCTTCATGACCTGCCACTAGAAAGATCCCTAAGTAAGAGAAGGGCATTCCTGTCTCAGTATTTTTGAGAAAATGCCCTAGATCTCTCTTAATTTCTTAAGAAACTGCTGGTCCCTGTATGGATTCAAGTGTTGCTCCGCTACCTTCTTGTAGTAGTTCTTTTCTTCTTTTAAGAAGGTGCTCAGGACAGGATCCAGTTGCTTCCCTTTTTCCTTCTGATCTGTCAAGAGAGCTAGGAGATAATGAACCATCCCCTTATCCCTTGCATTGACAGATTGGTTCATGGTCAGTTCTTTACGAGCTAGGTAATCCGCCACTTTCTCATCTTCTCCCTGATGACAGGCGATTAAGGATTGATAAAATTCTAGCAATTCTTCCTTCCAAGGGAAACGAACACTGGATAAAATTTTCTGAGCTCGGTCAAAACAGAGGCGTGCTTGGACGAGATCCCCCTTCCAGTAATAGGCGATTCCCAGATCAATATCAAATACGACACGGACAGAATCAACTGCTTGATCTCCCACCAAACGCAAGACCTCTTCTAAGTGGGTGACGGCTACTTGGAAATGACCTCTAATTTGCTCTATTTCAGCCAAGTAAGCCAAAGAAGCCGCAATTTGAATAGCATATTTAGCCTGCATGCTATTGGTCAAACTAAAGCAATCAATGGAGCGATAAAGATGACGTGTAGCCTGTTCTTCATCACCTACCATCAGATGGTACAAGCCTTTCAAGCGCAACTGAATCGCAATGGCTTCATGGTTATTGGCTTGGATAGCATCTTCTAAAGCCAGATCCGTATAATAGGCCATTTCAGAAATATTTTCTGTTTGAATGCAATAATAAATGATTTGGCGATAGCCTTCCAAGAGAAAGTCCAGTCGTTTGAGCTCCCTTGCATAGGAGATGACCTTTTGAATATCATGGATGCCCTTTTGGTACTCACCGATTCGAATAAAATAGCGTCCTTCCAGATACAAATAGCGTAGTTGTAAATATTTGTATTCTCTATCTCTTTGGTGTCTCGAGAAAAGCTCCTCTAGTTCATGATGTAGGCGGGTCAACTCCGCCAAAATATCTAAATGGCTATTTTTACCGTCCGATACAAGCCCCTCATCTCCCTTGGAGTAAATTGGAAACAGTTCATGCTCCAGCTGGAGGATTTCTTCCAAGTAGGTCAACTCAAAAGACAAGGAACGCAAGTGATTTTGGGACTGCTTGTATTGGTAAGCAATTTCCTTATAGAAGAGAAGATCCGTCGAATCTTCTAGAGTTTCTTCTAGTTTTTGAGCAATTTGTTGGTGAAAAAGACGCCGTCTGGCAGGTGAGAGGAGCTGGTAAAAGTACATGGCTACTAATTGCTTGCGAAAATGAACCAAAAGATCCTCACCATCTTCTACTATTGAGATAATGGCTCTTTCAGATAAAGGCTCTAATAGTTCTGTCAAGGCAGAAAGATCGGTAGCCGTCAAATCAGCCAAGATAGATATAGAAATGGGCTTATGAAAACAAGACAAGTAGTGAAGAAGCGCTTCTTCCTCACTGCTCATATCACCCAATTCTTGAAATAGATAGGCCTGAATGATATCAGGCAAGGGCTCTAAACTTTCCTTCTCTTTCCATTCTTCTATATAGCTAGACAACAAGAAGGGACTGCCTTCGCTCCACTCCATCATCTGCTCGATAAGAGCTGGTTCTATCTGCCCCAATTGATCTTGCAAGAGTGACCGACTTTCCTCCGGATTAAAATTGGTCAATTCTAGCTGGGACAACCGTCTCTCAACTTTCAAGCCTCCTAAGAACTTGACCAAGAAATCTGACAATGGCCCCTCAGCTGTAAAAATTACTTGCCATTTTTCTTGTCCTCTACTTTCCTCTAATTGCTTCACTTTTTCCAATGAAACCGCATCGATCCACTGGGCATTTTCAAAAAGAAGCAGGAGAGGTTTTTCTTGGCTGAGCCTTTGAAGTTGCTCCCGTACAGATACGAGATCACTCTCCCCTCCTAATAAAGAGCTTGCTGGATCTCCGCTTAATTTCTCTAGAGCTTGTATGAGACCACTCCAGCTACTTCCTGCTTCCTGAGAACTCCCCGCTCTGCCTTCGACCTTGACAAAACCAAAATTCCGATTGGTCATCAAGACCAACTGACGCAATAAACGTTTTTTGCCTGTTCCAGATTGCCCCATCACAAGGAAGGGCCCCACAGCTTTTCCTGTCTCTACCAGTGAGAGGTATTCTTCTAGTTGGGACAGTTCTTGCTTGCGACCAAAAAAGGGAAGTTCTCGAATATTCACCCGATTGCTCTGTTTATGGGTACGTTTGGCTTCCAAAACAGAATGATAGAGTTCTTCTACAGCTCGACTAGGGCGAACACTGAGTTCACGATCCAATAAATCGACCAACTTGTAATAGGTCTCAAAAAATTTTCCTAGCTGATGGTGAATCCTATAATACTCCATCAAGAGCTGATAGTTTTTTTCTTCAAATTCATCCAGCTCTACTAAATGGTGAAGTAAAGACTCTATACTAGGCTCGCCAAAACCATCTTGGGCAATCTTCTGATAACAGCTTTCGATATAGAGTTGCTTATACGTGCTCTTTTTTCGAGAAGCCCATTGATCAAAATCTTCATCATCCTTTACATAGAAACCTTCTAGAAACTCTCCCTGGTAAAGCTCTAAATTTCCTATTGGATCCCTTTCAAAGAGCTGAACATCCAAAGAAAGTCTCAAATCAGGATTAAGAGCCAAACTACTCCTAGTCGGAGAGACGATAACATCTCCTTCAAAGATTTTATTGGCTTGATAAACTGTATTCCGTAAATTTTTTCGAGCTACTTGGTTTTCTTTATCTCCCCAAAGAATACCGGCTATTTCATCACGATTGACCTCCCCCATTACAGCTAAGTAATAGAATAAAGCCTCCATCTTCGAGAAGGAAAAACGAATATCTTTCTGATTAAAAATAACCTTAGGGGGTCCAAATAACTTCAACGTGAGTTCTCTCTTCATTGCAAGCGCCTCCAAAATCTTCATATTAATACTATAAAAAAAAAGTTGCCTTTTGGCAAGCGATTGGCCCAAGAAAAAAGAGACTGAGAAAAATTTTTCTCAATCTCTACAATTCCTACTTAGACTGTTGATTAAATCACTTCCAACTTTGGTTGGTGTTCAAATAAGGCTTTTGTTGCATGGTGGACATGATAGGCCACATCTTCATTGTTCATGGTGTAGAGATGGACACCGGCAACATCTTGTGTGACCAAATCAACGATTTGATCCACCGCATAGGCCAAACCAGCCGCACGAAGGGATTCTGGATCATGTTCATACTTATCCAGGATGGCTTTGAACTTCCGTGGGATATGAACATTTTCACAAGTCTTCAACAAGCGAAGGGCCTGATTTCTGTTAAGAATTGGCATCACCCCTGCATGAATGGGAACATCAATTCCCGCCAAGGTACACTTATCTTGGAAATCATAGAAGCGCTCATTGTCAAAGAAAAGTTGCGTCACCAAGCTCGAGCATCCAGCATCTACCTTCTTTTTAAGGTTTTGAATGTCTGAAATTTGACTAGGTGAATCCGGGTGACCTTCTGGGTAACAAGCACCGATCACATCAAAGTGAGGAGCTTCTGTTTTAATGAATTCAATCAAGTCCGTTGCATAACGAAAGTCTTTTAAAGGCTCAATACCAGGAATAATGTCACCACGAAGGGCCAAGATCCGATGAACTCCCACTTGATCCAACTCATGAAGGGTATCTGCCACTTTTTCCTTGCTTAAATAAATAGCAGGTAAGTGGGCAATGGTCGGAATAGACAATTCATTCTGAATATGATTGGCTAAAGCAACCGTCGTCTCTTTGATATTGTATTTGTTATTGCTAGCGGTCACACTGATAAAGTGAGGAGCTAATTCCTGCATATTTTCCAAGGCACGTAAGAGCTTGGCATTGCCTACTTCAGGATTTGGAGGGAAAACCTCAAAGGAGAGCGACGGTGTTTGCTTAGTCATCAAATGTATTCCTTTCTTGATTGAGCAATTCTTTCTTTGCTATCGAGCAAGCTTAGGAAGTTCTGCTTGCCTTATAGCGCTTTACGAGCAGCTTTTGCCGCTTCTACAAGACGGATCAAGCTTTCTCTCGTTTCTTTGATACCACGTGTTTTCAAACCACAGTCAGGGTTGATCCATACTTTTTTGCTTGGTACTTTAGCAAGGATGGCTTCGATGGTGTGGTCGATTTCGCCTTCGTTAGGCACACGAGGAGAGTGGATATCGTAAACTCCAGGACCCACTTCTGTCTGGAAGTTTTGAGCTTTGAGTTCGTCCAAGATTTCAAGGTTTGAACGGCTCGCTTCAAATGAGATCACGTCCGCATCCATGTTATCGATGGCTGGGATGATATCTGTAAATTCTGAGTAACACATGTGTGTGTGGATCTGTGTATCTGGCGCAACTGTTGAGTGTACCAAACGGAAGGCTGGAATAGCCCAGTCAAGGTAATCTTCATACCAGTCGCTACGACGGAGTGGCAATTTCTCACGAAGAGCAGCCTCGTCGATTTGGATGATTTTCACGCCTGCTGCTTCAAGGTCAAGAACTTCCTCCTTGATGGCAAGAGCGATTTGAAGAGTTGAATCCTTAATAGAGATGTCTTCACGTGGGAATGACCAGTTAAGGATGGTCACAGGTCCAGTCAACATCCCTTTAACAGGTTTGTTCGTACGGCTTTGTGCGTAGCTAGACCATTTCACAGTGATTGGGTTGAGACGAGTGACATCACCCCAGATAATTGGCGGTTTCACCCCACGCATACCGTATGATTGTACCCAACCGTTTTTAGAGAAGAGGTAACCTGACAAGTTTTGACCGAAGTACTCAACCATGTCGTTCCGCTCGAATTCACCGTGTACAAGCACGTCAAATCCAACTTCTTCTTGCCATTTAATCCATTCGTCGATGGTTTCAGCAAGGAATGCATCGTATTCTTCTTGAGTCAATTCACCCTTACGGAAGGCCAAACGTTTAGCGCGAACTTCCTTCGTTTGAGGGAAGGATCCGATGGTTGTTGTTGGAAGAGCTGGAAGTTTGAAGGCATCTTCTTGGATAGCTTCACGTTCAGCAAAGGCTGGCAAACGAGTGTAGTCTGCGTCAGTCAATCCTGCAATACGAGCACGAAGTTCCACATTTTCACCAACACGTTCCGTCGCAAAGAGTTCTTTGTTGGCAGCAAGAGCTTGTTCTCCTTGGCCGTTGCGGATAGCATCCAAGTCACGGATTTCATCCAATTTTTCAACTGCAAAGGCAAAGTGGTTCAAGATAGCTGGTTCAAAGTCTTCATTAGCAGTTGTAAATGGCACATGAAGGAGTGAACATGAGCTTGTCAAAACGATGTTTTCAGCTGGAATTTGCTCAAGAACAGCCAAGCTCTTTTCGTAGTTGTTACGCCAGATGTTCTTACCATTGACAATACCCGCATAGAGAGTCTTGTCAGCTGGGAAGCCACCTTTAACGAGTTCAAGAGTTTTCTTCCCTTCCACAAAGTCCAAACCAATCGCATCTACTGGCAAGTTCACAAGGTCAGAGTAGATATCACGAACGTCACCAAAGTAAGTTTGGATCAAGACTTCGAGACCTTTTTTGTCAGCCAAGAGCTTGTTGTAGAGGTTCAAGAAGAGAGCTTTTTCCTCTGCTGTCAAATCTTTGACAAGAGCAGCTTCGTCCAATTGGATACGAGTCGCACCAAGTTCAGCCAATTTAGCAAAAATGTCTTGATAAGCAGCTACTAAGCTATCGACGAAATCTTCTGCTTTCACGCCTTCTTCAAAGTCTGACAATTGAAGGAAAGTGAAGGGTCCAACCACAACTGGGCGAGTGTCAAGACCCAATTCTTTGGCTTCTTGGTACTCATCAAAAATCTTGTGACCAGCCAATTTAACTTCTGTTGTTTTTTCAAATTTTGGAACGATATAGTGGTAGTTGGTGTTGAACCATTTCTTCATTGGAAGAGCACGCACATCCCCTTTTTCACCTTGGTAGCCACGCGCCAAAGCGAAGTAGCGTTCAAGATCTGTCAATTCTAAGTTTTGCACAGACTCAGGAACCACGTTGAAAAGAAAGGCTGCATCTAGGAAGTTGTCATAATGTGAAAAATCATTTGATGGGATTTCAGTGATCCCTTTTTCTTTGACAATATTCCAGTGTTTGGCACGCAATTCTTTTGCAGCATCCAACAAATCTGCAGCTGTGATTTCATTTCTAAAGTATTTTTCAGTTGTAAATTTTAATTCACGGAATTCACCCAAACGAGGGAAACCGATAATTGTAGTTGACATGTTGTGTCCTCCAAAAATTCTAATTGAGACTATCATATCAGAAGATAGCAGTCTTGTATAATTGCTTTTACACGAATCTTGATATAGCCAAAAACTATAACATCGATTTAATAGGCCTTTAGAGCAAAGATTAAATGCAAAAACTAGGACTTCTTATAAAAATTTCCTATACCCCTAATCTAAGCTGGTATCACTAAACCATCTTTAAGTCAATGCTCTACAATGACATTTGCAAAGAAATAAAGCAGGCCTTCTCTAAGGAGAAAGACCTGCTTCTACAAGGAAGTGATTTCCTATTTTTCTTACGTTCATTAGGCTAATTTGACACAGAAAGCATCCCAAGGGGCCAACTTGCCTGATTCGAGGACTTGTTCCACCTTGGTATTGGCAATGAGAACCTCTTCAACCCCATTGACGAGTGGCAACTCTTGCTCTTGACTTGAGAGATTGACAACCACCAGATAGGCTTGCTCTCCTTCTACTCGCTTGTAGGCAAAAACCTTTTCGGCTGCGTCCACCAATTCATAATCAGCTGTCACAAGCCAAGGATGCTCTTTTCGCAAGGCGATGAGAGCTTGGTAGGTATAGAAAATGGAGTCTGGATCTGCAAGAGCAGCTTCTACATTAATCTCCTTATAGTTTGGGTTGACCGCAAGCCATGGACGACCTGTTGTAAAGCCGGCTTCTGCTTCATCATTCCACTGCATCGGTGTCCGTGCATTGTCCCGACCAATATGGCGGATCTGATCCATAATCACTTCGAGTAGCACACCTTTTTCTAAGGCTTCATGGGAATAGTTGATTGACTCGATATCTTCTACGTCCTCAAGGGTCTTAAATGGATAATTGGTCATTCCTATTTCTTCGCCTTGATAGATATACGGAGTTCCCTTCATCAAGTGAAGCAGAATTGCTAAAGCCTTGGCAGATTTGACACGGCAGTCGCCATCATCCCCCCAAGTTGACACAATCCGTGGGAGATCGTGATTGTTCCAAAAGAGGGAATTCCAGCCTTCGTCTGTCCCCAATTCTGTCTGCCACTTGGTAAAAATTTCCTTCAATTTAGGCACATCCAATTCTTTAGCGTAATGCCATTTTGGTTGACCCGGTTGGTATTGAAGACCAATGTGTTCAAATTGGAAGACCATGGACAATTCTTGATTTTTTGGATTGGAATATTGCTTAGCAATCTCAGGTGTCGCCCCCCAAGTTTCTCCCACGGTGAGCAGATCCTTATCGCCAAAGGTGGCTTGATTCATTTCCTTCAAGTAAGGATGAAGCATGGGACCATTGCTGATGATTTCCTGATCTGGGATCTTACCGATCATATCGATGACATCCATACGGAAGCCACCAATCCCCTTGTCAATCCAGAAATTCATCATGTCATAGATCTGATGACGAAGCTCCTCGTTTTCCCAGTTGAGGTCTGGTTGCTTCTTACTGAAGTTATGCAGGTAGTATTGGCCTGATGCTTCATCCAATTCCCAAGCAGAGCCACTAAAAGCAGAAATAATACCATTGGGCTCATCGCGCCAAATATAGAAATCCCGCTTTGGACTATCTGGATTTTCACGTGCTTCGATAAACCAAGCATGCTCATCAGAGGTATGGTTGACCACCAAGTCCATGATGATTTTGATCTTGCGTTTATGGCCTTCTGCGATCAATTCTTCCATATCTTCCATAGTCCCAAAGATGGAGGCAATATCCTCGTAATCCGAGATGTCATAGCCGTTATCATCCATGGGACTCTTGTAGACTGGTGAGAGCCAGATCGCTGTAATCCCTAATTTTTCCAAGTAGTCTAGCTTGCTCGTGATCCCCTTGAGATCCCCGATGCCATCGCCATTACTATCCTTGAAACTCTTTGGATAAACTTGGTAAATTACGGCATTATGCCACCATTTTTGTTCCATTTTTTTCTTCTCCTTTATGATTGTGAAATCACTTTCATCATACAAAAATAGGGATGAAATTGCAAGAATTTACAAGTCTTCATTCTCTTCACTGGAATAAATCACTTCAAAGAGACGTTGACGCAAACCTTCCTCTAAAGGCGTAATGACCTTCATCAACTGTTTCCAATTCTTGGCTGTTGAACAAGCCGCAAATAATTCATTCTTTCTATCGTAGGCCAGGTTGGCAGATTTCAAGAGCTCAAACATCCGATCTTCTTTTGCAGTAGGACGCGATTGCAGCTCACCCATCGCAATCTCCTGACTGTGATTGTCCACTAAGATAGGGGCTGTCTCAAAGGTATGGAGGAAGAACCGGTGCTGTCTCTTTTCAGGAAGCAGCGTTCGATCACCTGTTAAATCCAACCTAATCTTTCTTTCATCCCAATTGACAGTTAGGCGGGTTTCAACCCTGTTATCTCCTTCTCCTTCAAGGAGCACGAAGGAACGATTGTCACCTGGGAAAAGATGCCAGTCCAGCATTTCTGGGAGCTCTACCCCTGTCTGCGGTTGTGCATCCATAGGGATGACGGCTCCTGCACGCGCAAAGACCGGAATATCCTGGCTAGCTCTAAAGACTGTAAGCTTGCCTTTTCCTTCGTACTTCCAATCATGGAAGAAATCATACCAAACTCCGTCTGGGAACCAAACACTCACAGAAGCACTATGATAGACAGGATCCAGAGCCTCTGAAATTGGGGCCACCATGAGTTCACTACCAAAGAAATATTGATTTTTAGCCTCATAAGCATCTTCTTCGTTTGGATAGTGGTAATAGAGGGGCTGAACCAAAGGCAGTCCTTGTTCATGCGTCGCCACATTCATGGTGTAAAGATAAGGTAGTAAGCTGTGACGCAGGCGTAAATATCGCTTCATCCAGCGACAGGTCTCAGACGAGTAAAACCACGGTTCCTTGCTGTTAAAAGCATTACAAGAACTATGGAGACGATTGATCGGGCTAAAGACCCCAAATTGCAACCAGCGAAGAGCCAAGTCTTCATCATAGTAACCCCGCATATGGCCACCAATATCGTGACTCCACCACGTATAACCGATATTTGAAGCTGTGCTGGTAAAATAGGGTTGAAAGGCTAGGGATTCCCAAGTCACAATGGTATCCCCTGAAAAACCGATCGGATACCGGTGGCTGCCAGGACCTCCATAACGCGATAAGATAAGACCAGCTTGACCTGTACGACAATTGTCTAGATAATGATAATGATTTAACAACCAAAGGGGATCCATCTTGCCATGACTTCCCTGTTGCCAATCAATCCACCAAAAGTCGACTCCTTGATCTTCCAAGGGATGATGGACATCTTCGAAATAAGCTTCGCGAAAGGCTGGACTGTAAAAGTCAAAGCTAGCCGCTTCTTCTTTTTCCGCATCTAATCCCAAGCGTTTTGCGACCATGGGGTAAGCATCCTCGAAGGCACGAATGCCATCTGCTGGATGGACATTTAAGGTCACCTTTAAACCACGCTCATGAAGACCATGTAAGAAGGCAGCTGGATCAGGAATCAAGTCCCGGTTCCAACTATAGCCCGTCCAACCACTTCCAAAGCGAGCAGGAATCGCTGTCTTGTGCCAGTCCATATCGATCACACTGACAGCCAAAGGCACCCCTTCAGCCTTGAAACGATCCATTAAATCTGTGTACTCCTGACTGGTATAAGGCCAATACCGACTCCACCAGTTTCCCAGAGCATAACGTGGCAAGAGAGGGGGTTGTCCCGTCAGATGGTAAAAATCTTTCAAGGCCCCTAGATAATCGCGCCCATAACCGAAGAAATACAGATCCACTTCTGGACATGGCCGTGCTCTAAATCCGCTTTCGACATCATACAAGTAGGAGCTGGAATCGTCTAAAAGAGCATAACCGGCCTTGCTCAAGATCCCATCTTCCAACTCCATAGCTCCATCGACCTCGTCAAGCGTCCGACTGGTCCCTTTCAAGGTCTCAGGCTGATCACCATAGTGCCACCGGCTACCATAGACTGCATACTGACCCTTGAGCTCGATAAAAAGCCGATCCGGTGTAAAAGGTCCCTTTTCAAAATGAAGGTGGAGATGCTCCGTATGCAGATCGAGGACCTCTTCTGTCTCTACGACCTCACAGGCAACAGGTCCAAAATCACGATTTTGCACAACTTGCGTCTGACCATCTTCAAAAACACCACCCTCTGAATATTCCAAGCGCACCAAAGATTCCGTTAATACGGAGATTCGGTAGTTCTCTCCCTGTATCACTGATCCTGCCATTTGTCTTTCCTCCTCTTTTTATGGAGCATCTGACTGCCCGCTTTTTATCTGCTTCACCTCACCGTGTAAGCGTTTACGATTTTACTATAGCACTCAAAAAAAGGCCTGTCAACACCTGACAGAACCTTTCCTAAAATATTATAAGATCAACTTCCCCAATGGATCAAGAGATACATGAGACTCGATCCAAACATATCTGCCAAGACATGCATGAGGAAAAATGGCAAGAGATTCTTGACGACCTTGAGGACGGACGTTAGGTGAAATTATCCAGTGGATGATTTCAGCAATTCAGGAAGTTCCATGACTAAATTAAGATACAGAGGGCATCTGCGGAGTAAAAATTAAAAATCATATTTCTGCAGAATCATTTCACCTATTTTAGTTAAAAAATAGGTTATCAACATTCTGAGGCTGGGACAAAAGTCCTAGCCTCTTAATTGTTTTTGTACTGTTGAGCAAGACGCAGTGGTTGAGTGGGCTCTACTACGCTGATTTCATCAGCTTTTACAGCCCTACTCAACTATGCGGAGGTGGGACGACGAAATCGAATTCTAACGAATTCCCGATTTCTGTCCCACTCTCTCTCAGTTTGTTTCCTCTAAGAGGTATTGGATTCTATCCAGATACTGGTTGTCTGTCACCGCCATCACGCGCACCCCTTCTGGCCAGATAAAGTCGGGACCAATCTGACTTCGCAAAGGCTGGTCTTCCGCATCTCGATAGCCAATAATATTGAGTTGAAATTGGTCTCTGATTTCCAAGTCTCGGATGCTTTTTCCTACCCAGCTAGCTGGAACCGTAAACTCGACCACCACCACTGCTTCATCCAACTGGAAAACTTCAATCCCATGTTGGAAGAGGATCATCTTAGCTAGAGACATGCCCGCTTCTACCTCTGGTAGGATGACCAAATCAGCCCCAATCCTCTCAAGGACTTCCTTGGTCACTTCATTTTTAACCTTGGCAATGACGTGCTCGACTCCAAGGGCCTTACAGTGCATGACCGCCAGCACACTGGACTCCAGGTTTTCACCCGTCGCGATCACGACTGTGTCACAGGTACCGATATCAGCCGCATCCAAGAGGTCCATTTCTGTAATGTCTCCAACAATTCCAGTCGTAATCATGGATTCATATTGGTTGATCACATCTGCGTGATCGTCAATTGCAATAATATCCACATCCTGATCCTGTAAGGTTTTCAGGACACTCTGTCCAAAAATTCCCAATCCTAAAATTCCAATGGTTCGATTCGCCATGAGTTTCTCCTATCCGATAATGATGTCTGCCTTGGCATACTGCAAGGTATCTGCTTTCTTGGCTTGGTAATTGTTCAAACTGACCATAAGGGTCAAAGGACCAATCCGTCCGATAAACATGAGGACCATAATAATGGCTAGTCCCGCCCCATTTAAGGTCGAGGTCACATTGGCTGTCACGCCTACTGTCGCTAGAGCGGATACCACCTCAAAGACCAAATAAATAAAGCGTTGGCCATCCGGCGTCACCAAACAGATTCCTAATAGACCCACTAAGAAGGTCAACTGGAAAATCACCGCCGTCCCAAAGGAACGTTGAACAATGTCTGGTGAAATGGTACGTTTTCCTAAATTGGTATGTGGTAGCCCCAATAGTTCCTTCCGAGCCAGGAGCAAGAGGACCAGGAAGGTGGTGATCTTCATGCCCCCTGCTGTCCCACCCGGTGCTCCACCTAAAAACATCTGCAAGAGATAGACGAAGAGCGTCACTGGCCGGACTGCTGTATAATCTAAGGATGCAAAACCAGCTGTCCGCATACTGACAGTTTGGAAGAAGCTGACCAAGATCTTCTCTCCTAATGGAAGGGACCCAATGGTTGACGGGTTATCAAACTCGGTCAAGAGACTGGTTACTGTCCCAAAGAGAAGGATCGCAGCTGTTAACCAGAGAACCACCTTGGTATGGAAGCGAAGAGTCCGCCGTCCTGATTGATTACGGGCCTTGGTAGCCAGGTCAAACCAGACCATGAAGCCCAAGCCCCCAGTAATAATAAGGGCAGATAAGGTCATATTGACCAACCAATCGGTCTGGAAGCTCATCATACTATCGCCCCCAAAATTATCAAAGCCCGCATTACAAAAGGCCGAGACCGCAACAAAGATAGAGTTAAAGATTCCATGGCCCCAACCAAATCGAGGAATGAAGCGAATCATGAGGAGCAAGGCCCCCAGTCCTTCGATGGTAAAGGTGGTAATGAAAATAGAACGGACAAAACGGGCCAAGCTCTGGTTATTGCTAAAGCTAAAGCTGTCCCGGATGGTCTGTCGGTCCTTGTAGCTAAGCTTTTGGCGACCTTCCATAAAGAAGAGACCGATAAAGGTCAAGATCCCCAGGCCACCAATCTGAATCAAGAGCATACAAATCAATTGCCCCCAACCATTATAGGTCGAAGCTACTGATTGGGTAAAGAGCCCTGTCACACAGACCATGGAGACTGCTGTAAAAAGGTGGTCGACATAACCTGCTTTTGAGATTGCTTGCTGGACAAAAGGCAGACTCAATAAGAGGGAGCCCACCAGGATAACCAAGGCAAAGCTGAGAAAGATTCGCCTTGCCGGAGACAGGCTTTTAATTTTGGCCTGCCATTGTTTAAAAAATAATTTGACTAACATAGCTTCATTGTATCATAAAAAGGTGAAAAGACCTACAAGTGATGAACCATCTCTAGGCACAATTCTAGGGCCTTCTCAAAAGCTTCAGCACCCCAGTCACGCTGGTCATAATTTTCCAGGTCTGCAAGAGAATCTGCGGTAAATAGGAGCAAGCCCCAAACTACATCACGAAGCTGGGCGACTGCTGCCAGTGAGGCGCACTCCATCTCCACAACACTGCACCCTTCTTGAATGCGATAGGCTACCTTGTCAGGCGTTTCTCGATAAAAGCCGTCCGTCGACCAGGTCATGACTTCTTGATAGGGAATGGACGCTTGTTTTAGAACCCTTTCAATAGCAGTCAGTGCACGACGATCCACTTCCATATAACGAGAAGGCGCCACATAATGGTAACTGGCTCCCTCATCTCGCAAGGCCTTGGTCGGGATCAAAAAGGAATTTTCTTCTATGTCTACCAAGACGCCACAGCTGCCTGCGGAAATGATTTTCTTCACCCCATAGCCAATCAACCAATCCATGAATTGAGCTGCTGGTGCAGATCCAACTGGCGCTTGGGCCAAGCAGAGTTTCTCCCCTTGGTGCTCCAGAACATAGACTGGATAAGCCTTGGTAGCTGAGACAAAGGTAGCCACTTGCTCAGCTCCAACAGCTTTGGCAAAGCGATCAATTTCATCCTCTAAAAAAGCATAAACGCATTTTTCAGGCAGGTGCAGGTCTAACCCCTCATGAGTCGGCATCAGGACTGCCTGTGGGTTGTCGTCAAACTCTAAAATAGGAATTTCATGTTTATGGATCATCCCTTCTCCTTTTTAACGGGTATTTCTTTAATGACACGGGCTGGGTTTCCTCCAAGGACCACATTATCTCCAAAGGACTTGGTCACGACTGCCCCAGCACCAGCGACTACATTATCACCCAGCGTCACACCAGGAAGGATGGTGACACCTCCTCCTGCCCAGAAATTGTCCCCAATAGTAATCGGAGCCCCATACTCCAGACCAGAATTGCGTTCATCTGGATCCAGTGGGTGCAAGGGTGTCAAAAATTGGCAATTAGGACCAATCATGGCATTCTTTCCAATCGTAATGGGACATATATCCAACATAGTCAAATTGTAATTGGCATAGAAATGCTCTCCCAGATGGATGTTGACCCCATAATCCACAAGAACCTGACGATTTAGATAGAGGTTGTCGCCAGTAGAGCCAAACCACTCTTTGATGATGGCCGCCCCTTTTTTAGGGTCTACTTCTTGGTTAAAGGCCTCTTGTTTCTCCCGAGAGGCTTTGGCCAAAGCCCGTAATTCAGGGTCTGCAGGTCTATAATAGTCACCTGCAATCATTTTTTCATATTCACTGGCCATAAGGAAACCTCCACGTTATTTTGACATATTATAGCAGAATTCCCCCTTTAAAACAAACGTCAGAAATAAGGTTTTACAAGAAAAAGATCATAAACACTTAAATACACTTAATAAAACTTGCATCCACTTACAAAATGATGTACAATGAAGGCAAGAACAGCAATAAGGAGCGAATTCATGTACCAGGAACAACGGCTCGAAAAAATCCTAGAACTTTTAGAAGAGCGAAAACAGCTATCCGCTAAAGAAATGGTCGATTATTTCAAGGTCTCAAAAGATACTATCCGCAGAGATTTTGCCCTTCTGAGCCAACGCCAGCTAGTCCGTAGGACCCATGGTGGACTTCTCCCCTTAAACAAAGAACCTGGCCCTTCTTACCTAGACCGCAGTCAGAAAGCCAACAAGGAAAAGACTGCCATGGCTCAAAGGGCCCTGCAATTGATCCAAAATGGACAAGTGATCTTTCTCGACGTTTCCACCTCGATGACCCTGCTTGCTGGCATGCTGAATAAGGAAGTCACGGTCTATTCGCACTCTCTTGACAATGCCATCCAGCTCAGTAGCCATTCCCAGGTTGACGTTCATCTCCTAGGCGGGAAATTCTACCCTAAAAACCGCTTCTACTATGACGCGAATCAAGCACACATACTGGACAATCTTCGCTTCGATCTTGCTTTTTTTGGAGCGAGTAGCTTAGCCAATGGCGAAGTCACCTTTGAGGATGCTGAAGACGTTGCAGTCAAGTCCCTCGTTTTTGAACGGACTCGTACCAAGGTGCTGGTAGCAGAAAGTGCAAAGTTCCACAAACATGCCAACTACTATCTCGCTCGTCTCAAGCAATTTGACTATTGGATTACTGATCAAAAACCAAGCCCTGAAATCCTTAAACAAATCGGCAGTGAAACCACTATTCTCTATTAGGAGGTCCTCATTATGTCTCACATTCGTCTCATCATCAGCGACATCGATGGTACTATCTTAAATGATCACCATCAGATCGATCCACAGTTGGTAGCATTGATCCCAGATTTAAAACGCGAAACCATTCCTTTCGTACTGGCTTCTGCTCGTTCTCCAAAAGGAATGGCTCCCATTGCCAAAGAACTCGGTATAGAAGACTGCCCCATAGCTTGCTACAATGGCGCCTTGATCCAAAAGGGAGAGCAGGTTCTTTTCGAGCACCCTGTGAACAAGACGGAGGCCCGGAACTTTATCGACTGGGTCAACCAACACTTTCCTCAGGTTTCGATCAACCTCTATAGTGGAAAAGACTGGATGACCGACCGACTTGACCAATGGAGTCAAGAGGAAGCCCGGATTACAGGGGAAAAACCTCTCATTCTTCCCCTATTGGATCCTTTGCTGGATGCGACTAAGCCCCTCCACAAATTGCTCTTAATTGGAGAGCCAGAAGAGATCCAAGCTCTCTATCGCACTATTTCTGCCGACGACTTCCCTTCTACCGCCTTTTATCTCTCCAAAGCCAACTACCTAGAAGTCACGGCTAAGCAGGTCTCCAAAGAGGATGCTCTGGTTGAGCTAGCCAACCACTACCACTTGTGCTTAGAAGAAGTCCTCACCATGGGAGACAACTTCAACGACCTCCCTATGCTCAAAAAAGCAGGCATCGGGGTCGCTATGGGCAACGCTCCACAAGAAGTGAAAGACGGAGCGACTGTCGTGACAAAGACCAACAATGAAAATGGTGCTGGACAAGCGGTTGAAATCTATGTGTTGATTTAGAGACATAAATAAAGTGACTAGCTAGTATTTTTTATGATAAAAAATATAGTAGAAATGCCGATAAAATAAGGATTCCTGCAAATTTGTAGGAATCCTATTTCTTATTATATATTTTGTATATTAAACCTATTTCATGCATATTTTTCTTGTTTGGTTATTTATCAATAATTAGGAATATAAAAGTCAGTGAAACCCTTGATTATTATACCGTTGACAAGTTTTTCAAAAACCTGTATGATAGAAAAAAGTTTATTAAAAAGGGGACGTATTTTGAAAAAATATACTATTTCACGTAAACAAACTTTAACTTTAGCTTCCGTTGTTTTAGGAACGATCTTCACAGGAACGACTATTGCTTCTGCTGATGAGGTTGCACCTAGCACAACCCAAGCCGCTCCTGCAACTTATACAGAAACAAAATCACCTATCACTGCTGCAACAGAAGAAATCAATGCCAAAGCCAATACACCAGTTGTTCCTGCTGATAAAGCAAAAACCGGCGATGTCATCGCTGTGGACGTCAAGAAAACTGGCCCATCTGCTAAAACAGACGGCGCAGACACAATCACTACTTCAACAGCAACTATCAAAACCACTAGCTTAGCAGATCAAGACACACCTGTTGGCACTTCAAAACCAGTGTCATCTACCAAGACAGCTACATCAACTAAGGAAACAGCTGACTACACTGAGACAACTACAGAAACAGTTAATAAAACAACTCTAGTCGAAGTGACAAAAGAAGCAGATGTCGTCAACAAAAAAGAAGTCCAAGGAACATCAGATATCGTCTTTGTCATTGATAAATCAAGTTCGATGGATTCTCACATCAAGGATACGATGAAGAATATCGAGACCTTTGTTCGTAATCTTTCTGCTAAAAATATTCAAGCTCGTTTAGGGTTGGTTGAATATGAAGACTCAAAACAACAAAAATACCACGATTTTAATGGATCAAAATTCACAAGTGATCCAGAAAGCTTCATTTCTGCTCTGAAAACTATCAAAATCTGGGGTGGTTTTGAAGATGCAACTGTTCCATTGCACCACATCGCTACTTCAAAAGACTACGACTGGGGATCTGGTGCAAACAACCATCGCTTTGCTTTCCTCATCACAGACGAAGACATTGATCTTACACCATATACACCAACCAAAGAAGCGACACTGAAGGCTCTTCAAGATGCTGGTATCTCTTTGACAGTGGTTGGTGAAACACGTGATAAAAAAGACTTTGATCCATTGGTCAATGGAACAAATGGTCTTTACCTAGATATCCGCAAAAATTTTGGTGACTTGTTGAACGTTCAATTTGCCAATAAAGTGGTTGAAACTGTCCAAAAAGGTCGTGTCTTCAAAGTCCAAACAGACAAGTATGAGTTGATTTCAAAAACCCACCGTGTGGCGAAAGCAAAACCACAAACGCCTAGCATCCAAACACCTGCGAAACCGACTCCGACTCCTCAAAAACCAGCTGTTGTCACTCCTGCAAAACCAACTGTCTTCACACCAGCTAAAAACGAGCCTGCCAGAACAGCAGTCTATATCGCACCTGCAGCTCTTCCCCAAAAAGAAGCAAGTCTTCCAAATACAGGAAGCAAGACCTCAATTGCCTTGACAACTCTTGGTCTTGGTCTTCTTAGCATGGGTGCTGCCTTTGGACTCTCTCGTAAAACAAAAAAAGACTAACATGAAAAAGCCTAATCAAATGATTAGGCCTTTTTAGCTCTGTACGAATGATTCCTGTTTGCCATTTCCATTTGAAAGTAGAAATCTTCAGCTTCTACCAAAAGATTCTTGTCCTCCGCTATGATATAATGGGGACAGTACAAGGGAGGAAACCAATGTTACAAGAACTAGCCTTTACAGGCCAATGGAGACACTATCAAAAACGCGTTCTCGATAAGAGTGACGCTTTTATGGCGGATGGCCACCTGCATTTGGTAGCAGCTCCTGGATCGGGAAAAACAACCCTGGGAATCGAATTTATCAGACGCTTTGGTCAACCAACCCTAATCTTGGCTCCTACGGTCACCATTCGTCAACAATGGGTGGACCGGATTATCCAAGCATTCTTGAAAGATGAAAGCCAAGCGGAGCAATTGATCTCTCAGGACCTCAAACATCCTAAGCTGATTACAGTGGCTACCTATCAGGCCCTCCACAGCGCCATGAACCAAGTCGTCGGTCAATCACAAGCTGAAGATACCGATGACCAAGCAGAGATTGAAACATTTGATTTCAAAGGCTTTGATATCTTTACTACTTTCAAAGACATCTCACTCGGAACCCTTTGTTTAGATGAGTGTCACCACTTGCGCAATGAATGGTGGAAGAGCTTGGATGCCTTTCGTCAAGCCTTCCCTGACTTAAAGATGATCTCCCTCACCGCTACCCCGCCCTATGAAGGAGACCCTGCCCTCTGGGATCGCTATATCCGCATGTGTGGGGAGATTGATGAGGAAATTACGGTTCCCGAATTGGTCAAGGAAGAGACACTTTGTCCTCATCAGGACTATGTCTACTTCGCCTTTCCAACAAAGGAAGAGCAGGCTCAGTTGGACGCCTTTAACCAACAAAAGAATGCTTTCTTGCAACAACTGACTTCCGATCCCCTCTTTTGTCAATACCTGCAATCCTGTCAGGCCTTATCTGATCAGATCAGCGATGATGAATTGCTCAATGAGCCCAAGTATCTCTCTGCTACCCTGATCTTTCTTCGAAGCAAGGGAATCGCCTTTCCCAACCATTTCCAGGACCTTTTAGGAGCTAAAAAACTACCTGCTTTCACCATGGACTGGCTTGAAATTCTTCTGCAAGGCCTGCTCTTTCAGGTACCTCACTGGTACAATTTACCAGAGGAATACGAGAAACAAGTCCTCCATGAACTAAAAGCAGCGAGCTTAATCGATCGAAAACAAGTTAAACTGGTCCGCAACAAAAAACAAGACCTCCTGCTGAACCAATCCCTCGGAAAACTCAATGCGGTTCGAGAGATTTTTAAGGCGGAATACCAGGCTCTTGGAAGCCAACTGCGCCAACTGGTTTTAACAGACTATATTCGCCAAGACTTTGAAGTTCATCTAGGGGACACGGACGCCCAATTCACTCAATTGGGAGTTCTCTCGTATTTTGAATCCATTCGCAGGGAAAGCATAGAGCTAACGACTCCTCCTGCCATCGCTGTCTTAACAGGTAGTATCGTCATCATCCCAACAGTTGCTAAGTCAAGATTAGAAGAGCTTCTAGGAGCGGATCGACTGACTTACCAAAATGTCGGCCAATTATCTCCTGATGACTTTCTCAAGGTTCGCTTGGTTGGTTCTCAACATGATTTGGTGACAGCTGTGACCCAGCTCTTTCAAGAGGGACTCATCCAAGTCGTGATTGGAACCAAGTCTCTTCTGGGAGAAGGCTGGGATGCTCCTTGTGTCAACTCCCTGATCCTAGCGAGCTTTGTCGGTAGCTTTATGCTCAGCAACCAAATGCGAGGCCGTGCCATTCGAGTGTGGCCTGAGGATCCAGACAAGACTAGTAACATCTGGCATCTGGTCTCCATCAACCTTTCCCTAAAGAAATGGTATGAAAAGTCCGATCTTGAAAAAGAAGAGATCGAAGCCATCACTGATCAGCTGAAACAATATAGTCCTGATCTGGAGCTCTTAGAGAGACGGATGAAGCAATTTTTAGGCCTCCACTACAAGGAACCCTTTATCGAATCCGGTATCGAGCGTCTGGCCTTTGACAATATCCGCTATACTAAAAAACAGTTACAGAAACTCAACGAAGAGTCCTTAGAGCGCTCCACTCATCGTCAAGAACTTCGGGATGGCTGGCAAAAAGCTCTTCCGATTCTTGAGAATATGGAGATTGCAAACGAGGTCCAAGTGGATAAACACTTCCTGCCGCTGGCCCTATTTTTTGATGCCAGAAAGCTCGCTCGCTGGCTGACGGCCGCTACTTTGACTGATTCTTTCGCCAACCTTATTTACTACTCAAATAGAGGTGGAAGGAACACTGTTTCTCTTATTCTTCTATTCGTCTTAGCTGTTCTCGCACTCCTTGCTTGGCTCCGCTACTACCTCTATAAGAGTCCTTATAAACGCATGGAAGTATTTGGAGAAGCTGTCCGTCAAGCCTTATTAGCTTCTGGACAGATTCAAACCCAGGAGACTCGCATCCAAGTGGTCCGAGATAGGAAGGATGCCATCAACACGCTGATCTATATGAAGGGCGGAACCATGCGAGAGAAAGAACTCTTCTCGCAAACCATGATCGAATTTTTCGCACCGATTGAAAATCAACGCTATATCTTGAAAGCACAAGAAAAGGTATCCGATCAGACAGAATATTTCGCCGTGCCAAGCCTCTTTGACAAACGTAAAGAAGATGCCCAAGCCTTTGTCGAGCAGATTCGAAAGAGTATAGGTAAGTATGACCTGGTCTATACTCGAAGTACGGAAGGTCGTGCTGTTCTTTTAGATGCACGCATCAAGGCCCTGGCTAACAAACAAGAGCGCACCTTCACTAAGAAACAAGTGATGTCCGATTTGAAATAAGAATTTATTTCACAATAAAAGAAAAGTCTAGTAGATTCATTTCTACTAGACTTTTTCGTTACTCTATCACAATCATAGCCTTAATGGTCTTGCGTTCATCCATATCTTTATAAGCTTGATCAATCTCATCCAAGATATAGCTATGGGTGAAGACGCGACCTGGATTGATATCGCCATCAAGAACAGCCTTGAGCAAGAACTGCTTGTCATAGGTGGTAACAGAGGCTGCTCCACCTGCCACAGAAATATTTTGGGCAAAGGTCGATCCAAGCGCACGATTATTGTAGTGAGGCACACCGACAAAACCTAAGCGACCACCATTGTGAAGCACCCCAAGGGCTTGATCGACGGCTGCCGCTGTACCGACACATTCAAGAGCGGCATCCGCTCCTCCACCAAGGATTTCACGGACCTTGGCAATCCCTTCTTCCCCACGCTCTGCTACAACGGCTGTAGCACCAGACCCTAATGCCATTTGTTGGCGGTCTTCGTGACGGCTCATGAGGACAATTTGCGATGCTCCCCGCATCTTGGCAGCAATCACAGCGCATTGCCCCACGGCTCCGTCCCCGATGACAACCACTTTGTCGCCCCGTTTTACATGAGCCACACGCGCTGCATGGTAGCCTGTCGGCATGACATCTGCTAGCGTCAAGAAGGATTTGAGCATGGCTTCGGTATAATCTGACGGTTGCCCAGGGATTTTGACAAGGGCCCAATTGGCGTATTCAAAGCGAATGTACTCTGCTTGAACCCCATCAGACCAGTTGATGCCAATATGGCGGTCACAGGTCCCGTCATAGCCAGCACGACAAGCATCACACTCCCCACAACCATGAGTGAAAGGGGCGATGACAAAGTCTCCCGGTTTCACCGTTGTAATAGCTTCTCCGATTTCTTCAACGATCCCAATAGCTTCGTGGCCACTATTTTGATGACTCGCTTCAATCTCTGGATTGCGGTAGCTCCAGAGATCAGAGCCACAGACGCAGGTGCGAACGATGCGGAGAATGACATCATCTGGTACTTCTATGTGTGGACGCTCCACTTCTACAAGGCCCACTTGCCCAGCTTTGGTATAAACTGCTGATTTCATTTAATAACCTCTATTCTTTCGTTTCTGATAGTATACACTTTTCAACAAGAAATCGCTCACATCAAACACTCCCTATTACGGTCATATTTAGTTACTTAATCATATTTTTTTCCATACTTCTTTTCAAGCATTTTCTTAATCAGATAGGGCATCTTGACATTCTCTCGACCTTTTTTAGCAATCAATTTTTTGACGAAATCAGGCATCTGAATATCTTTTTCTGCTTCCAAAATCTGACCTGTACTTGAAGGAGCTTCCAACTCATCAAAAGTCTCTAGTTGAGGTTGATAGTCACTATAGTCACCATCTATATGAGACTGAATGGTTGACAGAAGGGCTTTAATCAAACGAGAATCGCTATTTGGCATAGGAGGACGGTGATAGGCCACACCAAGCTCATGACAAAGCTCCTTACACTCCACATCATTATCAAAAAGAACCTCAATATGCTCACTAATAAAGGCAATCGGAACAAAAATATAGTGGTCAGGGTGTTCACTCTCATCTCGCAGATATTCTAAGACATCTGGTTTAATCCAAGGAATACCTATATCACTCTCACTCTGCCATGTATTAGTGTACTGCTCTTCCTTTAGCCCTATAATCTCCGCAATCAAGCGACTATTGTCATAAATCTGGTCGATATAGGGGTCACCGAAATCTATTGCCAAAACTGGGACACTATGAGCTGAAAAAATCACCTTATAGCTGTCATCTCTAATTTGATCTAAAATCTTTTGGATCTCATCAGCCCAATAGTGGAGTAGGTCATGTTCACGGTACCAATCCTTGATAATTTGGAACCTAATCTGCGAACTTTCTAAAAATTTCTCATATCCCATGACAGAATAGTAGGAATAATGAGGCTCTAAAATCAAGCACAAACATTCTTCAATTCCGTCATTCTCCATTTCTTTGATAACATCTGTGATGAAAGGGCGGGAAAATTTATTAGCAAAGTAAACCGACGCTTGATTTCCAAGAGCAGTAGCAACCATGTCCACTTCTTCTCTAGTTATCCTTTGGAGTGGGGTTCCACCGATTCGGACGTAATTGTCATATAAAGTCTGAATTTCATGTG
Organism: Streptococcus sp. OMI750; assembly: GCF_047463895.1. Classification (NCBI taxonomy): domain Bacteria; kingdom Bacillati; phylum Bacillota; class Bacilli; order Lactobacillales; family Streptococcaceae; genus Streptococcus; species Streptococcus sp. OMI750. The sequence continues at coordinate 405,978 of NZ_JASHCZ010000002.1, forward strand.
GTTCAGGACGAACCCCACGGCGTATATTTGTGAAAAATTCCGCTACTCCTTCATAGGTAATCTCTTCTGGTGACCCAAAAGTCATCATCAACACAGCTCTTTTACTCATAACTACTCCTTACTATATACTTTCCACTATTTTACCATGAAAAGGATTTCTTTAGGAAGCTATTTTATAAATCATTTGGAAGAAGCAACCAATTTTCTAGGTAAATACACAAGCTATTAAAAGAAATCATTCAAAGAAGGTGGAACAAATATCTTTTTATGTCCAATCCGATACTGTATTATTCTTTGAAAACAACATCTATTTGAAATGACCATCTTTCATGTAAGGAGAGAAGATTTGAATCTCTTTCTAAGAATTTCTACACAATAGAAAAAGTGGATAAAGAAACATTCTTCTATCCACTTTATTGTTTACAGCTTTTATTCGCTACGTAAAGATTCCACTGGGTCTTTCTTTGCGGCGATGCGTGAAGGGATGAGACCAGCTAACATGGTAAGGACAATGGAGATACCGATCAGGATGAGCGCTGCTTCCCATGGTAACTGCGCTACGTTTTCCACGTTAGTCATTTTCGCAACGACGGCATTGATTGGAAGTGTTGCAAGGAGTGTAATTCCGATACCGAGCACTCCGGAAATAAATCCTTCGATGGCTGTTTCGGCAGTGAAGATACGACGGATGTCTTTCTTCGAAGCCCCCATTGCACGTAAGATTCCGATTTCTTTTGTACGTTCGAGAACCGAGATGTAGGTGATAATCGCAATCATAATCGATGATACGATGAGCGAGATGGCTACGAAACCAACGAGTACGGTTGTAATCACGCCCACCATTGTCGTAATCGAAGACATGATGGTTTGAATATCGTCAGAGTAGGCGAGCACTTTGTCGTCTTCGCCAGCGTCTTTTTTCGCCGTGTTATAGGCGTTGATGAAGTCCTTCAACTCTTGTTTTTGTTGGAAGGAAGAGGTGTAGAACTCGATGGCAGCCGGTTTGGATTTGTCGATGACACCCAATTTCGCGAGATTTTCCTCGTAAGTGGCAGCCGAGTTTTCGTTGTATTGTTGGATGTATTGTGCTTGTTGTTCAGGCGTCAATTTGACCAACTGTATTTTTTCTTCTTCGGTTAAATCAGCCGAATTGAATGGTTTTGGATCTTTGGCAAATGCTTTTCCAGTAAGTACATTGATAGTTGGGTTAGCTTCTTGCTCCTTTACGATGTCACTGTTTTGAATTTGTTCAGAAGTGTAATCGATAAGCGCGCTTGTATAAGCCACCCCACCAGAAGGAGAGTTCACCCCAGAACTGGTGCCTTCTTTTTGACGAAGAACGCCGACTATTTTAAGCTCGAGGCCATTCTCGATTTGCGTCTTCATATAGGCTTCGTCGTTAATTTTATTTATCCATTGGTTGTTTTCTTTGACGAAGCGATTCGTGTTGACAACAGCTTTGAAAGTTTTTCCAATGAAATCCCTATACTGATAGGTTTGGGATTTGAGTTCATCCAGTTTCTTCGCATCGTTTAATTCGCTAGGGTCTTTGATGCGTAAGCTATAAAGGAGGAGGTCACTGATTTGGTTTTCTTCATCCACGATCAGGACGATTTCAGATTTATCCTTCGGAGGGCGACCTTCTAGCACATCATATTGCGCCTTAAGCATCTCCTGGTCGCTTGACAGTTGGCTCCAGTAGTCGATGTTTTGCAAATAGCCTTTGATTGTTTGGTTGGCCGTATCGACTTCGTCCGCGAGGTTAGACGGAAGAATGCTCTTTGGACCGTTAGAGGTGTCACTGGCGTAAATATAGGGTTGTAAATTGTACTGGTAACGAATATCTTTTGTAAGGTGTGCGGCTTCTGAAGCGTGTTTATCCAAGTAGGTTTTGAAGGACGCGAGGTCATTTTTCCCTATTTGTTTTTTCAATAGATTCGTTAAAAGCGTATTGACACCGAGTTCGTTTTTATCCCTATAAGGCTTTTCACTCAAGTCTGGAGAGGTTGCCATCAGATTACTCTGGTTCTGCTCGCTAATCGTCAATGGCAAAGAGACAAGAGTGTCTTCTTGCACCTTTTTCACATAATCGCTCACACCATTTGAGAGGGCCAAGATCAGGGCAATCCCGATAATCCCGATGGAACCAGCAAAGGCAGTCAGAAATGTCCGACCTTTCTTCGTCAATAGGTTATTAAACGAAAGGGACAAAGCCGTCAGAAAGCTCATCTTTGTCTTTGTAAACTGAATGTCCCCTTGTTTGGGTTCTTCGGTTGGTTCGTATGGATTCGAGTCGCTTAAGATATTTCCATCTAATACTTGTACGATACGTGTAGAGTAGGTTTTCGCCAGTTCTGGATTATGCGTCACCATGATCACTAGACGTTCTTTGGCGATGTCTTTTAATAACTCCATGATTTGAAGAGAAGTCTCAGAATCGAGCGCTCCTGTTGGCTCATCAGCTAAAACGACTTTAGGATTATTGACAAGAGCACGCGCAATCGCGATTCGCTGCATTTGTCCGCCAGACATTTGGCTTGGTTTCTTATATAAATGATCTTTTAGGCCAACGCGTTCAAGTGCTTCGATGGCACGTTTCTTGCGTTTCGTTTTGGAAACACCAGAGAGTGTCATCGCAATTTCGACGTTTGAGAGTGCCGTTTGGTGACCAATCAGATTATAGGATTGGAAGACGAATCCGATAGTGTGGTTTCTGTAGCTATCCCAATCGCGGTCTTTAAATTGCTTGGTTGATTTTCCTTGGATGAGTAGATCACCCGATGTGTATTGGTCGAGTCCACCGATGATATTTAAGAGGGTGGTTTTCCCTGAACCCGATTGTCCGAGAATCGAGACGAACTCATTTTCACGGAAACGAATCGAGATATCCTTTAAAGCGTAAAACTCTTGATTCCCCGTATAATAAACTTTTGAAATACATTGTAGTTGTAACATATACTCGATCCTTTCATAAATATGAGTAGTCTATCACAATTTGAATTGGGAGTCAATATATTAAATCGATGATTTCTAAAATATCCTCAACAAAGGAATGATCGATGTCCATTAATGATGGTGATGGTGGTGGTGATCACGTCCATGACTTTGACTGGCTTCCAGCTCTTCGATATTTCGCTTGTGGGAGCGGTGAGTTGCTAGGTCTTCATCCACTTCGATGGTGACATTTTGAAAGCCCCTCTCTTTGAGCGATGCACGGATCGCTTCTTTGCAGACTTCCATCTGCTCCATCCGCTTGAGACAAACATGAACAATAGCATTTTTCTCTAGTCCATCCATGGTCCAAAGATTAAGCTGATTGATACTTGAGACATTGTCCAACTGCTCTAAATCACTCTTAACTTGATTGATATCTACCCCTTCTGGCACAGCATCCAGGAAAATCTTGAGCGTGCTCAAAAAACGGGGAATAGCTTTGGACAGAATAAAGAAGGAAATAGCAAGAGACAAGAGGGGATCTAGGATATACCAGTCAGTAAATCGGAGGACAATGGCCATCAAGATGACAGCCAACCAACCTAAGGTATCTTCCAAAAAATGCAGGCTGAGAATGGATTCATTCTTAGTTTGCCCCTTGCGAATAACCAGACTCGCCAGCACATTGACACTGATAGCAATCATTCCCAACCAAAGAAGCCCTTCGTCATTGACGGGCTGAGGGTGGAAAAGCTTGCTTACATTTTCTAAAATCACCATACCAGACCCGGTCATCAGAATGACTGCCGTTACTAAAGCCCCTAATAAGCTAAAACGCTTGTAGCCTAGGGTATAGCGGCTATCTTCTTGACGATTGGAGATCGTTTCTAGAAAGGCCGAGAGGCCAATGGCTAGAGCATCCCCCAAGTCATGGACAGAATCAGCGAGAACAGCACTGGAACCAAAGATTCCCCCTGCAATAAACTCAACAATGGCAAAACTTAGATTCAAGAAAAAAGCCAGCCAAACAGCACGTTTTGAACTCATTTTTTTACCTTCCTTTGGTATAATAGTAATAGTATTATCTTCTCACTAGTATTATCTCTAACTCTAAAAAGAAAGGATAGGGGCAAACTGTTTAGGATGTACGTTACTGAACAATTTGTTCAAAGTGTCCATATGACAACACAGGATCGTCGTATTACCAAAACTAGAAAAGCTATCTATCATGCTTTTTTACACTTACTCAACCAAAAAGACTACGACATTATTACCGTTCAGGAAATTATTGACCGTGCTGATGTGGGGCGTTCAACTTTTTACAGCCATTACGAGAGTAAGGAACTCTTGCTGGATGAACTCTGTCAAAAACTCTTTCACCACCTCTTTGAGCGAGATGATCAGCTCTCTCCCCAAGACTACCTAGCCCATATCTTTCAGCATTTCAAGAAAAACCAAGACCATGTGACCAGTCTCTTGCTTTCCAAAAATGATTATTTTATCCGGCAACTGAAAAAAGAACTGGAGCACGACGTCTACCCCATGGTAGCTGAGAAACTGATTCAATCTCACCCCAACATCCCCCACTCCTATCTCAAACACCTGGTCGTAACCAACTTCATTGAAACCCTCAGCTGGTGGTTGAAAAAAGGCAAGACTTATACCGAACAAGAAGTCATCCAGTTTTATTTGGAGATTTTAAACGTCGCTTCTAACTAAGGTGCGACTTTACATCATGTATCATAGAAAGGAAAACTATGCTCCTCCCCATTCTTCTCGGCTTTTTCACAGCCTTATTTGCCCTTGTTTTTGCTCTTCTTCATTTATTGGTCAGCCTTTCCGAATTAAAAAATGGCAAAAAGACCCTTGGAATTTACCTACTTTTTCTAGGAAGTAGCCTTGCGACCTTCTCTCTCATCCTCTACTTCCTTTTGCCAATTCTTGCTTTATTCATTTGGCTGATCGGAGTTAGCTTGATTTGCTACGGAGCCTATTGGAATGGCAAGCACAAAGAAAACTTCCATCTAGCCCACCATGTCATTCGGATCGGAATTGCTCTGATTCTTACCATTTTATTAGCCCTTATCTAAGAAAAACTCAAGTTTTATCAATGAAAACTTGAGTTTTTTGATAGTTACGAAATCAATAAGGAATTAAAAATCCTGCTTTTCTTTAAACAGTTTAATCTTTTCTTGGCAGTAATCCATCAATTTCTGTGCTTTTTCAAATGAGTAGCCTTTTTCAGATACAGACTTGACTTTCTTTTCATCAAAATAGTAGCCTGTCAAGCCCCTGACTTCCTCTGATAAGGTGAGATAATAGCCTGTTTCGATTCCCTGATCTAGATCTTTCGAGAGAGATTTCATCAGGCGTCCGAAGAGAGACTTTTTCGTCTTTGCATCACTAGAATGATTCCCTAAGTTAGTCGAATTTAAGCCGGGATGGTAGGCATTAATAGTGATATTTGAACCTTTTAAAAAGAAATCTCTTGCTAGATAGCGTGTCATCCAAATGGTATAGAGTTTGGAATTATTATAGGCCAATCCTGGATGATAGTTGTTCTCAAATCCAAAGTCCAAATCCTTGACTTTGGCAAAATGATGCATATAGGAAGAGGTATTAATGACACGGCCATCAGTCGCTTTTTCTAACAAGGGGCTTAGCTCAGTTGTTAATATATAGGGAACGAGAACGGATAACATAAATGTCAACTCGACATTTTCAGCACTCGCTTTTCGGTCTTTTCCTGCATACAGTCCCGCATTGTTAAATAAGACATCGATACGTTGAAAGTCTCGCTTAATTTCCTCTACAAATCGATAAACATCCTCTAATTTTGAAAAATCGGCCAAGTAACCAGACACTCTGCCTCTCAGGGAAACGGCCCGAACCTCTTGAAGCGCCAATTCCAGCTTTTGAGGATTTCGACCATGAAGAATGACCTGATGGCCTTCACTAGCCAGTTTCTTTGCCAAATGTTTACCGATACCGTCAGTAGCACCTGTAATTAGAACGGTTTTGACCATCTTAGTCCTCCAAGAAAGCAATGAGTTCTTTTGAAAACTCCTCTGCATATTGGAAGATCGAACCGTGACCAGCATGTGGATAGATGATGAGTTTACTATCTTTTATTTTCTCATGCATATCATAAGAATTTTCCGTTGGAACCTGCATATCCTTGTCTCCGTTGACGATTAAGGTTGGTTGGGTGATTAATCTTAGGTCGTCTTGAGAATCTTTCCCCCAACGTTTAATAGCTTTGAGTTGAGTCAAGAAACCAGGCACACTCATGTCTTTGTCCGCAAATTCCTTGGTTCGCATTCCCATTCGTCCGAGAACTTTCAAGGCTTCGATTTTTCCTTGTTCATCATGTTTATAGAAGATATAGCGTTTAGGATCGATGCGCTCGAGTCCAGCTTTAAACATATAGTTAAAGGTTTTCCCTGTAACCTTATCGACCTCTTTTCCTCCTCGAGGTCCTGTTCCTGCCAAGATGAGACGGTTGACCAAATCAGGCTTGATTCGGACCATTTCTTGAGCAATCATGCCTCCCATAGAAAGACCAAGGAGATTGATTTTATCGTAACCAAGGGCTTTTACAAAGGCAATTGTCTGCTCAGCCATTCCAGGAATGGTTGGCGCCACTTTGCCTTGACTGGCTCCCACACCAGGAAGGTCGACCACAATCACATGGTGTTTTTCAGCAATCAATTCCAAGAGTTTTGGATCCCAGTTGTCGAGGGTTGCTGCCAAATGGACCAGCATCAGAAGAGGAAGTTTTGATTTGCCTTTGCTGAGTTCGCGATAGGCGATTTGATTTCCTTGGACAGTGATGTATTGAGTTTTAGTTGTAAGATATGACATTGTCTTTTCCTTTTTATTTCTTAAAGCTGAGGACTGTTTTTCCACGTGAGCGACCATTAGCGACCTTGTCTAAGGCACTATTCACTTCTTCAAATGGATAGACTGTATCGATAGATGGCTTGATTTCTAATTTGCTAAAGAGGTCAGCTACCTCTTGTAATTGAGTGCCATTGCTTTCTACAAAGATAAAATGGTAATGAACGCCGTATTTGTCAGCCATCTTATCAAATTTGCGACCGGCTAAGCCAAGTAGAATCTGTTTCCATTTTGGCAGGTTCATCCGTTTGGCAAAGTCACCATTTGGCATAGCACGGAGGGAAACAAGCTGACCACCTTTTTTCATGATAGACATTTGTTTTTCAGTCTCAGCACCCCCAAGGGTATCGAGGACATAATCCACCTCACTAACAGTTTTTGTATAATCCTCTGTTTTGTAATCGATAAAGCGGTCTGCTCCAAGGTCCAACACCCGCTCAGCACTATCTCCAGCCCCATTGGTGATAACCTTCAAACCTTTGGCCTTAGCAATCGAAATGGCCATACCGCCGACACCGCCTGTACCACCAGAGATAAAGATCGTTTTGCCAGCTTGAGCTCCCATGAGGTCAAGAGCCTGCATGATAGTCAAGGCAGTCAAAGGTACAGCAGCTGCTTCTTCGTCTGACAGATAGTCTGGAACCTTGGCTAGAGCCTGACTATCGACAGCTACGTATTCTGCAAAGGCGCCAATATGATCAAGTGGGAGACGCCCAAAGACACGGTCTCCAACTTTGAGATTTTTGACTTGTCTACCGGTCTCTTCAATGATACCGACCACTTCATTTCCAGCAGTTTGTGGGAGTTTATAAGGGACAATCATCCTGACTTCTCCTCGGGAAATCATGTTATCCAGAGGATTAACACCAGCTGCGGTGACTTTGACCAAAACTTCTTTATCTGTGATACTTGGTGTAGCGATTTCTGTGATGTTAAGAGTGATATTCTTTTTGTTATAAGTAGTATGTTGTGCGGCTTTCATTGTCTTCTCTTTTCTATTTTTGTTGTATCTGACAAAGATACAAGTTTAGTCTTTTTAAAACTGATCTGCATGCAAATCAGTTTCGTTTTTATTTGGCATTTTTATAAAGATTGTTAATGACATCTTCTAAGGTTTGCTGGGCTAGTTCCTTCTCAAGTTGAGCTTCAGCACTAGCAAATAGTGGCGAAACTGCTCCTTGGATATGTTTCCCTACTGGGCAATCAGGATTGCTATTTTGGTGAACAGGAAATAAGCTGATGTGGCTGACTTCTTGTGTGGCAAAATAAATGTTAAGTAAGGTGATGTCCTTTGGCGATTTACTAAGTTGGTAACCCGTTTTTCCTTGCTGAGACTGGATTAGTCCAGCATTTTTCAATAAGGCGATTACCTTTCGAATGTAACTCGCATTGGTCCCAACGCTAGTTGCTAGTGCTTGAGAACTTAAGGTATCCTTGCTCTCACTAATCATGGTTAGGATGTGCAAGGCTACTGAAAATTTCGTATCCATATAAACTCCTTTAGATAACTTGTATCCGATGCAAGAACAAGTATAACACAAATAAAAAGATAAGCAAGACTTTGCTTCACTTTTTTTAAACGATCAAGCCATCAACACCATGAGTATCGGAATGACCACCATGGTAGCAAGGGTCGTCTCAGTCACCATGACTGCTGCGTAATCACTATCAGCTCCGTAGAGTCTGGCAACGACTGGGGCATTGGTCATCACTGGCATAGCGGACTGGATGATAAAGACTTGCTTCATCAATCTTGGAAGAGGAGCCCAGCAAACAATGGTCGCCATCAAGAGAGGTGCAACTACGAAGCGTCCTAGTAGAATGAGAAGCTGATCTTTTCCCAGAACTAACTGCTTCACGCCTACATGAGATACCGACAAACCAATGAAAATCATGGATAAGGGGGTTGTTAAATTGCCCAGATACTGCAAGTCACTGGCTAAAAAGGCTGGCAACTTCATCTGCAGTATCACCATGACTAGTCCCAAGATGAAGCCCATCAGAGGAGGTGAAAAGACTTTTTTCACACTCATTTTGAGATCAAACTGAGCTTCTCCCTCACCGTCTCGCTGGATCAAGTAGGTCCCCAAGGTCCAGAAAAAGGTCGTATTACACATGTAATAGATCAAAACGTAGGGAATACTGGCATCCCCGAAGAGGGCCTGGTTAATGGGGAGCCCCACAAAAATCGTATTGGAGTTAAAGAACATGGAAATAAAGAGGCCACGGCGGTACTGTCTCACTGTAAAGATCCTGGCTACTGCTGTCGCTATTCCAAGCAAAACGACCATAGACAGGGCAGGAAACCGCAATGCTGGCAACATTTTTAGGAGGTCAGCCGCTGTAAAACGCTGTGTAATGGTATAAAGCATATAGCAGGGCAGAGCGATTTGAGTGACTAGCTTTGCGATCAAGCCACGTGACTTGTCATCAAACCAGCCTTTTTCACCTATGACAAAGCCCACTAATATCATCCCCAGAATGACCAGGATCCCCGATATGCTCTTAAGAAAGATATCCATGTTCTCTCCTTTTCTTTTTATAAATTTGAACTAGAAAACCCATTATTTTCAAGTCCCAAAAACTACTCTAGTATATCACAAAAAGAGGTGGCGCAAAATGCCCAACCTCTTGTATTTTATTGATTGTTACTAGTAGCCTTTCTTGGCCGCCTTCGTCCATTGGTACCAACCAACCAGACTATTGATCAAGTAAATAAAGTATTTCCCTTGAATTTGAAGGCTTTTTCCCCACCAAAGATAGATGGAGAATACATTGGTAGCCGCCCAGAAAATCCACTGTTCGCGGTAGACAGCCGTCATCAAGAGTTGGCCGACACCATTGGTCGCATCTGTAACGGAATCCCGGAAAGGCCGATTGGCTCCAACTGATTGGTAAATATAGCCAAATACCAGCCACCAAATGGCACTGATCGACAAGTACTTGGTCCAGCCTACCGCATCCAGCTTACGAGCAACAAACTCTTGCTCTTCCTTTTTGAACTGGGCTTGGTAGATCCAAACAAAGAAACCAATAGGTTGCATGACGGTAAAGTATAGGGTTTGTCCCCCCATCATCCGATCATTTAAGGCCAGAAGAACAAAAACAAACACCATTTCTGGTGTTTGCTTCATTTTAGGCTAGCTTATTTTTTCTTTTTCTTCAAAATATAAGCAGCGATACTTGCCAAAACAAAGGCTAAAACAAGACTAATAATAGAGATCGTCGTACCCGTATTTGGTAAGAATCCTAAGATTTTGCCTGGTTTCTTCGACTCTGGTTGGCTTGGTTTTTTAGGTTCGGGTTGACCCGGTTTCTTTGGTTCAGATGAACTTGGCGGAGTTGGTTGTTTCGGATTTTCTTTTGGAACATGTTTATTGGTAATCACCACATTTCCTTTTTCATCCTCAACCTTACTTGCTTCATAGCCTTTTGGAAGATCTACTTCTTCCACACGATAGCTGATCGCTTGGCCAGCTTTCTTTTCAGCTAATTTGCTAAAGGTATGAGTCCATTTATTGTCCGCTGACAATTCAACCGGATCTCCTACTTTTTCATCACCAGCATAGAGTTGAACCTTAATCGTTTTTGGACGGAGGCCATCTTGGTCATTGGCATCATCCCATTTCTTAGTGACTTTCATCTCTGTAAGAGCTGGTTCATGCGTGTTGGTCAAGACAACATTAGCCTTGTCCTTATCATTTACCGTCACCTTGTAACCATCTGGAACAGCTACTTCTTTAACCGTATACCTAATGGCTTTTCCAGCAGCCTTGGCATCAAGGTTTTCAAACGCGCCTTTCCAATCATTCGCTGCAGAAAGTTCTAATACTTGGTCAGTAGGAACGCCATCTTTGTATAATTGAACTTGAATGCTGGCTGGGCGTAGACCATCTTGGTTATCAGCATCTTCCCACTTCTTGCTCACTTCTACCTTGGTCTTTTCTGGAGCGTGCGTATTGGTCACGACTACTTGGCCTGGATTCGTTGCTTCGACTGCTTGGGTGTAGCCTTCTGGGACATCGATTTCTTTGACGGTATAGTTGATAACTTGGCCAGCTTTCTTCTCGTCTAGGTTTGAGAAGGTATGGGTCCATTTGTTATCTGCTGACAATTCAACAGCTTGACCAACTTTTTCATCCCCAGCATACAATTGAACCTTAATCGTTTTTGGACGGAGGCCATCTTGGTTATTGACATCTTCCCAGTTTTTGGTAACGGTGAGGCTTGTCTTACCAGGTTTGTAGCTATTGGTAATAGTTGTTCCATCAATCTTAGTGGTATAATTGTCCACTTTGTCCTCAGTCACTGTGTAGACAACTTTTTGACCATCTTTATAGACGGGGAGGTCTGTGAAGGTATAGTTCCATTCATTTCCTTGACCAGCAAGATCGATTGATTGCACTTCTTTTCCATTGGCTAAGAGGTGAACTTTGATAGTTGTAGGACGAAGACCATCTTGGTTATCGGCATCATCCCAGACTTTCTTGACGGTAACTGTCGTTGTCTCAGGAGTGCGTTTATTGGTGATGGTTGCTTTTCCATCAGTGAAGCTGGCTTCTTCTGTATCGACCGTATAATGAGTCGGAACTTTCACTTCTTTGATAGTGTAGGTGATGAGCTTACCATCACTGTCTTTATCTGGAAGGTTCGTAAAGTGAGCTTTCCAGTCTGTTGCAGCTGAGACCGTGACTGGTTTTCCTTGCGCTTTTCCATTCTTGTAGAGTTGGAATTCCACACTTTCTGGGCGAAGCACTTCTTGGTTGTCTTGGTCATCCCAAACTTTTGAAGCTTCAAGATCAATATACTTGATATCTGCTTCATTCGCGATTTCTAGAGGAAGAGCTTTTGAGCCAACAGCTTTCCCATCCACCGTGACGTGATAGATTTGTTTGTCTGCATCATAGGTCACAACCACTGCATGTTCTGTTGCATCCAACTTGTAATTTGCAGGTGCTTGTGTTTCTTTGAGCGTATAGTTTCCTTCTGTTAAGGTGTTAAAGGAAAGTTCTCCATTCTTATCAGAAGTTGCCGTCGCAACAACAGCTCCATTTGCATCTGTTAAGGTGAATGTAGCACCTTCAAGGACTTCCTTCGGATTGTCCTTATCCACTTTCTTGACTTGGAAAGCAGCTGAGAAGATTTGTGCGGATACGGTATTCGATTCACGGTTTCCTTCGTGGCCTTTGGCCTTGTAACCAAATTGGTTATGGGCTTGGACTACACCTGAGCGACCACCGTTGTCTTCATTATCTTTGGTGCGTTTTTGCATCAAGTCTTTGACGTCTTTGGTCAACTCCGTTGGATTAACAACTGGGACACCAAAGTTTGCTTCGCTACGTGCTGGGATCGTCGTTCCTTTATCCGCCACAAACTTGATACCCGTCACTTGACTGTAATCTGCTACAGCTGTCGTCCAGATATCCTTATCTGCTGCCTGCTCCATAGTGTCACTTGTGACGCTAGAGTCTGTCGTGTAGTAGACTGTCCAGCCTTCAGGGGCAGATACAGGTCCACGGAGGCTAACCGTATATTCAGTCAAACGATTTGAACCATCTAGGGTATTGACATCGTGTACTTTTGGTAGGGCATCGTAAACAACTCCGTCTTCGACTGGCTTATCTGTATTGTTTTTAATGGTGATCTTGTAGTTAAAGGTTTCACCAGGTTTGAAGGTACGAGTAACAGTAGATGCATCGGATAGATCATCATTTTTAGCGATGTATTTGCGGGCATAAATCCCTTCTGCTGCGACAATCGTATAATTTGATTGAGCATAAGGAATCTTATCGGTTGTTGAACCATTACCGTTTAAGTCATAGACGTCTTCGGTAACTCGATCAGGGTTGGCATTTTCAAGATCGTGGATTCCGTCTCCTGCGACATAAAGCTTATTGGTAAAAGTTCCACCATCATCTTTCCCTTTTAGTTTTGCATAGATGAATGGCAGACGAATTTGACCATTTTTTTCAAGAGAAGCTTTAATAAACTTTTTCTGGTCAAAATGCATCACAATAGCCGTGCGACCAGAGTTGCGATAGTTTTCAACGACATCGTAGCTCTTGAAGGAGTTCATACCGTTCTCGCTAGAAGCAAGGGAACGATTTAAATTTTTAAAATCGACATCCAAAGTATTGGGATCATAAAGATCGATCACCCGAAGATCGCCATAATTCTTATCAGGATCAAGGATAACTCTTGTTGCTACCAGACCGAAACGAATTGTCTTCCCATCTGTGTATTCCACATCGTTGTAATCCGTCGTTTTGGAAATCTCAAAACTTTCCTTCAATGGGATGAGTTTGAAGGACCAATCTGCCGACTGATCTTTGGCAACGTTTGACTGTGTTTTATAAGTCACACGACCTGTATTCTTGTAGACATTTTGGGTTGCATCATTTTCATCGTAACGCGTCTTTTCAGGATCCTTGAAGCTTGTATAGCTATGGAGGCGAATTCCCTGACCAGATTGAAGGACAAAATCATCCTTCATTTCCATCCGCCAGCCCACAACCGTTCCATACTTGGTCAAATCAATCAGACCATTTCCATCTTTATCTGCTTCTGACTGGATTTCTTTGGTGCTACCATCTTCCATGGTCAGGATAATTCGTTTGACAATGGTATGGATTTGCTTCCCAATACCATAGCCTCCTTCCATCAGACGAGTATAATCGATCTTAGTAAACTTCAAGCGAGGGTCCACAGCCTCATCGTAAAAAACAAAATTCTTCTGCGGTGCAGGGGTATTGTTTTCGAAATTTAAAAGCCATTTATAATTAGCAGCCTTGTATTCGGTTGAGTCATAAACATTCCCATCTGCCCGTTTAGCAAAGCTTCCAGCACCTTCAAGGTCACGTGAAGTCAAACGGAAAATAAGGGAATCTTCCGCTGTAATATCTGGTTCTCCCTCTCCACGGTTGTCAGGAATTCCTACGATGCTACCAGTATTGGTCAAATCCTTACTAAGAACGTCCTTGAGGGTTTGGTCTTTTTCTAAGACCAAATCAGGGAATTTCAAGTAGAGGTAACTTGTATCCTTGATTTTGGTCATAAATTCTTGGTGATAAGCTGCTGGATTGTTGTTTGCATCCGCCTTGAAAGTCTTCGTAACGGTACCATCTCCATTGTCTACCCAGCCTTCAGACTTGGTTGTATCAAGAACAGCTGTGCGAGTCTTCCCACTCTTATCTGTATAGGTTGGTAACTTATCAGTGATCGTTGCTGATTCTAACTGACGGTATTGACCACCGTATTGACCACGCATTCCGTCCAATTGGAAGGCAAATGGGACAGAAGTTGGTGTTTCAATATAGTTCTTACCATCCGCACCTTTGACAATACCTGGCATTGCTTCCGCATAGTCCTTAGACATGGCTTCGTTCAAGTTTTGGTTGATGTACTTGGTGAAACGATAATCGTTGTACTTAGGCTTCCAAATGATATCATTGAGCGCTGTTTCTTGCCCATTGATGTTCAGGGTCCCCGTAATATCTAATGAATAATTTGTTGGTGCATAACCAATATTAAATTTTCCAATAAATGGCAGAGTTAGGACTTCTGACTTTTGGTAATTGTTAAAGTGAAGGGTGACTTGATAATCATCTCCAACTTTTGTAACCGTTGGTTTATCATGCTCTGAAGCACTATTGAAGTCAGGAATACTAACTTCTCGTAGGTACTTCCCAGGGATATTCAAGGTAACCGTTACCTCATTAATATCCGTTGTCAAATTCTTAGGGGTAATCTGGATGTAACCAGACATGGTGTCACCTGTATAATAGGACATGCCACTTGGATGGTCTTGTTTGTCCCCATATAAGAGAGTGACATCCAGAGCCCCACTATCTCCGACCGCTAGCTCGTTCGCAAAAGCTGTAATAGCTCCTTGCCCAATTTGACCTAGCATCATGAGAATCGTTAAAATGGCAAAACCTTTTTTCAAAAAGTTTTTCCATAATAAACTAAGCTTTTTCATGTTTTATCTCCTTTACTTTTGTTAGCCTTCCAAAAAGGCCCTCCCTTTAATTTTATCAATTATTTTTTAGAATATCTATTTCTTTTCAAATTAAATAATAAATATTTAATAATATAGACATTTTTTGCACTAATGTCTATATCATAAGTCACTATCTGGTAATGATTTCCCCTTCCTTCTATCCAAGGGCAATCAAATAAAACATCTATAAATGAGGTAGAGCAGGCCTAACAATCCTTATCCCCCCTTAATTTGTCCATACAAAAAAACCTCAAACACAACCGTTTGAGGTTTGTACACCCTACTATTGGTTGGTTATTTCATCTAACTCTTCACCATTTGAAGGAATCTTTTGTATTTTCCTTCTATCTCGTACCCACAGTATGGCCAGGCCAAAGAGATGACTGCCAAATAGGGCTACCACAAAAATCAGTTTTCCCCTGTCTGGATTGGAAAGTGGGAGAGTTCGAAACCCGTAGCGCGCCAACTCGATAAAGATCGGATGGGAAAAGTAAAGGGCCATACTCATCTGTTTTAAATACTGTAGGTCATAGGTTTTTAGAAAAGACGATTTCAGGCAAGCATTGACCAAATAGACCGTTACAAAGGGAAGGAGAAAGAAAAAATTCTTATCAATTCCTTCATGTTGAAAAATGATCATGCCTTCTAAACAGAAGAGTCCAAAGGCAAGAGCTACTTTTTGCCAACGGTGAAACCTAAAGCTCGGTGAATCAAAATGATCATAGAGATAGTAACCCATAAAGATAAAAACGGGCGTATAGAAGAGACCATTTCGCGCTGTGAAAAATAGGTTGCTATAGAGTTGGTAGCCTTTTAGAAGACTCGTGGTATCCAGATAAGCTGAATAGGTCTCGATCAAGCCCCAGCAGTATAGAAGAAGGGTGATCACCCCCGTCCAAACCATACCTAGCCGTTTGACTAATTGATTGACCAAAAACAAGCCCAGCAAAAAGGCTGGGATATACCAAAGTTGGTAGCACATCCCCAGGTAGACTAGAGCAATCAAGACTCCTGCTGGAAAGAGATAGACAGGGAGTTGGAGACTAGAAAAAAAGATCCAGGCATATGGAAGATAGACACAACTCCAAAATAAATAGGTTTTAACGATTTTGACCAGATAGGCTTTCATTTTCCTTGCATCCTTTAGGGATTGCTTAAGAAAAAAGCTGGCACAGATGAAAAAAAATGGCACCGCTAGCCGTCCAAGGATGCTCTTTAAACCAAAATGGACTGGTTCATAAGAAGTCAAGCGACCACTATGCACCAAAATCACTGCAATCGCAAAAAGGTATTGAAAGAGACTAATACTAGAAGTATTGTAGAGGGAATTCTTTTGCATGTTCCTGCTCCTTGCAAAATGCAGATTCTAAGGTTATTTTAGCATGAAAGAGAGGCCGGAGCAAGGAATCTTGCATCCTGATCTACCTTTTTTCCTCTATTTTTGATATACTCAAAGTATGCATAAACAAACGATTATTGATTTTAAAGAACTTGGATTGAGACACCTTTTCACCAAGCCCATAAAAGAATTAAAAACCAGAGACATCGACCAAGTAGAGGCACTTCTTAAAGAAGTGGAAACTTACCAGGAGTCTGGATTTTATGCAGTAGGCTATGTCAGCTATGAGGCTGCTCCTGCTTTTGAGAAAAAATTAGCTGTCCATCCTGCACCCCTTATGGGAGAGTATCTCCTCTACTTCACCATCCACCAAGAGGTCGAAACCCTTCCTTTCCCAGAAGACTACGAGGCTGTGGACCTTCCAGCCAATTGGAAGGAAGAGGTCGAAGCTCCTGCCTACCAAGAAGCGATCGAGTCCATCCATCACCACATCCGCCAGGGAGACACCTACCAAGTCAACTACACCGTCCAGCTTTCTCAAGAACTAAAGGCAGATCCTTTGGCCATCTATAATCGCTTGGTGGTAGAGCAGAAGGCCCATTACAATGCCTTCATCCAACACGATGATGTCGCCATCCTCTCCATTAGTCCTGAGCTCTTTTTTGAACAAGAAGATCGTCTATTGACCACGCGCCCCATGAAGGGAACGACGCGCCGTGGGCTTACCAACCAAACGGATCTCAAAGAGGCAGCCTGGCTAGAAGCAGACCCCAAAAATCGGGCGGAAAACATGATGATTGTGGATCTCCTGCGCAATGACATGAATCGGATTTCGGAAATTGGAAGTGAGCAGGTGACCCGCCTCTGCCAAGTCGAGCAATACTCCACCGTTTGGCAGATGACCTCGACCATTGAAAGCCGCTTGCGACCCGAAGTCGATCTGGTCCAAGCCTTCCAAGCCCTCTTCCCTTGTGGATCGATCACAGGCGCACCGAAGATTTCTACTATGGAAGTCATCCAACAGACAGAGATCGCTCCTCGAGGCGTCTACTGTGGCACGATTGGGATCCTTCTTCCAAGAGGGAAACGGATTTTTAATGTGGCCATCCGGACCCTTCAAATGCAAGGCACCAAAGCTATCTATGGCGTTGGAGGTGGCATCACTTGGGATAGTAAATGGGAAGGCGAATACCAGGAAACCAAGCAAAAATCGGCTGTCCTCTACCGACAAGAGCCTCGATTTGAGCTACTGACGACCGGTCGCATCCATCAAGGAGAGCTGACTTTCCTAGAGCAACACCTGACCCGTTTGAGAGAGGCCAGCCGCTACTTTGCCTATCCTTTTAATGAGCCAAAACTCCTGAACGACCTTCAAGAAGAGCTCACTCATTTGGATCCTAGCCTTGACTACCGTTGTCGCATTGCCTTGCAGAAAAACGGAAGCTTCCAGCTGACGATCACCGAGCTAACAGACTTGCCAGCGAGCTATCTGCAGGCCCAATTGAGAAAACAAACAGCTCCATTAGACCGACCTTTTACCTATTTTAAAACGAGCCAGAGAGACCACCTCATCCAGTCAGATCGGGAGCAGATTTACTTTTTAGAAGATGAGACCTTGCTAGAGACAACCATTGGCAATCTCATCCTAGAGATCAAGGGCAAGCTCTATACCCCACCAGCTCATCTCCCTATCCTCGATGGAATCTACCGCCGCCATCTTCTTGAGAGCCAGCAGATTGAAGAAAAACTCTTGACGCTGAAGGATTTAAGAGAAGCCGATCGTATCTATGCCTGCAATGCTCTCCGTGGTCTTTACGAGCTCGATTTTCAAGGAAAGGACTCCTAATGAAACTTATTTTTTTACATGGACTAGGGCAGGACGTCCTCTCTTGGCAAGGGGTCCAATATGCCCTTTCTCCCTTGCACTCCAAAACTTTTGATATTTTCTCTCATCCAAGTGAAAGTTATCAGGAGGTCAAAGAAAGGCTGATAGAACGCCTCCAGAAGGAGAGCGAGCCCTTTATTCTGGTAGGCCTCTCACTAGGAGGTGTTCTCGCCCTTGATCTCTCTAGACAAGGTTTCCCGCAACTCAAGGGCTTGGTCCTTGCAGGGACACAATACAAACTCAACACCAATCCCCTCTACAGACTCCAGATCCTCCTCTTTCGTCTGCTTCCCAAGCATTTCTTTGAAAGGCAAGACGCCAATAAACAACAGATGCTTCAAATCTTGACTGAATTAAAAGGACTCAATTTAACCGATACCGTTAAAGCTTGCCCTCTTCCTAGCTTGGTGATTTGTGGTAGCAAAGATTGGGCCAATCAATCTTCTTCTAAGAAGTTGGCCAAGCTCCTGCCTAAAGGTCGTTATCAAGAAATCGCAGACGGAGGCCATCTACTCAATACTGAGAAACCCTTTGAACTCGCGCAAGCCATCAAGGAGTTTGTCGGTGAATTTAAATAGGAACAGAGGCTGGGCATAAAGTGTCCAGTCTCTTATATATGATAGTTATAACTGCAAGACGCAGTAGCTGATTGGCATCTTTGTTCGCCTTTTAAGCTCCAAAGATGACCTAATCAGCCTTGCGGGGGTGGGACAACAAACGATTTTTAGTCAAAATTCGTTCTGTCCCACTCCCGTTTTTTTTTAGAAATATTTTAGAATTACTTGATAGTTATTTGAAAAGCAAGCTGTATACTAAGAGTGTAAAGAAAATAACCAAGAAGGAGTTCACTTATGAAAAAGAAACTAATGATTGTCGCCATCGCCTCTATCATTGCTCTTAGCGTCTGGAGCCTCGTACATAACGATTTTAACTTTGAGGTCACATTCAACGATAGTCAAACAAATTTTACAGAGCATAGCTACGAGCATGAAGCCTACGGAATCGTTTTCGATTTGCTAGAAAATAAGCTGTACTAAGGAGAAGAAGCCATGGAAAAAGTATTAGAAATTAAACACTTGAGCAAAAAATTCGGTCAACAATACGCCCTTAATGATGTGAATCTCACCATTCGCAAAGGCGACGTCTACGGCCTCATCGGTAAGAACGGGGCAGGGAAAACCACCCTCATCAAGGTCATCACCCAACTGATTCAAGAAACTGACGGAAGCGTCTCCCTCTTTGCTTCTTCAAATCGCTCCCAGTGGACGCAAGCCCTGAAACGTGTCGGATCTGTCATTGAAAGCCCTGTGGCTCACAAGCATATGACCGCCTACCAAAACTTAGTCTACTATTGCAAGGCACGCCATATTCCGAATCCCGACCAGGTCATCAAAGAAACCTTGAACTATGTCGGCCTGAATAATACGGGTAAGAAGAAATTCCGTGATTTTTCACTGGGGATGAAACAACGGTTGGGAATTGCCATCGCGCTCATTGCCAAGCCCGACTTCCTCATTTTGGACGAACCCATCAATGGTCTCGATCCTGTCGGAATCAAGGAATTCCGTCAGATGATCAAGCGCCTCAACGATGAACTCGGCATGACCATCCTCATTTCCAGTCACATCCTGTCCGAACTTTATCTGGTTGCCAATCGCTTTGGTATTGTCGACCAAGGTCGCCTGATCAAAGAAATTAGCAAGGCTGAATTCGAAGAACAAGGAGAAGATTATATCATCCTCAAGACCAGCCAGCTAGCCCTTGCGAGTCAACTGACCCAGGATCAACTCCATCACCGTATCAAGGTCATCGATAAGGACGGAGAAATCCATATCTTCGGACAGACTCACGATATTAAAGTCATTGTCAAAGCCCTCGTGCAAGCGGATATTGACGTGGACGAAATCTACTATGCCCGCCAAGATCTGGAAAAATTCTTTACGGACTTGGTAGACTAGTCAAACCACCGTCTTGTTTTACTTATCCCACATATTTCATTTAGGAGATTTATCATGTTGCATACCATTCAAGCAGATTTTTACAGACTATTTCGCTCCAAAGGTTTTTGGATTACAGAAGTCATTCTCGTTCTCAACATCCTGTCTGGAGTCATCTTTGGAGCTACTGGCCACGTCGGTGTCAATACGGAATCCAAATTACCCCAAGCGACCGAAGTTTGGACGGGCTTTAAAGCCCTGACCAACTACTCTTCCAGCATCAGTGTGACTATCCTCTTTACCATTATTGTCATCACCTTGGTTCTGGGAACAGACTTAACACAAAACTTATACAAGAATAGTCTGGCCTATGGCGTTTCGCGCACCAGCTACTACTTTGCTAAAAGCGCTGTTGTCCTAACCATTGCCCTCTTCCAATTTCTTGTTTCTTATGGTCTCGTCTTCTTGCTCGCGACCCTCTACAATGGAATGGGTACCATGCCAGAGCACTTCCTTGCTCATTTTGGTCTAACCGTGCTGATTCAGTTCCTTTCCACCTTGGCTTGGGTCAGCATCATTTCCTTCCTCCTTTACGCTAGCCAATCCATCACCTTGGCCTTCGTTGGCTACTTCATTGGAAGTATCTTCTTAAGCCTTCCTGCGCTCTTCTTTAAAGATATTGATCTTCTCCACTATCTAAACTTGGAATTCCAATATTCCATGGTCCAAAGTACGACAGCAACAAACAACACCCTCTCGATCGCCCTTGGATTCATCCTTGTTTTCGGCTTCCTAGGACTCGCTACTTTCAAACACAAAGATTTATAACAAAAAGGCTTGACGATTGGTCAAGCCTTATTTTTTAATGTAATGGTCAAGATAAACCAGTCTGCCTCTGTTGCCAGTTGCAAGTCGCCCCCTAAAATCTCTACAAAATTTTGAATAATGTAGAGACCCAAGCCAGAAGACTCTTCTGTATCCGATAGATTTTCTGAGTAGAAGCGACTAGCCAATTGGTCTAAGTGCTGGATCGGTTGTTGCACAATATTGCGCAGCTCGACCCGAATCGTGTCCGCATCCGACATCAAGGTCAAACGGGCCTGCTCCTTCCCATGCTTGAGGACATTGCTGAGCATATTTTGCAAGAGGCGCTCCCAAAGCTCCGGATCGGTAGGATAATGGAGATGCTCTTCTAGCTCTACCTCTAGTGCGATCCCCGCTTCAGACAAGCTATCATAATACTGGAACAACTGCTGGGTTAAGACTTGACTGAGATCGACATCTGAAATCCGAGGTTGAATAGCTCCCTCCATCAAGCGTCTGTATTCCAAGAGAGACTCTAGGCGTTTTGAGACGACTTGAAGATTGGAAGCAATTTTCTTCAATTTTTCCTCTTCCTGCGTCCCTCCTTTGATGATTTGTTGGGTATAGCCCGATGCAATGGTCAAAGGCGTCCGGATATCGTGGGCAATATTACTAATGGCCATATCCAAGGTCTTTTTCTCTTGAAAGGCAATCCGATTGGTCCGCTCGATCTGATCAAAGAGATCACTGACCTGCTTGGTCAAGGCGACCAATTCTTTTTTTGAAACACGTGACGTTAACCGTACCCCACTCCCATTTTGGAGCTTCTGTTGAATCTGCTCCTGCAAATCCTTTAAAGCAGAAAGCAAGCGAACATAACCCAAGCCCAAGAGAAGGACAAGGACGACTAGAATTAGAACCAATCCCCACATTACTTGTCTCCTTTCAAGCGAACACCCAAGCCCCAGACCGTTTCAATGTAATCCTCATTAGGATCAAGTTGGGCAATTTTCTTTCGGAGATTGCTCAGTTGGGCATTGAGCGTATTGTCTCCAGGCAGATAAACTTCTTCCCAGACCGCTTCATACAATTCTTCTTTGGTAAAAATCTTCTTTGGATGTGCCAGTAAGGTCTCAAAAATTTGAAATTCTTTTTTGCCTAAGCGAAGCGTCTGTTCCCCAGACTCCAATTCAAAGGTTTCTGGGTTCAGGACCAGATTTTTAAAAGTCAGCTTTTTCGATGATTGAAGTTCCTGTGCCGGAGTGTTGTTATTTCTCAGCTGCACCGTTACCCGAGCTGCCACTTCGTCCAGATTAAAGGGCTTGACGATATAATCATTGGCACCTGCAAGGAGATACTGGCTAATGAGGTGTTTGTCTCCAAGAGCGGTCATCATGATGATCGGCACTTGACTCTGCAAACGGATCTCCTCCAGGACCTGATCCCCATTTTTCCCAGGAAGCATGATATCCAGAAGGACCAAATCAACGCTTTCTTGCTGGAAGAGCCGCAACCCTTCTGTACCTGAAAAAGCCTGAAGGACCTCATGTTCTTCACTTAAGAGACTATATAAAATTTCTTGGATATCATTATTATCCTCGATTAATAAAACCCGTGCCACTTGCCTCACTCCTTTTTCCTTTGAACTCCAAATCATTTCTATTCCTCTAGCCTATCAAATAAAGGGACCTTCGTCAATGAAAATCTGATAAAATCCTATAGTACCCCTGCAAATCTGCATGTTAGGTCATCACAAGATGAACTTGACGATCCTTTCTTTCAAAAGGTATAATAGGACCAATGACACAATAGGGAGACCAGTTTATGAAAAATAATGCCAAAACTAAAATCAGCCTTGTATCCATCCTCGTCATCCTGGGCGTTGCTGCAAGAATGATGCGAGTCATCCACCGCCAGCAAATCAGGGAGCAAAACAGACAAACCATTCAAACGACTAAAAAGGTTGCAGAGTTTCAGAAAACACTAGACGAAGAAGAAACGAAGAAACGGAACGAAACCTTCAACAAGATTTATAATGAATCCCTTGTTCGGACAAAATTTGAGAACTGGCAAAAAGTCGATGAACTTCATGGTTTGGGACAAAGAACTGGGCAATTTTATATCTATAACTTTGAAAAAAAAGAAGAGATTCTCTTAGAGAATACAGATCAAGCATTTGTTCTACCTATTCGAGACAAGAGTGATAACATCACATTTCAGGCTATCTTTGCCCACAAGGACGGTCAGTGGCACATCATGAAACCAGACGGAAGTTCCCAGTTGCAACTAGGAGAAGCTAGCATTACCTCTGAATCTAAGTTTGTCATCGAAAACAATGTCTTAGACTACGACCAGTAAATCAGTGACGACTTGCCTTAACTACATACAAAAAGCTTAGGACCCCAACTTGTGGTTGGAATTCTAAGCTTTTTAGTTTGCTGCCAGAGAGTCATCCAGAAGATGGTTTAGCTCTAGAGGAGACTTTTATTTAACAGAAGCTCCATTGGTCGCAATGACTTCTTTGTACCAATAGAAGGATTTCTTACGGGAGCGATCCAAGCTTCCCTTGCCTTCATTGTCCCGATCGACATAGATAAAGCCGTAGCGCTTCTTCATTTCTCCGGTTCCGGCAGAGACCAGGTCAATACAGCCCCAAGTCGTATAGCCCCAGAGGACAACACCATCTTCGTTAATGGCATCTCGCATAGCCTTGACATGGGCAGCCAGGTAGTCAATCCGATAATCATCAGCTACATAGCCATTTTCATCTGGAGTATCCACTGCCCCTAATCCATTTTCCACGATAAACATGGGCTTTTGATAACGATCCCAGATAGTATTGAGGGTGATGCGGAGACCAAGAGGGTCAATCTGCCAACCCCATTCCGAGCTTTCTAGGTAGGGGTTCTTCAGAGAGGCAAAGATATTACCCGCTGTTTTCTCCCTTTCAGCTGGATCCCCTGAAGCGACCCGACTGGCATAGTAGGAGAAGGAAATAAAGTCCACTGTATGGTCTTTCAATAATTGCAGGTCCTGCTCGGTCATCTCAACCGTGATTCCCTGACGCTCCCACTCTTTCTTAGCATAGTTTGGGTATTCCCCACGCGCCTGCACATCGATGAAGAAATAGTTCTTGCGGTCTTCTTCTAGACCAGCCCAGACATCTCGCGGAGCACAGGTATGAGGATAGTTTGGTCCTGCTGCCAACATACAGCCCACCTTGTTGTTCGGATCAATCTCATGGGCAAGCTTGGTGGCAATGGCTGAAGCAACCAACTCATGGTGAGCCGCCTGGTATTTGACTTGCTCCTCATTCTCCCCTTCTTCAAAGCAAAGTCCTGCTCCCATAAAAGGCGCATGAAGGATCATATTGATCTCATTGAAGGTCAGCCAATATTTGACCAAGCCCTTATAGCGAGTGAAGAGCGTTCGGCAGAGGCGTTCGTAGTATTCCAACATCTTGCGACTACGCCACCCTCCATACTCTGTAATCAAATGCATGGGGCAGTCAAAGTGGGTAATGGTCACCAAGGGCTCAATGCCATACTTGTGGCACTCCTTAAAGAGGTCTTCATAAAATTGGAGACCCGCTTCGTTTGGCTCCAATTCATCCCCTTGTGGGAAGATCCGAGACCAGGCAATGGACAAGCGATAGGTTTTAAAGCCCATTTCCCCAAAGAGGGCAATGTCTTCCTTGTAGCGATGGTACATATCAATGCCATCTTTAGCCGGATAAAAATAGCCCTCTTCAAAGTCGAACATCTTTTTCTGACCCGTAATAATCGGGAAACGATCTGGACCAGTCGGAACCACATCCACATTAGCCAAGCCACGGCCATCTTCATTATAAGCTCCCTCACATTGGTTAGCAGCCGTCGCCCCACCCCAAAGGAAACCATCTGGAAATTGAAGTTTGTCGGTCATCTCTCTACCTCACTTGATTTGATAGTTCTATTATACCCCTCTCTAACCCAAAAGTCTTACAGCATCCTATGAAAAACTGATACTATTCTAAGATTGTTTCTGTTCGCATGCAACACAAAAAGACCGGATGACTCCGATCTTTTAATAGTTCATATTCTCATATTCTGTTTTAAGAATCATTAAGGTTAACTTCAAATGACTAAGCATCCTATTTCATACGATAAAAATCAATGACTAGACCAGCAGGGCCTTCAACTAACAGGGATTCTGTTCCCCAATCGGTCACAACTGGCCCATGTAAAATCTCAATCCCTAATTCTTTCAAACGCTTTTGATTCTGTTCCAAATCTTCAACTTCAATGTGTAGGATGATTCCTGACTGAAAATTTTCCAGAGGTATCAAATGGCTTTGTGAGAACATGAGGCAGTGGTTACCAATCGTGAATTGAGCAAAACCATCATCAACATAGTCTGACTTTATATCCAAGATATGCTCCAATTCAGCACAGACTTGGGGAACATTTGAAACAATAATATCTAATTGATTTAAATTCATTTACTCTCCTCTATAAAAGACCGGATGGCTCCGATCTTTTCAAGTTTCTCTCTATAAAGTCAATGAATAAACAAGGCATCGAACCAAGTTTGATGGCAAATCCTTGCTCATCAAACTACGAAAAATCCTTTGGGACTTTTTCTAGGCTCCGCACTAGATTCCATCATTGAAAATTACAGTTTCAATGATGAAATCGTCGGCAGTAACCTAATAAAGAAGTCTACAAATTTATCTTTGATTTTCGACGAGAGGAATTATTTAATTGCGCGTGATTGCAATCCTTCTTCTTCTAAGAAGAGGCGGAATGGTACAAGCTCTTCAGCTTCGTATTTTTCCTTGAAGGCTTTGATCGCTTCTTCTGAGTGAAGTTTTGGATCCAATTCAAGTACTTCTACTGGAAGTGGACGGTGTTGAGTGATGTGAGCATCGATCACAACAGTTTTACCTTCTTTGTTCAATTTAACAGCTTCTGCAACAACTGCATCGATGTCTTCGATACGGTCAACTGTAAACCCTACAGCACCTTGCGCTTCAGCGATTTTCGCATAGTCAGCATTAGGGAAGTCACAACCAAACAAGTGTTTGTTTGTGTCTTCGTATTTGTCCTTGATGAAGGCATATTTACCATTTGAGAAGACAACGTTGATAACTGGAAGGTCGTATTGAACGT
>NZ_JASHCZ010000003.1:0-279335 GCF_047463895.1 Streptococcus sp. OMI750
CTGCACATTGGTTCGTCTTGTTCAGTTTTCAAAGGTCTTTGTCGCTCTCTCGCGACAACTATATTAGTATATCACGTACACTTTTAATTGTCAATAACTTTTTTTAAAAAAGTTTACTTTTTTGAAAGTTTTTTTAATATAACAAAAAATAGAGAGGATTTCCTCTCTATTTATATTCTTGTCTATATTTTTCTACTTCTGCTTTATTAGCCCAAACATAATGACCTGGTTTGATTTCAACCATTTGTGGTTTATCTTCAGAATAATCATGTTGTTCAGGATCATAAATTTTCAGAACTTTTTTACGTTCTAGAATCGGATCTGGAATTGGAACAGCTGAAAGCAGTGATTGTGTATATGGATGGATTGGATGGTTAAATAGCTCTTCCGTTTCTGCTACTTCTACG
Source organism: Streptococcus sp. OMI750 (assembly GCF_047463895.1). Taxonomy (NCBI): domain Bacteria; kingdom Bacillati; phylum Bacillota; class Bacilli; order Lactobacillales; family Streptococcaceae; genus Streptococcus; species Streptococcus sp. OMI750. Next base: position 408 of record NZ_JASHCZ010000003.1, read on the forward strand.
ATTACTCCTTTATAGATAACAGCAATACGATCAGAAATGAATCGCACAACTGATAAATCATGGGCGATAAAGAGGTAAGTCAAACCTAATTCTCTTTGGAATTTTTTCAATAAGTTTAAGACTTGCGCACGAACTGAAACGTCTAGGGCTGAGATTGGCTCATCCGCAATAACAAATTCTGGTTCCATAACAAGTGCACGGGCAATACCGATCCGTTGACGTTGTCCACCTGAGAATTCGTGAGGGTAACGTGTCAAATGTTCTGCAAGAAGCCCAACTTCATGCATAATATTTTTCACTTTTTCCTGACGTTCTTCTTCACTGTTAAACAAATGGTGATTGATCAAACCTTCAGAGATAATATAATCAACTGTTGCACGTTCATTCAAACTTGCTGCTGGGTCTTGGAAGATCATTTGAATTTTACGAATCAACTCTGATTTTTCACTGTGAGAATTTCTACCATTGATCTTGCGACCGTCATAAATAATTTCTCCAGCGCTTGTATCATTCAAACCAATGATAGCACGTCCAATTGTTGTCTTACCACTTCCAGATTCACCTACTAGAGAGAAGGTTTCTCCCTTATTAATGAAGAAGTTTGCGTTTTTTACAGCAACGAATTTCTTACTTCCTTCACCGAAGGAAATTTCTAAATCTTTAATTTCAACTAATTTTTCAGTCATTTCCTTCCTCCTATTCTGTAATGTTAGTGAAGCCCATTTTTGAGCCAATCTTTTCGTGAAGGTTTTCGATTACTTCTGGTTTATGAACTCTTGGAGCGTCTGGATGGAGCAACCATGTTTTCGCCCAGTGAGTATCTGTTACTTTAAAGGCCGGTGCTGCTTCTTCGAAATCTATCTGCATCGCATAATCAGAACGAAGAGCAAAGGCGTCTCCTTTGATCGGAGCATACAATGAAGGCGGTGTCCCAGGGATAGAGTAAAGATCCCCATCTGAGGTTGATAATTGTGGTAAACTTGAAAGCAAACTCCATGTGTATGGATGTTTTGGATCATAGAAAATTTCTTCTACTTTACCAAACTCAACGATTTCGCCAGCATACATAACGGCTACTTTATCAGCAATACTTGCAACCACACCTAGGTCATGGGTGATAAAGATAACAGTAAATTGGTATTCCTTTTGTAAGGATTTCAACAAATCGATGATTTGTGCTTGAATCGTTACGTCAAGGGCAGTTGTTGGTTCATCACAGATCAAGATATCTGGACGGCAGGCCAAAGCAATCGCAATAACGATCCGCTGACGCATCCCACCCGAATATTGGAAGGGATACTCATCAAAACGACGCTCAGCATCTGGGATTCCAACTTTGGCCATATAGTCCAAAGCCATTTCTTTAGCTTCTTTTGCTGTCTTCCCTTGGTGTTTAATAATGACCTCTGTAATTTGAGAACCAATTGTATTGATGGGATCCAAACTTGTCATCGGATCCTGGAAAATCGTAGCGATTTTAGAACCACGAATATTTTCCCAATCTTTATTGGATTTTAAATCAGTCAATTCTTGACCGCGGTATTTAATCGTACCTTGGGCCACACGACCATTGTCTTCAAGCATACCTGTAAAGGTTTTGGTCAAAACTGATTTCCCTGACCCTGACTCACCAACTAAAGCAAGCACTTCACCTTCAACTAGCTCAAGTGATACGCTGCGAATGGCTGTCAGCACGCGATCGCGCACGTCAAATTCCACTACGATATCTTGAGCAGATAAAATAATATTGTTATTTGATGTCATATCTACTCCTCCTATCTATGTGTACGTGGGTCGCTGGCATCGGCCAAGTTTTGTCCGACGATAAAGAATGACAAGGAGACTAAAATCAAAACAGTTAATGGAATCCAGAATAGGTACGCATTTGTTGTTACGTTTTGAGAATAGTCAGAGATTAAACGTCCCAAACTTGGAACTGTAATTGGAAGACCAAGACCAAAGAAGGAAAGGAAGGCTTCATATGAAATAAAGCTTGGGAGCAACTGTGATGTTTGAGTTACGATAACTGATACCAATTGCGGCAAAATGTTTTTCGTAACAATTTTCAAAGTTGGTGTCCCCAAAGTTCGGCTGGCCAGGTTGTATTCCAAGTCACGGTAACGCATAATTTGAACACGAATGGTATAGGCAATCCCAATCCATCCTGTTAAGGACATGGCAAGAATCAAGTTCCAGAAACCAGATCCCATTGAGTAAGTCAAGACGATAACGATCAGCATGAACGGAATATTTGAAATAACATTATACACTTCCATCATGACCCGGTCGATAGATTTTGAAATTCCCCAAATTCCACCAACAATGACTCCGACAACTACGTTAATAACAGTTGCGATGAAGGAAATAATAATAGAGTTCCGAGCACCAAACCAAACCCCATCAAAAAGGGATTTACCATTGTTATCTGTACCAAAGAGGGCCTTCCCACTTGGTGGGTTCAAACGGGCAGTAAAGTCATTTACCTTACTGACATCGTTGTAATCAAAATTTGAAAACATGGGATAGACAAAACTCATCAATAGAATCCCAATCAAAATCGCAAGCATAATGAGGGTTGTTCTTTTCTTCAAGAATTGTCTGAACACTGATCTCCAGTAAGAGTATGCTGGGGCATCGATTACTTCAGAGGCAAAGTCATCACGTTTTACAAACTGAAATTTATTTTTATCGATTGTAGCCATTATTTGCCTCCTTTCGTATTCGTTAATTTAATCCGTGGGTCAAGTACTGTCATCAAGATATCACCCAACATGGCAGCAAAGATACCAAGTGAAGTGAAGATGAAGACAAGTCCGATAACCATGGTGTTGTTTGATGCTTTAATAGAGTCAATCAACATTTTACCCATACCAGGAAAGGCGAAGACTGTTTCCGTAAGGGTAGCACCTGAGATGACACCAATAATAGCCGCCGGAATCCCAGATACCAATGGAACCATCGCATTCTTGAAGATATGTTTTCTCGAGATTTCTCGTTCTGACAAACCTTTTGAGCGAGCAAAACGCACAAAATCTTGAGAATGGATATCGATCATGTAACGACGAATCCAAACAGCGATAAATGGCGCACTTAATAAACCTAGAATCAGAGATGGCAATACATATGAACGCCAATCCTGTGCTCCAAGCACTGGGAATGAATCAGGAAGCGAGAAGAACGATCCAATCAAACGAACGATATAAACCAAAGCGATTGTTGGTAGAGACATCATAAATGTCAAGGTAGCTGTTGAGATACTATCAAACCATGAGTTTTTGAACAGCGCCATATAAGAGCCTAATGGGATCGCAATCAAATAGGCAATTGCAATACCAATCAAACCAATGATAGCAGAACTTGCAATCATAGAAGGATTTTCATAGTTGCTCAAGGTTGCCGTATAGGCATCTCCTTTACCAAATCGACTAATATCTTGTGAGTCTGCCTTGCTTGGAGATTTGTAGGTACGTGAGTAGATATCAATGGAAGATGTCTTTTTACCTGTAGGGAAGTTCACTTCACTCTTCTTAGTTGTTCCTTGTCCTTGCGTAATCACTTGAAGAACTGGGGTATTAGAGTAAGTTGGATATGAATTTCCAAGGTTTAATGTCACAAAGTTTTGATGGACAAATGGGAATTGTCCATTAAAGTACAAGAGATATTTGTGTTTTGTACCAGAACCTACTACAGACCAACCAATTGATGGATCATTTTCAATTCGAATGTAGCGTTTGAGGTTTGGGTTTGAAGCATCTTTCACCCAACCCGGATGATCAAACTGAATCAAATTCGCATAGAAGCTAACGACACGTTCAAAAACCGGGATTTCCCGTACTGCATAGAAGGAATTACTTTCTGGGAATCGTTTCAACTGCCAACCGTGACCTAATTTGTTGATGTATTTCTTATAGATTTTTTCATTGGCAGTTGTTGGATCAACTGTTACAGATGAATCTTCTTCACTTGCTTTTTGTTGCAAGCTTTTTGAATCCATGTATTCCAAATAACCCATGCGATCATAGACCGTGTTTTCGTAGTTGATCTTTGAATCTTTCGTCTTCGCTACTTTATTGTAGTTGGGATCATTTTTAAAAATGAGATTTCTCGGTGTTAGCGTATAGATAATCGTGTAAGTTAATGTCGTGACTAGAAAAATAGACACTAACGAACGTAAAATACGCATAAAAACATATTTTTTCATATTTCATTCCTTTAATGTTCAAAAGAACTTTCTCCCCTAGAAGAGAAAGTTCTGATGAAAAGCAATAATTTAATTATTTAACGTGTTTTTCAAGGTCTTGTTGAGCTTTTTTGTTTGACTCAGCTTTTTCTTTTTGCCATTTCTTAAGAGCTTCATCGTATTGTTTCTTAGTTACTGGCTCATCTTGAACTTCTACGTATTTGAAGTAGGTTGAACCTTTGTTCCCTGTTTGTGAGGAAGGTTCAGAGAATGGAACCACCTTAGAAACAACTGTTGCAGCACCTGTACTTGACATCGTTGGAATAACAATTGCACTATCTGTCAACCAAGCTTGAGCAACTGCGTATTTTTCGTAACGTTTCACAACATCTTGTGTTTCATTACTTGCGTCATCAAGAAGTTTAGCGAATTCATCTAAACCAACTGCTTTCGCTGCTGGATTTTCTACACCACCTGCAAAACCAAGGTAAACTTTTGTTTGGTCTTCAGAAGCCGGTTGAAGAGTATCAAGGTAAGTTGATGGATCATCATAGTCTGGGTTCCATCCCACCAATCCTTGAAGATCCCAGTCTGCATCTGCAGCTGATGGCACATTCAAAGTGATATTCTGAACTTCATCCATGTCAAGCATTTGAAGATCCAGAACGACATTGTCTTTCCCAAGAGTCTCTTCCACTGTTTGTTTCAGAGATTGCATACGAGCAACAAAACCTGTTGAGCTTTGAGCTACTGGCACGTCAATATGAATTGGGAATTGAACGCCATCTTTTTGAAGTTCTGCTTTCGCTTTTTCAAGTTGTGCTTTGGCTTTATCCTTGTTGTAAAGACCATCTTGACCATCAGCAAGGTTCACACCTTTCCATTGATCTCCATAAGTGGTCAATTTATCTGCTACGACATCTCCAAAATCTTTTCCATCTACTTGGACAAAGGCTGGTGCTGTGTAGGTATTACGGATAGCTGGTTTTGCAAACTGTTTGCTATTTAATTGTGCTGAGTAGCTTTCACGGTTCAAGGCAAAAGTAATGGCTTGACGGAAATCTTTGTTCAAAATCGCTTTCTTAGTAGCTGTTTTTTCAGCATCTGATTTTTTAGCTGTGTGGTTATAAGATTGGCGATCCAAATTAAATCCGAGCACGGCTACACCTGATCCTGCTGGTGTAGTAAAGATATCATCTTTATATTTTTTCTCTATTGTTGCAAAGTTAGAACTTGCAGGGAAAAGGCGAGCTTTTGTATAAGCACCATCAGAGAATCCACGAGCCAATGAATCTTGGTCTGATCCATCGTAATAAGTAAGTTTCACTTCTTTCAGGTGAACGTTTTTCTTATCCCAGTAGTTGTCATTTTTTTCAAATACAACAGATGATTTTGACGTAATGGATTTCAAAAGAAATGGTCCATTTGAAAGGATGGATTTCACGTCGTTTGGTTGACCAAAATCTTCTCCCTTGCTCTTCAAGAATTCTGTGCTAATTGGGAACAAGATTCCGTTAGTCGTTTTAGAATTCCAGAAAGTTTCCGGTTTGTTCAATGTGTACTCAAGTGTGTAATCATCAACCGCCTTGACACCTACTTGGCTGAAATCTGTGATTTTTCCTTGGACATAATCATCCAATCCTTTGACAGAGCCTTGAACGAGTGGAAGAGATTCTGATTTCTTATCAGCCGCGTGTTTCAAACCAGTCACGAAGTCTTGAGCAGTTACTTCGCCGTGTTCTTCACCATCCGCATCATACCATTTGACCCCTTTACGAATCTTGTAAGTATAGGTCAAACCATCTTTTGATACAGACCAGTCTTCCGCAAGTGAAGGAACAAGGTTACCGTATTTGTCGTTTTCTAACAAACCGTCTACCACATTTGTAGTGATGTCATGGGTTGCAGCCTTAGAGGAAATTGTATAGTCCAAAGTTGTTGGATCTGAAGTGTATACATAGCCATAGTTCTTGTCTTCGTTTGAACCAGAGCTTGATTTACTTGTGTTTGATCCTGAACATGCAGCCAACAATCCTGCTGCAAGGAGAGTTACTCCGGCAACTGCGAATACTTTACCTTTTTTCATAGGAATTCTCCAATAGTTTTTTTAGATTTGTTTAAGATTATATCACAAATAGAAAAAAAAGTAAACTAAATTTTCTGAATATTCGCCTCGTCACAGCTTGAAAAGCTTGATAGAATTGACTTTGTGACTTGAATGTTGATTTTGCGATTTTCCATTCTGATTTTCTATGATACAATAGAGAAGACTAAGTAATGAGGAAATAACTGTGAAAAAATTCTTTCTTTCTTTTTTAACCTGCATCCTGCTTTTATGCAGTTTCCCAACCCAAATGATTCTTGCAGACGAGCTGGATCTTCCTGCTAAAAGTGCCATTGCTGTCGAAGCAGATACTGGTAAAATTTTGTACGAAAAAGACTCAGAGAAAAAGCGCGATGTGGGCGGTTTATCTACCCTTCTGACCACTTATCTGATCTTTGAAGCGATTCATGATAAGAAGCTTTCGTTAAAAGAGTCCGTCAATTTATCTGAAGAGGCCTTGGCCTTAAATGATATCGAAGGTGCCGGCACTATTCCCATGGAGTCGAATCAATATACTGTCGATCAGCTACTGACGGCTTTGCTAGTTGGAAACTCTAGTACTGCTGCCCTAGCCTTAGCTGAGAAGGTCGGTGGCTCCGAAAAAGACTTCGTTGAAAAGATGAAGCAAAAATTGTCTACTTGGGGCATTCGATCTCCCCACTTGATCAACGCGACAGGTTTAAATACACAAACAATCAGCGGTGATCCTGAGGGGAAAGAGGATGAAAATCAATTGAGCGCTTATGATATTGCTGTCATTGCTAAGCACTTGCTCCAAGATTTCCCTGAAGTGACGCAATATACATCTAAACCAACTGCTCTGTTTTCACAAACACAGATTGAAAATCCCAACCTGATGCTAGAGGGGATGCCGAATTACCGTACTGGAGTCGATGGTCTTCGGGTCAGCAACTCTAGCAAGGGCGGGATTACCTTTGCCGCATCCACCACGCAAAATGGAATCCACATGATTACAGTTGTCCTAGGAGTTGAAGCTGTTGATGGTGATCCTTATGCACGCTTTGTGACCACTTCTTCTCTGATGAACTATGTGGTACGAACTTTCTACTCTTCAATAGTTGTGAAGGAAGGCGATCCCTATGGAAACAGTAAGGTTTCCATTATGGATGGAAAATCCGAATCCGTTTCAGCTGTTGCCAAAAAAGACTTTTATGTCGTTGAAAAGCAAGGTAATCAAACAGAAGCCAAGATTCGTTTCAAAAGCAATCAGAACCAATTCAAGGCCCCTGTGAAGTCTGGTACTGATGTAGGACTTCTCCAATACTCCGACCCAGAAAAAATTGGTCGTGGTTATCTAGAAGACCAGGAACCAACAGTCGAAATGGTGGCTGAAAAAAATATTGAGAAGAGCTTTTTCCTGAAGGTTTGGTGGAATGAATTCGTCCGCTATGTCAATGAAAAATTATAAACAAAAAATCACAATGGATTTTACTCCATTGTGATTTTTTATAACTCTATTAAACTAAGTTAGCCTACTGATCCTTCCATTTCGTAGCTAATCAAGCGGTTAAGCTCAACAGCATACTCCATTGGAAGCTCTTTAGTGAAGGGCTCCACAAATCCCATGACAATCATTTCTGTCGCTTCTGTTTCAGTCAGACCACGACTCATCAAGTAATACAATTGTTCCTCTGAGATTTTTGAAACCTTCGCTTCGTGTTCCAAGGCGACTTGAGAATTATGGATCTCATTAAAAGGAATCGTATCCGATGCTGAGATATCATCCATAATGATGGTATCACACTCAATGTGAGAGACGGATTTCTTGGAATTCTTATTAAAGGTCACTTGTCCACGATAGTCTACTTTACCACCACCTTTAGCGATCGATTTAGAAACGATAGACGAGCTTGTATGAGGAGCATTGTGAATCATTTTTGCCCCTGTATCCTGGTGTTGCCCAGCATTGGCAAAGGCAATGGACAACATCGTCCCACGTGCACCTTCCCCATCCAGATAAACAGATGGGTATTTCATGGTTGTCTTGGCACCTAGGTTTCCATCGATCCACTCAACTGTCGCATCTTTTTGAGCTTTGGCCCGCTTGGTTACCAAGTTGTAAACATTGTCTGACCAGTTTTGGATGGTCGTGTAACGCATGTATGCACCATCCAAGGCAAAGATCTCGACAATGGCTGCATGGAGGCTATTGCTTGAATAGGTCGGAGCCGTACATCCTTCTACGTAGTGTACACTTGCGCCTTCATCCACAATAATCAAGGTTCGTTCAAACTGACCTGTGTTTTCATTGTTGATACGGAAGTAAGTTTGAAGCGGTACATCTACTTTTACGCCTTTTGGTACATAAATGAAGGTTCCCCCAGACCAGACTGCTGAGTTGAGGGCAGCCAATTTGTTATCCGTTGGTGGTACTAACTTCGCAAAATACTGTTTGAAAAGGTCAGGATATTCTTTTAGGGCAGAATCCGTATCGGTAAAGATAATCCCCAACTTTTCAAACTCTTCTTTCATATTGTGGTAAACCACTTCCGATTCATACTGAGCTGAAGCTCCTGCTAGGTAAGCACGTTCCGCTTCAGGAATCCCAATTCTCTCAAAGGTCTCCTTGATTTTCTCTGGAACTTCATCCCAAGAACGGGCAGGTTTATCTGAAGGCTTTTGATAATAGATCAAATCATCAAAGTCAATCTCTGATAGGTCCGCACCCCAGGTTTGCATAGGCATCTTTTTGAAGGTTTCAAAAGATTTCAAGCGGAATTCAAGCATCCATTCTGGTTCATTTTTTGCTGCAGATAATTCACGAATAACGGCTTCGTTCAAGCCTTTTCCTGTAGAGAGAATTGGTTGAACGTCATCGTGAAATCCAAATTTATATTCACCGAGATCAATTGGTTTCGGTTCGACTCTTTCTTCAGCCATAATTTCCTTTCTTTCTCTGTTTCTTCTTTTAATTAATTGTTACGTTCGATCGCTTTTTTAAGGGCATTCCAGGAGAGGGTCGCACATTTAATCCGTTGCGGGAATTTTGAAACTCCTGATAAGAAGGCTGCGTCTCCCAATTCCTCTTGCCGAGGATCCGATTGACCTTGGACCATTTCTGAAAAGACCTCTGCCAATTCTTCTACTTCCGCTTTCGTTTTTCCCATTACAGCATCTGTCATCATACTAGCTGAAGCTGTTGAGATGGTGCAACCTGAATTCACAAAGGCAATATCTTGGACCCTGTCATTTTCATCAAATTTCACACTCAACTGGATCACGTCTCCACAAGTTGGATTATTCAGTTGGATTTGGTCTCCATCTTCAATCCGCCCTTGATGGTGGGGGTGCTTTGAGTGGTCGGCTACGACCGCCATGTAAAGTGAATCTAATTTAGAAAGTGCCATTGAAAAACTCCTTTGCTTTGATCAATGCCTCAATCAATTTATCACAGTCCGCCTTGGTGTTGTAGATATAGAAACTTGCTCTTGTGGTTGCAGGGACCTGCAGGTATTGAAGGAGAGGTTGGGCACAGTGGTGTCCTGCACGAACAGCAATTCCTTCATAATCTAAGGCTGTCGCCAAATCATGCGGATGGAGATCGCCTAAATTAAAGGAAATCACACCGGAACGTTGAGCCAAGTCTTGGGAACCATAAATAGCCAGACCTTCGATAGCCTGTAATTTTGGAAACACATAGGCAATTAACTCTTGCTCATGCGCTTCTACCTGGTCCATCCCCAACTCTTCTAAGTAGTCGATCGCCGCTCCAAGTCCAATCGCCCCAGCCATATTGGGCGTTCCAGCTTCAAATTTCCAAGGCAATTCCTTCCAGGAAGCAGATTGTTCATAGACAAAGTCAATCATTTCGCCTCCAAATTCCACCGGAGACATTTGATGTAAGAGCTCTTCTTTCCCGTAGAGGACACCAATCCCTGTCGGTGCAGCCATCTTATGACCAGAAAAAGCAAAGAAATCCGCATCTAAATCCTGCACATCAATAGCCATATGAGGAGTTGATTGAGCTCCGTCAACAACCATGATAGCTCCAACTTCATGAGACAATCGGGCAATTTCCTTGATCGGATTGACCACGCCTAGAACGTTAGAAGCATGGGTGATAGAGACAAATTTCGTCTTCTCACTGAGTTTACTTTTTAGGTCCTGCATGTCCAATAGGCCATCTTTTAGATAGACATAGACCAGTTTTGCTCCTGTCTTTTTACAGGCTTGCTGCCAAGGAATGATGTTGGAGTGGTGTTCCATAATGGAAATCAGAACTTCGTCTCCTTCCTTTAAGACTTCTTCCGCGTAGCGAGCCACCCAGTTCAGTCCCGTTGTCGTTCCTCTTGTAAAGAGGACTTCCTTGGTTGATGGGGCGTTGATGAACTTCCTGACTTTTTCGCGCGCTGCCTCATAGGCTGCGGTAGCTCGCTCAGCCAAGGTATGAACGCCACGATGGACATTAGCGTTATCTTGCAAATAATAGTGGTTGACTGCTTCAAGAACACGTTTAGGTTTTTGTGTTGTTGCTGCATTGTCTAGATAAACCAAGGGTTCATCATGGACGAATTGATCGAGAATTGGGAAATCTTGAGCAATCGTATTTCTATCTAGCATCGTTTCTCCTTAGCGTTGAGATAACTTTTCTTCAATAGTGGCAATCATTTCATCGCGTACTTCTTTGACTGGAATTTCAACAATGACAGAACCCAAGAAACCGCGTACTACCAAACGTTCGGCTGTGTGTTTGTCAAGACCACGACTCATGAGATAATACATATCTTCTGGGTCTACTTGGCCGATAGATGCAGCATGGCCTGCTGTCACGTCATTTTCTTCAATCAAAAGAATCGGATTGGCATCTGAACGCGCTTGGTCAGAAAGCATCAAGACACGACTTTCTTGCTGGGCATCTGCTCCTTTGGCACCCTTGATAATGTGACCAATTCCATTGAAGGTCAGAGTTCCTTTTTCAAGAATGACACCGTGTTGCAAGATATTTCCAATCGAGTTGCAACCAAAGTTGGTCACGCGCGTATCAATTCCTTGCACCTGACGTCCACTTGATAAGGCAACCACCTTCAGATCGGCATGACTTCCATTTCCAACCAAGTCACTGTCAAAGTCTGCCACCACATTGCCCTCATTCATGACACCGATGGCCCAATCAATGCTAGCATTCTGACCTAGTTTCCCACGACGACTGATATAGGCTGTAACGTTTTCTCCAAGGCGGTCAATGGCCGCAAATTTCACTTGGGCACCTGAGCGGGCAATTACCTCAACCGTCACATTAGCAGTTGCTTTTTCTGAGCCACTACCTTTTGATTCCAAGCGCTCCAAATAGCTGAACTTGCTATTTTTGCCGGCAATAATCAAAATGTGTTTGTTAAAAGGTACATCACTATCACTATCTTGGTAGAAAATGCCTTCGATTGCTTCTTCAATCTCAACATTATCTGGGATATAAAGGACAGCCCCACTGTTAAAGTAAGCCGTATGATAGGCTGCTAGCTTGTCATCATCGTATTTAACAGAAGACATAAAATAGTCTTCCACGAGCTGCGGAATTTCTTCTAAGGCAGAATGGAAATCTGTGAAGAGGACGCCCTGGTCCGCTAGGGCCTGTGGGACTTGCTCAAAAACGGTCTGGGTTCCAAATTGAACCAATTTTAAATTCGAATCAAGGGCCGTGAAATCAGGTACATCTGCAGAAGCCTCACTTTCCGTGATTGTTCCATCCCCAAGATTCCAACGGTGGAATTTGACCCGTTCAATGGCTGGTAATTCCAACTGATCGATCTTGTCAAAAGCTTTTTTTCGTAAATCTTGCAACCAGCTTGGCTCAGCATGCATTTCCGAAAAGAGGGTAATATTTTCAATACTCATTTTTTTCTCCTAATAAAGATACTATCTGTTTGATTTTCTGACAAATAAGGTTACTTGTCCTCAAGTTATAGTTCTTCTTTATAGTCGTAACCGAGTTCTTCCGCAAGTTGGGCGTATCCTTCTCGTTCCAAACGAGCAGCCAATTCTGGTCCACCTGAAAGCACAACCCGACCATCCATCATCACATGGACTACGTCAGGAGTAATGTAGTTCAACAAACGTTGGTAGTGGGTGATGATCATAGCTCCGAAGCCTTCACCACGCATAGCATTGACACCTTTAGATACGACTTTAAGAGCATCGATATCCAAACCGGAGTCGATTTCGTCCAAAAGCGCAAAAGTTGGTTCCAACATCAATAATTGAAGAATTTCATTTCGTTTTTTCTCACCACCTGAGAAGCCTTCATTCAAATAACGTTCTGCCATTTCTTCTTTCATGTTGAGTAATTCCATCTTTTCATCTAATTTTTTAATGAAATCACGAACCGAAATCTTTTCATCATCTTCTTTACCAGCATTCATGGAAGCACGTAGAAATTCTGCATTGGTAATTCCTGGGATTTCTGAAGGGTATTGCATTGCAAGGAACAAGCCCATTCGCGCACGTTCGTCTACTTCCAATTCCAAGATGTTGATACCGTCAAACAGAACCTCACCTTTGGTCACTTCATAATTTGGATTTCCCATAATGGCTGCTGACAGAGTTGATTTACCTGTACCATTTGGTCCCATAATCGCTGCGATTTCACCAGTTTTTAGGGTAAGATTTACACCTTTTAAAATTTCTTTGCCTTCAATTTCAACGTGAAGGTCTTTAATTTCTAATGTCGACATTGCATTCCCTTTCTTTTACCTTGCCCCATCAAAGACCTCAAAATCAAGGCACCTTGATCACAAAGTATTTTTTTTACCTTTCAAGTATATCAAAAAAAAGCCTAATTGGCTTTTCTTTTGATTAGAACAATTCTTATTTAGTTTTATCTTTCCGTTTTTGACGGACTTCCTCACGGTAGGAGGAATTGCCAATATAACGAAGGACATTTAATAGCGGACTATGACTAGGCCCTAGAACCCCGATTAATTCTGCTAACAGCTCCACTCCAAACAAGAGCCCAATCACAAGCAAGACCCCCCCGATACGAGTAGAGATATTAAGCAGTAAAGAGATCATCGAAAAGATCATCGAAATTCCATAGATTACCAATACGGTTCCTCGATGGGTTAACCCCAAGGAGAGCAGACGATGATGCAAATGATTGCGATCCGGTTTGTAAAATTTTTGACCAGATAGGGTCCGCCGGATAATCGCCAAAAAGGTATCTGTAATCGGAACTCCAAGGATAATCATAGGAGTGACTACTGCAACTGCCGTCGCATTTTTCAAACCTTGCAAGGATAAAACAGAAATCATAAATCCTATAAACAGAGCACCGGTGTCTCCCAGATAGAGAATGGCTGGATGGTAATTAAAAGGAAAGAATCCAGCGATGGCTGCAACCAAGACAAAGATAGTCATGGTCAAAAAGAGATTAGGAACTGGCAAAAAGAAATAGGATACAATCCCCATTGTTACAAGAGAAATAATGGAGACCCCGCTCACCAAACCATCTAATCCATCAATGAGATTAACCGCATTGGTAATGGAGACAATCCAAATCACCGTCAAAAGATACGATAGCCATGGTTCAAAATGAAGCAAGGGACCACCGAAAGGAATCTTAAAATCATTCAGCCGAAAGTCTGTGTAGAACCAGACTAAACTGGCTGCAAGAAGAATGCCGATCATCTTTTTCTTAGCAGACAACTCTTTTACATCATCGATCAAGCCCGTGAGAGCAATCATCCATCCTGCTCCTACAACTGGTAACGTGTAGGAGAGGTAACTTTTGATCGGTGTGGTAGTGAAGGTCAGCATAGGAATAAAGACCAAGGTTGCAATCGAAAAAGCGATCACAATAGACAGTCCACCAGCACTTGGCATGGGCTTGGTGTTGATCCGACGAGCATTGGGATAATCCACTGCATCGATCTTAAAGGAGAACAAGCGAACCAAAGGCGTCAAAAGCAAAGCAATCACGAAGGTCCCAATCAGCACCAAAACAAATTGCAGTGAAAAAGGCATCATAAGCTAGCAACTTTCTTCAAATTCTCAATCGCACCTGATACCATCAGTAAATGCCCATGCTCTTGCAGAACTGCTCGTGTCACATCTGAATCATCAGCATATTCACGGATAATGGCAAGTAACCAGGTTGGATATTGGCTTGGTTGATCCTCTGTGTCGATTAAGATAGTCAAATAATACTCAGACCCCATTTTGTATAATTCAGAGGTATCTACTGGATAGGTCACTGTTTTCGAAAAGGCCACCACTTGCTGGAGACTTTTAAACCGCAAAATATAATAGATATACTGAGTCACAGGTAGTTCAACCGCTTCTGAGGGTTCTTGATCCTCACGCAACTCTTCTTGCTCCAAATGGTGGATAGCTTCCGCATCCCCTTTTGTCTTTTCAGAGATGGTTTTTTCCAAGGTCTTGATAAACTCATCTGGCGTCATGCGCGATAATTCTTCCATATCGGGAAGATCGGACAAATCCTCAAAATCCAATTGTTGGTCAATTTTTGATTTGGTAACAAAAACATCTAATTTATCTGGTTTCGGTGTCACACGAAAACTAAGCATCCCGCTATCCAGGAAACTTTCCGGCATTTCAAGCTCATCCAAAATGGCATAGAAAAATTCTTCTGTTTTTTCCTGTGGGACAAGGAAATCAGCAATTTCCATTCCACGTTCTTCTAAGTCTTCTAGTTGGATTGTGATTTTAATTGTCGAATCACTAATTTGCTTCATCTTCATAGTATAACCTCATACTTCTAGTCTTACTATTATACTAAAAAATTGGATAGAATTCAAAAAAAGGATGCAGAGAAAAGAGGCCGGGACAAAAGTCACCGACCTCAGAAATGACATCCATGATGTTCTTAGAAAATGATACGGAACAATCCATACAATAGCAAGATGGAACCAAGCACGATCCGGTATTTCCCAAAGACTGTAAAGTCATGTTTTTTCACATAATCTGTCAAGAAGCGGATGGCATACATGCTGACCACAAAAGCTACTCCCATAGCAACCAGTAGAATAAAGAGTTGCCCCAGGGCCAGTGAATGGCCTCCAAGCACAAATTTTGCAACTTTTAACAGGCTGGCGCCAAACATAGCTGGAATTCCCAGATAAAAGGTGAATTCTGTCACGACCGGACGGCTAACACCATTGATCAAACCTCCCACAATCGTAGCACCTGAACGGCTCGTACCTGGAAAAAGCGATAGGACTTGGAAAAGTCCGATATACAAGGCTGTTCGATAAGGCAACTTATGCAGCTCTGTTACTTCTGGCTTGATTTGTTCCCGTCTTTCCAAATAGATGAAGGCAACCCCGTAGGTAATCAGCATAATCGCAACAGAAATGGAGTTGTGAAAATGTGCCTCAAACCAATCATCGAGTTTGAAAACAAAGACAAGCGGGAGAGTTGCAACTGCAACTTTTGCCCATAACTGCCAGGTCCGACGCACTTCTACTGCTGATTTCCCTGGTTTAAACGGATATAATTTATCAAAATAAATTACCACAACCGCAAGGATGGCTCCCAATTGGATGACAACATTGAACATCTCCATGAAGGCCGGATCTTGATTTTTAAATTGAACAAAATCCTGCAACAAAATCAAGTGACCTGTACTTGAGATCGGCAACCACTCTGTAATCCCCTCGACAATTCCAAAAAGAATCGCTTTGATTAATTCGAACAGAAACATCTTTTTCTCCTAAACTTACATTTGCTTTATTATATCATAATTCTACAGACTGGACTAGACCTCTCTTGCCAGAATTAGAAGGCTCCAAAGCCTCCGCCGCCGCCTCCACCAGAGAATCCTCCACCACTACCAGAGGAAACAGTGAAATGACTGGCCGTGGATGCTGTTGATCCATAGGTAGACATGGCATGACTCGTACGTGTCACGTCATGATAGAACGGTGTATAAACGAAAGCATCCAAGGCTTGGTTTTGTAAATGAATATTTCGAAGCTTCATGACCTTTGTGACCTTATCTGCTACACCATATAAGGCCGCATAGACCAATAAGCGGTTCCATAGAACCAGAGACTGTAGCTCTGTATCGTTAAGATGAGCAATCTCTTTCAACATCCGGCCGAAACTATCCCAGTAATAGCGTTGTTCCGCACCTGCGCTATTAACAACCCCATCTCTTAGGCTGGCTTTAAACATAGCATTGAAGCGCGCTGGCAAATACCAAAGGGTCAAAACCCCGATCAAACAAGGAATAGAGAACCAATTCAGTACAAAGATAGCAAAAATCTCTGCTCCAAGAGCTAAGAACCAAGCCGTCCAACCAAAGAAGAGACTGCGTCTAGCTTGTGCTTCTTCATGCGCTTCTAAAGGTCGATAATAGCTTGGTAAATGGAGATCTTCTACCTTACGATGGACATCTCGGGCTACTTGGTTGACAGCTGCATCAAAATGAGACTGAGCCTTTCTTCCAATTGAACGAATGGCATCTTGATCTTCTTTTTTCGCATGTTTGTATAAATCTCCACTGAACTCATAATTTTCAAAGAGACGATTGACAGGGCAAGTCACCTGATCCCCAAAAGCCATGTCCATAAAGGAGCGCTCAAAATCATCCACGTGTCCATGAGACTTCCTGGTCAAAACCACTTCATTTCCTTTTTGCTCGTAGACAATCACTCCGCGATCCATCAAATCAAGTAAGGTAGCTTGGAGCATTTTTTCAAAGGTAAAAGGAGGAGGAGTCATCTTCGCTTTATTGGTAGGGGAAACTTCGTCCAATTCAGCTGAATACACAACCGAACTCATCACCAGAGGCGCGATATCCTGTGGAATTTCATAAAGACGCGTATTGGTTGGATAAGTGACACCAGGCCAAATCATTTTTTTAAAACGATTGCGACCTAAAAGAGCCAAAAGCCAGAGACTGATAATGAGCGCCGGCAAGATCCAATGCCAAAACATGCGTGTCCAGTATTTTTCCTGTTCAATTTTGGCTTGGGTCTGATGAAATTCATCCAATTTGGTCAATCCTGTATCTCGATCAGAAGCATACAAGGGAGAAAGGTCTGACTTCAACCAATAACCATACAGCTCTACAGCTTGGTTTTTACCTAGATTATAGAAGGTGGCATCATAATATCCATCTTCTTTCTTAACTGTCACATCCGGCCCCATATAGGCTGTATGGATATATAGTTCCGACTGCGCATTTGCTGATGCAAACTTAGGAATAACACGAAACTGAACCTTTTCAACTTTCTTGTCGCCATCCGTGATGGGTTTCCAGTTCAATAGTAGGATATCTCTGTGCGAATAGAGGAGATTTTTCAATTTCCAAGTGACCTTTATTTTAACTGTATCTCCTGCATAACCGCTGTTATAAATTTTCACTCGGTAACCATCGCCTAGATTACGAACCTCAGGCTCCATTTGAAGCTCTCGACCTTCCACCTCAACCTTTGGTGGGGTCTCAATCTCAAAGCCTTGTGGCATGTTCCCCGCAGTTCCTAGACTAACATACTGTCCTCTGTAAGAATCTTTAAAATAATAGGTTAATTCTTCCTCATAGGTAGCGTCGTCCCAGGTGTCCAAGGTCAAGGTCCCACCATAGTAGAGCACCTCATAAGATGGACCTGATGCTTGCACATTCTGACTCACAAACAGGCAGGCCAGAAAAGTGAAAATTATATACAAATACTTTTTCATTTGCTCACGCTCCTTTGTATTATTATAGCATTTTTTAAATAAAAAGAGGACCTTGTTTGAAATGCAACCTATTTTACTGTACAATAGGAAGAGTTAAAATAAGGAAGAGGAGAAAAAATGAGAAAAACATTATTTGCGCTCTTAACAGGGCTTTTCATTTGCTTAGGGATCACACAGGTTGCTCATGCAGATGAATATTTACGAATTGGGATGGAAGCTGCATACGCTCCTTTCAACTGGACCCAAGAAGATGATTCAAATGGAGCCGTGAAGATTGATGGCACCAACCAATATGCCAATGGGTACGATGTCCAAATCGCTAAAAAAGTTGCTGAGGATTTAGGTAAAAAACCTTTGATCGTGAAAACATCTTGGAACGGTTTAATTCCAGCTCTCACATCTGGTAAAATCGATATGATTATCGCCGGGATGAGTCCCACTGCTGAACGTAAAAAAGAGGTGGCCTTCTCTAATAGCTACTATACCAGCGAGCCGGTCATGCTGGTCCGCAAAGACGGGAACTATGCGAATGCCACTAGTCTAGATGACTTTAAAGATGCAAAGGTTACCTCTCAACAAGGGGTCTACCTCTACTCGCTCATTTCTCAACTCAAAGGGGCAAAACAAGAAACCGCCATGGGAGACTTTGCTCAAATGCGTCAAGCGCTTGAATCTGGCGTCATCGATGCTTATGTTTCCGAACGACCAGAAGCCCTAACCGCTGAGTCCGCTAATTCAAAATTTAAGATGATCCAATTCAAAAAAGGATTTGAAGTTGGAGAAGAAGATGCGACCATCGCTATCGGGATGAAGAAGGGTGATACTAGACTTGACCAAGTCAATGCGGCACTAGCTAAAATTTCGTCAGAAGAGCAAGTCAAACTCATGGATGATATGATTGAGAAGCAACCAGCTTCCAGTGATGCTAGCGATGATGAGCAGACTTTCTTCAGTCAAATGATGAAGATTTTGAAAGATAATGGCCCACAGTTCTTACGCGGAACTGGAATGACCCTCCTCATCTCCATGACGGGAACCATTGCTGGTTTGATCATCGGTTTGTTAATCGGTGTCTTCCGGACTGCGCCTATGTCTAAGAACAAGGCCCTCGCCGCCTTGCAAACATTCTTCGGTTGGTTCCTCAATGTCTACATTGAAATCTTCCGCGGGACTCCGATGATTGTTCAATCTATGGTTATTTTCTACGGTTCCGCCCAAGCCTTTAACATTTCCTTGGATCGCACTTGGGCCGCCATCTTTATTGTTTCCATCAATACAGGGGCTTATATGAGTGAGATTGTTCGTGGAGGAATCTTGGCAGTAGATCCCGGTCAGTTTGAAGCGGCTACTGCTCTAGGAATGACCCATGGACAAACCATGCGCAAGGTCGTCCTTCCTCAGGTCGTGCGCAATATCTTGCCAGCAACAGGAAATGAGTTTGTCATCAATATCAAGGATACTTCTGTCTTGAACGTTATCTCTGTTGTTGAGCTTTATTTCACAGGAAATACGGTAGCAACTCAGAACTACCAATACTTCCCAACCTTTACTATCATCGCGGTGATTTACTTCGTTCTCACCTTTACCATCACCCGTATCCTTCGCTACATCGAACGTCGTTTAGACTCTGATACTTATACTACGGGTGCCAATCAAATGCAAGTCAAGGAGGTGAAATAATGGCAGAAAAAATACTTGAAATCAACCATTTAAAAAAATCTTATGGTCAAAATGAAGTTTTGAAAGATATTTCGCTCACCGTTGAAAAAGGAGAGGTGATCTCCATCATCGGAAGCTCCGGTAGCGGGAAATCGACTTTCCTACGCTCCATTAATCTTTTGGAGACTCCTACTGCTGGCGAAATTCTCTATCGTGGACAAAACGTTCTTGATCCTGACTATGATTTGACCCATTATCGGGAAAAATTGGGGATGGTTTTCCAAAGCTTTAATCTCTTTGAAAATTTAAATGTCTTGGAAAATACCATTGTGGCGCAAACAACCGTCCTCAAGCGTGATCGTGAAACTGCAGAAAAAGTAGCCAAAGAAAACCTTGAAAAAGTTGGTATGGGGTCCCAATATTGGGCTGCCCGTCCCAAACAACTTTCAGGAGGACAAAAGCAACGGGTGGCGATCGCGCGTGCTCTCTCAATGGACCCTGATGCGATTCTCTTTGATGAGCCAACTTCTGCTCTGGACCCTGAAATGGTCGGAGAAGTTCTTAAAATTATGCAAGACTTAGCCAAAGAAGGCCTAACCATGATTGTGGTGACTCACGAAATGGAATTTGCCCGAGACGTTTCAAGTCGCGTGATCTTTATGGACAAAGGGGTTATCGCTGAACAAGGCGATCCAAAAGAAATCTTTACCAATCCAAAAGAAGAACGGACCAAAGAATTCCTTCAACGCTTCTTAAATTAAGACCCTAAAACAGCTTGCTGGCCTTTGTGTCAGCAAACTGTTTTTTTGTGCTTGCTTTATCTTTTTCGGACATAGAAAAAAGTCAGAGATTTTTCTCTCTGACTTTTAATTGGAACAACAAATTAATCTTCAAATTTTTGATGATTTTTGTCATAAAAATCAATCAATCCGAGTGCAGTTTCGAAGGAGATATTCTTCACTTTTGCACGTCCTTGAGCCAAGGCAATGATAGACATTTCACGGGCATTTGTTTCTTTACTGATACGATATCCCGTAATTTTCTTATCGCGTACCCATCCAACAACTGATTCTACTTTTTCAAAGTTCGATTTAGCCATGATCTTTCTCCTATATTATTATTTCCAATACTAATATAAATTGTTTTGCACATTTTGTCAACTAAAATCGCTGAAAATACGAACCTTTTTTAAAAAATGAGAAAAAGTTTATTTTGCTTTCAAGGCTGATAATATTTGTGTACGAATGTTTTCGACGCCATCTGGGTTAGCTGGTAGGAAAATCGTATTATTCCCTTCCTTATCTGCAAAATTATTTAAGGTATCTAAGTACTGATTGGTTAAGAGAATAGACATGATTTGTTCTTCGGTCAAGTCTACATTCGCACCTTTTAACTCTTTAATAGAGTCTGCCAATCCATCGACAATGGCCTTCCGTTGCTCGGCAATACCGACCCCGTGCAAGCGGTCTTTTTCCGCCTCAGCTTCGGCAGCAGTAACGATCTTGATCTTGTCTGCTTCTGCCAATTCCTGAGCTGCCACACGTTTTCTTTGCGCTGCATTGATCTCGTTCATGGATTGTTTCACTTCGGCATCTGGCTCAACTTTGGTAATCAAGGTTTTAACAATAATATATCCATAAGTTGACATTTCTTCTGCTACTTGTTTTTGAACTTCAAGAGCGATTTCATCTTTTTTCTCAAACAATTCATCCAAGGTCAACTTAGGCACAGAAGAACGCAAAGCATCTTCAATGTATGATTTAATCTGTGATTCTGGACGCATGAGTTTGTAGTAGGCATCCTTTACGTTGCTCTCGTTCACTCGGTATTGCGTCGCCACATTCATGGTAACGAATACGTTATCCTGAGTTTTTGTTTCAACCACGATCTCACTCTGCAAGACGCGCAATTGAACTCGTGCCGCAATCTTGTCAATTCCAAAAGGTGCCCGCATATGAATGCCGCTATCACTAATTTTTTGATAGCGACCGAATCGCTCGATGATGGCAACGGATTGTTGCTTGACCACATAGAGTGAGCTAATCACAATTCCTCCTGCAACTAACAGTATGAATAAAAGAAATATAAAAAATCCAGGCATAATAAGTTCCTCCTTTTAATTTATGCATATCATATCACAGTTCTTCCTAAAAAAGCAATATATTCCATAAAAATATATTGCCTTCCTTATCGGTTCTTTCTCGACTATAATCAGACTAGCATATTATAAAGAGTTTCGTTCCCGTTCAAATTAATGAAGGAAGGGTCAAAACGCTCAATCCGATTAATCAAGCCTGCATAGTCATGTTTATTATCTAAAGTAATCCCGATTAAGACTGGGCCTGTCCCCTTGCTAGCGCGCTTAATGTATTCAAAACGAGTGATATCATCATTTGGTCCTAAGATATCATTTACGAATTCGCGAAGGGCCCCTGGACGTTGTGGGAAGTTGACGATAAAGTAGTGTTTGACTCCATCGTAGATCAAGGCACGCTCTTCCATTTCAGGCATACGGTTGATGTCATTATTCCCACCGGAGATAATACAACAGATCGTTTTTCCCTTGATGTATTCGCGCAAAACTTCTAGGGAAGCCACACTGGCAGCTCCCGCTGGTTCGGCAACAATTCCTTGCTTAGAATAGAGATCAATCAAGGTCTCTGAAATCAATCCTTCATCCACACCGACTAGCGTTTCAACATGCTGACGAGTTACTTCATAAGTCAATTGCCCTACCTTTTGCACGGCAATTCCATCCGCAAACTTATCAATTTCTGGTAATTTGACTGGGCCACCTGCTTCAAAAGCAGCCTTCATAGAGCGTGCTCCCTCGGCCTCTACCCCAATGACCTCAATCTGAGGATCCGTTTCTTTGATATAGGCAGAAACACCTGAAATGAGACCTCCGCCACCGACAGGAACAAGGACAGCATCAAAGGCAATCGACTCTTTCCGAGCATCTTCAAGGATTTCGTAGGCAACTGTCCCTTGACCAGCCTGTACGTATGGATTATCAAATGGGTCAATAAAGGTCCGTTTTTCTGCAAGAGTAAATTCTTGTGCTGCCTTCGCTGAAGCATCGAACGTATCTCCGACCAACTTGATTGTTACATAATCCCCACCAAAGAAGCGGACTTGTCCAATCTTTTGTTGCGGTGTTGTAATGGGCATAAAAATGGTCGCTGGAATTTTCATCTCCTTACATGTATAAGCAACTCCTTGCGCATGGTTTCCCGCAGATGCACACACTACCCCACGTTCCCGTTCTTCTTTTGATAATTGAGAGATCGCAAAGTAAGCACCACGAATTTTGAAAGAACGAACGCGTTGGGCATTTTCTTTTTTCAAATAAATCTTTGCGCCATATTTTTCAGATAAATAGTGGTCGTATTCAAGGGGCGTATTAACAACGACTCCTCTTAATATTTTATGGGCCTTAGCCACATCTTTTGCTGTTATCATTTCATACCTCTGTTGCTGTGTTTTGATGAAAAAAGCAAGCCAGGGTGTCCCAACTTGCTTAGTCTTCTACAGACAATTAGTTGTAGATTTTGAAGGCGTCATCGTCGTTTTGACCAACGAACGGCATTGCTTTACGCAATTCAGCACCAACTTTTTCAATTTCAAGGTTAGCAGCTTGTTCACGGTAAGCAGTTAATTTTGGACGTCCAGCTTTGTAGTCGTTCACAAAGTCGTTAGCGAAGTTACCATTTTGAATGTCAGCAAGAACAGCTTTCATATTTTCTTTCACTTGTTCAGTTATGACACGTGGGCCTGATACGTAGTCACCGTATTCAGCAGTGTTAGAGATTGATTGACGCATTTTCTTGAAGCCACCTTCGTAGATCAAGTCTACAATCAATTTCATTTCGTGAAGAACTTCAAAGTAGGCCAATTCTGGAGCATAACCTGCTTCAGTCAATACTTCAAAACCAGCTTCGATAAGGGCAGTCAAACCACCACAAAGTACAGCTTGTTCTCCGAACAAATCTTCTTCCGTTTCTTCTTTATAGGTTGTTTCCAAAAGACCAACACGTGCTGATCCAACCCCTTTACACCAGTCCATAGCGATGTCTTTGGCGTTACCTGTAGCATCTTGATAGACTGCGTAAAGTGCTGGTACACCAAATCCTTCAGTATAAGTACGACGAACCAAGTGACCTGGTCCTTTCGGTGCACACATAAAGACATCGACATCCGCTGGAACTTTGATGAATTCAAAGTGGATATTGAATCCGTGTGCAAAACCAACAGCATTACCCGCTTCAAGATTTGGCGCAATTTCAGTTTCATACAATTCTTGTTGGATTTCATCCGGAGCCAAAATCATGATCACGTCTGCCAATTTAGTCGCTTCTGCTACTGTATAGGTATCAAAACCATCTTCTTTTGCTTTATCGAATGATTTACCTGGACGCACACCGATAATGACATCATGACCTGAATCACGCAAGTTTTGTGCATGTGCATGTCCTTGTGAGCCATAACCGATTACAGCAATTTTCTTACCATTTAATGCTGCAACTTTAACATCTTTTTCGTATTCCATTTGAACTGCCATAAGTAAAATCTCTTTTCTATTTTATTTTGCCTTTTTAGGCGAGGGTAACAATTTTCAGTCGAAAATTAATCTCGAGTAAATCCGGTTGCACCGGTGCGGGCGATATTTTTGATGCCGTAAGGACGAATGACCCGGATAAGGGCTTCACTCTTTTCAGCATTTCCCGTCATTTGAACGGTGATAGAGCTTGGAGCTACATCGACCACGGTGGCACGGAAAGGTTGGATGATGGCCAAGATCTCTGCCCGCTTCTCAGCAGGTGCAGAAACTTTCACCAAGATCACTTCGCGTTCCAAGTGCGGTTTATCAGTGATATCCCTGACACGAATGACATCGACCTGACGGTTGAGCTGTTTAATAATTTGCTCCACTTCATCATGTGAGGCAACATCAATGATAATGGTAATCCGCGATACATTAGGGTTTTCTGTTGCACCAACAGAAATGCTTTCGATATTGACTTGACGTCTAGATAGGACTCCTGTAAAGCGGTTCAGAACACCTGAGCGGTTTTGAAGTTTGGCTGTTAACATTCTACGCATTAAACTTCACCCCCAACATCTCATGATTACTCTTACCAGCAGGTACCATCGGTAGAACGTGCTCTTTACGAGAAATATCTACTTCGATGAACATTGGGACATCTTCTGTGATGACTTCCAAATCCTTCTCTAGGGTTTCAGGATTATCAAATTTATAATTCTTAATGCCATAGGCTTGCGCCATCAATTGGAAATCCGGAAGGCTATCAAAGACTGACTCTGATGTCCGACCATCATAGAAGGCTTCTTGCCATTGACGGACCATTCCAAGCGAATGGTTGTTAAGCATGATGACCTTAATCGGAACCTTATAGATATTTAAGATAGCCAACTCTTGATTGGTCATCTGGAAGCCTCCATCTCCGACAAAGAGAACGACTTCTTTATCTGGATTGGCAATTTTTGCTCCAATAGCTGCTGGAACACCAAAGCCCATGGTTCCTAAGCCTCCTGAAGTAACCAATTGGCGCTCATTTTGATAAGGATAGTATTGAGCTGCCCACATTTGGTGTTGTCCAACGTCCGTTACGACAATGGCATCTCCCTTGGTCAACTCTCCAATTCGTTCAATCACAGCTTGTGGCTGAACAACTCGCTCTTTCTTATCATATGAACGGACTCGGTTCTTATCTTGGGTAACCTTTTCGATCCATTTTTCAGTGTTCAGATGAACCACTGGTTCTGTCAGCAATTGTTGCAAGGCTTTTTTCGCATCACCAACAACTGGAATGTCAACTGCAATGATCTTACCAATCTCTGCAGGGTCAATATCGATGTGAGCCACTTTAGCATTCTTCGCAAAGGTCTTTGGATTCCCTGTCAAACGGTCATCAAAGCGACAACCAACACTGATCATGAAATCTGTTTCGGTCATAGCGATATTGGCTGCGAAGGACCCATGCATTCCCCCCATTCCAAGGAAAAGAGGATGACTGGTTGGGATCGTTCCTTGACCTAAGAGACTGGTCACTACTGGAATCTGATAGCGCTCAGCTAGAGCAATTAACTCTTCTGATGCACCAGCATAACTAACACCACCACCAGCGAGGAGCACTGGTTTTTTAGCCTTGCTTAATTGCTTCAAAATCTTTTTGATTTGCAATTCATTGGGCTCAATGGTCGGCTGGTAGCTCGGAAGATTCACGCTTGGCTCATAGATGAAATCTGTCTCTATAGCTGAGACATCTTTTGGAAGGTCAATGACGACAGGACCTGGACGACCAGTTGTCGCGATGTGGACAGCTTCTGTGATAATCCGCGGAAGATCTGCCGTCTCACGTACTTGATAGTTGTACTTGGTAATCGGCATGGTGATTCCCACAATATCCGCCTCTTGGAAGGCGTCTTTTCCGATTCCAGCGCGATTAACTTGTCCAGTGAAGACCAATAAAGGAACACTGTCGCTCATGGCATCTGCAATCCCTGTAATAGCATTGGTAGCCCCTGGTCCACTCGTGACGACTGCTACACCCAGCTTTCCAGTCGATTTGGCATAGCCTTCAGCTTCATGCAAGCACCCTTGTTCGTGTCGTCCAAGAATATGCTTGATACCCTCAAAGCTATAGATAGCATCGTATAAAGGCAAAACCGCTCCACCAGGATAACCAAAAATCGTATCGATTCCCAAATCACGCAGGGTTTCAAGGACAAGTTCTGAACCGGTTTTCGCAGTTTCTAAGGTAATTTTCTCCATGTCTCTCCTTTCCAGTACTTTGTTTCTCAAATTAGCATGCTACTATCATACCATTTTTGGGAAATATTTCAAGGAAAAATAGTAAATTTTCTGAATTTTCTATCCAAATCCGAATAATGAGAGCTCTCCTAAAACAATGACAAATCCAATCAAAAAAAAGCTGGGACAAAAAGTTCCCAGTCACAAAAAAGCTAGAGATTCCCAATTGCGGAACCGTTGCTTTTTTTGGAGATAAGGGACTTTTGCCCCAGCCTCTTTTTCAGTATCGTTACTAGCATTTTCATCACATACTACCGATAGCTAAAACGATGATGAAAAAGCTGTTGCTTAACATGTGAACAAGTAGGGGATAGTAGATATTCTCCTTTTCTTTCACATAAATAATAGAAAAAGCAAGACCGCTACCTAGGTAACCGACTACACCAACCCACTCGGATAAATCCAAGCTGTGCATATGAGTTAAGGCAAAAGCAAGGCCGACTATAAAGATACTCAGCCAAGTTGGCAGACTTTTTCTCAAATATTTCAATAGAGTGTGACGGAAAAACAATTCTTCTACCAAAGGTCCAATGACACAAGCAAAAACAGCTATCAGTAGCGGTTGCTCTTGAAAGGTGCTTTGAATATTCGACTGATTTAGACCTTGTCCGACTAGCCCAAAAAACTGCCTCAACATCTCTGATACAAATTCAAAGATAACAGTCATCAGAATGAAAAAGAGCCCGCCTTTTAAAACGCCAAAGAAGAATTTTCTTTTCGTCTTTCTAATCTCCTTCCATTGTTGAATCAATCCATCCTTGAACAAGAAAGAGCCATATAGAGCTAATACTACATAGAGTAGATATTGTAGATAATTCTCAATGGCAGATGGCATCAAAGAAGCCAGCAATTTATGGCCATCAAACTCAAAGAAAACTGTATAGAGAATACCAAAACCAAGGATTCCCTTATTTTTATTAGACATCATTTAATTTCCTTTCCATTCACAATCATTCTCATGGTCATCAACCAGACCTGCAGCCTGCATAAAGGACAAAACAGCGACTGGTCATCGTGGAGGGGCTGTTCCCACTCCTCATCATGGTAGGATACATATAGCGGGTTGTTCATTTTGACCCAGCTACTCTCAATTGTCTTTGGATTGTCGAGCAAGACGCAGTGGTTGAGTGGGCTCTACTAAGCTGATTCCATCAGCTTTTACAGCCCTACTCAACTGTGCGGAGGTGGGACGACGAAATCGAATTCTAACGAAATTACCGATTTCTGTCCCACTCTCTTTTCTTCCTTATAACCAACCCTTTTCTTGGGCAATCCTTGCTGCCTCCGTCCGATTTTCCGCATCCAACTTGGTCAAAATAGCCGACATGTAATTACGGATGGTTCCGTTTGAAAGAAATAAGCGATCGGCAATTTCTTGGTTAGATGCTCCTTTGGCAACTTCTTTTAGGACTGCTTGCTCCTGAGAGCTTAGAGGATTGGGATGGGTTAGGATTCCCTCCATCAATTCAGGAGAATATTCTTTTTGCCCTGCCAAAACTGTATGCAGGGTGGCCATCAAGTCCGTAATGCGACGCTCTTTTAAAACATAGGCATCGACTCCGGCCTTGAGGGCCCGCTCAAAATAACCCGGTCGCTTAAAGGTGGTAACGATGACGACCTTGAGCTGAGGTTGTTGACTTTTAGCCCATTCCAAGACTTCTAACCCTGTTTTGATAGGCATCTCGATATCTACAATAGCAATATCGACTGGTTGTGTTTCGAGTAAGTGAATGGCTTCTTGCCCGTCTCCAGCCTGCAAGACTTCTTCCACGTCCTCTTGCAAAAGCAAGAGCTGGCAAAGAGCATCTCGTAACATACTTTGGTCTTCAGCAACTAATAAGCGCATCTTATTTCCTTTCTTGATAGGGGATCCGTATTTCTATGCGGGTGGGCTTGTGACGATGACTGATCTCTAGCTCTCCTCCCAATAAGGCAATCCGTTCGCGGATCGAGTGTAGATCCTTATCGGAGACCTTATCAAAGCCGATACCATTGTCTTCTGCCACCATTTCCACCCCTGTTTCGGTGGATCGATAAGAGAGAAGGGCTTGCGTTGCTTTGGCATGCTTGATCATATTAGTGGCTAATTCCAGAGACACCATAGCCAGAGCAGACTCTAGGATCGGCGAGATACTAGCTGTGTCGAGCTCATTTTGGATCTCCACTTTTACTTGCGCCACTTCTAGCATTTGCTGGACAGTTTCTAACTCTCTTGCCAGCGTTCGTTGCTTCAAGTTCTCCACAATCTCTCGGACTTGGTGCATGGACTCTTGGCTAATGGCTTGAATCTCTTGCACCTGCTCCCGAGCCTTCTCAAGCTGTCCGAATGCTAAGAATTGATCGGCCAGATCTGCCTTGACACTGAGCATGGCAAAGGTGTGTCCTAGACTATCATGCAAATCACGGCCAATCCGATGGCGTTCATTTTCCGCCAGCAAGAGATTGATCTGGGCGTTTTGCTTGGCATGATCAGCTTTCAACTCTTCCATCATCCGATCCCGAACCATACTAAAGGTCATTATCGCGATGAACAAGCAGATAATCAGTACAAAAAGCCAATCATTTTCTCTCATATCTCTATTAAATAACAAGGCTCCCAAAAGGATCAGTTGTGATCCAAAGGCCGTCCAAAGAAAGGGGGAACGAAAATTGCTGACTTCAAAACAATAGACTAAAATATTACTTAGATAATAGTAAAACCAACAAAAGCCAGTACCAATATAAAAGGTATTTCCGCCTATATAAGCCAAAAGATAGAGCCAAAAAAGCCAGGTCAGTTTCTTATTTTCCGTAATGAGGATTCCTAAATAGCTCACCATAAAGAAGAGGGCCAAAAAGAAATGCCACCAGGGAATTTGCCCAAAGAAAATAGTAGCAAAAGGGAAGGCCATAAAGATTAGGCCCACGTAAAACATATGATGAATATGTTTGAGTTTTTCGATCATGAACGAACCTCAGAATGACGACGATAGACGATGACAAGAGCAAACAAGACCAAGGTAAACAAGCTTAAATAAAGACTAGCAGAGACATTAACCTGTCCCTTGTTTAAAAAGGTCTTAATCAGTTCCATCAATTGATAGGTTGGCAGGCATTTGCCAATAGCTTGCATCCATTCTGGAAAGACACTAATCGGCATCCATAGGCCACCCATGACAGCTAGTCCCATATAGAGAAGATTGCCCGCAACTGACATTAATTGACTGGAAGGAAGCAAGGTCAAGACCAAACCGATTGCTACAAAGGCTAGACTCCCTAGGATGAGAAGGAAGGCTGCTAAGACCCAATCCTGTAAGGACATGTTCACATGGCGCACCACATGACCCACGGTAAAGACGACCCCAATAGAGAGGAGAAAGTCGACAAAGAGACCCGCAACCTTTATTAAATAATATTCTACCATAGATACCGGGGTATGGCGCAAGACTTTTTGCCAATTGTTGAGTCGATCGGTTTCAAGAACCGTTGGAAAGGAAAATAGGGCTGTAGACATCATGGAAAAAGCCGTCATGGAGAGGAGATAATCTCTCATAAAATGAGCCGGTGCCCCTGGTGTGTCCTGGTACATCCCTGAAAAGAAGAGATAGAAGGCCGTGGGCATCCCAATTGATAACAAGTAATAAATGGCTTGGCGTCTGGTCAAATGCCACTCAACCACGCCGAGAGCTTTCATTCGTTTCATCTTCTCTACCTACTTCCTTTGTATTTTCAAAAATAGAATCCAATAAACTTCGATTGGTCACTTCGATCTCTTGGATCGAACAGCCTTCTTCTTGCAATCGAGCCCACAAGCGATTGGCATCTCCTGTCACAACTTGGAGGGCATCGGGTTTGACCGTCACTTGACCTATTCCGTCCATCCCTGCCACTAGAGCTTGGTAGCGCAAAGGTAGAATAAAATGTTTTTCTACCTCTTCACTTCTCATAGCGAGTGGCGTCGTATCCCGAAGCAAATGTCCCTGATGCAAGACCAAAATCCGATCGGCTGTATGCTCTACTTCCTCAATATAATGGGAAGAATAGACGATGGTCACACCTTCTTCCTTTAAATCCCCGACGATCTCCCAAAAGCGTTGGCGAGTGGACGTATCCATAGCGGCCGTTGGCTCATCCAAAAACAGAAGACTAGGAGAACCAATCAAGGTCAACACAAAGGATAGGAGACGTTTTTGCCCACCAGACAGCTTACTGGCCAATTGCTTCTTTTGTTCTGGAGTAAAACGCAATAAATCATCGATGTCATTGACCGTTAAGGGATTGGGATAAATGGAGCGAAAGAAGTTGATCAGTTCCTGAACAGTTAACTTTTGCACGATGGCATTCTCTTGAGGGAGATAAGAGACACTAGCCTTTAACTGTGGATGACCAGGGACTTTTCCCTCTACTTCAATGGTTCCAGCCGTCTTCTTTATATCTCCTAGGAGGCAGTTCATCAAGGTTGTCTTCCCTGCTCCATTTGGCCCAATCAAGGCCAGGCAATCTCCTCTCTCAACTGTGAAAGAAAGATCTTCTAAAATCACCTTTCCTTTAATACTTTTCTTCAAGTTCTCTACTCTAATGACACTCATGATGCTCTCCTTTCAACCAGATTTGGCCAGCTGGAATGATGACAAAGACGACCAAGGTCACTCCCCAAACCGTTTGGAAAAACCAGCTAGGAAAATGGGCAGAAAACCAGCCCGTCATCTGCTCAGTTACCCAGAGGACCATACATGAAGCAAACATCCAGCCAATTTCTAGTTTCTTGTTCATTGCTCTATCTCCTTTTTGACAGCCTTGATCATTTTCAATCCTTCTTGAACCGCCCAGCTCATGATGCCAATCCCCGCAAATAATTCCCAAGGAAAATGGTAATAGAGGCTGTCATCCTTTGAAAAGATCAAATAGACGACCATCCCAACCACTGTTAACGTAAATACTTTATAGAACCACTGTTTCATTTTTTAACCCTCTCACTTTCTGACTCTATTATAGCCAAAGGTAAAAATTGCCACTAGATGATTTTGTCACTGGCTCACATGACAAAAGTCACTAAAAAAAGCCGAGTGACTTCACTCGACTTTTTTCTTCTTACTGGCCTTCTTCTTTCATACCATGCAACTTCAAAGCCTTGATCAAGGCATCCGCCTTCATATTCTTCAAGTCATTGAGACCAGCATCTTTGAAGTAAGAAATTTCTTCTAGAGACTTGGCATCAATTTGGTTCAGGTCAATCACACTAGTTGAGAGCAATTTCTTCTCTGGTGTGACACTATACTCCAAACTAAAACCAGGAACGGTTTTCAACTTTTTATAGTCTTCATTTTGCTCCAACAAAGCTTGAATAGCTGCTGTAAGATCTTCAGGTGACTTTTCTGTAGCAATTGTTCTAAGGTGTTGGGGGAGATCAGCTATCACTTCGATACGAAGGTTTTCAACCTTATCTCCCTTAGACTTGATGATATCCCGGTGTTTTGTCCCATTGATATCTCCAACTAAGGTTGTGGTTTTTTCTTCAATTTTTACTTCTTTTTTAACAGAGGAACTGCTAGAAGAGCTAGCGGGTGTTGTTTTCTTTGTTTGGGATTGCGAACAACCAGTCAATACCAAAATGGCTAGCCCAAGGGTTACAAAAAATTTCTTCATTTTTATAACTCTCCTTTCACATACTGTTATCAGTATAACATATCGCGTCTTTCTTGTCTAAAAACTCCACTTTTCAAACCATTTCCCCCTCATTTCAAGCTCTTCAATTTGAATAAAAAACTGATGAATGTGAGACTTTTTGCAAAATCTCCTTTTCTTCACTAATAAAGCCTCCGTGGAGAGTTCACTTCCGGCTCGGACACTTAGATTTATGCCGATTTCATCAGAAATCTCCTCATTTTTCTATATACAAAAAAAGGTTCCGAAAGGAACCTTCTGTTCAATTATTCTACACTAAACAAGTATGGATAGACTGGTTGGCCACCTTGGTGGATTTCCACTTCTACATCCTCATACTTCTCAGCAAGGGCTTGGGCTAATTCATTTGCCAACTCCTCACTACCGTCTTCACCGACATAGATGGTCACAATTTCACTATCTTCGTCCAACATATGAGCGAATGTTTCTTCCAAGGTTTCCATCATATCTGGATTTGAAACAACGATCTTACCATCGACCATTCCAAGATTATCATTTTCATGAATTTCAAGGCCATCAATCGTGGTATCCCGAACCGCTGTCGTCACACTACCAGATACAACATCGCCCAATGAAGCACTCATGCGTTCATAGTTTTCTTCGATGGACTTGCTTTCATCAAAGGCAAGAAGGCTGGTCAATCCTTGAGGGATGGTCTTCGTCTCTACGACTGCTGCTGGTTGCTCAATGACTTCTGCTGCAGATTGAGCGGCCATCAAGATATTTTTATTGTTTGGCAAGATAATGATGTTGCGCGCATTCAACTCTTCAACAGCTTTGACAAAGTCTTCTGTTGATGGGTTCATGGTTTGACCACCAGAGATGATGTAATCCACTCCTTGCGCTTTGAAGATATCCGCTAATCCGTCACCCGCAACGACTGCAATGATGGCATATTCTTTTGCTTCAGCTGGTTTGGCTTGGCGCTCTTCTTTTTCAACTTGTGCTTCGTGCTGGTTGCGCATGTTGTCGACTTTTACCTTGACCAAGCTACCATATTTCAATCCTTCTTGCATGACAAGACCTGGATCTTCAGTATGGACGTGGACTTTGACGATTTCATCATCGTTGACGACTAATAGAGAATCTCCAAGATTGTTCAAATAGTTACGGAATTCGTCGTAGTCAAAGTCTTTGACATAGGTTGGACCTTGCTTCAAAGCCACCATAATCTCTGTACAGTAACCAAAGGTGATGTCTTCCGTTGCGACATGACCAGCAACTGACTTGTGGTGTTCTGCATTGATCATTTCTGACATAGTTGCAGGCGTTGCTTGGAAGTCTTCAGAAGCGATGAATTCACCTGTCAAGGCTGACAAGAATCCTTCATAGATGAAGACCAAACCTTGACCACCAGAGTCTACCACACCAACTTCTTTTAAGACCGGTAACATATCTGGAGTCTTAGCAAGAGCTGTTTTAGCTCCCTCAAGAGCTGCACGCATGACTTCTACCGCATCATTAGTCGATTCTGCTTTTTTCTTGGCACCGATGGCAGCCCCACGAGAAACCGTCAAAATGGTTCCTTCAACAGGTTTCATAACCGCTTTATAAGCGACTTCTACACCAGACTGGAAGGCTGCTGCAAGTGCTGCTCCATCCAATTCTTCTTTGTCTTTGACACTTTGAGAAAATCCACGGAACAATTGAGAAGTGATGACTCCTGAGTTCCCACGCGCCCCCATCAATAGTCCTTTAGCGAAGATCCCCGCTGCTTCTCCAACAGTCGAAGCAGAGCGGTCCGATACTTCTTTGGCCCCATTTTCAATGGTCATTCCCATATTGGTTCCTGTGTCCCCATCTGGTACAGGAAAGACGTTCAAAGAGTTTACATATTCCGCTTGTTTATTTAAGCGCGTAGCCCCCGCTTGAACCATTTCTTGAAATAAACTTGTAGTAATATTAGCCACGATTATTCTCCCACAATCTTGATATTTTGAATATAGACATTCACAGTATCCGTAGTGATTCCAAGTTGATTTTCCAAACTAAATTTCACACGTTCTTGAATATTTTTTGAGACTTCGCTAATTTTTGTTCCATAGCTCAAAACAGTGTAAACATCAACTGCGATAGTTCCTGCTTCCGTTGTTTTGACAACAACACCTTTAGAGAAGTTTTCTTTCCCTAGGAGGGCTTGGAAATTATCTTTGATCGCATTTTTGCTGGCCATTCCAACCACACCGAAAATTTCAGTAGCAGCACCGCCTACAACAGTTGCGATAACCTCATCAGTCAATTCAATTTGACCGTCCTTTGTATTGATTTTTACTGTCATAATTTCTACCTCAAAAGTATTTTATATTCTATTTTACCATAAAAGAGGTCAACTGTAAAAGGGTAGGGACTATTCTTCTCCCGCTGTGACAGCTGTCTCTAGAGAAAAAGAAAAGGGAGCGGGAAAGGACTCCGATTTGTTCAAAAGAGTCCGTATTCCCACCCCCGCACAAATTGATTAGGAAGTACGAATGTTTCAAACATGAGTAGTTCCAATCAACCACTGCGTCATACTACTATTCCTATCAAAAAGCGAAGACTGAACACTTTATGCCCAGCCTTCTTTCTTTATTAAACGCGTTCTACTTTACCAGATTTCAATGCACGAGCTGAAGCCCAAACTTTTTTAGGTTTACCATCGATAAGGACAGTTACTTTTTGAAGGTTTGGTTTTACGGCACGTTTTGTTTGGTTCATAGCGTGTGAACGGTTGTTACCTGATACAGTCTTACGACCTGTGAAATAACATACTTTAGCCATTTCTGTGTTTCCTCCTATTAGATCTAATATAACGGATGTGCTAGCACCACATACCGTACTATATTACCAAAAAAAATCTCTCTTGGCAAGCTTTTGGCAAAAGTTTTTCATTTCAGACTTAAGAAAACGAATTCGCTCCTACATAGATAATTTCCAGATTTCCTAAGGAAACATCGCCCGTAATGTAGAAATCCTTGCTAGTAAGAGCACTTGGATTTTCCTGATGTTGGATAGCTGACAAAGAACTCTCTACATTGACATGAACTCGCCAATCGCTTGGTACATAGAGGCTCAGACTCCCAAGGGAAACATCGACAACAAACTGGGCAGACGGCCCTTCAATGCGGCAATTGTCAAAATAAACCGATGCTTCGCCCATACTCACATCAGCACTTCCGTGAGTAAAGTGTTGATCATTGAGATACTTGGTTACTGTGGAAAAAGTGACATCAATGTTGTTGCCATCCGCCCTGCTCATCGAGCCAGTGGAATAAGATCCAAAACGTTCCTTTATCTTCTTAGAGGGGCTGAATAAAATATTGAGACCGATCACTGCTAGTATTGAAGAAAGGATAACCACCGAATTGGACACCGGAAGAAAATGGTATTGCCCATTGAGACAAAAGAGGGCTAAAAGTCCATAGATGAAGCCCCAACCAAAATGGCGTTTCAAGAAACTAGATAGGGACAGGACTGCAAGCAAGGTGACCCAAGCTAAGGTCCAGATGCTGATATCCCATTTTACAAAATAGCCTTGTAAGAGGAGTAAGGCTGCTAATAGGATTAAGAATACTCCGATTAATTTTTTTCTCATAATATTACCTCATTTCATTTAGTCGTTCTTTTAAGAGTTGATAGTAGCGTCTAGATACGTGGACCTGCTTGTGGGTCTGGTAGAAATTGACCGTGCTGGTTCCAGAAAAAGACTTTTCCAGAGAGTAGATCTGCTTTGCGTTGACAATAGTGGATTTGGAAATCCGACAAAAGGCGATAGGAAGCAACTCCTCCAACTCATAGAGCTTCTGCTTGACCTCATAGGCCTCGTCCTTGGTATGCCCATAGATCTTCTCCCCATCCGTCTCAAAAAATAGAATGGATGCTACATCTAGAAAATACTCGCTTCGATCCTTGTAGAAGGCTAGTGGAGCGATCTTTTGTTCGAGGATGCTCTCTTGTAGCTGTGTCAACTCCGGGGTCAAGCGAGGAGCTCGAATCAAGATCTCAGGCTCGTCCATTGATGGATCCAATTCGATTCTAACTTTCATAAAACTCCTTTCCCAACGTTTTGATAGTACCATTATAACAGCTGTTGAAAACAAAACAAGGCCTTTTCAGTAAGTGGCACGTTTTCCCCATCAAGAGGTAGTTTTTGAGAAGTAAAGAGAGAGTGGGACAGAAATCGGTAATTCGTTAGAATTCGATTTCGTCGTCCCACCTCCGCACAGTTGAGTAGGGCTGTAAAAGCTGATGAAATCAGCGTAGTAGAGCCCACTCAACCACTGCGTCTTGCTCGACAATCCAAAGACAATTGAGAGGCTAGGACTTTTGTCCCAGCCTCCTTCCTTTATTTGTTGCTATTCTTATCCGGTAAAAGAAAACTAAGACCCACGCAAGCAAGGACACCCGCTGTAATCACTAAGCCATTTGAAACCGGCAAGAGATCGTAGATCGCGTTTGCAATCATCAGAGCAATTAAAGCACAGATGACACTTGCTTTGTAGTCCTGTTTCATCAGATTTTCAAGAGTAAAGAAAGCAAATAAGAGAACGGGAAATAAAGGCCAGATATTCACATCGATCTTTGGAAAGCCAACCATTCCCATTGTGACAACCGCAAGAGCTGCCAGAATAAATCCAAGTCCAAGTAGTTTTTTCATCATCGTATACCTCGTTTTCAATAGTTGGAAGGGGGCCTTCCTTTGATGATTCTATGATAGCAGAGAGCCCCTATGGAGACAAGGACTTTTGACTAAGTGGTCAAAATTAGCACCTATGCGGTCAAAAAAGGAACGAGACAGAACGAAGATGTGATCACCATCATTCGTCGTCTCGCTCCTTCAAAGCCGTTTTTTCCTATGCCGATTGCAGGGATCGAACCTGTGACCTACGCGTTACGAGTGCGTTGCTCTACCAACTGAGCTAAATCGGCGATTACCTTCTTAGTATAGCACTCTGAGAATAGATGTCAAGAAATTTTCATCTCCATTAGAAAAAGCCTTTCCTGAGACAAGGCTTTGAGATTCTTCCTTTTACGAGCCAGCACTTTCGTAGGCATCCAAGCCCCTATCCCAGAGTTTGAGGGAAATGAAAAAGAAGACAAGGGAAATCAGAATCAAACCACCGATATTAAAGAGCCCATTCTTACCCTGCAAGAAATAACTGGCAGGATAGTAGGCCGTAAAGGCGAAAGGAACGATAAAGCTAATTAACCAACGAAGGAGCGAATTGTAAATGGAAATCGGGTACTTGGCAAAATCATTGAACATATAGAAAATGTAAATCATGGCACCTGACTGCTTGGTCCAAAAAGCGATGCTGGATGTCGCGATTTTTAAAGAAGTGTAAATCAAGGTCGCAAAAGGAATACAAACTAGGAAAAGCAGGAATTTTGGAAGAGTCCAAGAGATGCTAGTTACTGTTGTTCCTAATAGAATACCACCGACCAAGAGTTCACCCAAGGCATCAATCTGAAAGGTCTCAACGAGGATGTGAAAGAGAGGATTGATAGGACGAGTCAGATACTTGTCAAACTCCCCTTTTCGAACTAGTCGTTGACCTAAAGCCCAGAGATTGTCAAAAAAGAGATGATCTAATCCCTTTGGAATTAAGGAAAATCCATAGATAAAGGCAATCTCTTGAAAGGTCCAACCTTCTAGCGAGGGGATGTGTTGAAAGATGACATTGAGAAACAAGAGGTTTAGGCCTTGAGTCAGAAAGACTCCCAACACACCTACCACAAAATCCACCTTGTATTCCATGATTTGCTTGATGTATTGTCTGATAAAAATCAGATGCATGCGTTGATATTTTTTCATCCTAACCTCCCTGAATGGTGATAAATGACTGGACTCGTTTCCAAATCAACTGAGACAAGCCCACCATCACTATAAGCCAGAAAAACTGAAGCAAAAGTGCTTGAAGAATCTGACTGGCATCGTATTTCCCAATAATGATCATAACCGGAGTGTAAATTAAGGATGAAAATGGCAATAAGGAGAGAATATCTGAAACCACCTTTGGAAAAAACGTCAAGGGAATCAAACTGCCAGACATAAAGGCCACTATTGAAGTCTTGAGTAGATTGGAACCCCATAAATTTTTAAATACAAAGGCTGAAAATCCGAAGCAGATATTAAAGAAAAAGTTAATCAGATAAGCCAGAGTTAAGCTAAAGAGATAAAGGACAGTTAATCCCAACACTTCTACAATACCTTGCCCAGATAAGATTTTCATCAAAACAATGACACTTAAAAATGGCAGTCCAACAGAGATAAAAATCAACCACTTGGAGCCAAGTTCGGTGAAAAGGTAAGAGGCCGCAAAATGCACTGGTCTCAGCAAGCGCATGATAATGGAGCCATCCTTGACCTCATCTCCTATCATAAAGGAGCTATCAGACCTGGTCAAAAGATTGGTCACAAAACTCATGATGATGTAGAGAGTGATATCTGCCATACTGAAGCCCTGAATCAAAGGCTCCTGGGAGGAGTCAAAGACAGCCTTCCAGAGATAGAAAGCGACAAAAGCCCCCATGACATCACCAATCCGATAGAGAATAAAGTTGACTCGATAGCTAATCAACTCCTGAATCCCTGCATTGATAAAGGGTTTATAACGTCTCCACAATTTGACCATCTTAGAGCTCCTTTCGATAGAAGCGACGGATAATATCTTCAATATCTGTATCTACCATCTTCAAATCACGGACTTCAAAATCAGACAGGGTTTGTTTGATAATATCAGCTGACTGGTAGCGGGAACTATCGAATTCAATATTGAGAGTATTTCCTTGTCTATCAATGGACATATCAGGCAAGCCCTCATAATGAGAGACAAGATGACCTTGACCTGGTACCAGTTCAAAGGAGAGAGTCTTCATCTTGCCAAAGGTCTCCTTGAGCTGGCTAACCGTCCCATCAAAAATCTCCTGCCCCTTGTCAATCATAAAAATCCGATCACAAAGTTGCTCAATATCGCTCAAATCATGAGTAGTCAAGAGAATAGTTGTCTCTTCCTCCTGATTAATCTGAGTGATAGCACGTCGAATATTATCCTTGACCGACACATCCAAACCAATTGTCGGTTCATCTAAAAAGAGAACTTTGGGATTGTGAAGCAAGGAAGCCGCAATATCCGCCCGCATCCGTTGACCTAGTGAAAGAGTCCGCACAGGATCCTTGATAAATTCCTTCAAATCCAAAACTTCATTCAAAAAGTCCATGCGTTTATGGAAAAGCGAGTCCGGTACATCATAGATCTCTTTCAAAACCGTGTAGGTCTCTTGCAGTGCCAAATCCCACCATAGCTGGGTGCGTTGTCCGAAAACGACTCCAATATCCTTGACATAATCTTGGCGATTATCCTGGGGAATCTTGCCGTTAATCCGACAATAGCCAGATGTCGGCTTTAAAATCCCTGTCAGCATTTTGATGGTGGTTGACTTCCCAGCACCATTTGCCCCGATAAATCCTAAAATCTGCCCTTTTGGAACTTCAAAAGTTAAATCCTTGACCGCTTCAAAGGTCTGCTTTTCAGGATGAATAAAGGAGCGCAAGGCTCCCTTTAACCCCGGCTCCTTAACTGTCTTCACAAAATTTTTCCGAAGATGTTGCACTTCTATCATTGCCATATCTATCTCCCTATCGTAAGAAGCAACTTTGTATTTTTGACTACAAATATTCTAAATCCTTACTTTCTACACTTACTCAATATTATTACAGAAGGCTTTATACCAACCTATTATAATCTAATAAAAAAAGGAATGCAAGCGTTTGCTTATTAATTATGAAATTAGAGATTTCTCTCTTAAAATGAAGCTTTTAATCAAAAATTCTGTTAAATAGTTTCCTTAAGACACAAAAAAACCTGCCCTTAGGGGCAGGCTTCTACTTTGTTTTGTTCAGCTAAATTAAGCTTTGCCTTCTGAACCGAATACGTCGATACGTTCTTCAACAGCTACTGTAATTGCATCGAAACCTGGTTTCAAGAATTTACGTGGGTCGAAGAGTTTCTTCTTGTCGTATTCTGCTTCGTTTGCATCGTATTCACGTACGAATTGACGAGTAGCATTTGCAAATGCGATTTGGCATTCAGTGTTCACGTTAACTTTCGCAACACCAAGTTTGATCGCTGCTTGGATTTGATCATCAGGGATACCTGATCCACCGTGCAATACGATTGGGAATCCTGGTACAGCTTCAGTCAATTTCTTCAAGTGATCAAGGTCAAGACCTTTCCAGTTTGCTGGGTAAGGACCGTGGATGTTACCGATACCTGCAGCCAAGAAGTCGATTCCTGTAGCAACCATTGCTTTAGCATCGTCGATTGGTGCCAATTCACCATCACCGATGATACCGTCTTCTTCACCACCGATAGTACCAACTTCAGCTTCTACTGAGATACCTTTAGCGTGAGCTTTTTCTACCACTTCTTTTGCCAATTTAAGGTTTTCTTCAACTGGAAGGTGTGAACCGTCAAACATGATTGAAGTGTAACCAGCTTCGATACATTCAAGAGCATCGTCGTAGTGACCATGGTCAAGGTGAATAGCAACTGGTACAGTGATACCCATTGATTCTACAAGGTTAGCGATCATGTTGCGAGCAACTTTGTAACCACCCATGTATTTAGCAGCACCCATAGAAGTTTGGATAAGTACTGGAGCTTTCTTAGCTTCTGCTGCACGCAAGATAGCTTGAGTCCACTCAAGGTTGTTTGTGTTAAATCCACCAACTGCATAACCATTGTCACGAGCTGCTTGGACAAATTTTTCTGCTGAAACGATTGCCATTTGGATAGGCCTCCTATAAATTTTTGTGGGGTTGATTCCACTTACATTGTTTATTTTATCACTTTTTCATTGAAAATGCTAGCTTTTCCTGTAGCTTTAAGCACTTTCTTATGATAAATGAGGAGGAATGCTTACTTTCCCAAGACTTCTACAGCCCATAGAAACGCAAAAGAAGGGAGCCCAAGCTCCCTCTTTTTAATCCTCTGCTTTAAAATTTTTTAATGAAACTAAAAATGCAATCCCGGAAATCACTAGGAATCCTCCTGCGACCCATTGAGAATAGAAGAAATAAGTAAATTCATGAACTTTCCCAAAGATGTTTCCAAATAGCCACATCAAAGGGCTTTCAAGATACGGAAAGCTCCAAGACAAAATAAGGAGATTCGCAAGTAAAAGAATGAGACCCGCTACCAGAAAAAGATTGGGAATCCACTTATGAATCCTCTTTTCATCTTTTAGGAGCCACCTAGAAGCGATGGCTAGAATACAGACAAAGAAGTTCCAGCTAATTAAAGCCATCAAGGCACTTCCGAAATCTTCATGAGCAGCAAGCCCCATGGCCAAAATCATGACTGGAGCAAAAAAATTAATGGCACTTCCTACGAGCGCTAGGAGCCCATTGATCAAAACCAGATAGTTCTTCTTCATATTCACACCTCATCTCACACCTATTCTATCATAAAGTTTTGAAAAACAAAAAAGACAGCCGAAGCTGTCTTGATTATCCGATGCGGAGAGAGGGACTTGAACCCTCACGACCTAAAGCGGTCACAGGATCCTTAGTCCTGCGCGTCTGCCAATTCCGCCATCCCCGCGATTGAGTACTTTACTAGTATATCAATCATCCACATGTTTGTCAATATTTTTTTCAAACTTTTTTCAATGTTTGTTATTTCTTCACAAAAGGGATCAGGTCACGAAACCTGACCCTTGATTCTTATTTGCTATCGTGATTCTCAACAGCCGCTGTAATGAAGGCTGTGTACAGACCTTCGGGGCGATTTGGTCGGCTTGACAATTCTGGGTGGTATTGGCAAGCGACAAAGAATTTGTTGTCTGGTATTTCAACAATTTCGACCAAACGGTTGTCTGGTGAAACGCCTGAGAAGACAAATCCTGCTGCTTCGAACTGCTCACGGAAGGCATTGTTAAACTCATAGCGGTGACGGTGGCGACGTTGCACTACTTCTTGATGGTCATAGGCTGCTGCTGCTTTCGATCCTCGCTTGAGCTTCGATGGGTAGAGTCCTAAACGAAGGGTTCCTCCCATGTCTTCCACATTGATTTGGTCCCGCATGATATCGATAATCGGGTACTTGGTTTCTGGATCCAATTCAGATGAATTAGCCCCCTCCAAGCCTAAGACATGACGGGCAAACTCGATACAGGTCAACTGCATACCGAGACAGACCCCTAACATTGGCACATCCTGTTCACGCGCATACTTGATGGCTTGAATTTTCCCTTCTGTTCCCCGTTGACCAAAACCACCTGGTACGATGATCCCATCAGCATCTCCAAGGAGTTCTGCCACATTATCAGCTGTGACATCTTTGGCATTGACCCAATCAATCTTCACTTCGGCATCATTGGCAAAACCAGAGTGCTTCAAGGCCTCAACAACAGAAATGTAGGCATCTTTTAATTCTACGTATTTCCCAACCAAGGAAATCTTGACCTCCTTCTTGAGGTTCATGACCTTATTGACCATAGCAGACCATTCTGTCATATCCGCTGCAGGAACATCTAGTTTCAAATGGTCACAAACGATTTGGTCCATATTTTGAGCCTGCAAGTTCAATGGAATTTGGTACAAGTGTTCCACATCAAGAGACTCGATGACAGCTTCTGGGGCAACGTCACAGAATTGGGCCAGCTTGTTCTTAATCCCTTGACCAGCTGGTTTTTCTGTACGGATGACCAACATATTTGGTTGAATCCCAAGACCACGTAATTCTTTCACTGAGTGTTGGGTCGGCTTGGTTTTCATTTCACCAGCAGCCTTCAAGTAAGGAAGAAGAGTCGTGTGGATGTACATGACATTTTCAGCCCCAACATCTGCCTTCATTTGGCGAAGGGCTTCAAGGAAAGGTAGAGACTCAATGTCTCCAACGGTTCCCCCGACTTCTGTGATGATAACATCTGAATCCGTCGTTGTCGCTGCTCGTTTGATCTTTTCTTTCAAGGCATCAGTAATATGGGGAATGACCTGAACAGTCGCTCCCAAGTATTCTCCACGACGTTCTTTTCGAAGGACTTCACTATAAATTTTCCCTGTTGTCACATTTGAGTACTTATTCAGATTGATATCGATGAAGCGTTCATAGTGGCCAAGGTCTAAGTCTGTCTCTGCACCATCGTCTGTGACAAAGACTTCCCCGTGTTGGTAAGGACTCATCGTCCCTGGGTCGATATTGATATACGGGTCAAATTTTTGAATGGTCACTTTCAATCCACGATTCTTAAGCAGGCGACCGAGACTCGCTGCGACAATCCCTTTTCCGATGGATGATACGACACCACCAGTGACAAAAATATATTTTGTTGACATATGCTTTCCTCTTCTTCTAATATGGTAGAGGCCATCCCCTTTTCGGAAAAACAAAAATAGCCCCCTAATCATTAGGGAGCTCCGACCTCAAAATGAGGTGCCCGAACAGTATCTTACCGCAAATGCTCTTCTTTGTCAAACTGAAACTTTCATGAAAATAATTTTCATATACTTAAGAGACTGGCTCCACGCCATTTTGTGTGACGAGAAATTTCTCAAATTGAAGATCCGGCATACAGGAAGCAAGATCCTTGTGGATTCGTTCCAGAGCTTCTATGCGCATCTCTACTGAGGTCTCTTGGTTTCCTTGGATGACAAAGAGGGCGTTTTTTGTTGTCTCCTCAAATTTATAAAGGTCGCTATCACGCACATCCAACCAAGCCAAAACTCCTTTTTGATCTCTATAGACGGGATCTGTCGATGCCACATGCTTTTCGCTAGAAAGGATGGGGAAGAAGAGATCTTCTCTTTGACTGATTGTAAATTCAATCGGACCTTCAATCTTATCCAGATCGTGTCCTCCAATAGCGAGATAAGATCTCAGACATTCAACATTATAAATGTCAATGATGCTATTGATCTGAGGCAGAGAACCTCGATGTTGGATGTTTCGGATAAGGGCAAGAATCGTTGGCGGATTTTTCTTGGTACTGCGCCCTACCTTTTGCAACAAATCTGTATAGCCTGTAACAACCGCTGAGTCTGAGACTTCTTCCAGCTGACACTGGAGCGCCCATTCTTCCATTGCTTGCTTTTTTTCCAGAAAAGCGACAGGTAAAACAGCTTGAGGATCCACATGTTTAGCTATGCCGACCACAACCGTGTCAATGCCGACATCTACTAAACTGTCATCTAAACGAAAGTCCATTTGGAACACCTCCTATTTGGGAATACTTACACGTTCATCATACTCTATTTTACCACCTTTTTCAATACAAACAAAAAGAAACAAGGAAGGGCTTCCT
Source organism: Streptococcus sp. OMI750 (assembly GCF_047463895.1). Classification (NCBI taxonomy): domain Bacteria; kingdom Bacillati; phylum Bacillota; class Bacilli; order Lactobacillales; family Streptococcaceae; genus Streptococcus; species Streptococcus sp. OMI750. The sequence goes on from NZ_JASHCZ010000003.1 coordinate 44,790, forward strand.
TGTTTCGTATGATTTATTCTTCCTCTTCTTCAGGATCCTCTTCTTCGTCGTCTTCTTCGCTCAATTCAACTTCTTCGCCCAAATCATCTGGTACGATTTCATTGATTTCAGCATCGTAAGCTTCGACTTCACTCTTTTCATCATCTGGATTTTCTTCATCGTATGAAAGAGCCGGATCTGCTTCGTAAACTTCTTCGTCTTCTGGATCATCATCGTTGTAATCGATCGCATCGTCATCTCCATCCATGAAGGCGTTAACCCGTTTTTTCTTGCGTTTCTTAGGAGCTTCATCTTCATCCGTTTCTTCAAGGGCGATGATTTCTTCGTCGACTTCATCGATCGCATACCAAGAACGAAGACCCCATTTGTTATCCCCAAGTGGGATAAAGCTTCCATCCACATTCAATTCAGTGTAGAACAATGGAAGAGCTTCACGGATCTCGCTATTTGATTTTTCAAGGTAATTTTGAATTTCATTTACAAGATCGCTAAAGTACATTTCATGGTCACGTCCGCGCAATTCCAAAATCGCACGCGCCACTTCAATCATAGAAAGTTCACTTTTTTCTTGTCCAGCAAATACTTCTAATTCCAAGGGTAAATCTCCTTATGTTTCATTTCCTAAATGGAGAAGGATCCGGTCTCAAACCTCATCCCATCCTAAATGATAGATTGAAAACTTCTAGCAGCCAAATCTATCACAAATTTTATCGTTACACTCTATTGTACGATAAATTTCCCCTTTCGTCAAAGGAAAATTCCAGGATTCTCCATGAAATCAGAAAAAGAAGAGTCTCACGACTCTTCTTTTTATTCTAAATTATTTTACTTTTGCTGTGCTTGTGATCACGTTCACTGCTTTCTTCACTGTAATGTCATGTTTCAACATTTCTGGTGAAAGAAGGTTGCGAACTTGTTCAACTGGCATGTTGTAATCTGCTGCCAATTGTTCGATTTCAGCGTTGATTTCTTCTTCAGTTGCTTCAAAGCCTTCTGCTTTGGCTACTGCTTCAACCACAAGGTTTGTCTTCGTGCGGCTTTCAGCTTCTGCTTCGTATTGTTTGTGAAGATCATCTTGAGTTGTTCCAGTGATTTGGAAGTACATGTCAGGTGAGATTCCTTGACGTTGCATATTTCCAAGGAATTCGTTGATTGAACGGTGTACTTCTTCGTGGATCATTTCTTCTGGAAGTTCAACGATTTCAGCATTTTCAACTGCAAGATCGATCGCTGCTGCTTCTACTGCATCGTTGTATGCTTCTTCTTTAGCTTCTGCCAATTCTTTGCGGTATTTTTCTTTTAATTCAGCAAGAGTTTCAACTTCTTCATCGATATCTTTTGCCAATTCATCGTCAAGAGCTGGTACTTCTTTTGCTTTCACTTCGTGGATTGTTGTCACGAATTTCGCTTCTTTACCTGCAAGGTCAGCCGCTTGGTAGTCTTCTGGGAAGGTTACGATCACGTCAACTGTTTCACCAGCAGAGTGTCCAACCAATTGGTCTTCGAAACCTGGGATGAATTGACCTGAACCAAGTCCAAGTGAGAAGTTCTCACCTTTACCACCGTCAAATTCAACACCATCGATAGAACCTACGAAGTCGATCACAACTGTGTCGCCTTCTGCAGCAGCACCTTCTTTAACAACCAATTCAGCCAAGTTGTTGCGTTCGCGTTCGATACGAGCATCCACATCAGCATCTGTTACTTCTTTAGAAACTTCTACTGATACTTCAAGATCTTTGTAAGCACCTAATTTTACTTCAGGTTTTGTTACAACAGTGGCTGTCAACGTCCAGTCTTGGCCTTTTTCCATAGAAACAACATCAAAAGTTGGTTGTGCTACAACTTCGATTCCAGCTTCTTTAACAGCTGCTTCGTATGCTGCTGGAAGAAGATCGTTCAAAGCATCTTGGTAAAGAGCTTCTTCACCAAAACGTTGGTTGAAGATTGGACGTGGAATATGACCTTTACGGAATCCAGGTACGTTCAAAGTTTTCTTAACTGATTCAAACACACGGTCCAAAGCAGGTTTGATTTGCTCTTGGCTGATGGTGAAAGTCAACACACCGTGGTTAGTTTCTTTGTTTTCAAATGATACAGACATTCTGTCTCTCCTTAAAATAATATAGTCATTCCTTATAATTTTACCACAAAACTTTGAAAAAGCAAGTTTTAAAACGTGTTTGCCTCTCTTTTCATCCAAAAAAACTAGCCCCTAAAAGCTAGTTTAAATTAGGATTTCCGAATAGGATCGTCTTGGTATAGAGCACGGGCGCCACCGATCAATTTTGGCCGACTGGCCAGGGCTGTGACATGGGCTTCCCCTAGTTCACGCAAGACAGGACGAATCGGAACTTGTACATGTTTGACATGCATCCCAACCGAGGTATCTCCGATGTCTAGTCCCGCTTGGGCTGTGATAAACTCCACTTCAACAGGATCCTTAAAATACTTAAAAGCAGCGAGTTGTCCAGCTCCTCCCGCATGGAGACTTGGAAGGACATTGACGATTTCTAGATCCTTCTTGTCTGCTAATTCCCGCTCGACCACTAGGGCCCGATTGAGATGCTCGCAGCCTTGTACAGCTAGATAAATTCCTTTAGCATTTAACTCATCCAGCAAGGTTTTGACAATGGCCTCCGCAATGTCAATATTGGAAGCTTTTCCAATTTGCCCTCCTGCAACTTCACTTGAAGACAAGCCTAGGACTAGAATCTGCCCTTGACGGAGTCGACTCTTAGTTAGTACATCGGCTAGGATTTCTTTTACATCTTTCTTCAGTTGCTCCAGATCCATGAATTAGCTCCCTTTCTTTTGGAAGGCATAATAGACCACATAGCCTAAAGCCATTCCGACAAAATTCTGAGCAAGGTTATTTGGAATGTCCGAGATAGCAGCTCCCCAGCCATTGCCTAAAAGGAGGGCAGAAGCTAGTGCGTAACCGCCTACCATGACGACTGTCGCAAGAAGCAAGCCTAGGTAACGGGCTTTTCCCTTGAAGCCAGCAAAATAGCCTTGGCCCCCGTGAAAGAGGAGGCTAAAGAACATCCACTGAGGATAGCCTGAAATCAGATCGAGTAGGAAGGCTCCGACACCACCTACAATCGCACCTTCCTTGCGTCCAAAATAGAAGGCTGTAAAATACACTCCAAGATCTAACAGGGTGACAATCCCTGTGGGAGTTGGGAGTTTGGTATAGTAGCCAAGTACAACTGTCAAGGCTGTCAAAATGGAAAGGCGGGCAATGAGTTGAGTTCGATTAGATGTCATATTGTACTACTCCATACTGGTCTGAATGTTGAATCGCTTGGAAGACAAAGTCTTTAGAGGCTTTAACAGCTTCAAGCGGTGATTTCCCTTTCACCAACTGGCTGGAAATGCTAGACGCAAAGGTACAACCAGCTCCTGTATTGTTCTTTTCTAGGACTGGCTCTTCAAAGATCGTAAAATCTTGTCCGTCATAAAAGACATCGATGGCCTTTTCTTTATTGAGACGATTGCCTCCTTTGACCACGACATTCGCTGCTCCCAATTCATGGAGCTTACGAGCGGCAGCCTTCATATCATCGAGCGATTGAATCTTGCTTTGGGTCAAGATCTCAGCCTCTGGTAAGTTTGGTGTGATGATGGTCACATAAGGGAAGAACTTGATCAATTCGTCTCGAAGGGCTGACACTTCTACATCATGGGTTTCCTTGCAGACCAAGACAGGATCCAACACCACAGGGATCTCCGCATGGGCTTTGACATAGTCCAAGGCTAAATCTGCCACTTGGACATTTGGCAAGAGGCCGAGTTTAATAGCAGAAAAAGGAACATCCTTGAGAGAGCTGAGCTGCTGAGCAAAGGTCGTCGGATCCACTGGAATGACTTCAAATCCGTGCTCAGTCATGGCTGTCAAACAAGTCACCGCTACAAAGCCATGCTGTTTGTTAGTTGTATAGGTAGCAAGGTCTGCGTGAAGACCTCCTCCACTAAAAATATCATTTCCTGAAATTGCGAGAATTAATTCATTACTCATAGCGTATCTCCTTTAAATATAAGCCATTTGGCGCTGCTGTAGGACCTGCTAGATTGCGGTCCTTTTTTTCTAAAATCAGATCGATCTGCTCTATCGGCATCCGATCATTTCCAATCTTTAGCAAGGTCCCTACCATATTGCGGATTTGCTTGTAGAGAAAGCCATTGCCCGAAAAGGTGAAGAGAAGGCGATGATGTTCTGCATCCTCGACCAAGCGAGCTTCTGTGATCGTACGCACCTTATCTTCCACACTGGTACCCGAAGCTGTGAAACCGGTGAAATCATGGGTTCCCTCCAACTTTTGGATGGCTGCTTGCATCTTGGCCACATCCAAGGGGTAGGGATAGTGGGTGGCATAGTGGCGCATCATGGGGTTCTTGGGACGACCATAATCCACGATGAATTCATAGGTTTTGCTGTGCTTCTTGTAGCGTGAGTGAAAGTCATCTGCTACTTGCTCCACCCGGATAAAATCAATATCCTCTGGGGTCTGGGTATCCAGAGCAAAGCGGAGCTTCTCCTCGTCCCGTGGCTGGGGGAGATCAAAATGGATGACCTGCCCAAGGGCATGGACACCTGCATCCGTCCGTCCTGATCCATGGATGGTCACAGGATTTCCCTGATTGAGACGCATCAAGGTCTTCTCGATTTCTTCTTGCACACTACGGGCATGCGGTTGTCGTTGAAAACCCGCAAATAGAGTCCCATCATAAGAAATAGTTGCTTTGTATCGTGTCATGGTTTTATTTTAGCAGGATATAGAAGGGGATACAAGAGAGAAAATGGCATTCTGTCCGGGTACAGTTTTTAAAGAAAGAAGGTTCTTGAAGGCCATCCAAAAATAAAACGAGCTCCTTACTCAAAAGGAAACTCGTTTATTCTTATAAGTCATCTAAAGCATCTTTGACCTTATCAAAAAAGCCTTTTTTCTTTGGATTGACCTTCAAATCACTTGCTTCCGCAAAGGCTTGAAGGGCTTGTTTTTGCTTGTCATTTAAGCCAGTTGGGGTGACAACATTGACAGACACATATTGGTCTCCCATGGCACCACCACGTAAGCTCGGAGCCCCTTTTCCGCGAAGGCGGAATTTCTTACCGGTTTGGGTCCCTTCAGGAATCACTAAATCAACATCACCATGAACCGTAGGAACATGAACTGTATCACCGAGTGCTGCCTGGACAATGTTCAAATCCAGCTTGTAGTAGATGGTCGAGCCATCCCGTTCGAAGCGATCGCTCGGCTCAACATTGACAACAACATACAAGTCTCCGTATGGTCCGCCGTTAAAGCCGGCTTCCCCTTGACCTGCCAAGCGGATTTGTTGCCCTGTTTCAACTCCGGCAGGAATCTTGACATTCACGCTGTGGGCTTGTTTTTCATGACCTGTTCCACGACAAGTGCTACATGGATCTTTAATTTCTTGACCACGACCATGGCAGACATCACAGGTTACTTGACGACGCATCATTCCAAGAGGGGTTTGGGTATCGACATTGATGACCCCAGAACCGTGACAGCGTCCACAGGTTACCGGACTAGTCCCTGGCTTTGCACCTGAACCGTGACAGGTATGGCAGCTTGCTTCACGATGGTACTTAACTTCTTTTTCAGCACCAAAAATCGCTTCTTCAAACTTGAGATTAACACGGTATTGGAGGTCGTCTCCTTGACGAGGGGCATTGGGATTACGGCTTGCACCGCCACCAAAGAAGCTGGAGAAGATATCTTCAAAACCACCAAAGCCACCACCGTTAAAGCCACCAAAGCCACCTGCTCCACCACCGAAGCCACCATTGGCACCCGCAGCACCATATTGGTCATAGGCCGCCCGCTTTTGTTCGTCGCTTAACGTCTCATAAGCTTCTTGAACTTCCTTGTACTTTTCCTCAGCACCAGGCTCCTTGTTGATATCTGGGTGATATTTTTTAGATAATTTCCGATAGGCTTTCTTGATCTCATCTTGAGATGCATTCTTTGAAACGCCCAAACGGTCATAAAATTCAGTATTGTTCATTTAAGATACCAAGACCGTAAAATTCGACTGAAAAATAGGAAATCTGACGCAGGAGCGATGCTCCTAGACAGATTTATCTTTTTTCCGAGAATTTAGGTCGGGTTCAGTTCCTTTCTTTCATATTGAGTAAGAAACTTCAGAGCTCGAGTTCAATTCCCCGAACACTCTTTGTTCCTTTCTGTAATTTTTACCTACATCTTTAGAGGATGTTTTCTATACTTTGCTTCACTTGATCAAACTCTTGGTCTGATAGAGTAAATATCAAATCCTCTGTTGCATAGTCGTTCTGTTCTTTAAAATAGTTGTCCGTATTCTCTGCCAACCCTAAACCGAAAATCACTTTTCTTGCAAACTCTTGATGTGCAAAACCGATAGCCGTAATGATTTGTTTATCTTGCACAACCAGTTTGGGTTGGAAATTTTCACGTGGAAGAAATTCAAAATAATCAAAGAAGTTTTGCCAAATTCCACCTGTAAATTTCGTATCGTTCAACAAGCCTGCTTTCGCTAATAAAAGAGGAGCTGAAGAAATGGCTGCAATTAGGACTTCTTGCTCACCAAGAGCCCTCAAAAACGAAATCAATTTCTCATCCTGTAGGGCAGATCCTATGTTTATCATTCCTGGCAAAATCACACAAGAATACTCTTCTATACGGATTTGATCCAATGTTTTCGTCGGTTGACAGGGCAAACCATCCTCAGAGACTACTATCGAATCATCTGAAGCGACATAATCAATCGTGACGTCAAAAGACAGAGCTAAAGTACTGGTTAAAGTGGTTATCTCATAAAGAGAAAAATTAGGATAAATCAAACAAAGTACTTTTTTCATACGCAACATCCTCTATTTTGCCGAAAAACAGAGGCTGGGTTGCAACCTCTGGATTTCTTCCTATCATTACGACATTCTAAGACAAAGTCGATTATACTTTTTTAGAACTAGTAAGGCTGAATTGAGTTTCGGATTAAATCGAGCACGCCCTAACCTCTTGGTGAAAAAGACAAATCTTTCTAGAAACTAAAGTTTCTGCGTCAGATTTCCTATTTTCACTGTGAGGTTTTAACGGGCTTTGCATCTTATTTTTCCGTAAACTCTCCGTCTACGACGTCATCGCCTGCGTTTCCTGTTGCTTGTGCGCCTTCTGCTCCTGCTTGAGCTTGTTGCGCTGCTGCGGCTTGTTCGTAGAGTTTAACCGCAAGTCCTTGAGCTTTTTCGTTCAAGGCTTCAAGTTTTGCTTTCATTTCTTCCAAGTTGTTGTCTTCTTGGGCTTTCTTAAGATCGTCAAGAGCGGCTTGTGCAGCATCACGTTCTGCATCGAAGCCTTTGCCTTCAGTTTCCTTGATTGTCTTTTCAGTCGCAAAGATAGCTTGGTCTACTTCGTTACGAAGGTCTACTTCTTCCTTACGTTTCTTATCTGCTTCAGCGTTTGCTTCTGCATCTTTCATCATGCGGTCGATTTCTTCGTCTGTCAAACCTGAGTTAGATTGGATCACAATAGTTTGTTCTTTTTGAGTTCCAAGGTCTTTGGCTTTAACAGATACGATACCGTTCTTGTCGATGTCAAATGTTACTTCGATTTGTGGGATACCACGAGGTGCAGCTGGGATATCTGTCAATTGGAAGCGTCCAAGAGTCTTGTTATCTGCTGCCATTGGGCGTTCCCCTTGAAGAACGTGGATATCAACGGCTGGTTGGTTGTCTGCTGCAGTTGAGAAGACTTGTGATTTAGAAGTTGGAATTGTAGTGTTGCGATCGATAAGTTTTGTAAAGACTCCACCCATTGTTTCGATACCAAGTGACAATGGTGTTACGTCAAGAAGGACAACGTCTTTCACATCACCAGTGATGACACCACCTTGGATGGCAGCTCCCATAGCCACTACTTCATCAGGGTTCACTGATTTGTTTGGTTCTTTACCAGTTTCAGCTTTAACAGCTTCAACAACCGCAGGGATACGAGTTGAACCACCGACAAGGATGACTTCGTCGATTTCTGACAAGCTCAAACCTGCATCTGAAAGGGCTTGACGAACTGGAACTTTTGTACGTTCTACAAGGTCGCGAGTCAAATCATCGAATTTAGCACGAGTCAAGGTCATTTCCAAGTGAAGAGGTCCAGCCTCACCAGCAGTGATGAACGGCAAGCTGATTTGTGTTGAAGTCACACCAGAAAGGTCTTTCTTCGCTTTTTCAGCTGCGTCTTTCAAACGTTGAAGAGCCATCTTGTCAGCTGACAAGTCAATGCCATTTTCTTTCTTGAATTCTGCAACCAAGTGGTCGATGATTTTTTGGTCAAAGTCGTCACCACCGAGTTTGTTATCCCCTGCAGTTGCCAATACATCAAAGACACCATCACCCAATTCAAGGATAGATACGTCGAATGTACCACCACCAAGGTCGAATACCAAGATTTTTTCTTCTTTGTCAGTCTTATCCAAACCGTAAGCAAGAGCTGCTGCAGTTGGTTCGTTGACGATACGTTCTACTTCAAGGCCAGCGATTTTACCAGCGTCTTTAGTTGCTTGACGTTGAGCATCGTTAAAGTAAGCTGGAACTGTGATAACAGCCTTGGTTACTTTTTCACCAAGGTATTCTTCAGCATAACCTTTCAAGTATTGAAGAATCATAGCTGAGATTTCTTGTGGAGTGTATTCTTTCCCGTTAGCAGAAACTTTTTCAGAAGTTCCCATCTTAGATTTGATAGAGATAACTGTATCTGGGTTTGTTACTGCTTGACGTTTTGCAGCGTCACCAACGATGATTTCACCGTTTTTGAAAGAAACTACAGATGGAGTTGTACGGTTTCCTTCTGGGTTTGCGATGATTTTTGATTCAGTTCCTTCAAGAACTGCCACTGCTGAGTTTGTTGTACCTAAGTCAATACCGATAATTTTAGACATATGTTTTTCTCCTTAAATTTATCTTCTTTTTTCTTTTTGATACTCTTCTTAAGTGGCGACGCCGTCAGAGCTTGACTTCGTCAATCTCTTTGACTAAACTTTGAGCCTAAGGTCTCAAAGTTTGTGCAAATAGCGCCACGGCGAAGAGTATCGCCTTTGGTTCGCTTCGCTTACTATTGGTGAAGCTGAACCATTGTTTATCTTTCTTTCATAGTTTAGTGTCGTTTCGGACAAGGTATCCTAGTTGTATACAACTACCATTGCTGGGCGTAGGATGCGGTCGTGGAGTTTGTAGCCTTTTTGGAAGACTTGTGCGATGGTGTCTGCTGGATGTTCGTCATCCGCTGGGAGGGTTTGGATGGCCATGTGGTAGTTATGGTCAAATTCTCCGTCCGCTGGAATTTCTTCAATTCCTTCTTCTTTCAGAGCATGAATCAAGCTTTCTTGTACCATTTCTAGTCCTTTTTTGACATCATCTGTCAACCCTTCAACGGCAAGGGCACGTTCGAGGTTGTCAAGTGATGGTAAGATCGCTTTTGCCAAATCTTGGCTGCGATAGCGTTGCAAAAGTTGGCGTTCTTCGTTGGCACGACGCTGAATGTTTTGCATTTCTGCATGAGCGCGAAGGTATTTGTTTTCAAATTCTTCGGCACGCGCTTGTGCTTCTTCTAATTCAGAAGGTTGCTTGCTTTCCTCTACAACTTCTTCAGTTGGTTGGGCAACTTCCTCTTCTTTCACGTCTTCTTTTTTGATATCTTCTGTCAAGGCATACACCCCTTTCATTTGGTCTTAATTTACTTCATAATGGTTGCTGTTGAGGTAACGGTAGTAATCCGTCAACTTCATGACCAGCACTCGGCCGATAACATTGACCAGACTAATCACACGCCTGTAATCCATCTCTACGGGACCGATTACATGCATGAGGGCCATCCCACGATAAGGAACTAAGAACTTGTGACTAATCACGGTCACATTTTTCAAGGCCTTCTCTTGGGACTCCGCAACCAGGATCTGGGTCATTTGGTCCTCTGGCATTCCCCCTCGCAACTCGAGAGCTACGTGTTGGGGATTATCCAAGAACTGATAGGTCTGAAGATCGGCGTAGGTTAAAGATGAAACCTTTCCTTCTACAAAGACCAGTTCTTGAAACAGTTGCGAGAAGACGTAATCAAACAGATCCAAGACATTGTCTGTCGTCTTAAAATAGCGCTGTACAATCTGTGGAATCTCTGTCCGCAAGCGGTAGTGAATATCCAAGACTGTATTTCCAATGAAGCGTTCTTGAACTAGCTGATGGAAGATTTCCAAGTCACTGGTTAAGAAATTCTTTGGAATGGCAAATTGTACGGTAACAGGCTTTGATTCATCCAAGGTCAATACCGCCAAAGCATCGTGGTTGGACAAGGGAACGATCTCAAAACCCGTCAAGCGCTGTCGTGTCGGTTCCACATCCTGAATGACTGCGGTGTAGCCCGTCATCTGGGCTAGTAACTTGGCCGTAGCATCCAAGATATCGTCTAGCTTAAAGGCTTCGAAATCGAAGGCTTTCACCACCTGGTAGACATCTTGCTCATCAATCAGCTCCAGATCGAGCGAGTTCTGAACAAAATATTGAAAACCAGCCCGGCTAGGCATTCGACCACTCGAAGTGTGGGCTTTTTCTAATAAGCCCTGCTTTTCGAGGGCAGCCATGTCGTTTCGGATGGTGGCACTACTGGATTGAATGACATCTTGCAGGGCTTTTGAACCGACCGGTTCGTGGGTCTTGGTAAAGATATCGACGACAAGATTGAGAATCTCATTTTGACGTTCTGTAACCATGACCTCACCTCTCTTTCATCTTTAGCACTCTACACATCCGAGTGCTAAACTATGATTCTATTATACACCCTCTCAAGAGAAAGTCAAGAAAAAAATCCAAAAAATTAGCACTCTTTTTCCAAGAGTGCTAAAAATCATTCTTAAGGCCTAGAAAAGTGTATGTCCTACTATTTCCCGGCCTTTTTCAGTAATTGAATGTATTCTTCTAATACTAGCTGATGTTTGGCCATATACTGAGCACTTTCTACACCAACATAACGGAAATGCCAATTTTCAAAAGTCACACCTGTAATATCGCTCTTGCCATCTGGATAGCGAAGAACAAAACCATATTGAGGTGCAATGGCAGCCAGCTGCAAGCCCAACTCATCACTTTGACCTGCTTCGACGCTCATATCAATTGCAAGACCTGTCTGATGCTCACTAGCACCAGGGACCTGCACCTGAGTCTGCACCTGTTTTTCAGCTTCTTCGTGTGAAAGACCACTCGCTTCTAACTCAGCAACACGCTCATTATAGAGCTCGGTTTGTTCGGCTACACTCCGATAACCCGATATCAAGGTTTCTTCTGGGGCAATTTTTCGGGCTGCTTCCAAAAATTGACGCGTTGGATCTCCAATCCGACTATCGACTTTTATGGCATCCACATCTGTCAATTGTGGGTTCAGCTCAGGCTTCACATTGTCACGATTGACCAAGATCAACTGCCAATCTTTTGTCGAGACGGCTGGCAGATCTGATTTTTCTTCCTTTTTCTTAGAAGAAGACGGAGTCGTCACGACAGTTTTTTTGGCCTTCCAAAACTGGAGCCCTGAAAACAGGTTTGGTTTCGCCAAATAGGCGCCAATCCCCGATCCAAGGGCCGCAAGAAGAAAGCAACTCACTAGATAGGGCCACCATTTCTTGCGTTTTTTTCTTGCGCGTCTGTACTTATTCGTCATGGCCTTCCTCTAGAAGTTTTGCTCCAACTTTACGATAGGACATATCCCCAACTTTTTCGATAGTAAAGGCTCCATCTTCATAAGCCAAAACAGTTACACTTCCATTATCTAAGACCAATTCTTTAAAGGCTTTTGGATCAATCAGGTAAATCAAGGTACTGATGGTCATGCCATGACTGACCACCATAGCATTGCCACCACCAGCTGCTTCCACCTCTTTTGCGATAGCTTCAAACCCTTCTTTGATCCGACCACTCAAGGCGCTCCAGGATTCAGCCCAACCCGTGGTGTCGACTTCAACAATCCCTTCTGCCAACTCCATCAAGCTCAACTGATGAAAATCCTCGACCTTAAAAACACGGGGTAAAACCCCCATAAAGAGCTCGCCATCATAGGCACCGTCGAAGCTACCAAAACACCACTCACGAATGCGTTTATCATAGCGATAAGGAATCTGACCTGTCAAACCAAGCTCCTGAAGAACAATTCCCATGGTTTGAATGGTGCGTCCAGAATCACTCGACACAGCCTGCTTAAAAGAAAGACCTGCTTCCTTAAGGCCAAGTCCTAATTCTTTAATTCCACGCTCTCCTGCTTCTGTCAGCGGAGTGTCTGACCAGCCCTGTGCTCGTCCGATGGTATTAAACATGGTTTTTCCATGACGAGCAATATATAATCTGGTTTTTGTCATTGTATTACCTCCGTATGTATCTCTTTCATTATATCATTTTTTGCAAAAAGAAAGTAGGAAAGCTCTTACAAGTTTTGAGAGAAAGAAAAGGCCATGACCAAAAGGTCAGCCTTTCAGGATGGACTAGGATTCTTGCAAGCCTTCACCGACTTCACGGTAACTGCTATCTCCAAAAATCTTAACCGTCAATTCTCCATCTTCATATTCTACAAGGGTAACACTACCGTTTGAAAGAGGCAGATTGAGATTTGGTTTACCTTCAATTAAGCAGACCACGGTCTGAATGGTCCAACTATGGCTGACCACCAAGGCATTGCCTCCACCATTTTCTTCTACTTCTTTGGCAATGGATTCAAAACCTTCTAGGATCCGTCCTTTCAAGACTTCCCAAGGTTCCGCCCAGCCAGCTGTATCGACCTGGCAGATCCCTTCCGCCAAGTCTTTCAAGCTCAAGGTCTTATAATCTTCTACATCTAGCACGCGCGGCACGACACCATGAAAGAGCTCCCCACCGTAGGCCCCATCAAAGCTACCAAAAGACCACTCGCGGATCCGTTTGTCAAAGCGATAAGGGATCTGGTCTTTCAAGCCCAATTCATCGAGAATGATCCCCATGGTCTGAATGGCACGACCTGAATCACTGGAGTAGGCTCGAGTAAACTCTAAACCAGACTCACGCAAGCCGATTCCTAGAGCCTGAATCCCTCGTTCTCCTTCTGCTGTCAAAGGGGTATCGGACCAGCCTTGAGCACGGCCAATGGTATTAAACATGGTTCTCCCATGACGAATCACAAATAATCTTGTTTTAGCCACCTTGTCTCCTTTTGCAAGAAAAAAGTCTGGAGTTTCATCATCACAGACTTTTCTATTTTCTACTATTATACTAGATTTCTCTTAGTTTTTAAAGCTATGAACCGGAGCTGGAATTTGGCCACCACGGGCAATGAAATCAGCTGACGAAGCCTTGTTGACCTTCATTACCGGAGCAGACCCAAGAAGTCCTCCGAGCTCTAACATATCACCTTCTTTTCCATAAGGAATGATCCGAACGGCTGTTGTCTTTTGGTTGATCACTCCGATAGCTGCTTCATCGGCAATCATAGCCGCAATCGTCGTAGCTGGAGTATCAGCTGGGATGGCAATCATATCCAGACCGACGGAACAGATAGCTGTCATGGCTTCCAATTTTTCCAAATTGATATGACCTGATTGAACCGCCGCAATCATTCCCTCATCTTCTGAGACCGGAATAAAGGCACCTGACAAACCACCGACTTGGTTACAAGCCATGATGCCGCCTTTTTTCACTTGGTCATTGAGCAGAGCTAGCGCTGCTGTTGTCCCGTGGGTTCCTACTACTTCAAGCCCCATGGCTTCAAGGACACGGGCAACCGAATCCCCAACAGCTGGTGTTGGCGCGAGAGACAAGTCCACAATTCCAAACTCAACACCGAGACGTTCACTAGCCATTTGACCAACCAGTTGCCCGACACGAGTAATCTTGAAGGCTGTCTTCTTAACGGTTTCAGCCAAGACATCAAAGCTTGCACCATGAACTTTTTCAATCGCCCGTTGGACGACACCAGGTCCGGAAACCCCAACGTTGATGACAACATCCGCTTCACCAACACCGTGGAAGGCACCCGCCATAAAAGGATTGTCCTCTACTGCATTGGCAAAGACCACCAGTTTCCCTGGTCCCATTGGATCCGCTTGGGAGGCTTCTTTAATAATACGACCCATGTCTCGGACAGCGGTCATATTGATCCCTGACTTGGTCGACCCGATATTGACTGAAGAGCAGACAAAATCTGTCTCCGCAAGGGCACGAGGAATGGAATTGATCAGGATTTCATCCCCTTTTTGGTAGCCTTTTTGAACAAGGGCTGAGTAGCCTCCGATAAAGTTGACTCCAACTTCTTTGGCCGCACGATCCAACGCCTTGGCAAAGGGCACATAATCTGTCGCATTGGTTGCTGCCCCAATAATAGAAATCGGAGTGACTGAAACCCGCTTATTCACAATCGGAATTCCCAGTTCTGCCGCAATCTCATCCCCAACAGCTACTAAGTCCTTGGCCTTTGTCACAATCTTCTGGTAGACCTTTTCTGCCGCCTTATCAATATCTGGATCAATACAATCCAGAAGGGAGATGCCCATGGTGATGGTTCGAACATCAAAGTTCTGCTCCTCAATCATAGCAATGGTTTCTGTTACCTGTTTAATGTCCATAAATCCTCACCCCTATCTTACAAATTGTGCATGGCATCAAAAATCGCTGCGCTCTGGATATTGATTTTGACATGAAGAGACTGACCAAATTCTTCTAATTCTGAACGAAGCTGGGTGAAATCTTTTTTCTCATCTGATGTCACGACCGCCATCATAGTAAAGTACTCATCCAATACCGTTTGAGAGATATCATCAATATTAAGTCCCAATTCTGCTATTTTTGTTGCGACACCCGCTACGATTCCTTTTTGGTCTTTTCCAACGACTGTAATAATTGCTTTCATTTCACTGCTCCATTCTACCTATTTGCTTCCATTGTAGCACATTCCCCTTAAAAATCACCCTTCTCAACTGGGAACGTTCGGATATTTTCCGCGTATCTAAAAAATAAAGGCTGGATCTACATCCAACCTCTCTATCGACTATTCAGTTTCATCTCTTAAGAACTCTTTCTTCACGCGCACCGTACTTTCATATGTTGCTCCAGCCAGGCGGTCAAACAGAAAGCGACGATTGAGCAAGATGATGGCAAGGGTGAGAATGAGGTACAATAAAAGCACAAAGAAGAGCAACAAGATCAGGGATAAGGTTAAGAGGGAATTGTCCGTCAAATCCTGATTCAAGAGTGAAATCAAATAGAACAATCCTTGGGGTATCAAGTAGAAATAGCCCGCCACTAGAATCCCCCTCCAAATGGTGCGAAGCCATCTTTGCTTATCAAAATGCAAGCGGCATTTCAACAAAGCCATTCCCAAGGTTTTGCCCCGCCACAAAGGAAGCAAGCTAAAGTAAAGAGCCAAAACCGCTACATAAGGAATCGTCCCTAAACCCCCAATCAATGCGTAGAGAATCGATACCATCACAAAGTCGATCAAGAAAGCAAGTCCAATCCGAAAGCCAGATACTCTCGTCCCCACTCGGAAAGAATGCTGGTCTATTTCATCTCGTGTTGGCAGTAACCAAACCAGAAACCAACCGAGCAGGTAGCCCACTCCACCACCAGTGGTATTTTGAATGATATCATCGACATCTGCTAGGCGGTAGGGGCCCGGATATAGAAAGTAGAGACCTGACAACTGGGTCAGCTCCAAAAAAAGACTAAAGAGGGCCGTCAGGAAAATCGTCTTCTTAAAACCACACTTGAAATAATAGCGCAGATACATCCCAAAAGGAATCAACATCAGGACATTAAAGGCGGGCACATAAAAAGTCGGATGCTTAAGGGCTTGAATCCAAGTGCTTGTCTGCGCCAGATCAAAGGGACTCTCCTTGAAAAAATCCACCACAAAGGCAAAGGGATACAGATTGATCATTTCCGAGTAGCTGGTATGGATCTTACTTGGATCTGGCAGGGGCAAGACCACCAAGAGATAGACCGTCATCAAGTAAAGCATAAAAGAATAGAAAATCAGCACCCGTAATTTATTGACCGAGCCATATTTTCGGTAATTCAAAATCATGTAGGGCAAGGTCAGCAAAAAGGCCAGGAAAGGAAAGAGCTGAACAGCTGTTTTAATTGTAGAAATATAGCCCATTGTGTCTCCTTTTTACACTTATAAAATCACCCTTTGCGCAATGACAAAAGGTGATTTTTCATTGATATAGAGTATTATACGGCGCAATGAAGGAAGAGTCAAGGAAGCAGGATGAAAATCTCGCTTAAGAGCGAGCTTCATTGGTAGGAGCCTTCTTCAGACTTTTACTTCCGAAAAAGACCAATAGATAACTGGCAATCCCTGAAAGGTGCAGCCAAGTCGAGATCCAGCCGGTGATGGCCGGTAAGAGCATGAGGCCAGATAGAAAAACTAAGAATAGATAAAACAGTTTTACGAAGAGTGAATACTCTTTCCACATATTTGGTAGGATCAGGATTCCTCCCATTACAAAGGCATAGCCTACAGCAGAGATCCCTGTTGCCTGAATGTCCTGCCCTTGCGTTAAAAGATGAAAAACGATGGAAGAGAGAGTTGTCGCCGTCACAAAAACGATCAAGACTTGCCTGGGTCCTCTCTTCCTTTCTAACAGTCCACCAAAAGGAAGGACCATGAGTCCATTTAAAATCAAATGGACCCATAAAAACCAGACAGGGGCTCCTTTACTGCCATGCATCAAGGTCCCACTGACATATTGCCAAGCATAGACTGGCTTCGAATGAAAGGCCAACAGGTCATACATAGCATCCCCATAAAAGGAAGTCAAAAGACCTAGCAACAAACAAGTTAAAGACAAAGTACTGACAACGGGGTAGGTTTTGAGGATTCTTTTCATGTTCATCTTCTCTTTTTCAAAAAACAACTTGGCAATCTGTCCATTCATGACCATTATACCACTTATTTCAATGGAGACAGCCCTATTTTTTACTCTTTTCATTTCAAATCTTTGATCTAAAAACTGAATGTCTTGACTGATTGGTTCCTCATCATTCGCAATCGGATCAGGAGGCGATCCTGTATTTAGAATACCGTAGCGAAAATTTGACTTTCCATTTCAGAGGGTATATACTTATATTAATCTGAACTAAATAGTTTTCATTTTTTAAATGAACTGTCTTCAATTCAGATTAAAAAACTATTTACTTAACGGAGGTGGCGCTATGTCATTAGAAGATAAATTAAACCAAGTTAAAGGTTCTGTTAAGGAAGGTCTCGGTAAAGTAACCGGCGACACAAAAACAGAAGCTGAAGGCGTTGCTGAAAAAGTTGCATCAAAAGCTAAAGAAGTTGCTGAAGATGCAAAAGAAGCTGTTGAAGGAGCTATCAAGGGCGTGAAGAATATCCTTCACAAAGACGATAACTAATTTTTAACATTCTGGAATCACTCTATTTTCTACCGTCACGTTTGACTGTGGAAGATAGGGTGTTTTTTTCATTCATCTTGGGTATAGAAAAAAGAGGCTGGGACAAAAGTCCTAGCCTCTCAATTGTCTTTGGATTGTCGAGCAAGACGCAGTGGTTGAGTGGGCTCTACTACGCTGATTTCATCAGCTTTTACAGCCCTACTCAACTGTGCGGAGGTGGGACGACGAAATCGAATTCTAACGAATTAACGATTTCTGTCCCACTCTCTTATAACGATTGTCTTTCTTTTAAAGAAAGGTTTACTAAATGGTGCTGCTTTACGAGCTTTTCAGTTTTTTATGTGATCGCTTTATCTTGAAACAGAATAAATTTTGATTGACTCATCCCTTTCAACATCGTCACCTCCATTTTCAACACCATTCATATAAATCCACGCTATTTAAAGTATCGTTTTGTTTTTCTTAATTGTGCAATATTGATATAGAGATGGATTAGAGCCGTTATAAGGACACCAACTAACTGCACTTCACCAAGAATGATGGATAAGGCAAATAAGATGATATAGACCGATGGTAAGATTAGCTGATTGAGTTTGAACAAGATTAAATAAGCCTCTGCCATTTCCGCCTGTTTTTCTCCCTCATCATACGTTTCTAGATAGTCTAATACCTCTTTTGGTGTGGCTAAAATAGGGATCTGGTAATTACGAATTTTGCTCGTTGTTTTGACGCAGAAACTTCCAACAAGAATGGTTAATACCGCTAAGAGAAAAACTGATAACGGAAGATCATGACTAGGTAACACGGTAACCAAACTGAAAAACATACTAACTTGCAAAACATTGTAAGCAACTGTCCCATAATCTAGAGAGCGATACATCTTGATATAAGCCAGCTCATTTAATTCATCATCTTCTTCTGCTAGGTAGCTATCATAAGCTTTCCTACTATTCATAATAAAATAAAGAGCTACTATGGTCGATAGTATTCCCAGACAGAAAAAGAAGGTCGTCAAAACAAACTGTACTTGCTCTTGAGAAATGTTTAAATGAAGATTTGTGAAGGCAGCACCAAACATTCCGATTAAACAACCCAACAATAAACTTCCTAACAATAGTAATAAATGTTTCTTTTTCATTTTCCATCTTCTTTCTAAAATAAACCAAGTAGCCCTTGAACCAGAGCATGACCAAATCCAAAGGTAGCTGTTAACACTTGATCACCAAAGCTATTCAGGAGAATGGCAACTAGATAGAAAAATAGGATCTTGTACCCTGATTTTTTGATGACCTCTTCAAGAGATCCACTCCCCATCCAGCCAGCTAAAAGAGCATAGCTTATAACGGTGAGAAGACTAATTTCTATCGAAGATAGAAAAAGCAAACAAGCCAGTGCACGAATCATCAGAGGGTCTACCTTGAAATAATTAGCTATACCGGCACAAACCCCTGCAATTTCTTTGTGTTCGGTATCCACTTGAAATTCTGCCAAAAACTCTTTCATAATCTTACTCCTTTTATACTCTTTCTTTTACTTTCTTTTCCACCCGCTCAAAGACGAAACTAAAAATCAAGCTAGTCCAGAAAAAATAGTTACTGTCTAAAATGTGAATCCATCCCAGCAAGGTCCCGATCATCATCGAAACATTTGCTACAAAGGCAATGATACAAAGATAATACATTACTCTATATTTGTTCATGATTCTTCCTCCTCTAAGCGAAATACCGACTCTACTGGCTCATGAAATATCTGAGAGATTTTCAAGGCGATAATAATAGAGGGGGTATACTCATCACGCTCTAGCAAACTAACGGTCTGCCTCGATATACCTGCTAGCTTTGCAAGCTCGGTTTGGTTTAAACCATCACGAGCGCGAAGCTCTTTTAAACGATTTTTTAGCTTCATATTTACCATTGTCATCAAACTCAACCACTTGGCTTAGATAACCTAAAAACAGTAGAATTTGATATTTCCTCCTTTGCCATTAAATAAGATAGTATTACCGATACCCACATAGTTTCTCCCTATCTAAGGTCTTCTTTCTTTAACTTAATTACATTGTAACACATCTTTTTATTTTTGACAACGATATTAGTCAAAAATATCATTATTTTTGTCATTTTTTAAATAATAGCGATCAAAATTATTATTCTGAATAAGGATTGATTTAATATTTTTCTAAATAGAGGTGAAATGGATACTTAAAATCAAAAAATAACGGGATAAATTTTAGTTTTTTAGACAAAAAAAGACAGGCAAGAGAAAATTCTTGAATGTCTGTATAGATTGATAGTATCTTGTTGATTAAGGTTTATAGGCAACTGACTTTGTCAGGTTGCAGCCGTATTTGTAAGTAGTGTCATTTTTTTGAATGGACGTAGGACTCTAACATTTCGAAGTCCATTTTTGCTTATATGGTAACATACTGGACCATCTATCGAACAGATAGATAGAGTTGGGCCAATTAAAATTTTCTTATGCCGTTATCTCTACTTTTTTAAATGTATATAAGAATGCCAGCAAAACTAACACCATATACACTACTGCTATGTAATTAGAAGGTAGATAGATGACTAAGATCGAAAACAATAACCTCGAGACAACATCTCCCATTTGGAAGTAGGTTACCATTCCTCCAAATATAGTCGCCAATTTCGTTTCATCTATATGATTAAATATGACCGCTCCCATTTTAGGGTTTAATGCACTAACGAATACACTCGAAAGAAAGGATGCAAATAGCATGAAATAAATATTTTGGTAGTAAAATGCAACAAATGAAAGCAAAACAGTCATTAAATTCATTTTTAGCAAAGCTCCTATGGAGAGGCTTTTAAATCTTTTACTAATAAGAATGAAAGCACCTCCTAAAATCCCTCCAGCAACTGTACTAATGCCTAAAAGTGAGATGGTGGTTGCTGTATTCATAATGGTCAGAGCAGAACCTTTAGAAAGATTAACGACAACTAATGGTGTGAGAATAGCTAAGCTTCCATTAAGAATCGGTATCACAAGTAGGGCAGCCTTCATATGACTAATACTAAATAGATGCTTGATGGAGAGTTTTAAGTTTGACATGATCTCGGAAAACAAAGTTTTGAACTGAAATGTAGAGCCCGTGCTAGACGAGGTTTGATCGTCATAATCATCATCAATTTGATGTTTGATCACTAGCATAATAAACAAACTAATTGCAAAGGTCAGAGAATTGATAAGAGCTAAGTGAAAGAAACTAAGAATCGTGATCAAAAACGCTCCCAATGATTGATTGACAATATTCATGGTTGACGTTACCGTCTGCCTAAAGGCCATCGCCTCTTCTCTATCTGATTTTTCCACAATCCGATTCGAAATTGGGTAGAAAAGACCATTTTCAAATTGTCCCAATGTATCTGAGATAAGATTAACCATACTAGCCAGTATAACTACCATAATAGATGCCTTAAAATTCATCACCATAGCCACTACTAAATACAAACCTACCCGTATCCACAATGTTTTAATAATGGTCTCAACTTTATTCAGCGTTTTATCTGCAATGATTCCAAAAAATACTGTAAATAAGATCGGGATCGTCTCTGATAGATTGATGATTGAAACAGCCAAATTACTGTCTTTCAGCTCCGTCACATAGGTCATGAGAGCTATAAAATATAAGGTATCTCCCAAATTTGATATCAGATCTGAAAGTAGAACTTTCAAATATAGCTGATTCTTTAAAATTTTTCTCATACGTCTCCCTTAAATCCTCACTGCATAAAAAAATTCTTTCTTACTTTTTGGGTTCCGTGTTTAACTCCCTTCAAATGTTCCTATCCCATTTTCAACATTTCTTTCTCCACCTTACTCCATTTTCCAAAGAGGCATTCTTGTAAAACTTCTGCTGCTGAGGTTTCATCTACTTGCGAATCATAAACTTATGAATCAACAGATTCTAAATAGGGGAATATACTACCCTCTTTTATACGATCACTTCCATTATCTCTTCAATCAGCTCCGTAAAACTTTTTGCCACATAGATAATTTCATCAGGATCATGAATGTAGCAGATGATCTGCCCTTCTTGCCCCTCCTGGTCTGGATCAAAATCGAGCATGAGATAACAAGAATCGCAATATTCCGCAAAAGGAAGCCATTTTTTATTAAAAAGATAGGGTTTAACTCTACTATCACGCATCTCTTCAACTTCTTCGCTCGAAAAATAGTCGGGAAATTCCGTTAACAGAGCATCCCTATTTTGAAAATATCTTTTCCCAGCTTCTATTTCCTGCAAACTCATCAGAGAAAAAGCCATTTCTCTTTGGTCAATCACACAGGGTAAGACTGCTAAGAATTTACTGCCGTTTTTGTAGCGATAGACTTCCTTCAGTTCATCGGGGAGAGAAATTCCAAGTCTCTTCTCAAACTCCTGAATTTCCTCCTCAGGTGCTCCAGAAATTTCCTGATAATCTTCCAGGTATCCTTCTTCTACAGGATCATCCAAACCCCAGTCTTCAAAAGCTTCACAAATATAAGTTGCTATTTTCTTAACTTGGTCAACTATACACATAAGAACCTCCTTTTTTGTTTTCTCTTCCCCTTCGAATTTTCATCTCAAAATGTGTGCAAAATATTGACAGACTTGCATCTTTACTTTTTCTAATATTATTTTTAGTATGGAATTGGATTTTTTTATTTCTTGATCAGATAAAGTCATTTCATCCGTTCGCTTTACTCAAGTTAACATTATAAACAATTTCTGCATTCGGACTCCCCTTACCATCCTTCACGACTCCTTTTAATTGACCATCCTCAACTAATAATTCTATATTTCCATCGATAAAAGGCTGTCTAGTCAGTTTAACTTCATTAGGTAAGTGTTGTTCATTGGAAACATCAATAAATTTCCCATTTGAGTCCTTTAATTCTATAACTTCATTCCCATCTCCATCAAAATCAACTATTATATGTGAGACGATACCAATGTCACTTGAAATTACATTTTTAACTTCAGTACCAAGAGTGGCTTTATTTCCATGCTTATCATAAATAGTTGGACGGATATAGACATTTGAGAAAGTCGACCCTTCCTCAGTAACGTAGATTGGGGAAAATTCAATCTTTTCAACCCCTGAGTAATACTCTTTTATATAAGTTCCTAGTTGCTCTTCTAGAAGTTGAAAGCCATGCTGATAGAGTTTGGCTGTTTTGGGGCCTAGACTCGGCTTAGTTAGTTTATTATATATATAAGCACCTCCAAATATAAAAACTATTACAATAGCAATTATTTTAGCAACCTTATTTCTCATTAGTTGCCTCCGTTCCAAGTGATTATCCACCATTTTTGGCATGCAACCATATTAATGATTATAACATAATTGCCAATTTGTAACTTTAAGCCAAACAGAAAAGCATCCCGTATTTTTGATACGAAATGCTTTCAATAAGTATAAATAAGTTTTAACGTTTACTAAATTGTGATGCTTTACGAGCTTACTTAAGACCTGATTTGAACAGTCTGACTTTTAGGACAGCTCAAAAGCGCTCAATAGCAACCGTCAGAAGAGTTTCTTCTGATTTTGATTTCAAGAAATAGGAATAGATGTATCTATAATAGTGCAATTTCTTAACACAAAACTTTCAATCCTATCCTCTTCCTTCTTATCCTAATAAAGTTTGTAATATTGGAATAACAACGATAAATAGAACCGTACTTAGAGTCACCACATTCGTAGAGAATTCTACATCTCCTTTTCCCTGATTAGCAAGGATCGGAAGAACAGCAAGGGCTGGTGTAGCGGACTGAATCATAAAGGTCTTAAATTCTACTGTCGCCATATTTGGTGCAAAGAACTTCAATACAAGAAGCATGATTAGAGGAGCTAGGATAAAGCGTCCAACTAAAGTAACAATTGTATCTTTATCAAAAGTAATAGTTTTCAAACCTGCCTTTGCAAGAACGATACCAATATAAATCAGAGATAGAGGAGTGACGATATTTCCAACATAGGTTAAGGTATTCGTTGCGAAATCTGGAATAGAGATTCGAAGAATCAAAAACAGTAGAGCCACAAGAAAACCTACAAGCGGAGCTGGTAGCAATTTCTTCCAGTCAAATTTACTTGTCTCCTTACTTTGACCCGATTTACTGTCGCTCGTCATCAAATACACGCCCAATGTCCAGGTGGAAATCGTGTTGGTGATATAGTAAATTAAGAAATAAGGAAGAGCCTGATCCCCAAAAAGAGCAACGTTTAAAGGTAAACCAATAAAAATAGTGTTGGCATTCACAAAGGTATTCATCATGGTTCCTCGCCGTCCTGGACGAACCTTGAAAACCACAACTGCAATATAAGCTACGATATAGCCCAAGATAAAGGCTACAAAAGTATAAAGGAGGCCTCCAGAAAGACTGATTAGCTTGTCTAGCGTTAGGTATTTCATCACCGACACAAAGATTGACGCTGGCAAGGCTACATTCATGATTAAACGAGACAGGTTAGGTCCAAAGTCATCTCCAAACCATCCCTTCACCTGAAGAATATACCCCAAAACAATGATAGCGATAATCGGAATGATACTCGTAATCGAGGTTAAAAAGAGTGACATAGGTATCCTTTCTAAATTACTTAAGTCCACAGCCCATACAAATCTGTCGCTATAGAAGGATAGGCAGCAGCAGTGAATTATTTATACTCTGGATACCACTTCAAATCACGAACTGCTTTGGCCATATCTGTTTCCTTAGCACACGCAAGACCTTGCTCTTGTGCTTTTTTAGCGACTGCTTCTGCTACTTTAATAGAAACATCCGCTACATACTTGAATGGTGGCAAGACAGGAGCTCCTGGTTGGCCTGGATTGACAATACCACTCAATGAATGAGCCGCTGCTCCAATCATTTCATCAGTCAAAAGACTTGCTTCAGAAGCCAGCATCCCTAGACCAAGACCTGGGTAAATCAAGGCATTATTGGCTTGACCAATCACATAGTCGACACCTTTATAAGAAACTGTATCAGCAGGAATTCCTGTTGCGACAAAAGCTTTGCCATCTGACCATTCAATCAAATCTTTGGCACTAGCTTCTGCTAGTTTGGTTGGATTTGACAAAGGGAAAATCATCGGACGATCTGTATTTTCACACATAGCTTCTACTATTTCTTTAGTGAAGGTATTAGGTTGTGTTGAAGTTCCTACAAGAATGGTTGGCTTCACAGTCTTCACTACTTCAAGCAGGTCAGTCAACTTGTCTGCGTTACTAAAGTCAGCACGTTTCTTAGCAAACGGTTTTTGTTCAGGAGTTAGGTCATCCATGTCATCAAAGAGAAGACCTTGTTTATCAACCATAAAGAAACGTTTATAGGCTTCTTCTTCAGAAAGACCTTCACTCACCATTTCACGAAGAACACGAGAGGCAATTCCTGCGCCCGCAGTACCACCACCATAGCAGAGATAAACTTGATCTGTTAATTTTTCACCACTAATATCCAGTGAACCAAAGATACCACCTAAGGTAACGATTCCTGTACCTTGAATGTCATCATTAAAAGTTGGAATTTGTTTCCGGTATTTCTCAAGAATATTGGCAGCATTCGAGCGGCCGAAGTCTTCCCAGTGAAGGTAGAGTTTAGGAAAGAGACGTTCTGCTGTTTGAACAAATTGGTCAATGAAGTCGTAGTAACGATCACCGCGAACCCGTTCGTGACGATTTCCTAAGTAATTAGGGTTGTTACGAAGTTCTTCACGGTTAGTCCCTGCATCAATGACTAAAGGAAGAACCATAGAAGGATCGATTCCAGCAGCACCTGTGTAGACCATCAATTTCCCGACAGAAATATCGACACCATTTGTTCCCCAGTCACCGATTCCAAGGATTCCTTCTGCATCTGTTACAACAATGAGACGAATCTCGCGATCCCCAGCAGCATTTTTCAAAGTGGCTTCAATATTTTCAGGATGATTGATATCAAGATATCCCGCATATTGGGGATCTACAAAGAGGTCACTATAGCCTTCAATGGTATCTGCAATGGTTGGATCGTATACAATTGGATTGAATTCCTCCAAATGTTGAGAAAAGAGGTAATAGAAAAGAGTCCGGTTGGTATTAAAAATTTCCATTAGGAAAAGACGCTTTTCCAAATCATTGGCTTTTGTTTGCATTTGTGCATAAGTTTGCGCCGCTTGTTCTTCGATCGTTTGAACATACGGTGGCAGTAAACCAATAAGGCCTAGTTCCTTTCGCTCCTCTAAGGTAAAGGCAGTTCCCTTATTCAGGAAAGGATTGTTTAAAATATCATGTGCAGTCATAGTGCAACCTCCTTTTTACTTCTATTATACTACTTAAATGAATTGTTTGGAAAACTTTGTCGTTTAAAAAATACGATTATGTACGTATATGTTATAATGAGTCTACGAGAACAATTTTCTAATAAGCTCTTTTTTACTTAAAACACTATTATTGATGATACTTCAAGTTGTTAAATTTTATAAAGTCCTGAACTCATGAAACTCTCGATGATCACCCTTTCCTAAAAGTTTCAAGTATAGCAAAATAATCATACAAATTGGCAACCCTGATTAAAATTAATATCACATAAGTTCCTTAAACAATACTTTGTGCTTTTTAATGTGTTTTTTTGTCATGCAAAACTTGTATTCTATTTATATGACAACTAAAAACTATTTACAACACTATATTTCCCAAAAAGTGAAATATTTTCGAACACAAAACAAAATGAGCCAGGAAGAACTTTCGGAACAAGCGGGACTTGGGCTTAAGTATATCAACCAACTCGAAAACCAAAATGTGAATCTGACCATTCACAGTCTTGAAAAAGTGATTGACGCCCTAGAGATGACCCCAGAGGAATTTTTCAATTTTGATAGCCTTGAATCAACCTCTGATAAGACCGACAATCTTGCACTCAAAAGAATCAACATGAAGATTAAACAGCTCCCTATTGATAAACGAGAAAAGATGTTGGTCATTTTTGAAAGCATCTTAGATAATCTTTAAGATTCCTGACTCACTTACATTTTAACCAGCGAATACTCGTATAGTCAAATTATAGGATACGGATAAATTTTATTTATCTGGTGATTTCCACTTATTTTTTCTCCAATTAATGAAAGTGAGCCCCTATGAATTTAAAAGATCTACAATATTTTTATGACCTCTGCCAGCTCCAATCCTATACGGAAGTAGCAAAACTGCACAAAGTCAGCCAACCATCTATTTCTTATGCCATCAAGCGCTTAGAGGAATCTTTTAATTGCAAATTGATTCACCACGATCCCTCGCATCGTTCCTTCAAACTCACTCCTCAAGGACAAATTCTTCTAAAGCATACAGAAAAGATCTTATCTGAGGTTATTTCTACTCGCAAAGAAATTAATCGCTCCTTGGCACAATACTCTACTGTAGGATTCCCTCCTATTATCATTCAGTATCTCTTTGCTGCCTTAAACGAAAAAGATAAATTCGATTTTTTAAAAAAGGTACGCCCTATCCGTGGTGGCTCCGTAGAGTTATTAAATCTTCTCCTCAAGGGAGACCTTGATGCCAGCCTACTCGGCTTGATTGAACCACTCAATCATCCTTCAATAGAGACACATGAACTCTTTCATAAAGAACTGTATGTCGTTTTATCTAAGAACCATCCTCTTGCTACTGCTCCTTCCCTCGCTTTTGAAGATTTAGTAGATCAATCCTTTATACTTTTAGACGAACACTTTGTGCACCTGAAAGCTTTTGAACTACTTAATCAAAAGTATCAAAACAAGGCAGAAATATTCTTTAAGACTGACGACATTGTCATCATTAAAGAACTTTTAAAGAAAGGGATTGGCGTTAGTTTACTGGCTGATATCGCACTTTCTGATGAAGATGATGATTTAATAAAAATCCCTCTAATACCGGAGGACCAGATAACATTTACAGTTTATTACGCTTATCTCAAATCAGCTACACTGTCATCAGAAGTAGAAGCCTTATTTGATCTCATTAAATCATATGAATAGAAAAAAACTCTAACTATCAACTACCTGATAGCTAGAGTTTTTTTTACATTATAGGTATTAGACTAAAGTACGAAGAAATAGGATATGATTGCCGAATCTTTTCATTTACCTGATACCCTTCAAGGAGATTCCTAATTATAAATCCACAAGGTGTCAATAAAAAAAAGAACACCCCGAAAGGTGCTCTTTGTAAGTATAGTCATTCTTTCGAAGAACGTTTTGAGTGCAGTGGTTGCCATCCAATCAAACATCACTTCGCTTGTTTTCTTGGGGCAACTGTGCATAGCATATCTCTACGCGACTATAGTCGCTAGAGCTATCCTAATTGCGCACCGCCAGTTCTCATAGAAAAAACACCTTGCAAGATGCAAAGTGTTTTCGTTTGTATTCTGCTGTCCAGCAACGAATTAACGTTTAGAGAACTGGCTAGCTTTACGAGCTTTCTTAAGACCTGGTTTGGAAAGTATGAATTTCAGTTGGACTAAAAACAGCGTAATATCAAGACTTTTCTCCGCTTTTATAAAAGCGTTTTTCCAATCAAATTCAACTAATTTTATCTAAATGGTGTGGATTTTACCCCCAAAATTACAGAGAATGGAGCTGATAAACACTAAACGTTCACACCATTAGTTAAATGATTTTTTTCATCATTTTTCTTAGATGATAGAACTTCTAATTTATTTCTTATTCAAGCAAAAACAACCTGCTATAAGTAAGAAAGAGGAAGATACAAGAAAAACACGGCGTAAAAACCGATTCAGTTCATTGTCCTCAATCCTTGTCTGCCTCATTTTCTTTTACGAGATCGTTTTGTGAATCTTTTTCAGAGAGTTTTTGATCGATATACTTGTCAATGTTTTCGTAAAATTCCTTGGTCGCCTCACTATCTAATTTTGTCGAATTATGGACTTGATTGACTTTCAATTGAACAGATTGAATACCGTAAGAGGCTTGTTTTTGGCGAATGGTTTCTAATTCTTCTTCTGAAATCGGATCTCCAACAACCGTCAAGACCAATTCATTATTCCTTGACTTGTAGACTTGATTAATGACCGTATGATTGGCGAACTCTTTTCCTACAAACTGTTTGATCCCTTCTTTTCGCGCTTGATCCATCGTCAGAGTGACTGCTGAATAGCTGGCTGGAAGGATCAATAATACAATCAAGGATATCAACCCAATTTTCATTTTAATGTTTAGCTCATTGAATGAACTTAAGGGAGATTGTCTCATCATAATTCTTGTTCCAACAATATTGATTAGCATGATAAAGACACAGTTGATCAAGAAAAGATAGAGAGCTCCAAATAAGAATCGTACATTTCCATTAGCTAAACCATAACCTGCAGTACAGATAGGTGGCATTAGAGCAGTTGCAATGGCTACTCCTGGCACGATATTGTTTGCTTCTTTTTTTCTTGAACCAATGACACCTGCTATCCCACCCGCAATAGCAATGAGAACATCCCAAATGGTTGGAGAGGTTCGTGCAATCAATTCGCTACTTGCATAAGATAAGGGAGAAATCCAGAAATATAGAGTCGAGACAAGCAAACTGACCAATACTTGAGTAAATAAAACCTCTAGAGATTGCTTGATTAAACGCGTATCAAAAATAGCTAAACCAAACCCCAGTCCAACAATCGGTGTCATAAGAGGGGAAATCAGCATGGCTCCAATAATGACAGCTGTTGAATTCGTATTTAGACCTATAGAGGCAATAAAAATCGCACACATCAAAATCACTGTATCTCTTAATCGAACATGAAGGTCATCATATAATTTCTCACGGAATTCCCGTGTTGAATAATTGGCAGTCATTTGTCCTCTCCTCTTTCCTTATTTAAATCGGTATAATAATTAATAATAACAGCTGATAAACAGCCAAAAAATATGAGCCCATAAATCGTCAAGAAGACACTGGTAATCCTTCCAATCAAGGTCACAGCTAGGAGATCCCCGTAGCCGACAGTCGTCGAAGTCACAAAAGCATACCAAAGACCGTCTCCGTAATTTGTGATAGCAGGTTCAACTAGGAAAAGCACGCCTCCTGACCCAAAAACAAAGGTCACAAAACTCAGAGCAAACCGAGTAAAACCCGTAACCTGTATAATATGCCATAACATTTTTAAACGTCTCATTTGTTCTCCTTATTCATACTAGCTCCTGACCGAGCCGTTTTTTCCAATAATCAAAGTGAAGATAGGACATGATCTCCATCAGAGAAAGATAGACAAACTGATAGATCTGATTTAAGCTGATTATCAACTGATATTGTTTGAAAAATGACTGGAAGAAAGACCAGATATGACTGTCTTGAATCAGTCCCTTCTTAACATCAGACAGGATATTAGCTAAAGCTCCCAAGGACTGAAACGGTAAATCCTTGACATTTATATAGATCCGGTCCACCACATCATTCAGACTGGTATCTTGGATGGCATGAAATTCTCCAAAGAGAACTCCTGCCGCTCCAAGAGTAGAAACAAATTCCACCAAATAATTTCTGAGGAAATTTTCTCAACCTTTTCCCATAATGTGTTTAGTGCCATCCATAACGATCCCAACCAGAAAAAGGAAAGAAAACAAGCAAAGAAATTTTGCCGTAAATCCCAAAAAGCTTCAAGACTTGGTGTTGTTGGTTTTTCTAACTCTAAAATCAAGATGGTCATAATAATTGCTAGAACAGCATCTGTCAATACAATTAATCTGTCTTTCTTCATCGGATTGCATCCCCTTTCTTTTTTGTAACATTCTATCTTATCGCATAATATTGGATATTCTTTCATAATCCGACTACAAACAAAAATAAACCAAAAAGTCTGTCCCTATTATGCTATATTTAACTCTAGAAGTATTCATCCATCTAATTAATAAATATATCATATTTCACAATAAATGAATACTATCAAAGATTCATCCCCTTTCACTTCATCATTTAGTGTTGCTTAGATTTATCAAAAACAACCAAATTTGTATTAATTTCAAGTATCACCTAGTTACAAAAATTTGGGGTGAACAGAAAAAGCATCCCGTATTTTTGATACGAAATGCTTTCAATAAGTTTAAATAAGTTTTAACGTTTACTAAATTGTGATGCTTTACGAGCTTTTTTCAAGCCTGGTTTGGAAAGTATGAATTTCAGTTGGACTAAAAACAACGACATATCAAGGCTTTTCAGAACGATATCTACTGATTTATTTCATAAAATTTGAATCAATATTTTTTAAATAGGGGAATAGTTATTGTAATCTTCGAACTTCCTGATCAGATAATGTCATATCATTCTTTTCCTTTGCTTAGCTCAACATTATAAATGATTTCAGCTTCAGGACTTCCTTTTTCATCCTTAACAACATCCTTTAGCTGATTGTCTTGAACCAATAAAGAAATATTTTCATCTGTACTTCTAGCCTTCGTGAGTTTTGCTTCATCTGGCAAGTGCTGTGCTTTAGAAACATCGATATTATTTCCATTGGAGTCCTTTAAATCTATAGCTTCATTCCCGCCTCCATCAAAATTGAGAAGAACATCAGAAACGATACCAAAACTGCTTGGATTAAAGTTATTAATTGGAGTTCCTAGAGTAGCCTTATTTCCATACTTATCATAAATAGTTGGACGCACGTACGCATTTGAGAATGTTGACCCTTCCTCAGTAATGTATATTGGGGAAAATTCAATCTTTTCAATACCTCTATAGTGTTCTTTGATGTAGGTTCCTATTTGCTCTTCTAGCAAACGAAAGCCATGCTGATAGAGTTTGGTTGTTTTCGGGCCTAGATTTGGTTTAGTCAGCTTGTTATATATATATGTTCCTCCAAATATAAGAATGAGTACAATAGCAATTATTTTAGCAACCTTATTTCTCATTAGTTGCCTCCGTTCCAAGTGATAATCTACAATTTTCAGTCTGTAATCATATTACTTAATTATAACATAGTTCCCATTTTGTAAAATTAAGATAGACAAAAAAAGACATCCAAGAGAAAATTATTGAATGTCTGGAAAGAATATAACTCCATTAACCTTGTTAATAGACTGGAAATGATGATATTATGGTCTCCTTACCTCAAATACTGCTGTATGAACCCACTCATTATGAATTTGTAAGTCATTTTCTATCATTCTACTAAAGGTGAAGCCATTTTTTAAAAGCACTCTCTGAGAAGCTAGATTATCTCTTGCTGTTCCTGCAATGATTCTATTAAAACCATAAGTAGTAAACGCTTTGTCTAAAACGAGTCTAACCGCTTCGCTTGCATAACCTAAATTGGTAACATTTTCCCCAATTCTATACCCAAGTTCTGCTGTTTTCCGATCACCATCTAAGACACTTAAATTGATTCTCCCGACCATAACGCCTTGCGAATCTCTAATAAGATGCATATAGACATCACGATTCCTTTGTTCCGTTAACAACTCCCTTGTAATTTCTTTAAAACCTTCTAAATCAAAATAGTTAGCTGGTCTAGGAGGTAAATTTCGTTCAAAATACTCTCGATTTTCTTTTTCAAAAGAATAGACATCTAAACTATTTGCTTCAGACAACAACTCTAAACTGATCATTTCAAAGCCTCCCCCATCATTATCTACATTCAACATTTTCTCATGTTTACACAAAGTGAAATTTACAGAATTTAAAAAGATTCTTTTATTTTCTGTATTGTTTCTACATTATAACACAAAATACTATGGATAAGCATAATATTCAAGGCGCCACACCAGCCAAACAGGCTAGAATATCTATCAAAGCTATTTCAGAAGCACTTACTCATAGTGACATCCAAATAACGAAGACTTATGTCAATACTACTGAAACAGTAAATCAAACAGCAGGAGAAATAGCCTTTAGAAGTCTCAAAAAGCAATAGGGTGAACTTTAGTTTTTTGAACAAAAAAAGACATCCAAGAGAAAATTCTTGAATGTCTGTAAACGTTGATATAATCGTGTTGATTAACGTTTTGAGAATTGTGATGCTTTACGAGCTTTTTTCAAGCCTGGTTTGGAAAGTATGGGTTTCAGTTGGACTAAAAACAGCGTATTATCAAGGCTTTTCAGAACGATATCTACTGATTAATTTCATAAAATATGAATCAATAGATTATAAATAGGGGAATAGTTTAGGTCTGTAAGCATTAAAATAATACACCTAACTTTGATCACCATTTTTTAGTTATTCACTCTTTTTTCAGATAGTGTTTTTAAAGTTATGATGTAAAATGCCGCAATTAAAACACTATACATCATAATCGGAGGATAGACAATTAAGTATAGAATCAATCCCACTCCTTTAATTATTTGGTCAGGTATCAATAACTTTCTATATTGTGCGGTAGCTTCAAGTAATTCTTTCTGATCTATATTGGGTTTATCAATTACTTTATGTAAAAACCAGTTTGCTACCGTTGAAACAACAACGATTATAATCTCCCTATAATCATGGAAAAGTAGTAAAAATAGTTGTTATCCTAGTTGATTAAAAAAATCTCTGATTTCCTCATCCTTTATAAAATAATATATAATTTTCCCCTCTCTTCTAGTGTCCAAGATATTTTGATTGGCTAGTTTACGAAGATGGTGGGAGGCAGATGCCATACTGAGATTTAATAAACAGGCTATATCGCAGACACAGAGTTCTTCGACGGCAAGGAGATAAAAGATGATATTTATCTGTTTATTATCGGTAAATTTTGATAAAATGCGAAGTGATTTTTGGACTTTTTCCTTTTCAAGGTAGTTCGTTGCGGTTGTAACATTTTGTTGATTTATAACATCCACTTGACAGATACTATCTTTTTTCATAATTTTTTCTCCTAGCCTAACACAGCCCATAGCATGTCAAAGCTGTTGTTTTCAATCAGGATATACATCCCCAATCCTAAATAGACAACGGCAATAAACCATCTGCTATATTTTTCCAAAGTTTCTCCAACAGAAGGGACTTGTGCTAATTTTTGGGCAGAAAAAACCAAGAGATAAATCATGACTAGAAAAGTAAGTAAAGTCACTATCAAATTCGCTAAATTTAAGGTGGTAAAATATGGGACAAAGACACCAATATTGTCAGCGCCACAACTTGCAAAAGTAATCATAGCGACTAGAAAAATCAGGTTTTTATTGTCTTTTCGCAAACCATCTTTTGCAATAGCTTCTCCATCAGAATCTCCTAAAAGCAAAACTTTGAGGCCTAGGAAAATTGGAATCAAACCGAGTAAACCTAAAATCTCTTTACTAGGAATATAATTTAAGACAAATGCAAAAAGCAAACTTAGGAATATTAGACTAACAGAGCCTAGAAATTGTCCTAAATAGATGTTAATGATGTCCTTTCTGCTTTTTCTTTTGGCAAAAAATAACATTAGGATAATAAGTAAGTCTACGGCTGTCCCAGAATACAGGATTATTGAAGTAACAATATTTTGAATCATAAAACACCTCATTCAAATATATTTTTGAATGTATTCTAACATTAACCTTTGTAGATGTCAACTTAAAATCCACCAATTAATAATTGCATGTCAATATTTGTATTGTGAAACTAGTTTCAGAAATATATAGTCTTAAAGTATGTCCACTGCCAATGGTTTTTTCAATATTTAAAAGGAGAGAACCAATTTGGTCCTCTCCAGGGTATAATTTTCCACCAACCCACTACAGTTGACAAAGAGCCGTTATTCTCAAATGAGACAACTCCTTTTAGTTTTTATAACCTCAGCTTCTCGGTCTCTTACCTACTTTTAATAGAAAGACTACGAAGGACGATTCTTAAAGTAGTCAGATTGTGCAATATCGAAAGATTAGATGGGCTTAACCAATTTAACAACCCAAATCCAATTAAACTTCCATTTATTACAACTGTTTCTTGAATATTTCTTTGAATTAATTTCTGCAACGATTCAGATAAAGAATTCAATTCCTCGAAGAAATCTAAACGATTATCTAATAATAAAATATCACTCATCTGCTTAGAAATATCAGCACTTTCATTCATCACAACCCCAATATCTGCAAGCGTCAAGGCAGCAGAGTCGTTTAACCCGTCTCCAACCATCAAAATAGTTCGGCCAGCTTTCTGTAATTCCTGAACCAACTGAAACTTACCATCTGGTTTTAAATCAGTATAAACGTTGTCAAATGGCAGATCTTTAACCAACTCTTCTGTTCTAGCCAACGTATCACCAGTTGCCAGAATCAGTTTTTTCCCTTGGCGCTTTAGCTTTTTCAATGCAACTTTCGCCTCGCTTCTCAAGGGAGTGTGGATACAAAACATCCCAATTAATTCTTTCTTATAAGCCAAAAACAATAAATTGTAATGAGTCTTATATTGCTCAATCAAGGCCAGCTGCTCAGAACTAATTCTTACCTGTTCGTCTTGCATTAGTACATAATTTCCAATGACAACCGATTGACCATCAATTTGCGATTTAATCCCTTTGCTTGCAACATACTGAAGCTTGCCATGCATTTCTTCGTGTTCAATGCCTTCAATTTCAGCTTGTTTAACAATTGCATTGGCAATAGGATGATAGATATGTTCCTCCAAACATGCACTTATTCTTAAAATATCTTTCTCAGTATAATCTCCGAAAGGAAGAACCTTTTCAACCAAAGGATAACTCGTCGTGATGGTACCCGTTTTATCAAACAAGAAAGTATCCACTTCCAGATATTTTTCTAATACATCACCATCTTTAATAACCATTTCTCGATTTAGACCTTCCTTTATGGCCGTAAGGTAGGCTACAGGTGTGGATATTTTTAGAGCACATGAAAAATCCACCAATAAAAAGGAAATGGCTTTTGAAAACGAACCTGTTAACAGATAAGTCAAACCAGCACCTAAGAAGTTATATTTTACAACCTTGTCTGCCATCCTAATAAAATGACGTTGTTTTGTCTTCTTACTCTCTTCAGATTTTTTCATCAGATTGATGAGTTGCAAAATACGACTGTTTATCTGATTATCAGTCACACGAATTCTTAACTCTCCTGTTTCCAAAACAGTATTCGCACATACAGAATCTCCCTCTTTCTTTTCAACAGGGAAGCTCTCTCCAGTCAAGGAACTCTCATTGACCATGCCTAATCCTGAAACCACTTGGCCGTCAAACAAGATTTCATTACCTTGGGAGACAACTAATACATCACCTACTTGAACATCAGAACTCTTGATGCTGATGACCATGTCTCCCCGCACTAAGAAAACATCACTTTCTTTAGCAAGAAGGCTTTGTTCCAAATCTGTTGCTGTTTTTTTTAAAGACCACTGATCCAGATGATTACCCAAATCAAGCATAAACATGATGTTGCTAGCTGTCTTGGATTGGTTCATAAACAAGGACAACAAAATGGCCGAACAGTCCAAGACCTCCATGGTTAGTTCCTTGCGCGCTAAAGTTTGATAGGCTTCTTTGACATAACCCAAAGCCTGATAACAAGTCCAAATATAACGAATAGGGTAGGGTACAAAACTTCGAAACAGCAAACGCTTAATCGCTGCACCCGATACAATTGAATAAGCACTCTCTTCTCTACGAATGGGAAGAGTCATCAAGTCCGAAACTTTCCCCTTGTCAATTTTTTTTAAAAAGGCCTCTGCATTTTCTAATACAGAGAAGCCTTCTTTCATACGTAGAGTAAAGTGCTGCTGATCCATATAAAACTGAATAGAGTCGATCCCTTTTTCATCTTTAGCCAAGGAACGAAGATAATCTTGAATATCCAAGGTCAGTGAAAACGAGGACGATAATCGGATATGTTGATATCCTCTGTGTAGCACTTTAAAAGACATATTATTCACCTGTCAGGCTATCTAATTGTTCTTCTTTCTTTTCCTGTTCGTATAAATATTTAGCGTCTTGTAAAACATCATCACCGTGTTGTTTTACAACAGAAACAGATGCATCCAGTCCATCTTTCAATTTGTAAGCTTTAGCCAAGGCCTTAGAATAGCCTTTCTTAGCTTCTTTACTTGCTAAGACTTTCAAGCCAAGCGTCCCAAATGCTACCCCTCCTAAGAAGAGAGATGATTTTTTCGCAACTTTTGCGACGTTTAATACTTCTTTTAACATGTTTATTTCCTCCTTGTAACTATTGTAGCGAAAAATGACAGCAAAAGCAATTGCTGATATCTGATATATAGATAAAATTCTCTATACTGATATTTAATTATATTATGATGAAAACAATATACTTTATTTTTTGATACTGTAAATAATTATGTGTAAACACTTAAGTAGAGTTACGGAGTGTTAATTAAATAAGCTTTCAAGTGTATCAGAACATTGACCAAACCCTTTATGGATTCGTTGACTTTGCTTGAAATTATAATCTTCAAACAACGTAACTAAGTAACGTTCCAGAGCCTCCTCATTAGGAAAAAGAACCTTCTTTTTCGTTTGATGTTTGATTTCTTTGTTAAGAGACTCAATGAGGTTTGTCGAATACATGCTGTGCCAAATCTGGTAGGGAAACTGATAAAAAGTTAAAAGATTATCCGTCTTCTCCAGACTTTCCATGACTTTCCTATACTTTGGTTTCCATTCGGCGAGAAAGTCCTCTAAAGCTTGTCCTGCCATTTCTAAATTTTCAGCACGATAAATCATTATAAATTGCCCCAGAATAACCGCTCTATCTGCTCGTTTCACTTTACTAGCTAGATTTCGACTAATATGAATTAAGCAACATTGTTGTTTAGCTAATGGGTGAGCCTGACTGATAATCTGCTCAAGCCCCTTAAAGCCATCTGTAACTACAAGAGAAATCTGTTGGATTCCTTGGTTTTGAAGCTTGTCTAACAGGGTGGACCAAGAAGCATTGTTTTCTTGAGGCAACTGTGCATAGCATATCTCTATGCGACTAAAGTCGCTAGAGCTATCCTAATTGCGCACCGCCAGTTCTCATAGAAAAAAACACCTTGCAAGATGCAAAGTGTTTTCGTTTGTATTCTGCTGTCCAGCAACGAATTAACGTTTAGAGAACTGGCTAGCTTTACGAGCCTTTTTCAAGCCTGTTTTCTAGTATTTTTATATCTATTGGCAGATTATCCGACTTATCCCCATCAACATCTGACTCTAACTCAACCTCTGAAGAAATCCTAATATTGCGTACTTTGATATATTCGATATTATTGTTACCTACTAGATCCCCTTTTTAATAAATCTGGGATAGCCGATAATTTAGAAATGATGGATGAATCCTTTAAAATCAAGATATTTCCATATTCATCTGTATTTTCATCAAATAGTTTTTTGTCTGCATAGTAATTGGATAGAAGAACTAAGACCTGAGTAGCTTCACCTTCATAATTGCCATTTTTGCTTTCAAAAGGTAATAATTGCTTGTTCATAGCTTGGCGAATCAGTTGCACCAGCCAAATTAATTGTCTTGACCGACGAATAAAGCGACTTCTTTCAAGGATTCGACCATAAGGAAACAGTTGGCAGATTCTATAAAAGTGTCGATGTGATTCGGCACGCTCATCAGACTCGCTACACAGAGCTGGTACATAATATCTGCTATAATTTTCTGGAAGATTTGGTCAAGCGGTCTTTTAGCCGTGTGACAGGCATACAGGAAAAACACCATTTATTGACTTTTTGCACGGGTGGCTTTAAGATGTTGCTGGACGCCTTTCTTGATAATCACTCAGAGTCGCCAGAGTGTCTGGCCCGAGATATGGCAAGGATATACCGCTGCCTGCACCAGTCCTTCGACGCTGACAAATTGCGACATATCATGTAAATTGTCGCATAAAAGTAGTTTCAAAAAAAGAAAA
The DNA here is from genome assembly GCF_047463895.1 of Streptococcus sp. OMI750. NCBI lineage: Bacteria > Bacillati > Bacillota > Bacilli > Lactobacillales > Streptococcaceae > Streptococcus > Streptococcus sp. OMI750. The sequence goes on from NZ_JASHCZ010000003.1 coordinate 82,997, forward strand.
ATGTGTTATAATGTATGTGTAATTTTTAGAAAAGAGGTACTAACTATGGAAAACCTAGTAGTTTCAATCTTTAACACTGAAAGCGAAGCTTATCAGTCCTTTGCGGATTTGAAGGCTTTCCGCCAAACTCAGACGACCAAGGTTGCTCAAATCGCCTTGGTCAAAAATGAAAACGGTCATATCGTTGAAAAAGAACGCTATGACTTTGAAGATTCAACGACGGATGCAGCCCTAAAAGGTGGCTTGCTCGGTGCAGTTATCGGGCTTTTGGGTGGTCCTATCGGCGTCTTGTTTGGTTATGGTATGGGTAGCCTCTATGGTTTGGCTGCTGGTGATGCCATTGATACGGCAGAAACTGGCCTGATTGACGTTGTTTCTCAGAAATTGACTAACGGTGAAACAGCCGTTGTTGCCTTGGTGCAAGAAGACAACGAAGCAGTCATCGATGCTTACTTCACCAAGTACGACACCCAAATCATGCGTTGGGATGTAGCAACCGTCGTAGCCGAAATCGAAGCAGCTCTGCAAGTCCAAGAAGACCTCTACAACCAGGCACGTGCACAAATGAAGGCTGAACGTAAAGCCGAACGCAAGGATAAACTTGAAGAATTCAAGGCAAATGTCAAAGCAAAATTTGACAAATTGAAAGCCTAACGTCTAAGCGTCTCATAAATTTAAATGTGACTGAGACACCATTTAAAATTTATGTGCGTCGGATTCTCACAGTTAAATAATTGCGTTGACAAAGCCGTTACAGCCGTTCTTCCATTCTTTGAAAAGAATGTTTAATAGACAAGAAATCTGGACTAGTATTGGTCTGGATTTTTTTGTGAATATAGAGGTCATAGCTTTTTGACTATGCTTCGTTATAATTAGAAAAATTTTAAGTTTTATCAAGATGAAATCAGTCAGACGAAGACATCCCGAATTAGCACCAGCATCACCACACAAACTAAGACATACTGGTGCTACTCTTGCTAAACAAGCAGGTGTTTCTCTTGAAGCCTTCTCAGAAGCTCTTACTCATAGTGATAAAGAGATTACAAAAACTTACGTTAATATCAAAGATAAAGTCAATCAGACTGTAGGTGATATTGCTTTTCGTAGTTTAAAAAATTGATGGGGTGAATATGGGGTGAATTTTGGGGTGAACTTTGATTTTTTGAAACAAAAAAGACATCCAAGAAATAATTCTTGAATGTCTGTAAACGTTGATATAATCGTATTGATTAACGTTTTGAGAATTGTGAAGCTTTACGAGCTTTTTTCAAGCCTGGTTTCTTACGCTCAACTTTACGTGAGTCACGTGTAAGAAGTCCTGCGCGTTTCAATGAATCGCGGAAGTCTGGGTCTACTTGAAGAAGGGCACGAGCGATACCGTGACGGATAGCTCCTGATTGACCAGCATATCCACCACCTACAACGTTAACGAAAACGTCGTATGAACCTACAGTTGAAGTAACTGCGAATGGTTGGTTGATGACCAAACGAAGGTCAGCGTGTGGGATGTACTCTTCAACATCTTTTTTGTTAACAGTGATTTTACCAGTTCCTGGAACAAGGCGAACGCGTGCAACAGCGTTTTTACGACGTCCAGTACCTGCATATTGTGCTTGTGACATACTTTATTGTTCCTTTCCTTAGATAAGTCCTGAAATATCAAGAACTTCTGGTTGTTGTGCAGCGTGAGTGTGCTCAGCTCCAACAAATACTTTCAATTTCATACCTTGAGCGCGGCCAAGAGTATTGTGTGGAAGCATACCTTTAACTGATTTCTCGATCAAACGTACTGCATTTTTAGAACGAAGTTCACCAGCAGAGATTGATTTCAATCCACCTGGGTGGTTTGAGTGAGTGTAGTAGATCTTATCAGTTGCTTTTTTACCAGTCAATTTAACTTTTTCAGCATTGATAACAATTACGAAGTCACCTGTATCAGTGTGAGGTGTGAATGTTGGTTTGTTTTTTCCGCGAAGCACGCTAGCAACAACTGCTGAAAGGCGTCCAAGAGGTACATCAGTTGCGTCAACAACGTACCATTTGCGTTCTACTTGGCCTGGTTTAGCCATGAATGTAGTTTTGTTCATGATTTCTCCTATATGAATGTCGTTTTTGTTTACAGGGCGGATGTTCCGGTCCGCAAGTTATTTGAAAGGTTCCGGGGCCTTACAAATGGGGTAAACAATACCGCCTACTATTGTATCAAAATTCTAAGATAAAAGTCAACCGATTTGGAAAATTATTTGCGATTTTCTTTTCCAATGACAAATCCGATCAAGGAATTCGGGCCGACGTGGGCTGAAATAACCGGTCCAAGAGGCATCACGAGAACTTCATCGATGCCTTCAAGTGCAAGCATTTCTTGCTTCAGTGCTTCGGCTCCTTCTAGATCGTTGGTATAAGATACCAAGGCTGTGCTTTCACCGATATCTGCTTTGATCAGCTCCAGTAATTCCCGGACAGCTTTTTTGCGCCCCCGAACCTTGCTAATAGGGACTAATTTCCCTTCCGCATCTATCCAGAGAATGGGTTTGATGCTGGCCAAACTTCCCATGATCGCGGCACTTTTTGAGAGACGGCCGCCACGCATGAGGTGATATAGATCATCGACGAGGAAATAAGTCCGCAGTTTTGGCGCTAGGTCCATGATTTCTTCTTTGGCTTCTGCTAATGAACGACCTGCATCACGCGCAGCTACTGCTCGCATGACCAGATAACCCTCTCCAATCCCAGCAGCCTTCGGATCGACAATCTCGATCACGGCTTCCGGGTAGTCTTCTAAAACCAGGTCTCGTGCCATGACTGCACTCTGATAGGTCCCAGATAAGACCGATGAAAAGGCCACATAAAGCAGATCTTTTCCTTCTTTGGCAAATTGTTTAAAGGTTTCCTGAAATTGGCCCACATTGACCTGACTGGTTGTCGGTTTGGCCCCATTTTTCATGGCTTCTAAAAGCTCAGGGCTGGTCAATTGAGCTTCGCCTACTGTCTGGTAAACCGTCCCATCTAACTCAATGGTCAAGCCAAGAATGGTCACCTGATGTTCCTTGGCCCAGTTTTGGTCTAAATCTGCGGTCGAATCGGTTAAAATAGCAAATGTCATTACTTGTCTCCCATCATTTCTTGTAATTGTCGCAATACTTCGTGATCGAGCGGTCGCATGGGCGGTTTTTGATCGTTGACCACTCGCTGCGCTTGATTGAGGTTCCCTTTGACGACTGCGACTCGTTTTTCTAACTCTCTGGCAGATACCCGAAGAGCTCCTTGAGCAAAGACGGTCCATTGCTCATTTAAGTCACTAGTCGCTACTGATACTTGGTGGAGGGGTGTATTGAGCTCTGCCGCCAAGCGCTCGATATAGTCATCTGCCGTCTCATCCTCACCGGTAAAGACCACCTGAACATTGAACTCCTCATAGGTCTGCCGCACTCCTGGCATATACTGGGCATCAAAGACACAGATGACTTCGATCCCTTCAAAGCTAGCATAGTGGCTCAGTTTTTGCAGGAGGATATTGCGGGCTGCATCCAGCTCACTTTTTTGAAAGAGCTGGCGGGTCTCCTGCCAAAAGGCAATCATATTATAGCCGTCAACCAATAAGATTTTTCGTTTCATATCATTGCCTTTCTAGGATTATAATCGGTTGCGAAAGACCTCATACATAAGGATGGCTGCTGCCACACTGGCATTGAGGCTTTGCACATGACCATTCATGGGAATGGTGATCATCTCATCGACTTGCTTTTTGATGTTGGCTGAGATCCCTTTTCCTTCATTGCCAATAATCAAGGCTAACTTGCCAGCCGTATTCCACTGGTGAGACGGCGTGCCGTTCATGTCGGTTCCAAAGATCCAGAAGCCCTCTTCCTTTAGCTTGTCTATGGTTTGGCTAAGATTGGTCACTCGGGCAATGGGAATGTGTTCCACTGCTCCGGTAGACGTTTTCGACACCACCGGGGTTACCCCGACTGCCCGGTGCTTAGGAATGATGACCCCTGAGACATTGGTCGCATCAGCTGTCCGCAAGATGGATCCAAGATTGTGCGGATCGGTCAAGCCATCGAGAATCAACAAAAGCGGGTTCTCTTCTTGGGCTGTCCGTTTCAGAATCGCTGCCAAGTCTGTGTAAGCAAAGGCTGCCACACGAAGAACGAAGCCTTGGTGAACAGCTCCTTCTGTCATTTCCTGCAGGGTTTTCTTTGGCGTCCAAGAAATCGACACCTTCTTTTCAGCTGCTAAGGCCTTGATCTTGTCGACATTTTTTCCTCGGAGGTCTTCTTGAATATATAATTTATTGCCTGTATTAGCTTGTAAAGCCTCGGTGACTGCGTGGACACCGTATACGATATCGTTATTTTCCATAGAACTAGTATACCATAAGAAAGGAGGATGAGGCCAATTCATGATATAATGAATTGGGATCTATCTCGTCGAAACCAGCAAAATAGAAAGGAAGCCATGCCTCTTTTTCAACGAACCATCAAGCTCACCTTGGCCACCTGTTTAGCAGCTGCCCTTGCTTATGCTCTGGGCTTGACCTATGCCATCTCAGCTGGCGTCATTGCCATCTTGAGCATCTCTGATACACGGCGCAGTACCATCAAGCAAGCCTATCAGCGCTTTATGTCGACCTTGCTAGCCCTTGCAATCGGAAGTCTCGCTTTTTCCTTTTTTGGATTCAACCTTTGGGCACTGGGCGTCTTTATCGCTCTCTATGCTCCTTGTGCCTTTCTATTGGGTTGGCAGATCGGCATCACCCCTAGCACGGTCCTGGTCACCCATCTCTTGATTGAGCAGTCTACTTCCTGGGGACTCTTGCTCAATGAACTGGCCCTCTTTTTAATTGGGACCAGCTTTGCCTTGCTGGCCAATCTCTATATGCCCTCTAACCAGGCAGCGATCGATCACTATCATGATGTTGTCGAAGACCAACTAAAGAAGATTCTTGGCCGTTTTGCGGAATTACTCGGTAAGGGGGATGGTCGAAATGATGCTCGCTTGATCAAGGAGTTGGATGATATCCTAAAGGACGCTTTGAATCTGGTCTATCTGGACCATTCCAACCACCTTTTTCATCAAACCAACTACCATATTCACTACTTTGAAATGCGCAAGCGCCAAAACGACATCCTGCGGGATATGGCAGAAAACGTCAACCGCTGTCAGTTAGCAGCGAGTGAAAGTATGATTCTAGCTCAACTTTTTAAGAAGACCGCTCAACAGTTAAGTCAGGAGAATCCTGCTCAGGAACTCCTCAACGATATCACTCAGTATTTGGCAATCTTTCGTGAACGGCCATTGCCCAAGACCCGTGAAGAATTTGAGACACGGGCCACCTTGCTCCAATTGTTAAGAGATCTCGAAACTTTCATCCAGGTCAAGGTTGATTTTTACCAACAATTTCATCAGAAGACAGAATAGACAGAGAAGCCCTTGCGACATGCAAAGGCTTCTTTATTCAGGTAATTGTTGTAAACGCTTTCCTAAAATGGTATACTAGAACTGGAAAATAACTTTTTAAGGAGGGTCTTCTATATGAAGTCTTCGTATAAGAAACATTTGTACACTACAACACTCAGTCTCTCAGCAGCTGTCTTGCTTTCTGTTATCGGACATGGCCAAGTATCAGCCGATAGCTTAGAAGCGCCTCAAACAGAACCCAGCACGGTTCTTGAAACAACACCTGCTTCTGAGCCAGCTGTGACTTCTGAGACGACCAGTCCTTCTACAGCTGAAAAAGAAGACACTGCAGCCCCTGCCACTCCTGCGGAAACAACAGCGACCTCTGAAGCAACTCCTGCTACAGTAGCTGCTCCAACATCCAACCGTGCCGCAACGACCGCTGACCAAACGACACGATTGGAGAATAGTACCATTTATCTCTCAGAAAAGAGCACGATCGATGACAAAGTCCAAGAAAAAGCTCAAGCTGCTGGCAAGATCAACTGGACCTTGGACAACAAGCCTCTCTCTGAGTGGAAAACCTGGGATATGGAGACAGGGACATTGAGCAAGGATCCATTCGTTACTATCACAGAGACCGCAAACGGAAATGATTTGGATCTCCATATTGAAGTGCGTGATCTCTTTGGGGAAGATCTTAGCCTTCGTAGCCCAAATAATATCCGCCGAACTTACCGCAACTACATCGGCAACCATGAGTTGGTCGGAACCAATGCGGACTTAGGTGTTACGATCAATAAAACTCTTGTTTTTCGACCTTACCAAGACTACCATACACATGACGAGATGCTAGCTGCTATCGAAAAATCCAAGGAAGAAGCGAAACCCGATCGTTTGGTACAGCTAGAAACCCTTGGTAAGAGTGCTCAAGGCCGGGATATGAAGATGGGTATCGTGAGTAAGGACCAAGCAAGTATTGACCACTACCTCTCATCTACCAATCCAACAGCTTTGACCAAACCAAGCGAAATGCTGGCCGCTCTGAAGGACAAGACCTTGGATTACAAACTACCTGTCTTAGTCCATAACACCCACGCGGATGAACAACCTGGTATTGATATCATCACTGGTCTCTTCCGTACCTTTGCAACAGAAAATCAAGTCACTTTTAAAACGACAGACGAAGCTGGTAACGTCAAGAATGTGACTCTAGACATCCCAACTCTCTTAAATAAATTTATCTTCTTGTTTGACTTCACGGAAAACCCAGACGGGGATGCTCTCAACTTGCGTGCTTTGGCCAATGGACTGGATCCAAACCGGGATGCTAGCTACCAAACCAACCCAGAAGTGCGTACCGTCATCCAAATGATCAACAAGTGGAATCCAATCGCTCTCTATGATATCCATGGATTTGTCAAAGAATTCTTGATCGAGCCTGCAACACCTCCACATGATCCCAACTTTGAATACGACCTCATGTCCAACCTCATGCTGGAAAATGCCCATCATATGGGCCGGGCTGGAGTTGCCAATTCCAAATACGACAGCTACATCATTCCAAAACTGGATTGGGGAGATGGCTGGGATGATTCCTTCTCAGGTTATACAGGGGTTTATGCTGTCTACCATGGTATCTTAGGCCATACCATCGAAATTCCGGAAGGAAATGAAGAATCCTACAAAGCAGGTCGCAATGCTGTCCTAGGCGGAATTGACTTCCTCAACCAAGATCCAGACAAACTCCTTGAGATGCGGCTCAACTTCTACTTACGTGGTCTCAATAAAACGGAAGATCCAAAAGCTGAAAATGAACTGGTCGGCCCAAATGGGGAAATCGTTGGACGTGTAAAAAACGGTCGTCCAAAATTCTTCCCAGACTACTACGTCATCCCAATGAGCCTCGACAAAGACAACGATGCCCAAGAAGCCTTCAATATGATCGACTACTTCAAACGCAATGGTGTCCTCGTCAAAGAACTCAAAGAAGATATTGGCAACTATAAAAAAGGAGACTTAGTCATTGATATGGCCCAAGCCAAACGCGGCTATGCCAACCACATTCTCTACAAGGGCTCCAACGAATCTGCCTGGGCTGCGATGTACGCAGAGTTGCTGGTTAACTTCCCGGATATGAGAGGGTTCAAGTCCGAACCTGTCTTTGCGGATGGTCTTTTCAATGGAAAATTAGGCGAAGTCACCACTACCCGTGCGACTCGTACTTCTGAGATCGATCCAAAAGCTCCTTACTATGTGATCGCAAATACCTCAGCCAGTGCCGTTAAAGCTATCAACCAGGCCATTTCCCAAGGAAAATCTGTCTACCTAACAGATGATGGCTACATCGTTGACCGTGATACCTTTGCTTCACTCCTGCCAAACTATGCCATCTATGGTGATGCCCTCTACAAGGTGCCAAGCGGGCCAACCTTGAAACCGATGAAGGTCTACTCTCCAAACTACCACTATAATTGGGCTGGAGTCGATGCGCCTGCTCATACAAGTCTGGTCCTTGAAAAATTAGGCTTCCAAATCGTCAATACTCCAGAAGAAGCGGATGTTGTTATTTTGGAAAGCAATCGTTTTGATGCTTCCATCTTTGGCAAGAAACCAACTCTCGTCATCGGTGGGGAAGCCATGCAGAAACTGGAAAAATTGGGAGTTCTTGCAGGATTTGACGCTGAAAAATTAAAAGGCGGTAGCGACTACGAAGGCTTGATGAAAGCGATCATTGATGATCAGGATCCACTGACCAGCGGTTACAAGAAGAATACCCTCTTCTACTCCAACTCAGGAAACTGGATTGAAAAAGTTCCAAGCAACTTCAAGACCTTGATGAGCATCGCTTCAAGCGACTACTACATTGCTGGTTGGTGGCCAAAAAATGAAGCCCTAGCCAATAAGGTCATGGCCATCTCTGGAGAACTTCTGGGCCAACCACTCTTTGTCTATGCTGGAAATCCAACCAATCGCCAACACCCTGTCCACTTCTTCCGCTGGGTAACCAACGCGATCTTTGGCAGCAAGTTGGCTAGCTTGATGGATTACGTACCAGCCAAAGAACCAGATCAGGTGGTGGTTCCAATTCATAAGCAGACAACCTCTCCACAGCCAATCTTGACCAAGAAGGAGACTCCTAAAGTTCTCCTTCCACAAAAAGAAATGACAACTGAAAATGGAGAAAGTGTGCAAGCCTTGACTTACCAAGTGGGACAAAGCTTCCAAGAAAGTCCATCCAAGGCACAATTGCCACAAACTGGAGAAGACACAACAGCGCACTTCATTCTTTCAGGATTCTTGCTAGCCATTAGTGGAGGCTTCCTCCTCTTGAAAAAGAAGGAAGTCGAATAAGATTTTAGACTAGCTATGAATTTCAAGTTCATCTTTTCATAGAAAATCAATTTTTCATATAAAATAATCTAAAAATTAGACAGAAATTATAAAACTCGCTCTAATATTTAGCATCATTCAGTCTTATACTGAAATTTTCCGCCGTGAGAAAAGTGCTTGAAACAATAATGTTTCAAGCACTCGGGAGTTTTGAAAGTAAAACAGTTCGGGGAACTGTTTTAGCCTGAGCCTAAAAATTGAAAAGCGAAGGGGTTCAAAACTAATTGAACACTGGCTACGGATTGTGTCAAAAAGTTAAGTTCTCCTAGAATCGAAAGATTCTGCGTCAAACTTCCTATTTTGACTTTATCCGTAGACGCCCTTTGTATCTTAATTAGTCATGGAACTTCTTCGAAGTTCGCTGACGTCCGTACTCACCTAAGGAAAGTTTCGAAAGATATATCTTCAAAAAGAACCTTCGCGTTTGCGAAGGTTCTTTCTATTCCACCAATTCCAACACAACAGTTTGGTAAGGGGCCAATTCTAATACCTGGTCTCCTTCTTGGAACAACCCTGCGGTATTATTTAAAACGACCGTTTTAATCGGAGCTGTCAACTCCAAAGTGGCCTCACGATTTTGGAAATTGCTGATTACCCAGAGACGCTTGTCCCCACGACGTTCGAAGGCGATGATATTCTCACGTTCCCGATAAGCTAGGATCATATCTCCAAACCGGATGGTATTTCCATAGAGGGGATGGCGATACAAGGCCGTCAGCTGACGGTAATAATTCAAAATAGAATCTGGATCTTTTTCCTGGTCTTCCACATTAATGGAATAATCTGGTTTGGGACTGATCAGCCAGGCTGGTCCATCGCTAAAGCCCAGACCTGGCTCCGCTGACCACTGCATCGGTGTCCGCGCATTGTCTCGGCTATAGTTGGCAATCGCTGCTAAGGCTTCTTCCTCACTCAAACCAGCTTCTTTAGCAACGTGGTAGCCATTGATGGTCGCGATATCATCAAAGTCCTCCACTGATTCAAAGACTTGGTTCTCCATTCCAATTTCTTGACCTTGATAGATAAATGGAATTCCCTTGCGCAAAACCTGAATGGTTCCCAGGGCTTTTTTACTGGTATCATTTACTGGACCTTCTGCGATATAATGGGACACCCCACGAGGTTCGTCGTGGTTTTCGATGATGGTCGAGAGAACACCAATCCTATCTGCGCGCTCATGCGCTTGGAAAATACTTTCCTTGAGTTCTTCCGCTGTTGGAAGAGTATGGTCAAACCAGCCCTTTCCTTCCTGACCTAAGCAGGTTTGCTTGAAGTCAAAGATAGAAGAAAAGACACCGTCTTTTCCAATGAAGAAATGCAATTCTTCATCGGTTTCATTGAACACTTCCCCAACTGTGAAGGCATTGTACTTGGCGAAGGTTCGCTCATTTAACTCTTGCAAGAAGGGTTCAATCGATTGGGCATTCACTAAAGACTCCGGTACTGGGACCAAGCCATTTTCGCGATCAGACGGAAGCGAACGCCATTCTAAATCCTTTTTAATATTGATGATGGCATCAATCCGGAAGCCCGCAATTCCCTTGTCCAACCACCAATTGATCATCCTGTAAATTTCTTCGCGCAAGACAGGATTTTGCCAATTGAGATCTGGCTGATCCTTGTGGAAAGAATGAAGATAGTATTTGTTGGTGCCAGGAACCGGCTCCCAAACACTGCCCCCAAAGTAACTTTCCCAGTTGTTGGGTTCCTTGTCACTTTCGATGAAATAAAAGTAATCCGCATAAGGGCCATCTGGATCCGCTAAAGCCTTTTGGAACCACTCGTGATGACTGGAGCAATGGTTAACCACCAAGTCCATAATGATAGAAATCCCTCGCTTCTTACCTTCCGCAATCAACTCTTCCATATCTTCCATGCTCCCAAAAAGGGGGTCAATGGCATAATAATCGGAAATATCATATCCCTGATCAATAAAAGGGCTCTTGTAAACAGGCGATAACCAGAGAATATCAATCCCCAACTGTTGAAGATAATCGAGTTTTTCCGTAATTCCTTTTAAATCACCAACACCATCGCCATTGCTGTCCTTAAAGCTTTTTGGGTAAATCTGGTAAGCGACCTTCCCCTTCCACCAGTCTTTTTCCATGTCTTGTCTCCTTAAAATGAAAGAGACCGAGACAAATCGTCTCAGTCTCTATAGTGTCAGTAGGTATTAGTATACTGTTTTTTCAGTTTCTTTATCGAAGAAGTGAGCTTTATTCAAGTCAAATCCAAGTTCGATTGTTTCACCAGTTCCAAGGTAGTCACGCGCATCTACTTTTGCGATAAATTCGTTGTCACCAACTTGGCAGTACAAGTGAGATTCAGAACCGAGCAACTCAGACACTGAGATGGTTGCTTTCACGACTGATTCTGGGAAAGTTTCAAGGAAAGCAGCTTCTGTATTCACGTCTTCTGGACGGATACCAAAGATCAATTCTTTACCTTCATAGCCTTTTTCTTTCAAGACTTTCAAAGCACCTTCTGGAACTTTCAAATTCAATCCATTGGCAACGATGTGTCCACCTTCCAATTTTACATTGATGAAGTTCATCGCAGGGCTTCCGATAAATCCAGCTACGAATTTGTTCACTGGGTTTTTGTACACTTCTTGCGGAGAACCAATTTGCTCTACACGTCCAATCGTACCAGTACCAGCTGGGTTTTTAGTAGCTGACATGATAACGATACGGTCAGCCAATGTCATCGCTTCTGTTTGGTCGTGAGTTACGTAGATCGTTGTAGCACCGATACGACGGTGGATTTTCGCGATTTCAGCACGCATCGATACACGAAGTTTAGCATCCAAGTTTGACAAAGGTTCGTCCATCAAGAACACTTTTGCGTCACGGACAATGGCACGTCCCATGGCCACACGTTGACGTTGACCACCAGAAAGGTCAGCTGGTTTACGATCCAAGAATTCTTTCAAGCCAAGGATTTCAGCTGCTTCTTGTACACGTTTATCGATATCTTCCTTGCTGTATTTACGCAATTTCAAACCAAAGGCCATGTTGTCATAAACAGTCATGTGTGGGTAAAGAGCGTAGTTTTGGAATACCATGGCGATATCACGGTCTTTAGGTGCCACGTTGTTTACAACAGTACCATCGATCGAACATTCACCTTCTGTGATGTCTTCAAGACCAGCGATCATACGAAGAGTTGTTGATTTACCACATCCTGAAGGACCTACGAAAACGATAAACTCTTTGTCTTTGATGTCCAAGTTGAAATCTTCAACTGAATAGTGTTCGCTGTTTGGATATTTTTTGTAAATATTTTTAAGATTTAATTCTACCATGATGGTACTCCTTTGATTTTTATAATTCTATTGTAAATGAAAACGTTTTACAAAGCTATGGCAAGTCTCACAAAAAAGAAAAAGAGTTTTGTGCAAGTTGCACAAAACCCTCTATTTATTCCGTTACATCACATCCTGTAGAAGCAAATGGTAACAAAGAGCTAGATCTGTCAGGTTTTTCAGTTGGAGACCCGTTAGCTCTTCCCATTTGTCAATCTTGTATTGAAGGGAATTCCGATGGAGATAGAGTTGCTGAGCCGCCTTGGTCACAACTGCCCCGTTGTCCCACAGTGCAACAATGATATCCTGCAACTGGTCTTGACTCCCGATCAACTGATGCAAGCCTTCTTTGATAGGATGGAGATCCAAATCTGCCTGCTCGATTCCCCACAGATAGAGTTGAGAAAAGCGGTAGACGCCTTGGTGCCCTGCTCGGATCCAGGCTCTAAAGGCTGTCCATTCTGCTCGGATGACAGAAGACACTTTTCCATCTTTTGACTCTGTCCATACCTGCCCGACCATAATGGATAAGCGAATATTAAAGTCATACTCCATGGCAGAGACAGTATCTTTTAAGATATCAGCCACAGTTAGCGACTGCTCTTGATCCAGAATGAGTACATAATCTTGTCCACTCAGTTGCAAGGTTGCTTGAAAGTTTGGCAAGAGCGTCTGCATCATCTCTAGCCAAGAAGCAATACCTTCCGCTGTCGAATGTGAGAGGTGACAATAGACGAGTTGCATCTTTTTGATGACTTGAGGGGCCTCCCCTTTCCCATCTATCAGGTATTGGTACCAAGGATTGGGAGCAAGATCTTCCTCACTAGCCAACCAGGCAATCAAATGTTTTTCTCTCTCGGTCAGCTCTTCTTCCTTCAGTTGCAACCATTGCTGAGCCTGCAGGGGAATGGCTACAAAACCAGCTGGTGGATTGGGTTGATCCGTTACCTCTGCCTGAGGGAACCACTCTCTGATATCTTTCACTACTTTGTCCCTTCTTCCACTTTTTGAATACACCAAGCCACCAATTCCTCTAAGCGGTTGATTTCATCTGTCAAGTGCAAGTAACCCATGACCGCTTCAAAACCTGTCGACATGCGATAGGTTACGACGTCGGCATTTTTTGCCTTGGTGTGACTATTGGTGTTACGGCCGCGCTTATAAATTTCAACTTCTTTCTCTGTCAAAACATCTTCCTCAAGCATGGTCGCAATCAGATTAGCTTGCGCCTTGGCAGAGACATACCTAGTCGCAGTCTGGTGGAGTTTGTTAGGCTTGGTCATCCCTTGCAAAATCAAATGCTTACGGATATACATGGAATAAACCGCATCTCCCTCAAAGGCTAGGGCAATCCCATTAATCAGATTGACATCAATCACGTGTCCACCTTACACCTTCTTTTGTATCCAAGAGCTTGATTCCTTGCGCAGCCAATTCATCGCGAATTTCATCTGCTCGCGCAAAATCTTTCTTAGCCCGCGCTTCTTGGCGTTCAGCGATCAAGGCTTCAATATCCGCATCCAAGACTTCTTCGACAAAGACCACTCCAAAGACTTCTAACATCTTTGCCAAGGCCTCCTTGACATCTTGGTTGTAATGTCCTGAGTTGATCCATTTGGCCAATTCAAAGACGACGGTGATTCCGTTTGCCGCATTGATATCTTCATCCATAGCCGCTACAAACTTGTCCACAAAGCTTTGCAAGTCTGCTGGATCCACTTCTCCTGTGAACGGTTGCTCGTAGGTATTTTTCAAATACTTGAGGTTGGTCTCCGCATCGCGCACAGCTTTTTCTGTGAAGTTGATGGGTTTGCGGTAGTGCTGGGTCGCAAAGAAGAAGCGAAGCACTTGGCCATCGATGGTCTTGAGAGCATCATGCACAGTGATAAAGTTGCCCAAGGACTTGGACATCTTGACATTGTCAATATTGACAAAGCCATTGTGCATCCAGTAGTTGGCAAAGGTCTTGCCTGTTTTAGCCTCTGACTGAGCGATTTCATTGGTATGGTGCGGGAATTCGAGATCGGCTCCACCCCCATGAATATCAATGGTATCCCCTAAAATCCCCGTTGACATGACCGAACATTCGATGTGCCATCCCGGACGACCAGGCCCCCAAGGGCTTTCCCAAGAAACTTCACCTGGCTTGGCAGCTTTCCAAAGAGCAAAGTCAACTGGATTTTCCTTACGAGCCGTCTCTTCATCTGTCCGACCTGAAGCTCCTAACTCCAAGTCTTCCAAAGTTTTATTCGCCAATTTGGCATAGTTATGGGATTTTTCCACACGGAAATAAACATCCCCTTGACTCTCGTAGGCATAGCCTTTTTCGATCAAGTCGGTGACAAAACGAATAATATCATCCATAAATTCAACCACACGAGGGTGACGGGTAGCAGGCTTGACCCCCAGAGCCGTCACATCCTCACGAAAAGCCACAATGTACTTGTCTGCCACTTCCTGAGGCGTGATGCCTTCTTCTTTGGCGCGGTTGATAATCTTATCATCCACATCGGTAAAGTTGGAAATGTAGGCAACTTCGTAGCCACGATACTCAAAGTAGCGACGAATGGTGTCAAAGGCTACCGTTGAACGGGCATTCCCCACGTGGATATAGTTGTAAACCGTTGGCCCACAAACATACATGCGGACCTTTCCTTCCTCGATGGGGACAAATTCTCGCAAGCTGCGGGTCATGGTGTCGTAAATTTTAATCATGCGGTCCACTCCCTTCTCTATTTCTGACTTTTTCGGCTGAAAACCAGCTCTGCAAAAGGACCAAATTGTCTGAGGCTATCCAGTTGGTAAAAGCGCTGCCCTTCCTCTTGGGTAAAGAGGGGAACCCCCTTTCCTAGGATAAGGGGCGCTATCTGAATAATGAGGTGGTCGAAAAGATCCGCATCCAAGAGCGGTCCTACCAAGGAATTACCACCAATCACAAAGACATTTTTGCCTTTGTCAATCTGGTGAACAAAGTCCACCACATCCCCAGCTACTGGCTGGTAATTGCTGACAGGCAGATGCCTATCATGCGTAAAGACATAGTTTTCCGTAGCTTGATAAAAACTTTCTACATCTTGCAAATCTTGGATTTCCTCAAAGGTCCGCTTGCCCATGATGGTGATATCCATTTGCCTGTAAAAGTCATCATAGCCTGTATCCTCTACAGAACCAAGCTGATGCAGCCAGTCTATCCTGTGCTGGCTGTCTGCCAAGTAGCCATCCATGGTGATACAGCCGTAAAAATATACTGCCATTCTTGTAGTTTCCTTTCCAGTTCTACACTTTTGGTTTCAGATAAACCACCTGGGTCCGTTTGACAAAGCCAATCTTTTCATACAAGCGTTTTGCACCTAGGTTGCTGTCTTCTACGGCAATCTGAAATGCCTTGTCATTTTGCTCAATCAGTTGGTTGATAAGGGATTTTGCTAGATAAGTTCCATAGCCTTTTCCACGTTCAAGTTCAGCTATTGCCAAGCCAAAGAGGTAATTCGTATTACTCGACAAATCAACCGTGCAAGTTCCAATAACCTGACCGTTTTTTAATAAAATATATAGGAGACTTTCTGGATCCTTCAGAGCTTTAGTGACATATCTATCCACAACTTCTCTAGATTCATGGTCCTCTGAGAATGCCTGAAATTTTAACTGACTAATTTGATCCTGATACGAACGATCTGCTAACAAAACTTCCAGATTGGAAACATTTGCTAACGGATAAGGTCTTCTATCCTTACCTAACCAAGTTTCTGTCTCTTCATCCTCAACCAGTCCCCAGTTGCTGGCGAAATCAGGATGGCGCTCTAGAAAAATACGCTCAGTCTGAAAGGTAACAGACTCAATTGGATAAGAGGCCGTTTCTTTCTCAAAACTTCTATATAAAGCACGCGCAATGCCTTGACGACGATGATTGGGGTGAACCAATATTGCCACTTCCACATCTTGGTCATCTGCATAGACTGTTAATAGGCCAACAAGCTCGCCTTTTTCATAATAAAGGAAAAAGGCAGGCATGTTTGGGTCAAAATTGAGCATATTGGAGAGATAGGGATCACGATAGGTACCGTCATAGTTCTGACAGATAGCAATCAGAGCCTTTGCTTCCAATAGTTGGTGGTCATTCAATGTATTGGTTGCTTGAATCATGTAGCTATCTCCTTACAAGCTAGAAGACCGATGACTGGCTTCCTTGGCGTGCTCCATCTTATTCACGTAGTATTCGCGTTTTTCTTCTTCCTGGTGAATGATTGGCTCATCCTTTTTGCCGTGCACCCGTACAATCTTAGCAGGGATTCCGACAACGGTCACATCACTCGGTACATCGGAGACCACGACCGCTCCCGCTCCGACTTTGGCCTTGGCTCCAATCTCAATTGGACCGATGACTTGGGCATGAGCGGAGACCAAGGCTCCTTCACGAACCGTTGGATGGCGTTTGCCGACATCCTTCCCTGTTCCTCCAAGGGTCACCCCGTGGTAGAGCATGACGCCTTTTTCAACAATGGCCGTTTCCCCGATAACAAGGCCCGCTCCATGGTCAATAAAGACACCAGAGGCAATGGTCGCACCTGGATGGATCTCAATCTGGGTCCAAAAACGCCAGAATTGGCTGTGCATCCGCGCTAGAAGCTTAAATCCATGGTTCCACAAAAAGTGGGAAACACGGTGAGCTACCAGTGCTTTGACGCCCGGATAGGTCAAAAGGACCTCCAGCGAGGTACGCGCTGCTGGGTCATTTTCTTTTACAATATCGATGGTTTCACGCCACCATCCCATACCGTGCTCCTCCTTTTCTAATGATTATTCTGAATCTTTTTGTGTAATGGTAAAGTCTTTTTTAGGTTTGTGGTCTTTGTTGTGGTGACGAGGACGATCGCTATGGCGATGAGTCTTTTCACCGTTTTCTTCACTGTTTTCTGTTTTTGGCGGACGAGGAAGAAGAGCCTTCATCGAAGCATCGACACGACCTTTTTCATCAATCTTGATAATCTTGACATCGACTTCGTCTCCAATTTCCACTAGATCTTCCACACGGTTGGTGCGTGTCCAAGCCATTTCAGAGATGTGAACGAGGGCATCCGTCTTGTCAAAGAGGTTGACAAAGGCACCAAATTTCTCGATCCGAACCACTTTGGCATGGTAGACTTCATCCACTTTGGCCTCACGCACCAAACCAGCAATGATCTCTTTGGCACGGTTGATGGCAGCTTGGTCGCTAGAGTAGATAGATACGTTACCTTCTTCGTCGATGTCAATCTTAACGCCTGTTTCAGCGATGATTTTATCAATCGTTTCTCCACCCTTACCGATAACAATCTTAATCTTGTCCACATCAATCTTGATGGTATCAATTTTCGGAGCAGTTGGAGCCAATTCTGGACGAACTTCTGGAATGGTTGCTTCGATCACATCAAGGATTTCAAAACGGGCTTTCTTGGCTTGAGCAAGAGCTTCCGTCAAGATTTCTGCAGTAATCCCTTGAATCTTGATATCCATTTGAAGGGCTGTAATACCGTCACGCGTACCTGCAACCTTGAAATCCATATCTCCAAAGTGGTCTTCCAAACCTTGGATATCTGTCAATACTGTATAGTTGTTACCATCTGAAATGAGACCCATAGCAATCCCTGCTACTGGGGCCTTGATTGGCACACCACCAGCCATAAGGGCAAGCGTTCCCGCACAGATAGATGCTTGAGAAGAAGATCCGTTTGATTCCAAGACTTCTGCTACTAGACGGATAGCGTATGGGAATTCTTCCAAGCTTGGCAAGACTTGAGCAAGAGCACGCTCACCAAGAGCACCGTGACCAATTTCACGACGACCAGGCGCACCGTAACGTCCTGTTTCCCCTACAGAGTATTGTGGGAAGTTATAGTGGTGCATAAAGCGTTTCTTGTACTCTGGATCCAAACCATCGATGATTTGCGTTTCACCCATTGGCGCCAAGGTCAAGATAGAAAGAGCCTGAGTTTGTCCACGAGTAAAGAGACCTGAACCGTGTACGCGAGGAAGGAAGTCAACAACTGCATCCAACGGACGGATTTCATCAACCTTACGGCCGTCAGGACGAACCTTGTCTTCTGTGATCAAACGGCGCACTTCTGCGTGTTCCATTTGTTCCAAGATTTCAGCCACATCCCGCATGATGCGGTCAAATTCTTCGTGGTCGGCATATTTTTCTTCGTAAACAGCTGTTACTTGATCTTTCACTGCTTGAGTCGCAGCTTCACGCGCCAATTTTTCTTCAACTTGGACCGCTTTTTGAAGGTCTCTGTTGTAGGCTGCGATGATTTCAGCCTGCAATTCAGCGTCCACGTGAAGTAATTCTACTTCTGCTTTTTCTTTCCCAACTGCTGCAACGATTTCTTCTTGGAAGGCAATCAATTCTTTGACAGCTTCATGTCCTTTGAGAAGAGCTTCCAACATGATTTCTTCTGACAATTCTTTGGCACCAGACTCTACCATGTTGATCGCGTGCTTAGTACCTGCTACTGTCAATTCAAGAAGCGAGCGCTCTGCTTGTTCTTGAGTTGGGTTAATGATGATTTCCCCATCCACATACCCCACTTGTACCCCAGCGATTGGTCCGTCAAATGGAATGTCTGAGATAGACAAGGCCAATGATGAACCAAACATGGCTGCCATTGGTGCAGATGCATTTTCATCGTAAGAAAGGACCGTATTGATGACTTGCACTTCGTTACGGAAGCCTTCCGCAAACATTGGACGGATTGGACGGTCGATCAAACGCGCTGTCAAAGTAGCGTCTGTTGAAGGACGTCCTTCCCGTTTCATAAAGCCACCAGGAAACTTCCCAGCTGCATACATTTTTTCTTCGTAGTTGACTTGAAGGGGGAAGAAATCCCCAGTTGCCATCTTCTTAGACATAACGGCAGCCGTCAAGACAGTTGACTCACCGTAACGTACGACAACAGCGCCATTTGCTTGCTTCGCAACCTGGCCAGTCTCTACGATTAACTCACGACCCGCAAAAGTCGTTTGAAACACTTGTTTTGTCATTGTAATCCCCTTTGGATTGATAAAATTATACGACTTGCCTACAAAGATCAAGATATTAAGGCCGTCAAAGGCAAAGTAAAAATAGGAAACTGACGCAGTGTGCCACGCACACTAAGAAATCTATCTTTTTCACTAGGGATTTAGCCCGTGTTCAATTATCAAGATACTAAGGCCGTCAAAAGCAAAGTAAAAATAGGAAACTGACGAAGTCTTCGATGAAGACAAGACAGTTTATCTTTTTTACACGGCTTTTCGGCCGGGTTCAATTACTCAAGATACCAAGCCGTTAAGCAACTTAAAAAGATATAGATTGCAACAGCCTTTCTGTATATTATATCCTCATCTTTGTATCCAAGCACGTATACCTTTTATTTTAACATATTCAAGACCAAAAGAAAAAGGCTTTGAGAGCCTTTTTCTGCGAATCTTTAATGTGTCCTATATAAAAATTTTAGAGCTAGATATAGCCTTCATTTATTTTTAGGATTTTGCGAACTCAGTGCTGTCGACATAAAAGCGTGTTTTATGGGTTCCACCCTTGTAGTCCTTATTGTTTCGTTTCAAGACAAAACGTCTGTATGGGTCGGAAGTTCCTTGGATAGTCGTTGTCACTTCAACTGAATCTTCATTGATCACCCAGTCATCCGGTGAAGGGATTTCCATCGGTGGCATCGCTCCCCCACGACCACCAGGAACAACTTCGTAGAAGGCCTTGTCTTTTGTCGAATAGATCCAGCCGTCTTTCTTTTCATTTGTAAGCTGGATCAGCTTGTCTTGTGAAAGACTGCGAATTGAGTCCGATGTCAATTCTGCATCTAATTTATCAATGATATCTTGCAGATTATAGGTTCCCGGCGTGTAGGTATTGTAGTAATCAATGAACATGTCTTGCGAGTAGCCCTCAACTGCACTGTGGTCATTGTTCAACTCTAGCAAACGAGTCGGTTGCACCTGAAGAGAATAGGTCAAAGACGCACTGTTTTCAATGATCGAATAGATATCCGCTTGGTCCGCTTTTGACAAGGTCCCAATGGCTTCTTTGTCATTTTCATCTGACTTAGCTTCTTCCGTCTGCTCTTTTTCTTGAGCCTTGTCAGATGATTTTTTGATGGATGAAGATCCTACTGGAGCATGCTTACGCTCATACCGTTTCGGAGCACAAGCTGCTAAAGAAAGCAAGAGGGTTACAGCTAGTAAATAGGTTCCAATTTTTTTCATGTTTGTCTCTTTTTTTCTTAGTTCACACGGTAGTACAAGTCGTTGCCATTCGTCACATCACTCTTACTCCAGTATATGGATTCACTTCCACCTTCTCTTGAAGGAATGAAGAGAATTGGCGTTTCGTTCGTTGCTCCAGGCATGCGACTAAGCCCATGTAAATTACCTTCTTTGAAGTAAAACTCAGAAAATTGAACGCCAGTGAGAGCACTACCATTGACCTTAACAATTCCTTGCGCATCAAACTCAATACTAGTTCCGTGCTTATTTTTCCATACTCCTGCTACACTTGAGAAATTTCCAGCTTTAATTTCTTCTAGATTCATTCCAGTCTTTGTAGCGGCAGGCGCTGAAGCTGATTCAGCATTGCCACTCACGCGCGATGTAAATTCAAGGGCGATCCAGCCTTGTCCGGATTCCAATTTACCCCAGGTATGGCCATCTGCCTCTACAGTTTCCGTAATGGTGTGAATACCTTTTGCGATCATTCCTGCAGAGGGAGCTGAGGTCGAGGGTTCTTTTCGAATGCGAAGATCAGCTACGCTAACTTGCACTTGGAAGCTTCCAAACTTTTTCTCTTCCGTTTTCGCTGTTGTTTGGGCCTTGTCTTCACTAGCAATCTTCTTCCAATCAAGCTTCGTGAGTTCCAATTTCTTAGCAGAAATACCAAGAGCTTGCTCTACAGTTTCCTTGCCTCCAATTTGAATCGTCGCTTTCTTTTCTTCCTTAGCTTCCCCTTTTTCTAGCGAATAAAGGATCAATTCCATCTCCGGCTGAGTTGATTGCCAACTAGCGTAGGCAAGCTGACCATTGTCATAGGCTTCTAAGCTAGAACGATAGCCACCTGCAGAAGCCACATAGGCTACATGGAGTAGGGTTGGTTGCTTGTCTTTCAAATAATAGACTGCAGCAATCGTTTTGACATCCCCAATCAGCAGTTCGTCACTACCATCTTGATTGAGATCCCAAAAAGCATAGTGCCACTCATTGGTGCTCCCAAGTGTTTGAAGGTTAAAGACATAGGCATATTCCTCTGAAGTCGCATCGATCTTCTTCAGTTCATTTTGTAAAGTCGTTTGATCCTGAGCAGTAATCGCAACTGCATAAGCCTTGTAGCGGTCTAACACTTCTTGATAGTTCTTTTTTCCTGTATCCTTCTTTTCTTTTTTGACAGTTGATGACGTTGCTGTCTTCGGCTTACTTTGACGCTCATAACGTTTGGGTGCACAGGCGACTAAAGAAAGAATTGAAGCACCTGTTAGGAATGAAATTATCAGTTTTCTCATAGTAGCACTCCTTTAGTCCACACGGTAGAAGAAGTCGCTTGCTTCCCACCATGCAGATTGACCTGTCCAAATCCGGTCTTTCCCAATATCAGAGGGATCTGCTATCTGTTCAACATATACTGGTAGGGATGTTCCCCCCGGAATAAATCTTATAATTGCACCACCAACCTTATACTTAGGATTGGCGAAACCTCCACTAAGGTGATTATCCGTTGGTTGAATTCGATTAACCACCATACTTTCACCATTCAGGAAAACCTGATCTGCCGATCCAGCTCCATCAAACACCAGTGTCCAACCTTTCCCATTTCTCCAGGTCCCTGCAATACTTGAAAAATCACCGTTCTGAATTTCTTGAATGTTCATTCCGCTGCTTTTCTTACTTGAGCTCGCTGCTTTAGAACCATCCACGCGCGTTGTATAGTCAAGGGCGATCCAGCCTTGTCCAGATTCCAATTTGCCCCAAGTATGACCATCCGCGTCTACAGTTTCCGTAATGGTGTGAGTTCCTTTTGCGATCATTCCTGCAGATGGGGCGGAGGTAGACGGTTCTTTCCGAATACGAAGATCAGCTACGCTAACTTGTACTTGGAAGCTTCCCGATTTTTTCTCTTCTGCTTTCGCTGTTGATTTGGAATCCCCTGTACCGTCAAAATTTTTCCAATCGAGCTTAGTGAGGTCTAACTTCTTAGCAGAAATCCCAAGAGCTTGCTCTGCCGTTTCCTTGCCTCCAATTTGAATCGTCGCTTTCTTTTCTTCCTTAGCCTCCCCTTTTCCTAGCGAATAAAGGGTCAATTCCATTTCTGGATTCACAGATTGCCAAGTAGCATAGACGATTTGTCCATTGTCAAAAACATCTAAGCTGGAGCGATAGCCACCCACCGCAGCTGTATAAGCTGTATGGAGCAATTCAGCTTTTTGACCTTTAAGGTAATAGATAACAGAAACATACTGTTTGTTTCCCGTGTATTGATTAGACACCAAGAGCTCATCCACTCCATCTTGGTTCAAGTCTGTAAATGCATATTGGAAGGTGACCGGAGTTTCCAAGCGTTCCAAGGCATCCAGATAGATATTTTCTTCAGAACCCGATTGTAATTTGCCTAATTCCTCAAAGAGGCCTGTTTTATCCCCATTTTTAAGAGCTGCATCATACTTAGCATACTGCTCCAAAACCTCTTGATAATACTTCTGACCTGTATCCTTCTTCTCTTTTTTGACCGACGATGATGTGGCCGTTTTTGGCTTGCTTTGGCGTTCATAACGTTTGGGTGCACAAGCCACTAAAGATAAAACGGATGCACCTGCCAGTAGTGAAATCATGACCTTTTTCATAAAAACCTCCTCATATCTATCCTAGTATATCAAAAATGGTCAATTTTTCCAGCTCTTTTCAAGATTTTTACACAAGCATTTTCCCCTCTCCCTCTATGTTTCTGCTCCTTTTTCTGATATACTTAGTATAGTTATTTGATCAAAAGGAGAACACTATGGAATTAAAAAAACGTTCTGAATTTCCTGAGAACGAACTCTGGGACCTCACAGCCCTCTATCAAGACCAGGAAGACTTCTTGCGTGCCATTGAAAAAACGCGCGAAGAAATCAATGAATTTGTCCGTAACTACAAGGGCAATCTCCACACTTTTGAAGACTTTGAGGCTGCCTTTGCGGTCTTTGAACAAATTCAGATCCAACTCAGCCACATTGGTAACTACAGCTTTATGCCACAAACCACTGACTTTGGCGACGAAGCTTTTGCAGAGATTGCTCAAGCGGGGATGGATTTCGAAACTTGGGCAAGCGTCGAACTTTCCTTCTTTGATGATGCTTTGGTAGAAGCGGATGAAGAAGTCCTCGAACGCCTGGGACAACTCCCTCACCTCACTTTCGCCATTCGTCAGGCTAAAATCAAAAAGGCTCACTACTTGGGAGCTGATGTGGAAAAAACTTTGACCAACCTTGGTGAAGTCTTCTACGGACCGCAAGACATCTATACCAAGATGCGGGCAGGTGACTTTGAAATGGCTGATTTTGAAGTAGATGGAAAAGTTTACAAGAATAGCTTTGTCACCTATGAAAACTTCTACCAAAACCATGAAAATGCAGAAGTCCGTGAAAAAGCCTTTCGTTCCTTCTCAGAAGGTCTCCGCAAGCACCAAAACACGGCTGCTGCTACCTATCTAGCCCAAGTCAAGTCTGAAAAGCTGATCGCCGATATGCGGGGCTACGACTCCGTCTTTGACTATCTCTTAGCTGAGCAGGAAGTGGATCGTGCCATGTTTGATCGTCAGATTGACCTAATCATGAAGGACTTCGCTCCAGTAGCTCAAAAATTCCTCAAACACGTGGCCAAGGTCAACGGTCTTGAGAAAATGACCTTTGCTGATTGGAAGTTGGACTTGGACAGTGCGCTCAACCCAGATGTCACCATTGATGACGCTTATGACTTGGTCATGAAATCTGTGGCACCTCTTGGGGAAGAATATTCTCGCGAAATTGCCCGCTACCAAACCGAACGTTGGGTCGACTTTGCTGCTAATGAAGGCAAGGATTCAGGTGGGTATGCAGCTGACCCTTATCGCGTCCATCCTTATGTCCTCATGAGTTGGACAGGTCGGATGAGCGATGTTTATACCCTGATCCATGAGATTGGACACTCTGGTCAATTCATCTTCTCAGATAATAACCAAAGCTACTTCAACGCCCACATGTCGACCTACTATGTGGAAGCTCCTTCTACCTTTAACGAGCTCCTCCTCAGCGACTACTTGGAACACCAGTTTGACGATCCTCGTCAAAAACGCTTTGCCCTAGCTCACCGCTTGACAGATACCTACTTCCACAACTTCATCACCCACTTGCTGGAAGCGGCTTTCCAACGCAAGGTCTACACCCTGATTGAAGAAGGTGGTACCTTCGGCGCTAGCAAGCTCAACAGCATCATGAAGGAAGTCTTGACCGAATTCTGGGGAGACGCTGTTGAAATCGATGACGATGCAGCTCTAACATGGATGCGCCAAAGCCACTACTATATGGGGCTTTACAGCTACACCTACTCAGCTGGCCTAGTTATCTCAACAGCTGGTTACCTGCATTTGAAGAACTCCGAAAACGGAGCTAAAGATTGGCTAGATCTCCTTAAATCAGGCGGTAGCAAGACCCCACTGGAGTCTGCTATGATTATCGGAGCAGATATCTCAACTGACAAACCACTTCGCGATACGATTCAATTCCTTTCAGACACTGTGGATCAAATCATTGCCTACAGTGCAGAATTGGGAGAATAAGTACAATTTTCAGACTTAGTTTATTCTAAGTCTGATTTTTTAATTAAATATCACCAGTTAGTGATTGAAAACGCTCTTATATTGTGGTATGATTATTGTGAAAAATATTACTAAGTTTGGAGAAAAAAATGAAAAAGTTTGTCGATTATATCATGACTCAACCAGTTTGGAAAGTCCTTCTTTGTGGTCTCGGAATCCTCTTTATGATTTTTAATCCCAAGATCATTCTCCCACTCCTCTTTTTTGGTGGTATAGGATTTGCATGGTATTTTGCTAAAAAGAAACCCAACGCTACTAAAAGAAATATCGCTGCTATTGCTTCCGTTCTTGCAGTCGGAGGCACCTACTTAATCAATCCCAATATAGCTTCCACTAAGCAAGAAGAGCAAACTCAAGCTACTCATTTTGCATCCACTCCGTCTAAAAAAGACGAAAATACAAAAAAAGAAGCTGAAGCAAAACGTGAAAAGGAAGCAGAAGAAAAAGAGAAATCTGAGAAAGAAAAAGCAGAAAAAGAGAAAAAAGCAAAAGAAGAACGCGAGAAAAAGGCGAAAGAAGAGCAAGAACGAAAAGAAAAAGAAGATCGCGACAAAAAAACGAAGGAAGAACAGGAACGAAGGGAAAAAGAAGAACGAGATAAGAAAGAGGCCGAAGCAAAACAACTTGCTGCTCAAGCTGAAGCTGCCGTACAACAACTAGAAAATAATCAAATTCAAGATAACGTTGCTCCAGCTCAAGCTGCCATCGCAAATGTAGCGGACCAAGGAACAAAAGACCGCTTAACTCATCGTGTTGGATTAGTACAAAATGACATTAACGTCAGGGCACAACAAGCTGCTGAAGCTGAACGAGCTCGACAGGCCGCAGCCGCTGAACAATCCAGACAAGCTGCAGCTGCCCAACAAGCGCAGCAACAACAAGCATTTGTCACACAACCTCAACAAGGGGGCTATCGAAATTGTGGTGAAGCACGCGCTGCAGGAGCTGCACCACTTTACAGAGGACAAGCTGGTTATAGCCCTCGTTTAGATAGAGATGGTGACGGTGTTGCTTGTGAATAAGAAAATTCTGAGCCTCCTTTTTTCCATTTGTACAATCTCTCTGCTTGCTATTTTATACTTGAATTTCAAAAAGAGAGAAATTATTATCCCAGGTTCTTACAAGGAAGCAATGACTTACGTCAAAAAGATTCCGCTATCTGAAGTACAAGAGAAAATCAACAACAAAGAAGATTTCATCCTCTTTATCGGTCGCGAATCCTGCCCATACTGCCAAAAATTTGCTCCCAAATTAGCAGTTGCTATTCAGAAAACGAATCAGACCGTTTATTACCTTGATAACGATTCTAAAGAACGAAAAGAGATCACCTCCTTTGCTCATGATATGAATGTCAAAACAGTACCAAATTTATCATCTTTTAAAAAAGGTAGTAAAGAAAACTATTTAACAAAAGGTAGTAAATCAAGCATTGATGAAATCATAGAACTCTTGACTCAATAATCCAATTTAAAAACATCTATACAAAAAAAGCTAAAGAATCATTTTCTTTAGCTTTTTTCCTTTTTAACTTAATTCAACTCAGCAATAATTGCCTTAATTTGTGCTGCAGTATGCACACCTGCTACTTGTTTGACAACTTGCCCATCTTTTTTAAAGAGTAAGGTTGGGATGGACATAATGCCGAAAGCACGCGCGGTTTCTGGATTCTCATCCACGTCCATTTTAACGATCTTCAACTCATCTTCCGAAAGTTCTTCCGATAATTTTTCTAGGATAGGAGCTTGCATGCGACATGGACCACACCAGGTTGCCCAAAAGTCTACCAAGACCAATCCTTCTTTCGTTTCTGCTTCAAATGTTGCGTCTGTAATTGCTTTTACCATTGTTTTTCTCCTTTAGTTTTTGTATTGATCGAGATCTTGCTTCATCAAATAGAAGAAGACATCTCCGTAAGTTCCATGGTAATCGAGTTCGTGCCCATTATAGGTCAATTTTTGTACAGGATAGTAATCCGCTACACCAATCAAGCAAGTCTGTTGGGAGCGTTCAAACTCTTCATAGGAATCAAAATGCATGACTCTTTCTTGCTTTGCACCATCTAGATATGTAATATCAATCATAGCGATAACCTCTATTTCTTAAGATATATCTATTGTAACTCTCTTCATTACATCTGTCAAACAAAACGACTTCCTCAGAATGATGGATCTTGTGCGATAAGGAAAAGACAACAAAACAAAAAATCTCCCCGAAGGGAGATCGATCTGGTCTATTTTACCTTACGATGCTAGGAACCGTAGCCGAAGATTATACTGGATAAAACCGTTCTAGAAAAGGCGACGAACCGAAGATTGTAGGCTCTATCGTGCCATTTTCATACATGATGTATAGTCCAAGTGTAATGAATACTAAGGGCACAACGATTCGCTCATATTTTTCAATTGTCTCGGATATTAACGGCATAGAGGATAGCACACGACTAAGCTCGCAAAAGATAATTATGCCGATTGCAAACACAAGCAATGCCACGAGTGTCTGTGACCAATCTAACGAAGCAAAATAAGGTATATAGATACCTAAATTATCTCCGCCAGACGCAATTGTCAGCAATGTAACTGTCCAAAACAGTTGATTTGCCTTGCTTTGTTCAAATCTTTCAATAATTTCCTCCTCTTCTTCCTCACCTTCTCCAACAATTGCAAAGCGAATCCCTAAATAGATAGGGATTAAACCAAGCAATCCAACCATCCATGCTTCAGGCACGAAATTGACGACATAAGCAGCAACTAAACTCGCCCCTACAAGTAAGCCTGTGCCTAGATATTGCCCCGCATAAATATGCCATTTCTGTTTATTCTGTGATAGCTGTGCAAATAAAATAATTAAAATAATTAAATAATCGATACTGGTGGAAATATAAACACCAATAGCAGATATGATTGTCTGTCCCATAAAAAAACTCCTGTATTAGTCAGTAATAAATCAGCAGATTTTAGGGAAGCACAGACACATTAATTTAGCTATCGCTAGTGGGTAATGTCGAACGTAGGAAAGCATTTTACTCCTCCTCAAAACGTAGTTACAAAGTAATTTCTAACTGGAATTCGGTGACTACTTCCATGTAAAGTATAACCCACTATACTTTACTTCGTAAAGTCTGGGCTCTCCGAGGGGGCTTGCAGACTGCTACCATTTGAGATTTTTGTAGTCTCCAAAATTGTGGCCGATAAAACCCCAATAAAAAAACCCTCTGAATTCAGAAGGCTCCATTCTTGCTGGATGAAACGTTTCTAGACAAGGCGCCGAGCCGAAGATTGTACTGATGGTACATCGAGGCGAAGTCAACGAAGTGTAGAAACGTTTTAGACGCAAGATTAACGACGAAGTCCAAGAGAGTTGATCAACTCACGGTAACGGTTAACGTCGTTGGTACGAAGGTAAGCCAACAAGTTACGACGGCGACCGATTTTCTTCATCAAACCACGGTAAGTAGCGTGGTCTTTTTTATGTTGTTTGATGTGGTCGTTCAAGTGGTTGATTTCCCAAGTAAGGACAGCAACTTGTACTTCTACTGAACCAGTGTCACCTTCGTGACGTGCGTATTGTGCAATGATTTCATTTTTTTTCTCTTTTGAGATTGCCATGATAAGCTCCTTTTCTTTATGCTCTATCCGAGTGGCAGGTTTGGCATAGCCTGCTACCAAGAAAGAGTTAGTTGTCTATTCGACCTATTCATTCTACCAAGATTTCATCTTTCTGTCAAACACTTATGTTTCCTTCCAGATGAATTTTTAAGGACAGATCCATTTTACAAAAGCCCATTCCTTTACTCTACGTTGAACCTCAGGAAGTTGAACGATTTAACCCTATTATTCCTCGAACAAAGAGATTTTAAAAGACAAATATCTTTTAGAATATTTGCCTTTTAACTGTATGAATCTTATTTTTCTTTTCGTTTACCACGCAAGAGCAAAGCCAAAGCAAAAACTGCTAAGAGTGCACCGAGTATCGTCAACCCATAAGCAACGACTTCACCAGTTGATGGAAGAATTTTTTTCTTTCCTTCTCTTGGTGTGGTTGGAGTTTCTGGTTTCTCCGATGTGCTTGGTGTGGTTGTCGATGGAGTCGTAGACGGTGTAGTCGTAGACGGTGGTGGTGGGGGCGTACCTGGCGGGGTTGCCGGTGGTGTATGATGGTTGGTTACCGTGAAACCATCAATAGTTGCTGTGTAGCCTGCCACTGGATCCTCTGTAATGGTGTAGGCAATCTTCTTGCCTTCCTTGTATACTGGTAGATCCGTAAAGCTTGCCCGCCAATTGTCAGTAGCAGTAATTT
The DNA here is from genome assembly GCF_047463895.1 of Streptococcus sp. OMI750. Taxonomy (NCBI): domain Bacteria; kingdom Bacillati; phylum Bacillota; class Bacilli; order Lactobacillales; family Streptococcaceae; genus Streptococcus; species Streptococcus sp. OMI750. Next base: position 112,240 of record NZ_JASHCZ010000003.1, read on the forward strand.
CTTTTACAGCTACTTCTTGACCATCTGCAAGCAGACGGACTGTTACCTTATCTGGACGAAGACCATCTTTATTTTCCTTATCATCCCAGATTTTCTTGACAGCTACTTCTGTCACTTCTGGTGTACGACTATTGGTAATATTCGTTCCTTCAACACTTGTTTCATAGCCTGCAACAGGTTCTTCTGAAACTGTGTAGGCAATAAGATTACCAGCATCGTCAACAACATCAAGATTGTCAAACTGGTAGAGCCAATTTCCTTCTGCATCTGGTTTCACTTCTTTAGAAGCAACTTTGGTCCCATTCGCTAAAAGATTTACGGTGATTTTTGATGGTCGTTTGCCATCATGATTGTCATTGTCGTTCCATGTCTTTTGACCAGCAACGCTGGTTTTTTCTTTTTGGTTTACGACATCACGAGAAATTGCGAGGTCATTTCCGAAATCGTCCTTGCTGATCTTGATAGGCTCTTCTGATAGGACATATCCTGTCGGAGCTTGAATCTCTTGCACCGTATAAGCTTGCTTGATCAAGCCAGTAATGGTTCCTGTCCCTTTCTCATCTGTGGTAATGGTTCCGACTTGCACACTAGTGTCATCTGCAATCACCGCAAAGACAGCACCTGCAAGAGCCTGACCATTTTCTCCTTTTTTGTGGATGGTGAAGGAATATTTCTCACCATTAAAATCTCCATCAAGAAATTGATACAGAATGTCTGCAACCTTATTTTGCTCCTGGACTTCTGTCGCTGTCATCTTCGCATTATTTTTGTAGGAAGTATTGATGGCTGGGACCTTGTCCAAATAAACATCATAGCGAATGGTCATTCCTTGTTCTGGAGCTAGATCTCCGATATGAACCGTTAGAGATTGACCATCGGCACTGACAACAGGGGAATAATTTTTAGTGACATTTGTGGTATCTCGTAAATGATAAGCCCCATCTTCGTTATCGATCTGCCAAGTTCCAGTATGGATATTGATAGAATCTGCTTTGATTTTTCCATCTGTAAAGGCCAATTGGTCTTTAATATCAATATTATGAAGGGCAGTGTGACCTTGATTGATGTTCAAGGTATAGGTCAATTTTAATTTATCATCTGAGTTAGTCCAGCCCCATTTGCTAAAGACTTCTGGAGTTGGAGGATACTCACCTGGATTCACTCCTTTATAATCGATCTTTCCACCTGAAATGACGTTCTTATCGACCGTAAGAGTGAAATCAAGCGTCTTTTGTCCTTTGACAACTTGGTGATCCACACGCGCGAAAAATCGCAGTTTCCCTGTTACATTGGCCATTCTTTCAGGATAGTCTGTATAGGTTACTGTGATGATTTTTCTTTGATCATCTACCGTTGCTGTCGCAACTTTTTGACCACTTGGATCGAGCAGGTCAATGGTATCCGTTTCAAAGACCTTGAAGTCATCTCCAAGTTGAATGACGGTCTGATCTCCCGCTTTCACACGCCCATTAGGCAGGACAAAGTTCGCTTCAACTTGAAAACTTTCCCAAACACCGAGTGGTTCTGTAATGGCCCCACCAGTTGATTTGGAGATAGTGACAGATGACACGACATCATTGATCGTATCTGCATGAACTTTAGCGAGACTATTGGGTTTGGCAAATCCTAAAGCCGCTACCAAAAATAGGACAACTGTTGTTACAACAGAATAAAGCCTCTTTTTCATAAACGATTTTTCTCCTTTTTCTACGTTTACTAGATAAGGTATAGGCGAAAAAAAATTATCACTACATATTGTGAATTTACGCACAACCTATCTTTTTTCATTATAATCGATTTACTTTGAGAAGACAAGCTAATATATATGCTTTTTGTATTTTAAGTACATTTTCTTGATACAAATAAAAAATAGCAGTCTGTTCGAAGCAGACTGCTTATATTTTTGCTTATAAAGGAACTCCAAACGCCTCTAAGGAGGCCAGTTCAGAGGGCTTGAGCCGTCGCCACTCCCCCAATTCAAGAGTGGGATCCAGGCTCAGAGGTCCCATAGAGATCCGCTCAAGATCAACCACTTCCTTGCCACAGGCTGCGACCATGCGCTTGACCTGGTGAAATTTTCCTTCTGCGATGCGGATCTGAACCAAGCAAGTTTTGGCTTCTTGATCAACTTCCAGAATCTCCAACTCAGCTGGCAGAGTCGTGAAATCTTTCAACTCTATTCCTGCTTTGAAGCGGACGACATCTTCCCGGGTCATGATTCCAGCCACATGGGCGCGGTAGAGCTTATCCACATGCTTCTTTGGGGACAACATAGCATGAGCCAACTTCCCATTATTGGTCAAAAGTAGCAAGCCATGGGTATCGATATCTAGCCGTCCGACAGGAAAGACTTCCTTATGACGAGCTGTCTCATCCAATAGATCCAGCACAGTTTGGTGATGGTCATCCTCTGTAGCGGAGATGACACCAGCTGGTTTATTGAGCAGATAATACACGAAGGTTTCATGGACCAAGTCTCCCCCCATAAAGGTCACCTGGTCCTTAGCTGGATCAATCTGTAGTTTCCCTGCTGTCTCTTTTTTGCCATTCACTGCAATTTTCTTTTGCTTGTGGAGTTGCTTAACCTCGGTCCTACTCCCCACACCACAATCTACTAAAAATTTATCTAAGCGCATGATCTCTTCCCACCCTTTCGCACAATCCAAAGGCCAAAAAAGGAAACCAGGATCATGAGGATACCAGAAAATCCAAAAATAAAGGCAGGAGCTGAGGAAACAGTTCCTAAGAGGCTGAGAACAAAGGTCGTCGCGATCGAACCTGCACTACACCCCAAAATCGCAATGGAAGTTGCCTGACTTAGTACTCCAGCAGGCATCTGATCAGATATGACATTAAAAACAGTTGTGAGAGCTACACTATAGGCAAAGCCTGCAAGGACGGTCACAATGGCAAGCATCCAGAGATTGGTAGAAAGCCCGATCAACATTTGGGTCAAGCCATAGGCCACTCCCGAAACGAGCAACAAGCGATCGCGGAAGAGCTGGGTTAATGGGGAGAAGGCTAATCCTGCAAGAATCCCGACAAATTGCATAGCTGCTAAAATAAGCCCTGCAGTTTGGGCAGTGCCATGCCCAACTTGCTCCACCACACTTGGAATCCGAACAGTAATCATGACATTAGATAAGACGATCGACGCCGCAACAACAGCTAAGCCTAGTGCCGTCCGCCATTGACTAGCTGTCATCTGATCATTCCGATGTTTCTCCTCTGCATCCACTGTTTTCGAATCATAAGAGACAAATAAGAGATACAAGAGCAAGATAGGAATACTGATTCCATAGACGAGAAAGGCAGCCTGCCAGCCAAAGCGGATCAAAAGGCTAACCCCAAAGGTCAGAACTGCTGTCCCGACAACTTCTGCAGAGCCACGAATGCCAAGGGTTTGGACACGTTCTTTCCCCTTGTAACGCTCACTGATAATAGCGATGGCAGATACATTGAGCAAACCGACCGCCATCCCAAAAATAATCCGAGATAAAAAGACAACCGGATAGGCTGGACTGATCAAGGGAATAAAGCCACACAGGGCGTACGCAACTAGACCGGTCACAATCATTTGACGCTCTGAAAACAGGCGCCCAATCCACTTATTGAAGATAAGCGAGACCATGATCCCTGCCGAAGGAAGCGAGACCAAGAGCTCAATCATGCTATGAGGAATTCCCTTGTAATAGGCAAACATGGCCGACTGCGCACTCGAAATCGAAAACGAGGTCGTCAAAATGAATGAAAGCGCGAGAATACTCACTTTCTCCATGATTCTTTTCATTATATTATCCTTTAAACTAATCTTTTTTCACACTCCTCCTATAATAACACGAGCTAGTGACAGGACGCAATAGATTGAATTAAAAAAACGAAATGATTTCTCCATCATTTCGTTCGTGCTAGTAATTGTGAGGCGAAGACTCCTGTTCCAACCATCAAAACGCCAATCAAGACAAAGAGCAGGTGATTGGAAGGAGCTAGTGGCGTCACCAACTGGATGAAGAAAGAAGAGAGGGCTGATCCGAGATTGCAGCCAATCAAGACAAGCGAGGTCGCAAGGTTCAGGAGATTGGTCGGGATTTTTTCAGATAAGTGATAGAAGATACTGGTGACCCCCGTACTGTAGGTAAATCCTGCCAAGAGGGTTCCTAGAATCAGGCTCCACAGCTGTCCAGACAAGCCAATCAAGGCTAAAGCTAGACCGAAACCAAAGCACATAATCATGAGCAAGTTCTTTTTGAAAACATGTGTCAAACTAGCAAATCCCACTCCCGCTACAATCCCTGTCAATTGCATCAGACTTAGGACTGTTCCAGCTGTTGTCGCTGTTCCCATACGAGCGTCAACAATGATATCCGGCACGCGCAGGCTAATGATGGAATTGAAACAAATGATGATACCAGCAATCACGGCTAGCATCAGACTAAAACGCCATTGAGGGGAGCGAAGGCGTGCGGAACTTTTCTTTTTCTCCTTCAAGCTAGCCTGTTTTTTCCCCTTAGGATAAGGGACAAAAAGGATATAGAGGAGTAAAATCAAGTAACCACCTCCATATACAGCAAAGATCGCTGGCCAGCCTAGGGGTAAGAGTTGTCCAACAATAAAAGTCAAGATGGCTGAGCCCACCACTTCAGCAGACCCCCGATAGCCCAGCATTCGAGTCTTGTCATTCCCTGAGTAGCGTTCACTGATAATCGAAATAGCCTTGGCATTGATCATTCCTGTCCCCAAACCAAAGAGAAAACGACTCAGAAAGATGAGAGGATAGTCCTGCACGACCAAAGGCACAAGGCCGCTAGTTGAAAAGAGCAAGAGCCCTGCGACAATCATCTGGCGCTCACTCATCCACCGCTCGATCAGGCTATTTAAAAAGAGCATGCCCACAACCGCAAAGGCCGGCAGGGAAACCAAGAGTTCCACCCGGCCTGCTGAATATCCGAATTGGCTAAAATAGGCCTTCATAGCTGGCAAACCGGCTGTAATTGAAAAGGATGAGATCAGCATGAGCGACAAACTCAAGAGACTGATTCTTTCCATTGTTTTTTTCATTTTTTATTTCCTACACTTTACTGGTAATTTTTTGATTTCACTAACTTTTTCAGAAAAGATTTAAACTAGTATTTTCAATAGAATCCTAGTATAATCAATTTAGAAAGAGAAAAACAGGACATTTGTCCTATTTTAGGAGATTAAGATGAAAAAAGTTTCCCCTTCTACGAAACTCATGGAGATCATCACTGACTACCAATTGGATCAGATCTTTCCAGATGACTGTCTTAGTCAGCTGGACCTCGTTCTCTATCAGGCTGGAGAGTATATCTGCCGCCAGGGTTCTGACCAAGATGTCATTCCTTATTTTCTCAAAGGCCGGCTCAAGATCGTCCACAGTCTTGAAAATGGTAGCGACACCATCCTTGAAATCCAAGAAAAACCTGGACTCTTAGGAGAGATTGAACTCCTGCTCGATCGGGTCTGTATCACATCGGTCATTGCAGACCAAGACTCACTAGTCGTTCAGCTCTCTGCTCGGCATTTCAAGGACCGACTCCTACTTGATCCAACCTTTTTGCGCTCTACTGCCAAGACCTTGGCTGAGAAATTGCACCAGATCAACTATTTGGCTCCTGCCAACTTTCATTATTCGGTCAAGGAACGCCTAGCTACGCATTTTTTGGAGCATTGTGATGAAAATGGGACCCTCAAGCCCAAGATGAATCAGCTGGCCCTGCGTTTTGGGATCAGCTACCGCCACCTTAGCCGTGTCATCAAGCAGATGATCGACGAGGGCTTAGTCCAAAGAGAAGGGCGAGTCTATACGATTTTAGATGCAAAAAGGATGAATGATTTGTCCATCAAACATGCGGAAACCGCCGACAGATAACTTTAATTTTAGGCTCTTTTGTGTTATCATGGAGGTTAGAAAGAAAGTGAGAGTAAAACGATGAAAGCAATTGAAAAAGTTACAAGAGCATCCCATTTGATTGATATGGATGACATCATTCGCGAAGGAAATCCAACACTTCGAGCTGTTGCGGAAGATGTGACCTTCCCTTTGTCTGATCAGGAAATTATCCTAGGTGAAAAAATGATGCAATTCTTGCACCATTCTCAAGACCCTGTTATGGCTGAAAAACTTGGCCTCCGTGGAGGAGTGGGACTCGCTGCCCCTCAGCTGGACATCTCGAAACGCATTATCGCTGTTTTAGTGCCCAATCCAGAAGATGCCGATGGCAACCCACCAAAAGAAGCCTATAGCCTTCAAGAAGTCATGTACAATCCAAAGGTTGTTGCCCATTCTGTGCAAGATGCGGCTCTTGGTGACGGGGAAGGCTGTCTCTCTGTAGACCGCAACGTCCCAGGCTATGTGGTTCGCCATGCCCGCGTGACCGTGGAGTATTTCACAAAAGATGGGGAAAAGAAACGCATCAAACTCAAAGGCTACAACTCCATCGTCGTTCAACATGAAATCGACCACACCAACGGCATCATGTTCTATGACCGCATCAATCCAAACAACCCATTTGAAATCAAAGAAGGACTCTTGATTTTAGAATAAGATACTAAGGGCATAACTGACAAAAACGTAAGGTAGAAGTGATGAATTCACTCCTACCTTACGTTTTTTATTTACGAGACTTCATCTACCGATTTCTGTCTCTTAGCACAGCGGTTGATTGACGGTACTTGAACCTTTCGGTTCTTCGTCCAGTCTAATCAACTGTGTGGGGGCAGGACTACGAAATCGAGACTGCGTCTACCGATTTCTGTCCTGCTCCCTATATTGCCCAATCTCCGTTGCGGAAGACTGGAACGCGGGTACCGTCTTCTCGGATGCCATCGATATCCATTTGGCTTGAGCCGATCATGAAGTCGACGTGGACGTCTGAGCGGTTGAGGCCGGCTGCTTCGAGTTCTTCTTCTGTGAATTCTGCGCCACCTTCTACGCTGGTGGCATAGGCTGCCCCGATGGCCAAGTGGTTAGAGGCATTTTCATCAAAGAGGGTATTAAAGAAGGTAATGCCTGATTGGGAAATTGGACTTGGATCTGGTACGAGGGCACATTCCCCCAAGGCACGCGCTCCCTTGTTTTTGAAGACCAAATCTTTCATGACTTGATCGCCTTTTTCTGCTGTGATATCCACAATTTCTCCATTTTCAAAGGTCACTTTGATGCCTTCGATGATGTTCCCATTGTAGCTAAGCGGTTTTGTGGAAGTGACATAACCTTCTGCACGACGGAAGTCAGGAGCTGTAAAGACCTCTTCTGTCGGCATATTTGGCAAGAAGCCTTCGCCTTGGGCATTGATAGCTCCAGCAGATTCCCAAACATGGTTTTTCGGCAAGCCAAGGGTCAAATCGGTTCCTGGTGCTGTGTAATGAAGGGCTGAGAATTGTTCTTTATTAAGCATCTCCGCCTTGCTCTTGAGAGTAGCAGCATGCTCTTCCCAAGCCTTGACTGGATCTTCTTCGTAAACCCGGCAGGTCTTGAAGATTTGATCCCATAGGAGATCCACTGCTTCTTCATCGCTCGCCGCATTTGGGAAGACCTTTTTCGCCCACTCTAAACCAGCTGCTGCAGCCACTGTCCAGCTGACCTTGTTGGATTGAGTAGCGATGCGCATTGGTTTCATAGCCATTCCCAAAGCCTTGGCAGAAGCAGACAATTTCTCTGCATCGACACCATTTAAGGCACCTGGATCAGAAGAACGGACACCAAGACGACTCGCTTTGTTTTCAAGAAGGTAGTTCATCTCTGCAATCTTGTAGTCAGGCACGTTGTCCAAGCGATCCATCGGTGCATGGAGGAATTTTTCCCGGGTCGTAAAATCATCTGCCCATTGGACAATCACTTCGTGCGCACCCAAGGCATAGGCTTCCTTCACAATCAAGTGGGTCAATTCTCTTTGCTCCACATCGATGTTCAAAGCCAAGGTATGGCCAGGTTGCACGTTGATGCCGTTTGCCACCAACAATTTTGCGTATTTTTCTAAGTTTTCTTTAAAATTTGGTAAAACCATTTTTTTCTCCTTCATAAGTGAATGATCTTCTCCTAGTATACCACAAGTCCATGCAAAAAGGATTCCGCTCCTGCAGAATCCTGATTCTTCTTTCTCGATCAAGGAAGAACATAGCCTTGATCATCCACGGTATGGGGATGTCCAGAATTGCCATTCTCCCTCAAGGCTTCCAAATCTTGATCCAAAATCGAATTGTAATCCGTACTACCTTCACGGGTTACTCGCGTCGATACTTGGCGCAAGAGTTTTTCATTAAGATTGCGAACCCAGCGACCATTACTATGATCATTGGCACGCATATAATTTTCTCTGACGATCTCTCCATAAAGAGCTTCATTGACTTGGTAGCCTTGCTTGCGCAATCCCAACAGACCGATCTCGACGATCTCATCTGGACTGTAGTCTTCAAAGTCAAAGACACTTGGAATCCGGCTTTGCAGCCCTGAATTGACCTGCAGGAAGTCGTGCATCTCTTTTGTATAGCCAGCAAAGATAATAACGATATCGCGACGGTGGTCCTCCATAAATTTAAGGACTTCGTCCAAGGCTTCCTTCCCGAAATCATCTGTTGAACCGGTAAAGAGCGTATAGGCCTCATCGATAAAGAGGACGCCACCTAGTGCACTTTCTAGGACTTCGCGCGTCTTCAAGGCCGTTTGACCTTGGTAGCCTCCAACTAGATTGCTCCGCGAAACTTCGATGAATTTCTTCTGCTTGATAACCCCTTTTTGGAAGAGGATATTGCCCAAAATGCGGGCCACGGTGGTCTTCCCTGTACCGGGATTTCCAAGAAAGAGGGAGTGCAAAGTCGTATCTTCGACGATGCCACCTTGTTCAGCCCGTTTTTGATTGAACTCAGCCATGGCCACGAATTGTTCGACTTGCTCTTTCACCTTAGCAATTCCAACCAGACGGTTGAGGGCAGCCATTCCATCTTCTTCCTTATCGGCTCCTGCCTGGTACTTACCTTGGTTAAGGACAGCATCGATATCGCTATTGAGGATGGTCTCAATATCATCGGAACCTTGGGCCACCACCCGATCTGCCATGGTCTTGGTCAATTGCTCATCCAGGTTACGGATCCAGCGACCATTGCTCTTATCTAGCGAGCCATCATAAGCCCGCTTAACATGCCGCGCATAGTAATCCCGGTCTTCGAGCTTGTAGTCTCCTTTCCTTAGGATCATTTCGCCCAGTTGGACAATCTCATCTCCCGTGAAATCTTCAAAGATGAAATTATTTGGCACCCGAGAACGAAGGCCTGGATTGGTCTTTAAGAACTCTTCCATTTCCTTGGTATAGCCGGCAAAGATGATCATAATGTCATCGCGATTATCCTCCATAAATTTGAGGATGGTATTGATCGCCTCGATCCCAAAATCTGCGCCGCTGTCCTTCTTATCCAAGCTATAGGCCTCATCAATAAAGAGAATCCCCCCACGCGCTTTTTCAAGCAGGGCCTGGGTCTGTTCAGCCGTTCCTCCAATATTCGAAGAGATCAGATCGGACTCCGTTGCTTCCACAAAACGGAATTCCTCCCCTGAGAGGACACCTGCATCAAAGAGCACTTGTCCCAACAGACGGGCTACCGTGGTCTTCCCTGTACCAGGGTTTCCCATAAAGGCCGCGTGTAAGGTTTGCTTTTCAGGAGCCTTACCACTGGCGATTCGTTTCTTGTTAAATTCCACCATGTTGATCATTTTCTTGATCTCATGTTTGACTTTTTCAAGACCAATCAGGCTATTGAGTTCTTGAAGAGCATCTTGTTTCTTCTCTGGTCCAGAGTCTCTTGCGGTGGTTGGAGCCACCGTTGCATCCGTCGCCTGTCCCGTAGGAACGACTTGCGCATTGCCCTTGGCCACTTCTCTACCGACAAGATAGTCACAACCATCCTCGATTTCCTTGGTCAGATCACGCGCATCGCCCTGCCTATAGGTTATGGTGCCTGCCTTCACAAAGGCCCCACTTTGGAGTCGGATATTGGGATCCGCAATCTTATGGCAAATCAGATGCTCAGCCATCAACACACTCTCATCAAAAACTCCAAATGAAATGGTTTGGGTATTCTCATTCAAGAAAGTCGTTTCTCCAGTCAAAGAAGCAAATGATGCTTCATAGACGCATAAACATTCTGAAAATGTAGCCTGGTGAGCTCGGATCATACTATTGTATGAATTGATGGAGGTCATACGATCCGAATCCGAATTGAATTGAACATTATTGTCAAGACAGACCCCAGTCCCCGTAGGTAGCTCAATTTTACAGTTTTCAGACTCCCAAATGACATTCCTCAACCAAACTGGTGGAAAATCATTTTCCAGATCCCCGCCTGTAATCGTTGAATTTTTTGCGATCACTTCTGAGTCCTTGGCATGGATCGTATTATTCTCAAATTTTTCAATTTGGACATTTTCTAAGGTCAACTTGGAACCTTCTGATAGTTCTATCTTAGAAAAAATCGTTGAATTGCGAATGGACAATTCCGAAGCGGACATACCGATGGCACTTTGGTGTTTTTCCGGAACCTTCATTCCGACTCCTTCCAAAGTCATTTTCGAATTCGTATCCATATAGATAAAAAATTCATTATTTGTTGGAGTGGTTGCTTCAAAATAGACCTGTTTACAGGTGATGTCTGAGCCATTCCATAAACTCAAAGTAGTATAATTTCCACCAACTTTAAACCACAAGTCTTCAAACGTCACCTGAACTCCTTCTACAAATCGGAAGGAAGCCTCAATGATGTTGTTAAACATGCGCCCATTGCCATTTGGATTTGGGACTACATGCCCCACAAAATGAAGGTTCTTGTCGATCTCGATCACTTTATTTGTCGGCCATTGAAAGACATACCCATTTTCAAACTCGATGGTATCCCCATCCTGCGCTTTTTCAATCGCATCCATAAAGTTCCAACTATTGTTGTAAGGCCCTACTAAATATCTTGCCACGCGCTTCTCCTCTGTTTCATTTTTTTGGAAGAACATCCATTGTATTTCTGTTTCCTTGTTACAAACACTTGTCACTAAAAATTGTAACACAATCCAGATCCAAAGAAAACACTTATCCGGTCTGAACGGACTTAAAAACCTCTATTTTCAAAAAGAAAATAGAGGCTATCATCTAATCTTTCAAGGCTGAATATAAGCTGACTAGAGCAATCGCTCCTAAGAGCATAGTGGTGGAAAGGAGCAGCACCTTGTCAGCTACTTCTAGCTTATCGACAAAGACTTTTTCAGCAGGTTTGTCTTCCGCAAAAATGACAACCGTCATGTTCTATTCCTTTCTTAGTCATCCTCCTCACCCAGATAGAGACGTCGTGCTTCTGGGCTGTTGCTAAGAATATCGAGATAGGTTTCATACTCATCTGGCAGGGGCTTTCCTAATGAGATATCTAGCTCTGGATTCACATTTTTCCCATAGAGGAAGCAGAGATAGAGACGTTCATTGAGCGTTGGAAAAACTTCGAGAGACATGAGCTCAGCCTGCCCGACTCGCTCCCAATCCTGCTCTTGGATATCTGGTAGGATATAGGCTTGGAAGAGTCCCAGCAGAGGATTATCCTCTGGTTGGCCACTTTCCTTATCCGCCTGAACCAAGGAAAGCCGTTGGCCAAAACCAGCTACTTGGCGCTCCCATCCCTTCACCGAAACCGTAATCGAATGCCCACCCAAATGGCTATAAATCCATTCTTTGGGTAACTGATAATCTAACAGGGGCTCAAGGTCTTTGACAATCGCTACAGGACTAGAGCGTAGAAACTGACGAGTGACTGCTTTACAAAAGAGAATATTCTCCTCTTTCAAGGTCACTCCCTTCCAGCTATTTTCCTGCTTGAAATGGTTAAAAAATACCAGATAGGGCTCTCGCACCATTTGTGCTAAGACATAGACACCATTTCGTAAGCGAATGGAAATGATCTTCCCTGACTTCCAGGGTATTGCTCTTTTTTTCTTTTCTATCATTAGCCAACCTCAAACTTAGCGAGAATCGTTGAATCTATCAAAACAAATCATCAAAGAGACTGAGCTGGTTGTCTTCTGGCATATTGCCAAGAATCCCCATCTCATCCATCTTTTCAACCAGGGTTGAGGAGACACCGCCGCGCTTGCGGAGCTCAGTCTTAGAAAGGAATTCTCCTTCTTCACGCGCCCGCACGATTTGCTTGGCAACGTTCTCTCCCAGACCATCCATGGCGACAAATGGTGGAATCAGGGTGTCCCCATCAATCAAGAATTCTGTCGCCTGACTGCGATAGAGGTCTAGCTTGCCAAACTTGAAGCCACGCTCCCACATCTCGTTGACAATCTCAAGGGTGGTGTAGAGATCGATCTCCACATTGGAAGCTTCGTTGTTCTTGCGTTTCTCAGCAATCTCCTTCATCCGAGCTTTCACGGCCTCAAGGCCAGCCCCCATGGTCTTGATGTCAAAGGCTTTGGCCCGAATCGAGAAGTAGGCACAGTAATAATAGAGAGGATGATGCACCTTAAAGTAGGCCACACGAAGGGCCATCATAACGTAGGCAGCCGCATGGGCTTTGGGGAACATGTACTTGATCTTCCCACAGGACTCGATGTACCACTCAGGAACATTGTTTTCCTTCATGGCTTGGATGTAGCCATTGCGCTCTTCTTCTGAGATCTTGAGCCACATGCCTTTCCGCACGCGCTCCATGATGGTAAAGGCCGTCTTAGGCTCGAGTCCTGCGTGCATGAGGTAAACCATGATGTCGTCCCGACAGCCGATAACGGTCGATAGGTCGGCAATCCCCGCCTTGATCAAGTCTTGGGCATTTCCCAACCACACGTCGGTACCATGAGACAGACCAGAGAGCTGCAAGAGCTCCGCAAAAGTCGTCGGATGGGTTTCATCCACCATGCCCCGAACGAAGTTGGTCCCAAACTCTGGGATCCCCAGCATACCAGTTGAAGTCCCGATTTGCTCCGGTGTGACCCCTAGGATATCGGTTCCTGAGAAGAGGGCCATGACACCTGGGTCATCCATAGGAATATCATTTGGATCAATGCCTGACAAGTCTTGAAGTTTCCGAATCATGGTCGGGTCATCGTGTCCCAGCACATCGAGCTTGAGGACGTTCTCATCGATATCGTGGAAGTTAAAGTGGGTGGTCTGCCATTCAGCTGTCACATCATCTGCTGGATACTGGACCGGAGTAAAGTCATAGACATCCATATAGTTTGGAATAACAACGATCCCCCCCGGGTGCTGACCGGTCGTCCGCTTCACCCCAGCGGCACCGAGAGCTAAGCGTTCGACCTCGGCATCTCGATAGTACTTGCCAAAATCACGCTCATAACCCTTGACAAAACCATAGGCAGTCTTGGCTGCGACGGTACCTACCGTTCCTGCCCGGAAGGCATATTCTTCCCCAAAGATATCCCGAACATCCAAGTGGGCGCTCGGCTGGTCTTCCCCAGAGAAGTTCAAATCGATATCGGGTACCTTATCCCCATCGAAACCAAGGAAGGTCTCAAAGGGAATGTCTTGGCCGTTTTTGCTGAGCTTATGGCCACAGTTTGGACAGTCTTTATTTGGCATATCAAAGCCTGAACCGTAAGAACCATCGGTAATGAACTCACTGTATTGGCACTGGCTGCAGACATAGTGAGGCGAGAGCGGATTAACCTCGGTGATCCCAATCATGGTCGCCACAAAGCTGGATCCAACGGATCCACGCGATCCAACCAGGTAGCCCCGCTCATTGGAACGGTGCACCAGCATTTGCGAGGCCAGATAAATCACGGCAAACCCATTCCCCAAGATGGAGGTCAATTCCTTTTCAATCCGCAGATCGACAATATCAGGGAGTGGATTACCATAGATCTCAAAGGCTCGCTGATAGGTCAATTCCGCAACCGTCTCTTCGGCCTTGTCGATAAATGGCGTATAGAGGTCGCCCTTGACCACTTCGACCGGCTCAAAGGTCTCTGCAAGCGCATTGGTATTTTCAATAACAATCTTGCGCGCCAAGTCTTCTCCCAAAAAGGCAAATTCATCCAGCATTTCATTGGTGGTTCTGAAATGCGCTTTAGGAAGCGGCGCTGGCTGGGCATCTTCTCCATGCCCGATGGTCCAGTTGATCATGGCCCCTTGGCCGAGACTGCGGACAATGATCTCCCGATAGATCTCATCTTCCGGTTCCAGATAGTGGACATTCCCTGTGGCAAGAACGGGCTTACCTAGGCGATCTCCCACTTCGATCAAGCTCTTGATAATGGTCTGGAGCTCGTCCATGTCCTTGACCTGCTCCTTGGCAATGAGAGGCGCATAGATAGCCGGTGGCATGACCTCGATAAAGTCGTAGTACTTGGCCACTTCGACTGCCGCATCCACACCTTGCGACATCACCGCATCAAAGACTTCCCCTTCTGAGCAGGCCGATCCAAGGATCAAGCCCTCGCGGTGGGCATCCAGCACGGTCTTGGGAATCCGTGGAACTCCTTCGAAATACTTGGTCCCAGAAAGCGAAACCAGTTTAAACATATTCTTAAGGCCGGTCTGGTTCTTGACATAGATCGTGGCATGCTTGACCCGCGCCTTCTTATAAGAATTCTCATCGATCAAATCGATATTCAGATCCTTGAGATTGGTCACCCCATGCTTTTCAGCGACTTCTTTGATAAAGATAAAGAGCAGGCGCCCCGTCGCTTCCGCATCGTAGTTGGCCATGTGGTGGTGCTCCAAAGCGACCCCAAAGCGTTTGGTCAAAGGTCCCAAGCCATGCCGTTTAAAATCTGGGTAGAGGTTGCGGGCAAATTCCAGCGTATCGATGACTGGCTGGGTAATCTTCGGTAAACCATGACGTTCATAGTTAGCATTCATGAAGCCCACGTCAAAGGTGGCATTGTGGGCGACGAGAACCGTCCCCTCACAGAAGGCCTGAAATTCCTTCAAGACCTGCACCAAGGGTTTGGCTCCCCGGACATGTTCGTTGGTGATGCCTGTTAATTGGGTCGTAAAGGCCGACAGAGGATGGCCCGGATCGATAAACTCGTCAAACTCCTCAATGACATTGCCCTTGTACATCTTAGAAGCAGCGACCTGGATCAAGTCATTGTAAATAGCTGAAAGTCCCGTCGTTTCCACGTCAAAGACTACATAAGTCGCTTCATTGAGGTCTAGATCCACCTCATTATAGGTGATCGGCACCTTGTCCTCTACGATATTGGCTTCCATCCCATAGATCAGCTGGATCCCAGCTTTCTTGGCTGCTTTAAAGCCATGTGGGAAGCTCTGCACATTGCCATGGTCGGTGATGGCCACCGCCTTGTGGCCCCACTCAGCTGCCTTGGCAACCAGCTCTTCGACTTCCGGCAGGGCATCCATGGTCGACATATTGGTATGGGCGTGGAATTCCACCCGACGCTCACCTTCTGGCATCAGGTCCTTGCGTGTATAATGGACGACTTCTTGGATGTCTTGGACATTCATGGTCAAATCGCGGGTGAAATTGTTCATTTCGATATTTCCCCGTACCCGTAGCCAGCTGTTCTTCTTGATCATGTCGAACTTCTGGGCTTCTTCCTCATTTTTGACCCATTTCTGAATGGAAAAACTAGAAGTATAGTCGGTCATCTTAAAGCTGATCAAGACCCGACCGGTCCGCGTCACCTTGTGCTCCACATCAAAGACCACTCCCTCAAAGACAATCCGGTTCTCTTCTGTTGTGATCTCGATCATCGGAGTGATCTCAGCCTTGTCTAGCTTAGGTTTAGCCGCTGCTTTCTTAGCCTTGAAGTCAAAGGCTGGCTTTTCGTCAATCGCTGGTGGCGGAGCCATCTGGACCAAGGATTCCATAGCCCGCAAGGTCTCTTCATTGGCCGCTTGGAAGATCTTTTCATTTTCCTCCTCAAAGCGCGCCACTTCTTGCTCTGTCAGCGTATCATCAGACTCCACCCGACAGGTGAAATGGGGAAAACCAAAGGCTTCTAACTGCTTGGCAAGGTTGGGCAAATGATTTTTACGAAAATGCTCCGTATCAACCGAAGAAGGCCCTGAGATGATCAATTCCTGCCCTTGTGCACGCACCTGCAAGTCTTGGTAAAGCCCCTTAAAGCCTTGACTCGCGCAAGGGCCATCCTCAAAGACCTCACGATAGTAGGCCTGCAATAAATCATCAGAAAAGTCCTGATTGGCCACTTGGATGGTAAAGGTCGCCTGGTTTCCCGTCTTTGAAAATTCATCCTTCAAGCGCTGGCGCAATTCCTTAAACAAAGCAATCGGCAAGACTTCCGCAAAGGCAAAGCGGAACTCCCAGACCCGGCTGACCTTGTGCACCACGACTTCTTGAATCTCCGCATGCAAAAAGGCACTGGAAGATCGCATCTCCAGCGGCATATCCAGCTGATCCATTAAAATTTCAAAGGTGTTGGACATTGTTTCTCCCTTGATCTTGATTCTTTTGCTCGCTTTTGACTAGCCTTATTCTAAGCAAAACAGACCATTCAAAAACATTCGTAACCCTTATTTTATCACAATTTAAGGATTAATTCGAGGGAGAAGTAGAAACGAAAAAATCACCGATATGACGGTGATTTCTTTTCATCTTTCATTTATTCAGTTAGGGCTGATCCATCACTTATAATGCATCCCCATGACGATGGCCACAGCTGCTAAAATAGGCAATAAAATTAACATCCAGATTCCAATCCACATTTCCCGCTTATAAGATTTGTCTAGTCCACTATAGCGTTCGACGTATGATTCTTTAGGACAGGCTGGATTATACCAAACCGTCATGCTCGATCCCAGTGGAAAAGCATCTTGAAAAAGATTTCCCTTTGAGACTGTAGAATTGGTGTAGATAGTTATCCTTTGCGCCATCAAATCGATGTCACTAGCCGCTTGATTCGTTTTCCAAGGAAGTGTTGCCCGCACCACCCAATAATATTTCAGGCTATTTCGATAGGTCTGACCATCCACTCTATATTCTACAATTGGAGCATCTACAATTTGTGTTCGCTTATAACCAACTACCACTCCCTCAACACTCTTTGAAGAGAGGTTTTTAATCCTAATTTCTCTTTTATAAAAATGTCCAAAAAAGAGTACAGCAAACAAAGGAAATCCAATAGCGACCATACCAATTACTATAAGTATGCTGATATCAGTCATGTCCAACACCTACTTCATCATCAAATCTGACATACTCAGACTCATCTTCGTTCCATCTGTTATACTTTCAACAATTGATTGTTGCTCCTTAGTCAAAGGAAGCAAAAAGATCGTTGCCGATTGCGTTGGTAATGTGCCATTTTCAGAAATACTATACTCTACTAACTGATTTTGATATATCGATTGCCCATCATAACTCCAATTGAGCTTAAACTCTGCATCATGATCAATATTCGTTGTCGTTTTGTTGACCAACATAAATACTACATATTCTTGTTGGTTCAAAGTATAGGTACTCCCTGTATAATACAAAGTGATCTCACCTTGCTTACCAGCCTCTGGATGCTCCTTAACCAACTTCTTACCCTGCTCTATCAAATCAGATGTTTTTCCTTCATATTGAGGTGCCACTACAAATTTCAAACTCTTTTCCTCTTGAGCAGACGAGGTTGCTTTTGTAGTTTGTTCCGTTTTGTTTGCGGTCGCCTCCTTGGCCTCTTTTTTCGGCTGAGTGCAGGCTGTTAAAACAAGTACACTCGCCAGTAATAGTAGCATCTTTTTCATGGATTATTTTCCTTCTTTTATGATTGAGTTGAATTAAAAAAACAGTTTCTACTATCATATCGGAAATTAGTATGAAGAGCAAGTTCGTCACTAGGTGGAGAGAGTTGAGGGGATGAAAAAGAGAGAATCAGGTGATCCTCTCTAAAATCTATTTTGCTTCTCTTCTTTTTCAGCTAGTTCATTTAAGAGTTGGTATAGCTACTTTCATTAAAAGAATGCGCTACGCAGGGAAATCGTTGAATTGTGAATTGGTATTCTCCACCATTTTTCGACGAAAATGCTGATCAGAGGTCGTTTTCCCTTCTTGGATAAAACGTTCTTGACGTTGCAATCCAGTCTCTGGCGCTTTCGTATACATAGTCTGACCAATTGAATTAGCCATAGAGTCATCTGCTACTCTGAAAGATTCACCAACATTACACAAGAATTCATCCAAAGATCCAATTGTCTCCTTCATTTCAGAAGATAATTTTTTTAAACTATCTGTTGCATTTTGAATTTGTTCTGTGGCACTAGACTCAATGTAATCAGAAGCATTATTTTCTAATTCAGAGCTCAAATCCCGAAAAGCACCATTCACCCTGTTTAAATTATCAGGATTAATATTCTTTAGATTCTTATCCATTTTATCCCCCCTTGTTATCTTCTTCAACCAATACTTGGCTTCCTTTATTTAAGGCGATACCTTTTTCTACATCAAAATAAGCTTCAAACTCTTCTTTAGTATTCACTTGATGGACCTGTCCATCCTTACTCAATTCTGCCGGAATTGTAATTCCTTCATAAAGATTGGTGTTCGCTGGGACAAATAGTTGGTACAAGTTGATAAACTCTTGGACATTGCCGAAGACAACATTGTAATATAATTCGGCATCAAGCAAAATATATAATTGGGAATCTTTTTTACGAAGTAATTGATAGGCTTTTGGATCAGACTTTTCTAGAACACTTCCCTTTAAATTATTAGGAAAGAAAGTTATTTGATTCTGATTCATATCATCATATATATTAGTGATTCCTACTGGGCCATGATTTTCAAGAATAACTTTTAATTTCCCTAAATCAACTAAAGGAGTTTCCACTCCTCTCTGTTCTTTTGAGTCCTCCCATTCGATTTTCTTCGTTTCAAGATTGAGCCATAAATTTTTACTAACACGTTTGTTATCAGTAGTTGTATAGATCTTTATTGGGAAATAATCTTTCCCATTGATTTCTTGGATACCACCTGTCTCTACCGGAAAATAATTTTTATTATAATTTTTTACAAGCCGATAAAGGTCTACTTCCTCCTTTTTTATATGCTTATTTTGAATTGTATTAATCGAAAGTTTATAATATCCCTCTGATTCATCTTTTGGCCACTGATAGTCAGGAACATCCTTTAATTTTTTGAGAAATTTTCTAACAATATATTTCTGATTTGATGCACCATGGGCATTTAAAAGGTTCTCACTTGAATGTGGGTAGTACTTTGCAAATAACTTATCTTCCTCAGGAGTTAAAGACTTCCAATGGACAACAACTCCTCGATCATCCTCTAAAAATTGATAGGAATCAATTTCCCATTGTCCGGTATAATAAAAATAATTCTCATATTTTTCACGTTCCTGCTTAGCTTTTTCTTGTTTTTGGTGATCCAGAAAGGTAAGTAAGCCAAAAACAGCGACTGCAATAGCTAGAAGCAAGGAACCACATAAAATTAATTTTCTTTTCATTTCTCCTCCTAAGAACCATACTTTTCGCTAAAATATTTATCAAAATTTGTGACAGCACCTTCACCTACAGTATCTATTAATACAGCATGTATTTGGGAAATTTGTTCTGGAGTCATATCCTGTACGGTTAATGGTTTATCATTAAATAATTCACCTATTGCTCCTGTCATTGTATGAAAGACACGTTCTTCTGGAGATGCGTTTTCCGCATTGAAACTATCTTCATCAGAATGTTCTCCTAAAAGAAAATCTCTCATACGAGGATCATCATGATATGCTTCATTTATCGTCTCCTTAACCGTCGTAACCGATACTTTTTCTGGATGTTTTAACTGCTGATCTTCTACAAATCCCATTATCCCTTTTTGATTCAGCTCCTCTATTCGTTTATAAGCCCCATAATCCGTATAGATATCTGAACTCTCTGTAATTGGTTTTGATCCCCTTAGGTTTTTACTATCTCTACTATATAAAGCCCATCCTCCCTGACCAACAAGAAGATTATATATTTTCTTTTCTAATTTATCTTTTTTCGCTTTAACACCTTCAACTTGTTCATCCAATTCTATAAACTCCTGTAAACTATCAGCAATAGGAGAAAGTACATTCCCTGTATTTTTAACAATTGTTTTTATACGTCCCGATGTCATCTCTTCTAAAATATTCTGTGTATTTTCTACACCTTCTCCAACATCAGGTTTTATTGAATTAGTCAGTATACTAAACGTACCTGATGCTACTGGACCCCCAACAAATTCTATAACAGCTTTCATACCATTTTTTGCTACAGATAAATAAAAGTCTTCTTCAGCTTTCCGTTGTTCCTGAGCAATTTGCTCTAGTTCTACCTGGAACTGAGAGTCAAGCGAACCAACAATTCCATTCTCAAAGTGAGAAGTATAGTTATTATAAGTTGTTACAATATCTCCTTCGACCTTGTCATATCTCTGAATAGGAGCACTTTCATTTCTGATAACCACCTTGCTGGCTGTTGAAACAGATAGGTACCATTCCGCATCAGCAGCATTATTCAATCCAATACGTAGTCCACGACGAACATAACTATCCCTTACTTTGTGGGAAGGAGTACTCTCTATTATGCTGTCTCTCTTATGCTCTGTCCCAATTTTTAACACTCGTATTGAAGCCAATAAACCTGATAAATCATTCATTTGTTGTAGTTCTTTTGTATATTGGTTCCATTGTACTTCATTATAATCAGAGGATTTTTCAAATTTTTTCATTTCTGCAACATGAATCTTTTTCAAAACAGCATGAATATTCCCAAGATTCGTTACAATGTCTTTTACTTTGGATTGATCAGCTTTTTCAAGTGCATATAAAAATGACTGCATTTTGTTAATTCCTGACTCGCTTCTATCCAGCCAAGAAGTCATATCTTCTGCTACATTTTTATATGCCCCATCAGAAACTTTAGCCGGATCTTGCGCCATTATATTAGCAATTTCTGCTATATTCCCATTTAATTGTGCATTTAGAATCTTAACATCGGCATCTGTACTAACTCTATAAAGGTAAACCATTTTATCTTTATTGAGATTACCACTCTTGATCGCTCCTAAAAGATCTGGAATAGATACTTTTGTCACAGCTTTTGCATTCTGAGTTTGCGCTGTCAAAGATGTAAACAAATCGGCCGAACCGTTAACGTTATCTGATAGTGCCGAATCTGCCAGTATAATTCCAGTATGAGTCCCTGATCGGGCAAGAACCTCAGTTGTTATATACATGTCTGCTACAAGATCAAAGCTTCCTAAACTAGAATCTCCTTCTCCCATAGCTTCAACAGCTTCATCCAGCACAGTAACTAAATTATCCTTAACAATTGTAATCTCATTACGTTGAGGTGTAGTAAGAGAATTCAATAGAGTAGTCATTGCATCATCATCTGTGTATGCTAAACTTGAGAACCCCAACCCCTTAATCGCATCTGTGAAAGTGGATATATGACGCCCGTAAGTTCGAATAGCCTCAGGAGCTGTAGAAAATATGGTCGTTTGGATATTATTTAATACACTAAAGAATGCATTAATAGCCTCTGCTTTTTCACCTTCTAGACTCGTATTGAATTCACGAACTGTATCGTTAGCAGCTAGTTCGAATTTACCAGCGAACCCCTGGATGCTAGTTGCATAATTCTCTAAACCAGAAATATTCTTTACTTTTACTGTCATACATTCACTTCCTTTATGAGTTCATAGCTGCTATCAAAGCACTCTGAGCATTCGCCGCCTTCGTATTAGCTGTTGCTAAATCTGCTTCTACCTGTTTAATTTTGGCACTCAGTAATCCTAGAATTTCCTCTTTTTTTGTCACTAATACTTTTTCTAAGGCGGTTAAATCTGCTTTTTCTTGGTGCTCTTCATCGTCGTACTTATCACCTGCAATATTTTCAGAAAGTGTCACCTCATACTTTATAGTTGTTGACTGTTTGTTCAATTTTGTATGAATAGCCCTCAACTTTGAAACTTCCCCTGATAATCTAGTAACTTCAATACTTGCTTCAATAGATGCTCTTGTTAAGGCATTTAATGTCGCTTGATTAGCCATAATTCATCCCCTTCTATTTCATTAATACTTTCACTTTTCTTACAAATCCATCTTCTACATAGTAGTTCACCTGGCTATTAAGTGGTTCTTCACGGACTGGTCGATTGATAACATTTAGGACACTTTGGTCTGTAATCCGCATGGCCACGATCGCTTGTTTATAGAGTTTGATAGATTTTGATACTTCGTCAATTTTTCGATTCAACTGACTACCACTCATGGCTACTGTAGCATAGCCTGCACGCGCTCCTTTTTCAAGGACATAATTCAGACTAGATTGAAGAT
This sequence comes from Streptococcus sp. OMI750, assembly GCF_047463895.1. Lineage (NCBI taxonomy): Bacteria > Bacillati > Bacillota > Bacilli > Lactobacillales > Streptococcaceae > Streptococcus > Streptococcus sp. OMI750. The sequence goes on from NZ_JASHCZ010000003.1 coordinate 134,537, forward strand.
CCATACCTAGATCATTCATAAGTTCTAGTTGATTGTATAGTACAATCGTTGCTTCATGTTGTGATTTCTGCTGTTCCAATCTCAATTGGATATTTTCTTCCATTTTCTTGATTCCAGCTACATAGTCTTCCTTCGTAGAGAGAATCGTCACACCTTCCATCTCTGGCAATTCATTGTAGGCTGGTGCCAATACAATTACCTTTTGCTTGCTACGAGCGATTTGTTTGACGAATTGTGTCATCTGCTCTTCTTTGTCTGTCAGATAGAGAAGGTTGCCTTTCTTGAGATCCCATGTTACCGGTTCAACTGTCTCCAGATCCAATCCGAGTGGCACTTTTCCTTCATCCAGCAAAGTTGCTACATCCTCACGGCCATAGAAGGCTGCTTCTGTCAACTCATCTGGCACCATTGGGATGCCTGCTGGGGTGCGGCCTGTCCACATCTCTTTGAGACTTTGGACTTGGTCGCGGAGGTTGTTGATGATTTGGATATCATTGTCCCCTGCGACTGGTAGGGCGAACTGGACGACATCGACTTCATCACGCTTCATGAGGGCCCGTCCCTTGATGTCTTCCATGGTAGACGCCAGTGGGGTTGCTCCCACGATACCGCGGACTTCAGAGATATCATTTTGTGGCAAGGTCAGCTGGTGCTTGAAGTTTGAATAGAGCTGAGCCCGTAGGTTGTTCTGACGGCTAGCTGTGATAATCAAGTGCACTCCGATGCTGAGACCTTCACGAGAGATCCGCATGAAGAGCTTGAAGAGGTCTGTCTCATAAGGCTCGTCCTTCATGGACTCATAGCTATCCATGAGGATGACCATGGTTGGCTCTTGCTTACCTGTCACTTCACGGTAGAGGGCGATGGTGCCGACTCCATGCTCAGAGAGGAGCTTCTTGCGACGATCCAACTCTCGGTTGATAATCCGGATGAATTTCTGGATTTTCTCCGTCTGATCGAGCAAGAGGCTATCGGCCACATGTGGCAGTTGCGTCAAGGGTGCTAGACCATTGGTTCCGAAATCAAGCAGGTACATGGTCAAATTTTCTGGACTCTGCTTGCGAGCCAGATCCATTGCGACTGTCTGAAGGAAAGTCGTCTTTCCTGTCCCTGGACTTCCGTAAAGGAGGATGTTCCCGTCTTTTGATAGATCAATAGCGACAGCTTCTTGCTTTTGCGCTTGCGGGATATCGGCGACCCCGATTAGGACGCTTGGAGCTGTCCGTTTTTGCCAAGCCTCGATCGGCACGACCTTGTCCAACTCATCCAGCGTGATCCGCTCTTTGAGTGGTGGCAACCATGGTTGGGCCACAGCTGCGATGCCTTCTTCTTGGTGCAAGTGGTTGATTTCCTGCACGATGACATCCAGTTCTGTTGGCACTTCCTTGATTTCTTCTGCCATATCCAGACCGGATAGATCCTGGTTGAGGACTTCGTATTGGCCCAGTTCATTGATCAAGTAGATGGTATGGTCTTCGATCCCTAGCTGGTCCTTCTCAGGCTGGTAGTCTGCTCCAGACCAGGCGGTTTGGAAGAGTTCATAGACTTCGTTGTTTCCGACTTGGAGATAAGCCCGACCGGTTTGCGTGATCTCAGCCGCATCTGCTGTCCGCAGCATCTCCATGGAGTCACCACGGTCTGCCACCTTGAGGGCTAGCTTGAAGCGGGAGTTGGACCAGATCTGGTCATCCACGACCCCAGAAGGTTTCTGCGTCGCAAGGATCAAGTGCACCCCGAGGGAACGCCCAACACGCGCGATAGAGACCAGCTCCTTGATGAAGTCTGGTTGGTTGACCTTGAGCTCGGCGAACTCATCACTGATCAAGAAGAGGTGAGGCAGCGGTTCGGTCGCTTCACCGAGTTTAAATTTCTTTTGGTATTGGTTGATATGGTTGACCCCATATTGGCCAAAGAGCCGCTCCCGACGATGGATCTCCGCATTGATAGAGGCTAGGGCCCGCATGGACTGAGCACCATCTAAGTTGGTGATGGTCCCCAGCAAGTGAGGCAGATCCTTGAAGAGGTTGGCCATTCCCCCACCCTTGTAGTCGATGAGGAGGAAAGCCACATCATGTGGGTGGAAGTTGACGGCAAGGCTCAGGATATAAGACTGAATGGTTTCAGACTTACCAGATCCTGTCGTCCCTGCGATCAAACCGTGTGGTCCATGAGCTTTTTCATGGAGATTGAGGTAGACCAAATCGTCCTTCCCGCGCAGACCGATCGGTACGGCCAAACTTTGGTAAGGGGCATGATTCTCCCAACGACTCAAAACCTTGAGGTCATTGAACGTTTCCGCCTGATACATTTCAAGGAAGGTTACCGAGTCTGGAATTGAGCTCTTGAGTTGTTGAATATGCTTGAGGGGGGCAAGGCCACGCGAGATAGCTTCCTTGTCATAGCCTTCAGGGAAGTGGTCCAATTGGAAGTCGAGCTCCCGAAGAATCCCTTCTTGCAAGAGCAATTGCCCTTGGTTGCGGTCCTTGATGGAGATAACCGTTTGGATATTTTCAGAAAGAGATGAGAGCACATCTGCCACATAGATGATGGAGCAGCCCAGCTCTGTCGGATCCTCACGGAAGAACTCCATGATGACATGGTCTAAAATCAAGGTTTCATCGGTGATGAGGACCACATAATGAGGGTGGAAGATCTTGGTGTCATTGGCTTTTTCTTCCTCTTTTTGCGCCTTGCGGAGCTTGAGGATTTGGTTGAGACTGTTCAAGACCTGATCGCGTGTCCGCTGATTGTAAACAAAACTACGGACATTCATGTCTTGCAAGGTCGCATGAGGTAACCAGCGCATCCAATCCCAGCTTTCTTTTTCCTCTTCTGGAATGATCGGAATAATGGTCAGATCATGGTAAGAGTGAAAGACAGCCAATTGGGCAACCAGAAGCTGCAACTGCTCGAGCACGATGGGACGAGGGCCGACATATCCGACCGGTCCCCGATTGAGGCTGGCTACAATTGGAAGATTGTCGATCTTCTGATGTGCTTGGAAAAGGGCATAGCCTTCTTCTTCCAAGGCATCTTTCTTCCCACTGCGTTCTTCCTGACCATATTTGAGCTCATAACTGGTTGGAACCTTGCCCAAGCCCAAGCGATAGGCCAAAAAGTCAAAATGAAGCGGTGTTTTTTCGTAGATCCGTGAGTCATAGCGTTTGACCATCTTGGTCAAGTCTTCGATGGCTGGGAAATGGTAAAACATTCCTTCTCGCTGCTTACTAGAGAGCTGTTCCAAGTCCTTAGCCTTGTCCTTGAGATAGAGATGGTAGAGCTCCACGCGCTCTTTCTTATCTTCTTTGTATTTCTTACGATTCTTGAAAAATCCTTGTACCGAAAAGATCACACTGACCACAGACATGGATACCGTCGCGATGATATAGAGTCCCCGCGGTTGGAAAATGGTGATCAAGAGGGTCACCCCAACCATGATAAGGGGTGGCATGATCAACTTCAAGAGTTCATCGGATGGTTTTTGAGGCTCCGCTCCTGGAGGATTGATCAGGATCTTGTCTTCCGAGCTCCGATAGATGATCCGAGGAGACCGGTGGTACTCTGGGTAGTCCTTGTAGAAGTCATAGCGCGAATGCAAGCGCGGCACCAGATAAGGACTCACTTCGACCGATCCTTCCACGCCAAATTCTTCCGGGTAGAGCTTAAAGGTCACATCTCCAATTGCCAGCTCATCTCCAAAAGTCAGTGGAACAGTCGCTTCAGTAATGAGTTTGTGGTTATGGTAGAGGTTTCCAGATAAGAGCTGGCAAGTCCAGGTCTGGTCTTTTTTTACAAGGAGAAAGCGCACTGGATAATGCACGCGCACATCCGCACCCTGTTCATCTGCTACGAGGATCTCTTCCTTGTCGAGCAGCTCATAGGTATGGACTTCCCCTGTCGCCAAGTAGCAGACCACATCTCCAAGGATCTTGCTATTTTCTAGCACGCCCTTGTCTTCCCCATATTGGTAGAAGATTTCTCCCTGACTCCATTGGAAATGAAGGGGATTTTCTTGAGAAGAAATGGTCAACTGAGCCGTTTCTTGATTCGATACGGTCGCTGTTTTACCCTCTTCTAGCGCTAGCTCATAGCGAAAACCTTTTTTATAGAGTATGATACGTTTTTTCATAGACTACTCCTTGTGTTCGCCAGACTCACTTGAGCTTGCGGTTGTAGAAGACGAGGTCTCTGTAGAGGAGCTTTCTGTAGACGCAGGAGTTCCTGAGTGGCTAGTGGATGCTTTGGTTTCATCCGTTTCTGCTTCCAAGAGTTCTGAGCGAGCATCCCAGTATTTCTTATATTCGCCTTCTAACTCAGAGAGTTTCTTCTCGCGTTGTTCACCAGAGAGTTTTTCGCTATCACGTGTCGCCTTGATTTCTTTGCGAAGAGCATAGATGATCAAGTCTGAATCGTCGATCCGCTTAGCTGTATCCAAGGCTTGGGTAAAGTCATGACGGCCGATATAAATCCAGTAGTGGAGATAGAGACTGTCTGACTTGAGCGTGACGTTGTTAAGGATGACCTTCTTTTGGTCCTCTGAAAAATTCAAGCCTTGCAAATAAGAAGTCGCCAACTCATATTTCTGCGTCATCGGAAGACTGCTTGGTGCGACCCCATCCAACTCATCGATGACGCCAGTGTAGTCCACCTTGAGAAAGGCAGTATCTGCTTGGAGCAACCTTTCTTTAAAGGGTGCTTGGAAAAAGACCAAATAGATCAACGGCAAGAGTAAGAGAGCGACCACAGCTGAAAGCCAGACGGTTGCCAACTTAAAGATGCGATGTTGACGGCTTGATACCAAGGTCAAGGTCTTTTCTTCTTCTTCCTTACGCTCTTGATAGGCTTTTTCTAAGAGCATCTTCATTTCTTCTAGGCTAGCTGCATCACGAATTTCCACCAAGAAATCTGGTAGATCTTCTAATTCAAGTGTGCCTTGATAGAGCTCCATGAAGTCCCAGTCACCAAAAAGAGTGACTGCATAACACTTAGCCTGGCGCAAGAATTCTACCTGATCCCACTTGCGCGGCACCATCATCCCTGGAACCCCGCGGTAGGCAATCTTGACTTGCGCATCCTTAGTGACAAACAAATTAACAGGATGCACCATGAAGGTCACAGGAAGCTCCAAGGCAGGCGCCAAATCTAAGACATTCATAGCCAAACGCAGACGGTCTGATACGGGTAATTCCTTGATTTCTTCTGCACTCAAGCCCAGAGCATCTGTCTGATAGGTCAGATGAATCTGGTCTTGATCAGCCGTCATACTTTGCTCTAAAAACAGGGGATGATGGAGATCCAAAATCCATAAATTGCGTAAATCCTGGCTATCCACTTCTGAACGCTTGAGGTCCAGTCGCCAGCTGGTTTCTTCTTTTTCAAAACGGAAGACTTGTTCTTCCAGTGTAAATTGTTCTTCTTTCACCTTACCACTCCTCAATCTCGATCAAATCACCACTCGTGATCGGATACTCTTGTACCACCTTGCCTTCATCCAGCAAGATGCCTTTATTTACCACGCGCAACTGATACTTGCTTCTAGGCTCCATGGCAGACCCAAAGATCTGATCCAATTCCCGAATCAAGCGTCGCACCTCCATCCGCGTCGGAATCCGGAGGTCATGGCTTGCCCCATTCATGCGGAAGGTGACATTGATATGTTGGTCCATTTAGGCCTCTTTTCTGTAGATTCGATAGGAAATATAGCCAGCAATTCCAAAGAGCAGAGCACTCCAAGCCAGCATTTGCAAAGCTGGAATAAAATCCGACAAACTAGCCGAATTGTCCTCTACATTGGACTCAAATTTGGATAATTTTTGATTTTTTTGTTGGAATAGGTCTGCTTCCGGCCCTGTTTTTTTCTTTCCCTTTATAGCAGAAAACAACTGGCCGTCTGAATCGGTCAATTGTTTCTCTTGCTTGCGTTTTTCATCTGCTATTTTTTTCTGATCCTTCTCATTGAAAAGAGACTCAGTGGCATCCAATTGCCCACCGAGTGTCTTTTCCTCTTCTGTCTCCAGGCGTGAGTTGTTGACCTGCAGACGATTATCGATAAAATCATCTGCAGACACAACAACCACTGGTAAGAGACTAAAGACAAAGAGAAGATACATCATTTTTTTCATAAGCTTGATTCAATTTCCTTTGTTTGAGTATACTTCTTTGGAATGAAGGTATTGGCAAGCACCAACAGTCCGAAGAAGACCAACAATCCAAAGATAAGGCCGATGCCGGCTGTTTGTCCATCAAAGTAACCCGCAAACTGTCCTTCTAAAATAGAAAGAAGGTTAACATTTTTCACATGTGCTGGAAGACCTGATAAGGTTGCTGTTGTCCCGATCGCGCTTGAAAGGTAGACATAGCTGATCAACATGAAGAAGGCCAGTCCCATTCCAAGGACACGGAAGTATTTTAAGAGGAGGTATTGCAATTGTACCAAGACAAAGCTTGCTAGCACTGCTAGGAATACCCATGAAGGAACATATTCACGACCAACAGAGAGTTGGATACTTGAAATCATTCCGATCACCAATCCAAGGACAAGAGAGAGTCCCACAAGGACACCAACAGATAAGAAATCTGATTCTTGCAAACGATTCAGTTTAAAGCGGTTTTTGACCTTGCAGATGATTGGTTGCGTCGCAAAGAGATAAGCGGTAAAGAGGCTCAAGACTTCCAACATAAAGATCCAGATAAATGGACGGTAAACGTTGATGGTCGCTTTCACAGAAGAAGATTTCTCTGCAACTGGATTTGACAAGAAGTCGAGCAAGACTTCATTTGGCACACCATTTTCATAGGCATTGTTGAAGACTTTGCGGAAGGCTTCAACGAAGTTCCCGTTTTCAGACAATTCCTTATCGAATTCACCCATCAAGCTTTCTGCATTGCTAGACAATTTCTCTGTATTGCTTTGGGCTCTTTCCAATTCTTTGTTCAATTGGTTAAAGATTTCGTTGGTAGAGTTGGCAGCGTCCACATTGCTACGAGATGAACTCTTAACGCCTTCTGTCGAAGTCAACAAGGACGTGTATTCAGAACCAAGAGCTGACAAGTCTGCATCCGTCTTAGTTTGAGCTTCGGTAACGGTTGCTTGTGCAGTTGAGATCTCTTCTAAGCGTTTTTGAAGGTCTGCATACTGTGTCAATTGATCATTGATATTCTGAGTTAGGTCTTTGTTGGTATTTTCGATGGCTGTAAGGTTGGCCTGTAATTCTGGCCCCAAGACTTGCAACTGTTTGAGCGTGTCATCTAGCTTAGCTTTCACACTATTCGTTGCATCGCCTTTTTCATCTGTTTCAATACTCTTACGGTAGTCTTTAATGTTACTTTCAACTGCAGCCTTCACGATATCCACCAAGGCAACCGTCAAATCCATATCCTCGATTGGATCATAGAGCGAATGACGATCTCCCTTGTCATCTTTTGGATAGTAAGCATCGATCAAAGCCCCTGCGCGTTGATAATCCAAAGCAATTTCACTGGCTTTCGATGCATAGTTAGCGACAGCTGTTTTCAAATCTTCTGCTGATACCGTCACACTGGTTGAAGAAACCCCATTCACAAGAACTTCAACATCAATCGTACTTGGCATGGTACCCCCATCTTCAGCCAGGTGAATTTGGATTTGTTTACCATCTTTCAGTTCGACTTCCTGCTCGCCGCTTCCTGCATAAGTCTGTCCATCATAGGTCCAAGTATCAACCTTGACTCCTGCTGGTACTTGGATGCTAACCTTCTGTTTTCCAGATCTAGCATTGAGGACATCGGCAACTGCAGTTAATTTGGCATCTACTTCTGCAGCCAAGCCTTTCAAGTCATCGGCATTTCCATTTGCTTTCGCCATCGTCCCAGCAAACGTACTATCAAAATGAATTGCTGTATTGAGGTTGCCATATTTATTGAGATTAAGACTACTTGGATCGAGAGACGGCAATTTTTCAATCGCTTGATGAATTTCAGCATCTGCTTTAGCACGTGCCTCACTTAGCGTCGTGATACTTGTCTTTCCAAGTAGGGTACGAAGGGTCACCTTGTCTCCTTCTTTGAGACCATAATAGTCCAAGACCTTGGATTTTACAGAAGCATCAATGTTCTTCTCATGTTCATCTAATTTATCGCGTTCTGCTTTGATCCCTTTTTCAAGCTCCGCAATACGATCATTTACATCCTTGGTCAAGCCTGCATACGTCTTGGTAGCTGAAGGATCTCCTTCACTTTCAGCTGGCTGGCTCAATTGTTTGGTGATTGCTTCTTGGTTTTGTTGCAATCTCTTGTACAAGTCTTGAGTTTTTTCGTTGACTACAGATTGGTTCATGGCCATCAATTGGCTCATGAATTCTTCATGACTGATCTTATCTGCTGAGCGTTGCTTGATCAGCAAGTCAAAGTTTTGACCATACTGATCCTGAGTTTGAGACAATTGGTCAAAGGCCTGTGTATAAGACTCAAGAAGCGTCTTCAGGGCATTGTTGGACTCAACAGATGAGGTAGACAAGCTATAGAGACCTGGGAAGATATTCTTGGAATCTAAGGCTGACTCCAGCAAATTGCTTCGATAAGAACCGATATTGGTCGATTGGATTTTGTTACTGGTCTCCACATTTTTCTGCGCCGTATAGAGGTTGCTCAAAATGCTGACCATATACATATCAACCAGTTGACTATTCAAGTCTGAAACAATATCTTTCGCTACCTTATTGGCCTCATTTTCCACTTGAGAATTCCCTGCAGCATTGACCTTATAGGTAATAGTTGTCTTCTCTGCATTCACAGCATTCACTTCCAGAACTTTTTCTGAGAAGTCACTTGGAATCACGATCATCAACTGGTACTTGCCATCGGCAAGTCCTGATTCAGCAGCTCCACGTGGGAGGACAGACCAGTTTTGCGAATTGTCCCGCTCGATGTTCTTTACATAGCTGGCACCGAGGTTGTATTCTTTGTCATTCAGCTTAACTGCCTTATCTTCATTAACCACCGCAATATTCAGCTTGGTGTTTTCCGTCGTTTGCACGGTCTTGGCTTCATTTTGTTTTTGGTCCTTTTGAACACTTGTATAAAGACCCACTACAGATCCCATCAAAAGGAGCACAACTGCACTCTGACCGATGTATTTTAACCATTTTTTCTTTTTCACTTCTATACCTTTTCCTTTTTCTAATTCATAGATACAAAATAGGAGTTAGGAATTATCTACCTAACCCCTATTTTCTATATATCAAAAGACAAAAGGGTGATCTACCTACAAGAAGTAAGATCACCTTCGAGACCATCTTAGTGGATTTGTGAAGCGATATCTTGGTCAGTTTGTTCAACGATATCAGCTACTTTGATCAATTGAGCGTTGATGTCTTCCAACAATTGAGCGAACTGTTTGATTTTTGGAGACAATTCGTTAAATTGTGCTTCAAAGCTATCAAATGCAGATCCATCCCAGTTTGCATCGATGACTTGTTGTTCGTGAGTCAAAGTGTTAAGGATTTGATCGATTTCTTGAGAACCTTGTGCATAGCGTTGTGCTGATTGACGTAGTTCTTCTGGAGTTAATTTAATTTGAGCCATATGTTTCTCCTTTTGGGCTGATACCCTTATATTTTTTTCATAAACAATACATTTAGTACGAATTAGTAAAAATCCAAAAAACTGTATATTTACCTTTTTACTCCCTATTTGTATTATTTACTTAAAGATATCTTAATGAAATATCGCAAGAAAGTCAAGTTTTGAGCCCCAACTGATAAAACATTGTAACTTTGTTACAATGTTGAAATATTTTGTCATAAAATTGTAATATATTTTTGAAAATCCTTGCCCCAGTAGTCTTTATTTAGTATTAATTCTAGAACGAAATGGAAGGAGTTTATCCTTCTATATTAACTGAACACATAAATAAAAATTGTTGATTTTATATCTCCTTAGTGGCTTTTCTGTATATTTACTGTATATTTTTTCATATTTCTGAGGTTTATGATATAATAAAGACTGTATAGAACTTGTTTAAGGCAAGATCGAACACTACTAACCCCTAAAAGGAGACTCTATGAAAAAAATAGTATTCACCTCTCTCTGCCTACTAGCCCTTACCGCTTGTAGCCAAGGCCAAGCAGAAAAAGGAAAAACAGAAACAACATCCAGCCAAAGCACTTCCCAAGTGAAAAAAGAAAAAGAAGAAAAGGTTCGAACCAAAACCTTCGCTACAGAATTGAGTGATCACCATCAAAATAAAATTCAAATCGGTTACAAAAAAGATGAAATTGTATCTTTTACCTTCCTAAGTTTTGAACCTATTTCGCCAGATTCACAAAAAATGGATCTTGCTGAATTGAAGGAACTCTACCAAGAAGAATTGGAGCACAGCGATATCTATAAAGCCTTAAATGACAAACCTGGACTTAGCTTTCGGATTCAAATTTCAAACGATAAACAAGCCTATGCCAAGGTCCTTCAGGCTGACTTCTCAAAGATCAAGAAAGATGAGTTTGCCACCATCTACGGAGATCAAGGGGAGGAAGAAACTGCCGAATTTAAGAAATACCTCAATGGTAAGCCTCAAGATTTCTTCACCTATCTAGAAAATCAAGGCCTCAAAGAAGAAAAATAAAAGAGCTCTCTGAGTTCCTTAACACCTGGTTAAGGCTCAGAAAGCTTTTTTCTTATTTGTTCAAGATTGATAGGGTTTCAAGGAGATTATCCGCATGCACTTCGATGGTATCTCCTGTCGCTTTGATTTTCACTTCAACGATGCCTTCAGCTGCTTTTTTACCAACTGTGACACGGATTGGAAGGCCAATCAAATCACTATCGCTGAATTTCACACCAGCACGTTCGTTTCGATCATCGACCAGAACTTCGTAACCTTTATTCACCAAGGCTTCTTCGATCCGATCGGTCAAAGCAAGGCTGGCTTCATCCTTAACATTGACTGGAATCAAATGCACATCAAATGGAGCTAATTCTTTAGGGAAGTTAACGCCCCAAGCATAGCGGTATTCCCCTTTTGGCGTCTTATTGACAAAGAGGCGAGCATGCTGCTCCATGACAGCTGAGAGAAGGCGACTAACACCGATCCCGTAGCAACCCATGATAATCGGCACAGCACGTCCGTTTTCGTCCAAGACATCCGCTCCCATGCTAGCTGAATAACGTGTGCCCAGTTTGAAAATATGACCGATTTCGATCCCGCGTGCAAAGTTCAAGACACCTTTTCCATCCGGTGAAATTTCGCCTTCCCGAACTTCACGGATATCCACAAATTCTGCAGTGAAGTCACGACCTGGGTTGACGCCAGTCAAGTGGTAGCCTGTTTCATTTGCCCCTACAACTGCATTGCGACTATCTTGGACCTTACGGTCTGCAATGATTTTGACATTTTCTGGAAGATTAACTGGTCCAAGAGAACCAAAGTCCGCTCCCAACAATTCTTTCACTTCCACTTCGGTTGCAGGTTCAAAGAAGTCTGCTCCGAGGTGGTTTTTCAATTTCACTTCATTGAGTTGATCATTGCCAACGAGAAGGGCCACAACTGGCTCATCGTCCGCAATATACACCAAAGTCTTGATCGTTGCTTCTTCCGGAACATTCAAGAAGGCTGCCACTTCATCAATCGATTTGACACCTGGTGTTTCCACGCGTTTCAATTCTTCTTCAGCAACCACACGGTTGCTTGGCTTGTATTCATTGGTAGCCATTTCCAAGTTGGCTGCATAGCTTGATTCACTTGAATAGGCAATGGTATCTTCTCCAGAGACCATCCATTTGAGCAATTCTGCCTTGATTTCTTCTTGAACTTCTGCAGGAATTTCGTCAAATGATGCTACTGATTTGTCTAGAACAACCCAACGATCCAAGTCAGTACGAGCAGGTGTAACAGCCATAAACTCTTGGCTATCTTTTCCACCCATGGCACCACCATCGCCAATGATTGCCTTGTAGTCGATACCACTGCGGGTGAAGATCCGCTCATAAGCTGCCTTGTACTCATCATACGTTTCATCCAAGCTATCATAGTTAGCATGGAAACTGTAACCGTCTTTCATGATGAACTCACGGGTCCGTAGAAGACCGTTCCGTGGGCGTTTTTCATCGCGGTACTTCGGTTGGATTTGGTACAAGTTCAGTGGCAATTGCTTGTAAGACTTGACAGAATCACGCACAATAGCTGTAAAGGTTTCTTCGTGAGTTGGACCCAAGATAAAGTCAGAACCTTCACGGTTTTTCAATTTGTACAAGTCTTCCCCGTAGGTTTCATAACGGCCAGATTCACGCCAGAGATCCGCACTCAAAAGGGCTGGAGCCAACATTTCTACTGCTCCGATTTTTTCAAATTCTTGGCGCATGATGCCTTTTGCTTTTTCAATCACACGATTAGCAAGTGGCAGATAAGAATAGACACCAGCTGATACTTGGCGAACATAACCCGCACGCAACATCAAAGCATGGCTAATCACTTGAGCATCGCTTGGCATTTCACGAAGGGTTGGAATCAACATTTTACTTTGTTTCATGGACAACATCCTTTTCTATTTCAAAAATAATTTCATAATATCATTCCAGGTGACAGCAATCATTAAAATCACCATTAGGGCTACACCTGCAAGTGTCATATAAGTTTCTACTTCTTGTTTTAGCGGTTTTCTCCGGACCACTTCAATCAAATTGATCAAGATTTTTCCACCATCCAGGGCCGGAATCGGGATCAAATTGAAAATCCCAATATTGATGGAAAGCATGGCCATAAGAGATAGCACAGCTGGAATCCCTAATTGAGCAGCTTGTGAGCTGGCATTATAGATGGCAACCGGACCACCCAGTTTATTGAGACTAAAGTGGAAAATGATATCTTTCAGGGCTCCCAGGATCCGGGTCGCTGTATTCCAGGTATCTGTAAAACCAGACAAGAGCTTGTCCATAAATCCAGTCTTGATCCCATTTGTCACACCCAGATAGTAACGATCGCCTGATTTGGTTGGCTTCACTTTGACTTCTTTTTCTTGACCATCTGTCTTGACTTTCAGGGTCAACTCCGGAGCAGTCTTGCTGTCCTTTGTTGCTTTTTCTACAGCGTCTGTCAACTCATCCCAGTTGCTAACGGTGTCGTTATTGACCTGAAGGATCTGAACATTGCTTTTGACACCGACCTTGGCAAGGGCCCCATCGGGTGCCACTTGAACATTGTTACTGTAGTAGTCAATCGCACCACCGCGCATAAAGGCTAAGAGGGAATAGACCACAATACTGAGAATAAAGTTGTTCATCGGACCTGCAAAGTTGGTGATCAAGCGTCCCCAAATGCTGGCATTTTGGTATTGAACATCTCTCGGTGCAATCCGCACTTCGGTTCCATCTTCTTCAACGATGGTCGCATCATGATCGACAGCATAGGTCTTTGCCTCGTCAAGAACCAAGCCGGTAATTTCCAGTTTGTCTTCAAAGTCAAACTGGGTGACATTCATGGGAAGGGCTGTCTGATCCAGATTCTTTCCAGAAAGATTAATCCGGACGACCTTACCAGCCTCATTGAGCGTCAAGCTGACAGGAGTCCCGGTCTTAATCTCCGTGGTATCCTCACCCCAACCAGCCATACGGACATAACCACCTAAAGGTAGGATCCGAATGGTATAAGCTGTCCCATCCTGCCCAATATGGGCAAAGATTTTCGGCCCCATCCCGATCGAGAATTCTCGCACCAAGATGCCCGATTTTTTCGCAAAATAGAAATGACCAAACTCGTGGACGAGTACGATCACTCCAAAAATAACAATAAAAGCAACTAACTGCATCGTTTTATACGTAGTTTCCTTTCTATCTCTTCTGTCTTAGAACAAGCCCAAGAAATGCATCAAGGGGAAAACAAAAATCAAACTATCAAAGCGGTCTAAGACACCACCATGTCCTGGGATAAATTTCCCTGAATCCTTGACACCAAAGTGGCGTTTGATCGCACTCTCTACCAGGTCTCCAAACTGACCTGCAATACTAAAAAGGATGGTAAAGAAGATCATGGCGATCAACCCATGTCCACTGGCCACAGAGCGATCCACGATCATATAGATCACGGTTACTGCAACTGCAGATAAGATGCCTCCAAGGCTGCCTTCAATCGTTTTATTGGGAGAGACCGTAGGCATGAGCTTGCGTTTTCCAAACTGACTTCCTACCAGATAAGCACCGGAATCCGTAGCCCAGACAATAAAGAGAGCTAATAAAACCTTGTCAATACCAGCGATTCGTGCATCTACTAGGGAGTGGAAACCGAGTCCCACATAGAAGCTAGAAGCAATGGGGTAAACCACATCTTCATAATTGTAATTCTGAGCAAGAACCGTTGTTCCCATGAGGATCAAGACAACCAAACCATAGGCAATCATGTTGCCATCTGCTGGAAGGTAAGGCAGATAGTCCTCAATCGGCAAGGTTAAGACAAAGGCCGCCAACATGGCTAGCGCTCCTTCAAAGGTCGCTGTTTCAAGCCCCTTCATCTTGAGCAGTTCATGTACCCCTAACATGGCGATCAAACCAATCACAATCTGGAAGAACATCCCTCCAACCATTACTGTTGGAATGAAAAAGAGCAGGGCAATTCCTCCAAAAATTACACGTTTTTGTAAATCTTTCGTCATCATCTTCTCCTAAACACCGCCAAATCTCCGGTGGCGATGGCTATATTCTACTACGGCACTTCTTAGTGCCTCTTCTCCAAAATCTGGCCACATGACATCTGTGAAATACAACTCACTGTAGGCGGCCTGCCAAGGAAGGAAGTTACTCAAACGAATTTCTCCGCTGGTACGGATAATCAAATCCGGATCCCTTAGATCGCGTGGCAAACTTTCGGTATAGAGATGACCTGCAATCATCTCTTCAGTGATATCTTCAGGGCTCAAGTCAGCATCCAAGACTTCTTGCGCAATCTGCTTCACAGCCTGGGTAATTTCTGCACGTCCCCCGTAGTTGAGTGCGAAATTCAGGATCAGGCCCGTATTGAGCTGGGTCATCTCTTCTGCTCGTTCCAAAGCCTCTAGCGTTTCTTTGGGTAATTTCTTGGTATCACCGATCATTTGAATCTTGACATTATTGCGATGCAACTCGGGGACGAAGCGGTCATAAAACTCAACTGGCAAGTGCATGATAAACTTGACTTCATCTTCAGGGCGTGTCCAGTTTTCCGTCGAAAAGGCATAGACCGTCAAGACCTGAACACCCATATTTTTTGCCGCAATCGTCACTTCTTGGAGAGCTTCCATCCCTGCCTTATGGCCAAAGACACGCGGTTGCATCCTCTTCTTAGCCCAGCGACCATTGCCATCCATAATGATGCCAATATGTTTTGGGACTTCTAAAGGAGTCTCGATGTTTTCTTTTTTCTTAAAACGAAACATGTTTTTCTACCTATTTCAATATTTATCGCTTCATTATACCATAAATCCCCATAAAATAGGGACGCTGGCCTCTTTTTTGAACTAGCAGAGCTTTCCTTGACCCTACTGTCCCTTTTTCCCACTAAAAAAGAGGCCTTCGCCTCTTTCCTGATGATTATTCTTCGATGGCTGAATCGACTTCTGAGCTAACACCTTCTGTTGCAGCTGCTGTGATCCCTTCTGATACAGGAAGAACTGTTTTGATCGCTCCCAATTCAAAGGTCAGGTAGACACCATCAACATCCAAGACAACAATCTTGCGTTCTTTATCGACTTCATCGATGGTTCCGTACAAGCCACCATATGTAATGACTTCATTTCCTTTTTGAAGTTTATTCAAACTTTCCATCCGTTTTTGGTACTGTTTCTTTTGGTTACGGCTGGTGAAGAACATCAAACCGACCATAGCAGCTAATACAATTAAAAAACTTGCATTTGGCATATGTTTCTCCTTTAAATTTCATATATGCTATACTATATCAAATTTCGCCCGTCTTTTCAAGTTTCTCCATCCTTTTCAAGCAAAATCGGACTTCCTTCCTAAGGGGCTAGCGCCTTCCCAGAAAAAAGAAAAAAACCACGAAAAGTGGGCTACTAACTAGTCAATCGTAATGCCATACTTTTCATGATTCTCATCATACCAATCAATCAAGGCCAAGGCCGTTTGATAGGTAATATTTTTTATTTTACTCGTTCCCTTGGTCAAAGTTGCCAAGCTCATTTTGCTAATGTTGGTTTCAGTTGCAACACGGTAGCTTGTCAAGCGACCATCGACCATCAGCTGAACAACGGCTTCAACCTTTCTGTATTCGGGAGTCGAGTAGATATCAATTGTATTGTTCATCGTACTTCCATTCCTCATATTTTTTTCTTGTATAAATTATATACTTATTTTCTTTATTTATTAATAATTTTGCTCAAATTGGATTAATTTCACTAATTATTGATGTTTTTTTAGCCCAAATAGGGGGATTTTGGCCTTATCCGGCGAATAATTTCCCCTGGGTGGGAAGAAAAAATAAAGACTGCTATATTATAGCAGCCTCCATTTTTCACAAAGTGATCACTTCTTATCTACCTTATTTATCAATGTTTTCTTCTTTCTTTGTGTCTTTTTCTCTGATGACCAATTCTCCATCTTCCATATCTGCTAGCAAGTGTTTAGCATCAAGATTATCCAAGTGGAAATCTGTCACTTTATCTCGGATTTGTTGTTCAACCACACGACGGAGTGGACGAACACCCATAACTTCATCATATCCTTCTTCAGTCATGTATTCTTTGGCAGCATCGCTCACTGTCAAGTCGATATCTTTCTTAGCAAGAGTTTTGTTCACTTCTTCTAACATCAAGTCAACAATCTTAGAAAGGTCTTCCTTGCTCAAGTGTGAGAACTCGATCACTGCATTAAAGCGGTTCAAGAATTCCGGACGGAAGAATGGTTTCAAACGATCCATGAGTTCTGGTTTGTCCGCATCTTCTGTCAAGTTGGCTTCGTAACCAAAGCCAGCATTTGAAGTAGCAATAATTACGGTATTCTTGAAGTTAACAGTGTTTCCTTGACCGTCTGTCAAACGACCATCATCCAATACTTGAAGGAGAAGGGTAATCACTTGAGGATCTGCCTTTTCAATCTCGTCCAAAAGTACGATTGAGTATGGATTACGACGGACGCGTTCTGTCAAGGTATTGTTGTTGTCATCATAACCAACATAACCGGCAGTGGTACCGATCAATTTAGATACGGCTGTGCGGTCGCTGTATTCTGACATGTCCAAACGGATGATAGCATCTTTAGTTCCGAACATATCAAGGGCTAATTGTTTTGCCAACTCAGTCTTACCAACACCAGTAGGACCTACAAAGAGGAAGCTACCGATTGGACGGTTTCCTTCGTCAAAGCCTGCACGGTTCCGACGGATCGCTTTTGAAACAGCTTCAACGGCTTTGTCTTGACCGATAACTTTCGTCTGCAAACGGTGACCCATATCTTTCAAGCGTTCGATGTCCGTAGCCCCCATTTGAGATACTGGAATACCAGTCATCCGTTCGACAGACTCAGCTACGTCATTGACAGTTGCAGTTACCTTGTGATCCTCTGTATGGTTAGCAATTTTCTTTTCAAGCTCTTCGATACGGACTTTTGCATTTAGAGCTGCTTCGTAATCTTCTTTAGCCGCAGCTTCTTCTTGTTTAGTTTTTTCCGCTTGAATTTCGTGCTCAACCGCATGGACATCTGTTACAGGGTGTTGAGCTGCCAAGTGAGCAGCTGTCACATCGACCAAGTCAATGGCCTTATCAGGCAAGCTACGTTGTGGAATGTATTGAACAGAGTAATCAACGGCTGCTTTCAAGACTTCATCTGGCAAGACAACATTGTGGTGTTTTTCGTAAAGATCACGGATCCCTTGAAGAATCTTGAAAGTATCTTCAGCAGATGGAGCATTGACCTTGACTTCGTTGAAACGACGTGCAAGAGCTGCGTTTTTCAAGATGGTATTGCGGTATTCATCTTGAGTGGTTGCCCCAATCACGGTCAATTCACCACGAGAAAGAGCTGGTTTCAAGATATCCGCAAGACCTTTAGATCCTTGACCATCCCCTGTGCTACCCGCACCAAGGATTTGGTGAATTTCGTCAAAGAAAAGGATGACATTGCCCATCGCTTTGACTTCTTGGATCATATTTTGGATATTTTCTTCAAAGCTACCACGGTATTGCGTACCAGCTTCTAGACCAGAAATATCGATGGAGATGATTTCTTTGTTCTTGATGGCTGCTGGAACATCACCATTCACGATAGCTTGGGCCAAGCCTTCTACAACAGCTGTCTTACCAACACCTGCATCCCCTACAAGGACCGGATTGTTCTTGGTACGACGAGACAAGATTTCAGCTGTTTCTTGAATTTCTTTATTGCGTCCGATGACCGGATCCAATTTTCCTTCACGAGCTTCTTCAGTCAAGTTACGACCCAGCTTCGCAAGAATTCCATCTTGTTTCATGCCTTTGCCTTGTTGGTGTTGCACTGGCTCACTTCCTTCGGTTGGAAGTTGACCCGTTTGACGGTAAATAGCGAATTCTTCAGGTGTTACTTCACGACCATTGATCATGTAGCGACGGCTTTCAGAACGAAAACCACCCATATTTCCCATTAGTTGATTGAAAAGATCATCCATATTGTTAAAGTTGTTGTTCATAGTTATTACCTCGTTTTACATAATTTTAATTCATTCTTGAAAATGAGTAGCCGAATTGGCTACTTAACGTTTGTTTACATAATTTTATTTTTCTTTTAAATGAATAGCCTCGAGGGCTAAGATCTTATATTCCTTCTTTTATCAATTAGTTTTCTATATTTTGGAAATAGCATCTCACCATCTCCTTTCCACTATTGATCCTGTAAACTCTTGAGATTTTCCAACCTCTTTTTGTTTACATAAATTATTATAAAGCAAGATGATTTTTTTGTCAACAGTTTTTTACATAATTTTTTAAAAAAATTCCAAGCTAAAAAAACTGGAGGTTAGAATGTAGACAAACTGTATTATATCCAGCAACCTCAGTGATGCTAAAAAAATGATAAACACTGAGTTCGTTAGGCTCATTCAAGCATACACTGAAACTTTCCGCCGTGAGAAAAGTGCTAGAAACACTGTTGTTTCTAGCACTCGGGAGTTTTGAGAGTAAAACAGTTCGGGGAACTGTTTTAGCCTGAGCCTAAAATTGAAAAGCGAAGGGGCTCAAAACGAATTGAACACGGGCTGCGGATTGTGTCAAAAGCATAAAATACATTAGTACTAAATCCAAGACACAGTAGCTGATTGAATTCTTCTCTCACCTTTTAGCTCGGAAGAATCCTAATCAGCCTTGTGGGGGCAGGACAACGAAGTAATTCCATACAAAAGTGCTTCTGTCCTGCTCCCTATTTTGACTTTATCCGCAGACGCCCTTTGTATCTTAATTTAGTCATGGAACTTCTTCGAAGTTCGCTGACGTCCGTACTCACCTAAGGAAAGTTTCTAAGATGACTTTGTCTTTAATCTGCTACACCCTTACCAGGGTGTGCCTCTTATCAAATCATGTATTCGACGCTGTAGGTGGCGTCGGATAGAATCCGTGAAAGGAATTGTTTGGTTCGTTCTTCTTTTGGACTGTTGAAGAATTCATGGGGTTCGTTTTCTTCGATGATGTGTCCACCATCCATAAAGATGACGTGGTTGGCTACATCACGCGCAAAGCTCATCTCATGGGTTACCACAACCATGGTCACTCCTTCTTGGGCTAGTTGCTTCATAACAGCTAGTACATCCCCGACCAACTCTGGGTCCAGCGCTGAGGTCGGCTCATCCAGCAAGATCACGTCGGGTTTTACTGCGATAGCACGTGCGATTCCGATCCGCTGCTGCTGACCCCCTGACAATTGAGAAGGATAGTAATCCTTATAAGCGAGGAGACCGACTTTTTCAAGGGCGGACTCTGCCCGTTGAAGAGCTTCTTCTTTTGGAATCTTGCGGGCTACAATCAGGCCTTCCAAGATATTTTCAAGGGCTGTTTTATTGGCAAAGAGATTGTAATGCTGGAAGACAAAGGCTGTCTTTTGGCGGATTTCTAGAATTTCTTTTTTACTGAGCTTTGAGAGGTCATACTCTTTTCCACCCAAAGTCAAACGGCCTGTATCCGCCTTTTCCAAGTGATTAAGGCAGCGAAGGAAGGTTGTTTTTCCTGATCCAGATGGACCCAAAATAACGACGACATCCCCTTGGTTGACCTTGAGATTAACATCTACCAGGACTTGGTGGTCCTTAAATTTTTTCGATACGTGTTCTACTTCTAACATCTTTTCAATTCTCCTTCTTCTATGCGAGTGTCAGGCGTTTTTCTAAGCGATTGAATCCCCACTGAATCACCCCACAAATGACAATATAAAGAATAAAAATCACGAGATAGGATTCAAAATATTGATAGCCATAAGAGGCTTCGACCTTGGCAATGGCAGTGATATCCTTGATGGTCATGACAAAGACAAGGGAAGTTCCTTTGACCAAGTTGATGACCAGGTTACATAGATTGGGCAGGGCTGCACGTAGGGCTTGGGGAAAAACAATGCGGATATAGGCTTGGCGATTGGTCAAACCGATGGCTTGCGCTGCTTCTAGTTGACCCTTATCCACCGTCAGAATAGCTGACCGGAGAATTTCAGCTAGACTTCCTGTTGTCATCAAGCTAAAGATGATAAAGGCATAGTAAATGGGATTGATCTCAAAGACATTAAAGTGACTGCCCATGCTCTTAAAAAAGCTATTTAAGAGACTAGGAAAGAGACTATAAAAGAAGAGAATCAAGAGAATCGGAGGCGTCGCCCGGATAAAGGCCAAGTAAACCACTGAGAAACTGCGAACCCCTTTGACCTTATAGATCTGACCGAGCGCCAAAAAGAGGGCTGGAAAAAAACTCAAGAGGATGGATACGACCATGATCAGAAGGGTTACTGGAACACCACCCAAGGTGGCTAGAAATGTTTTACTAATAAAATTGAAATCCATAAGCTACCTTTCTGTTACGCTGAGTCGTTTTTCAAGGAATTGAGCGGAGAAGGAGATCACAAGGGCAATGCCCCAGTAAATCACTGCTACGGCTGTATAAGTCTCAAGGGAATAATTTCCGAGATTGCGGCTGATCAAGTTATTTCCTGCTCCCATGATATCGATAAAGCCAATAGTATAAGCCAAAGCGGCGTCGCGCATGAGGTTCAAGATAGCCGTCGTCATATTTGGAAGAGCCACGCGAAAGGCTTGGGGAAGGACAATCCGCCAAATGGTTTGAGCTGGCGTCAAGCCGATACTCAAGCCAGCCTCCATCTGACCTTTGGGAATGGCCAAATAGGCTGCCTTAAAGACCTCAGAAATCATCGCGGCAAAGAGAAGAAACATGGCAACCAGGACAAAGACAAACTTGGACCAGTGGTCAATGTCAATGCCCAACCACCAGTTCAAAAATTGTGGCAGTCCATAAAAGACCAAGAAGAGCAAGACAATCGGAGGGGTACAACGCAAAGTAAAGACATAGCCTTTTGCCAGACCTGCTCCTACCTTATCTTCTGATACTTGTGCCCAGGTCAAAACCAAGCCAAATGCAGAACCGAGAAGCGTCGTTAACACCATCAAAGCTAGGGTCGCTGGTAGAGCTTGGACCAAGGTTGGAAGAAATGACCAGACCTTGGAAATGTCGTATGAGACCATGTTTCTTTTCCTTTCTGTATCCGGATAGAAATAAGGAAGCTGGGGCAATACGCACCCAGTTCCATCTTATTTCTCTTTATCTACATAACTGAAGACATCTTCACCGAAATATTTTTCGGATAGTTTGGCAAGCGTTCCATCTTTTTCCAATTCTTTGATAGCCTTGCTGTAGGCTTCCGCAAATTTTTCGTTTTTCTTATCCTTATGGATCAATGGATAAGTTGGAATTCCTTTGTAGGCAAACCAGCTGAGTTTGTCTGCATATTGGTGGTAAGAACCATCTTTATCTGTGACAGCTTTTTCAAAGGAAAGTTTGATGTCAAAGAAGGCATCGTAACGACCTTCAAGTACCCAAGCATAAGCATCTGCGACTTTGAACGATTCGGCAGCTGTTAATTCGATTGGTTGGTCCTTATGCTTTTCATTGTATTCTTTAATAACATTCCATTGCGCATTTTGTGGTGAAATTGGAACCAATTTTCCTTTTTCTTTCGCAAAGTCATCGATGTTCTTGTATTTATCCGCATCTTCTTTTCGTACGGTAAATCCGATGATACTTGCTCCGATTGGTTCTTTTGGAATGATAAATTTCTTGGCGCGTTCTTCGGTATACCAAGCTCCTTTAGTTCCGATATCATACTTACCAGATTCTAGACCGATCAAAAGGTCGTCATCACTTGTTCCAGTGTACTCAAACTTGTAGTCTGGTAATTTTTCGTCAATGGCTTTGAGCACAGCTACTTCATAGCCGTCTGATTCTCCTTTTTCATCAACGAAATCATACGGCACATAGTTTTGCGTGTGGGCTACTTTCAAGGTTGTTACTTTATTAGATCCTGTTGATCCTTTGCTGTCGTTTGCGTGGTTCAAGCTTCGACCAATAATCGTTGCACCTGCAAGGGCAAGAACGGCTACCCCACCGATAATCCATGTTTTTTTACTCATACTCTCTTTTCTCTCTTTCTCTTTTCCTTATTCTGCTGCAGCTTCACGAACCCATTCGATTCGTTCTTCATCAATGTCACTTGGGATGGTACAATCCGCACCGATGACCAAGCCTGTGGTTCCTGTTTCTGCGATGATGCGTTTGGTTTCTGCTTGGATAGCTGCCTTGTCTCCTGTGTAGAGAAGACCATTTTTACCATTTTCAAAACCACCCAGAACCGTGCGCCCGCCGAATATTTCACGTCCTTCTGCCAGGCTAATCCCTTCTGGTCCGACTGCCCAGTTAATGACTTGAGCTGGGTAGTCTGTGAAGAGATGGATATCATTGCGAGCTCCTTCGTAGCCACAGATATGAAGGATATTTACCCCACCGGCTTCCTTAGCTGTCTCTAAGACATGGAGTTCACTCGGTGCGATGACTTGTTTGTAAACTTCCTGACTGACACGCGCATCTTGGATGCTTTGAACACTGAGGTAGATCCCGTCTGCTCCAGCTTCCTTAATAATTCGTTGGCTCAAACTTGCAATATCTTGCCCAATGGTATCCAAAACTTTTTTAAGAGTTGCTGCATCTTGATCGATAAAGTTTGCGATCAAGTCATCTCCACCTGACACTTCTCCGACCAACCATTTGAAGTAGGTCACCGGAGCAAAGATGTTGTAGATGGCTACAATGTCCTCTTCAAAACCGGCACGGATTTTTTTCACAAGCTCTACCTGCTCTGTGATCCATGGATGATCGGCTCCGAGCGGTTCAATCCCTGCTAAGTCAGAGATGTTTTCAAGGCCTTTGTGAATGGATGGGTTTGGATAAGCAAAGTAACCATCGCTCATAAGTTTAACAAAGTCTGGTTGAACCTTGTGAAGGAAGTTTTGATGACCCTTCAGGTTTTTTTCAATAATTTCCGGATTGGAAAATCCTTTCAACCATTCTTCTTCTGTTGTAAAATGGTGCCAAAATCCAACTGGCACACGGTCAACTTTTTCTCCTTTGAATGCTTTTAAGACTAATTCTCTTTTTGCTGACATGTTCTTACCTCGTTCTATTCTTTTCTTGTTTGTTATCTTAACACTTCAATCATTCTTTGACTAATATATATTTTTTATCAAGTTCTTCATCTTTTTTTATCACTGTCCGTCTAGAAGTAGAAGTCCAGCTAGATCAGATGGGCGCATGAGGGAGAGACTATGGGCTGGAATTTTCTCCAATTTTTCGATGTCCGGATCTTTCCGTGCAATCCCATGACTGCTTGCTAAAGCGACTTTACTTAGCCCTAGAAGCAAAAACAAAACGGTTACTACGATACACCATACATTGATCTTTTTCATCTCCCTCTCCTTTCTTTTTTACAAGACGGCTGCTTGACGCACCCAGTCTAAGCGTTCCAATTGGAAATCGTCTGGTACGGTACAGTCTGCCCCAAGGATCAAACCGCGACTTCCAGCTTCTGCCACCAAGCGGCGAGTTTCTTGCTCAATCGCTGCTCGTTCCCCTTGGTAGAGTAATCCTTTCTTACCATTGACAAAGCCACCCAAGACAGCACGATCACCAAAGAGTTTGCGCCCTGCTGCTAGGCTCAGACCTTCATGATGGGTCGCCCAGTTAATGACTTGAGCTGGATAATCCTTGAAGAGTTCCACTTCATTGCTGGCTCCTTCAAAACCACAAATATGAAGGATATTGATGCCCCCCGCTTCATTGGCAGCTTCTAGGACAGCAATGTTGCTTGGCTCAATGAACTTGCGGTATTCTTCCTCTGTCACACGCTCATCTTGGACCTGCTGGGTTGAGAAGTAAATCCCTTCAACACCCGCTTCTTGGATCAACCGGCGACTTAAAGTAGAAATGTCTCCTGCAATGACCTCAAGGACATGAGCCAAAGTTTCTGGATCTTCCTTGATAAAGTCTGCAATCACTTGGTCTCCACGGGATTGATCCGTACGGAACCAGCGTTTCAAATAAGAAATGGGCGAGAAGATATTGTAGAAAGAAGCAATCTCTTCATGGAAATGGGAACGAATCCCCTTGACCACTTCAATTTGTTTTTCAATCCAAGGATGATGCTCTCCAATGGGTTGAATATCCTTCAGTTCTCGGATCGATGTGATCTCTCTCGAATAAAGAGCACTCGGATAGCGGAAGAAGCCATCGCTCATGATCTTGACAAAATCAGGGGAACTTTCTTCAACATAGTGTTGGTGTCCTTTGATACTCTTTTCAAGTACAGCTGGATTGTCTAGCCCCAATTCTTTTTCTTCTTGGGTCACATAATGGAGCCAAAATCCTACAGGGATTCGCTCAACTTTTTCACCTCGAATGGCACGAAGAACCAATTCTTTTTTACTCATACCGTGAAACCTCCTCAATATCTTCTCCAAAAGGAAGACTGACTGACCGCTTCCTTTCTGAAATTTGTAACCATGATATCACCTCGAAAACTAGCTGACTAATATATTTTCCCTATCAAAGCCTTAACATTTCTTTATGGAGGCAGGTATCAAAAAACACGCAAGTCCTTGAAAACAAAGACTTGCGTGCATTCTTATCTATTCTTTCATTTTAGAAGAAATGGATCCCTTTGATCTTTTCTTGACCCTGTTATAAAAATCAACTATACCCCTTCCTTTTAGGGGAAGATTGGCTTATTTTGAGGCCAATAATCACTTTTTCCCCATCCTCTAACCAATCATGGGCTGTGGATTCGTCTTTGCCTCTTAAAAGCAAACATCCTCGTTAGGAGAAACCTAACGAGGATATTTTTTTCTATAGACAAATTTATTCAACCGTTACAGACTTAGCAAGGTTCCGTGGTTTATCAACATCGAGCCCACGATGAAGGGTTGCAAAGTAAGCAATCAATTGGGTTGGCACCACCATTGAGATTGGAGAGAGGTAAGGGTGAACCGCTGTCAAGACTAAATCATCTGTCTCTTTCGCAACATTTTCTTCTGCAATGGTTAAGACATGAGCCCCACGTGCTGCGACTTCTTGGATGTTCCCACGAGTGTGGCTAGCTAGGACTGGATCCGACAAGAGGGCAATGACTGGTGTACCATCTTCAATCAAAGCAATGGTCCCGTGTTTCAACTCACCCGCTGCGAAGCCTTCACATTGGATGTAAGAAATTTCTTTTAGTTTCAGACTGGCTTCCATGGCAACATAGTAATCTTGGCCACGTCCAATATAGAAAGCATTGCGGGTTGTTTCCAATAAGCCACGAACTTTTTCGTCGATCACTTCTTTTTCTGAAAGGGTTGATTCGATCGATTGGGCAACGATAGACAATTCGTGCACCAAATCAAAGGCTTTGGCCTTTTCATTGCCATTGGCTTCCCCAACAGCTTTGGCAAGAAAAGCAAGGGCTGCGATTTGAGCCGTATAAGCCTTAGTAGAAGCGACCGCAATTTCAGGACCTGCATAGAGCAACATAGTCATGTCTGCTTCACGTGAAAGAGTTGAACCTGGCACATTAGTCACTGTCAAGCTTGGAATGCCCATTTCATTGGCTTTGACCAATACCTGGCGACTATCAGCTGTTTCACCAGATTGACTGATAAAGATGAAGAGTGGTTTCTTGCTGAGAAGTGGCATGCCGTAGCCCCACTCAGAGGAGATACCGAGTTCTACTGGGGTATCTGTCAATTCTTCCAACATCTTCTTAGAAGCAAATCCTGCGTGGTAAGAGGTACCAGCCGCAAGGATATAGATGCGGTCTGCTTCTTGAACCGCTTTGATGATAGCTGGCTCTACCACTACTTGACCTGCCTCATCTGTATAGGCTTGGATGAGTTTACGCATCACGGTTGGTTGCTCGTCAATTTCCTTGAGCATGTAGTAAGGATAAGTTCCCTTGCCGATATCAGAAAGATCGAGTTCAGCCGTGTAGCTAGCGCGCTCACGACGATTTCCGTCGTAGTCTTGGACTTCAACGCTGTCTGCTTTGACGATGACCAACTCTTTGTCATGGATTTCCATATATTGGTTGGTCTCACGAATCATGGCCATGGCATCAGAGCAGACCATATTGTAACCATCTCCAAGACCGATCAAGAGTGGTGATTTATTTTTTGCCACATAGATGGTGCTTGGATCTTCCGCGTCCATCAAAGCAAAAGCATAGGCCCCACGGATGATGTGGAGAGCTTTTTTGAAGGCTTCAAGCGTAGACAAGCCCTCTTCTTCAGCGAATTTTCCGATCAAGTGGGCTGCGATTTCTGTATCGGTTTGCCCCTTGAAATGGTGACCGGCTAGGTATTCTTCCTTGATTTCAAGATAGTTTTCAATCACTCCATTGTGGACCAAAACAAAGCGACCTGTCTCCGAATGGTGTGGGTGGGCATTGTCCTCAGTTGGTTTTCCATGAGTGGCCCAACGGGTATGTCCAATTCCGGCATCCCCTTCGACACCTTCTGCCTTAGCTGATAATTCTGCAATACGACCGACGGCCTTCACCAATTGGCTCTTGCCTTCACTAGCCAGAAAAACACCCGCAGAGTCATAGCCTCGGTATTCGAGTTTTTCAAGTCCTTGAATCAAAATATCCGTAGCATTTGTATTTCCTACAACACCAACGATTCCACACATAGTCTTTACGATATAGCCTTGCTATACTTTCCCCTTTACTTAGTCAAACGACCTATGGTCAATTTCTCAGTTACTGTAAATTGGTCTAGTCTAATTTACCAAAAAAGTAACCAGCGGAGTCAGTATACAATGCTTCTTCCAGTTTGTCAACTAGGAAATATAAGAAAATTGGTCTAGTTAAGGGAGAGTTAAGAAAAACCTATCAACATCTTGGTTGATAGGTTGCTTTTTCTACTCTTCAAATCCATTCTGCTGGCTCAACTCACGGAACCAATGACCGGATTTTTTGAGGGTGCGTTCTTGACTTTCGAGATCCAACTCAACTAAACCATAGCGATTCTTGTAACCATTGAGCCAAGACCAGCAGTCAATAAAGGTCCAGATCAAATAGCCTTTACAGTTGGCGCCATCTTGAATAGCCCGGTGGAGCTCACGGAGATGGTCTTTGACAAAGTCAATCCGGTAGTCATCTTGGATCACCCCATCTTCACGGAATTTTTCCTCACCTTCGACTCCCATCCCATTTTCTGTCAAAATCCACTCGATATTGCCATAATTTTCCTTAATATTTTGAGCAATGTCATACAGACCTTGCTCATAGATTTCCCAACCACGGTGGGGATTAATCTTGCGGCCTGGCATGACATAGGGTTCATAAAATTGCTCAAAGAGTAGGGGAGAAGCTGGATTTGGAGCATAACGAGGAGCTGCCACACGGAGTGGTTGGTAATAGTTAACACCTAGATAGTCGACGGTATTTTCCTCCATCAAGCGCAACTCAAATGGATCATAATCTGGCAAGAGATCACGCTCCCTCAAGATCTCCACTAATTCTTGAGGATAATAGCCAAGAACAGAAGGATCTAAAAAAGATTTAGCTTGAAAGAGCTCGGCGATACGGGCGGCTTTAACATCTTCTGGATGCTGGCTCCGAGGGTAGGCTGGTGTTAGATTGAGCACAATCCCAATACGATAGTTAGGATCCACCTCGTGACAGGCCTTGACCGCTAGAGAGCTTGCTAACTGGGTGTGGTAGGCTACTTTTACAGCTGCAGCTGCATCTACCTTATGAGGAAAATGGGCATCATAAAAATAACCAAACTCCACAGGGACAATGGGTTCATTAAAGGTGATCCACTGGTCGACCAGATCTCCATAGGTCTTGAAACAAAAACGCGCATATTCTTGATAAGCATAGGCGGTTTCCTTGTTTTCCCAACCATCGCCCTGCTCTTGGAGAGCCATCGGCAAATCAAAATGATAGAGGTTGACCAAGAGGTGAATCCCTTTTTCCTTAATCTTTTCAAAGACACGACGGTAGAAATCGACACCCGCTTGATTGATCTCCCCTCGACCTTCCGGGAAAATGCGGGACCACTGAATAGACGTCCGAAAGGCGGTGTGGCCCGTTTCTAACAAGAGATCCAGATCGTCTTCCCAGTGTTCATAAAAAGTCGATGTTTTCTCCGGTCCCTGCCCTTGATAAAAGCGATTGGGTTCGATCCTATACCAGTAATCCCAGAGATTGTCACCTTTTCCATCCTGATCTAGACGCCCTTCTGTCTGTGGACCCGAGGTCGAACTCCCCCATAAAAAATCCTTTGGAAATTGAAACATGTCCTAATCCTCCTCATTCTACTAGCTCTATTGTAGCGAATCCTCCCCCAAAACCTAGGCACAATTTACAGTCTTTCTTACGCAGATTAAAGAAAAAGCTCCCTTAGAAAAATTCCTAAGGGAGCTGGTCCTCATTATAAGTCATTCACAACATATTCAAAGAGTTTATGGTCTGCTGGACTCTTGTCAAAACGCAGTTCCGGATGCCATTGAACGCCGAGAAAACGACTCTCATCTGTGGATTGAACCGCCTCTATGACGTCGTCTTTGGGATCCTGCGCGATTACTTCTAAGCCATCTGCCAAGTCTTTGATACTTTGATGGTGAAAGGAATTGATGCGACTGGTCTTGCCATAGATTTCTTGCAAGATCGTCTGATCCTTGGTCACCAGCTCTTGGCTGGTGTACTGACCTGGATTGTCCTGCCAATGATCCTCAATATCTTGATGCAAAGTTCCACCCAATGCAACATTGTAGAGTTGGGTCCCACGACAGACGGTAAAGATAGCTTTTTTAGCCGCACGCGCTTCCTCAATCAAGGCCAACTCAAAAAGATCACGTTTTAAGAGGTAGTCATCGCTATCAATGGCGATTTCTTCTCCATAAAACTTGGGCAAGACATTTTGACCACCAGTAATGATGAGCTTATCAATCATCGATATATAGTCTTTGGCCATGTCCGCATCTCCAATTGGCAAGATCAAGGGAATTCCTCCCGCCTCTTTGACCGCTTCGACAAAACCAGTCGCCGCATAACTCATGTTCGCGTCTGGATCATCTGGGAAGGGTCTCTCATTTCCTGTAATTCCAATCACTGGTCTTTTTTTCATACTTGTTTCCATATACTTTCATTCGTTTTCAAGGCTTATTGTAACACATTTTTAAGCCAGACTCAATGGAGAGTTTTTGAAGAGAAGGTCACTCCCTCTATAACAAAAGCTTGCTGAAAGGAGTTAAAATTGCTTTTTATCAAAAAATCCTCAAGTGCGAAGACTTGAGAATTTTTTGTTAATTTTTGATAACCCCTTCTTTTGCCAAAAAGTCACGCGCCACTTGATTAGCTGACTTACCTTCTACTCCGACTTGGTAGTTCATCTGGCTCATTTGCTCTGCTGTGATTTTTCCAGCTAGTTTATTTAGAATAGCTTCCAACTCCGGATGTTTTTCGAGTAATGCAGCTTTCATGAGGGGAGCCCCTTGATAAGGTGGGAAGAGTTGCTTATCATCTTCAAGGACCACCAGGTCATAGCGAGCCAGCTCGGCATCCGTTGAGTAAGCATCTGTGATCTGGATGTCACCGGACTGGATGGCTTGGTAACGAAGGGCTGGCTCCATGGTGGAGACTTGTAGATGGAGTCCGTAAACCTTCTGCAAGCCCTTGTTCCCATCCTCTCGGTCATTAAACTCCAAGGTAAAGCCTGCCTTGAGTTGTCCTTCCACCTTTTTCAAATCTGAAATGGTCTTGAGACCATACTCTTGGGCAATTTTCTTAGGGACTGCAACAGCATAGGTATTCTGATAAGCCATGGGTTTGAGCAAGGCCAGGTTGTCTTGTTTCTTGATCCCATCTCGAGCCGCTTGATAGACTGCTTCTGGATCATGGTCGACTTGCGGCGCCGGCTTGAGGAGACTTTCAGTCACGGTCCCTGTAAACTCTGGATAGATAGCAATATCCCCTTTTTTCAGAGCTTCATAGAGGAAGGTGGTCTTGCCAAAATTCGGTTTGACGGTCACTGTCATGTCCGTGTTTTCTTCGATCAAAATCTTATACATATTGGCTAGAATTTCCGGTTCAGGACCCAACTTCCCAGCGATGATCAGGTTTTCTTTTTCCGGTTTGGGAAGAAGACTTGGTGTATAGCTAGCTCCCAATCCGATAACCATTACCGCAAAAGCCGCAAAGATGGTCCGCAATTTGGCCTTTTCCATCCATTTGAGAAGAAGGTTAAAGGCGATGGCTAAGAAGGCAGAAGACAGGGCACCGATTAAAATCAGACTGGCATTATTGCGGTCAATTCCTAGAAGGATAAAGGAACCGAGTCCCCCTGCTCCAATCAAGGCAGCTAGGGTAGCCGTCCCGATAATCATCACAGCTGCTGTCCGAATTCCAGACATGATGACGGGCATGGCCAAGGGAATCTCAAACTTCTTCAAGCGCTCCCACTTGGTCATCCCAAAGGCGGTTCCCGCTTCTTCAAGGCTTGGATCAATCCCTTGTAAACCGGTGATGGTATTTTGAAGGATGGGGAAAATGGCATAGATGACGAGAGCTGTCAAGGCCGGAAGCGTCCCGATTCCCATGATGGGAATGAAGAGCCCCAAAAGGGCCATGGAAGGAATAGTCTGGAAGATCCCAGCTATCTGTAAAACCCAGTTGCTGGCTCTCTTGCGTGTACTTAAATAAATAGCCAGAGGGACCGCCAGAAAAATCGCAAGGAGCAAGGTCAGTAATGACAGTTGCACATGTTGCCCCAGTGCAGTGAGCCAGTCTCCAAAGCGTTCTTGAAAGGTTGCAAGTAGTTTAGACATGGTGAGCACCTCCAAATAAATCCGCAACAAAGTCGTTGGCTGGTTGGGCTAGAATGGTCTCAGAATCCGCCACCTGCACAATCTCTCCTTCTTGTAGCACCGCAATCCGATCGCCTAATTTCAAGGCCTCGTCCGTATCATGAGTCACGAAAATAGTCGTCATACCAAATTCTTTGTGCAAGTCTTTGGTGAGAGCCTGCAACTGTTTGCGGGAAATGGCATCCAAGGCTGAAAAGGGCTCGTCCATCAATAGAATCTTTGGCTCTGCAATGATGGCCCGCACAATCCCAATCCGTTGTTGCTCCCCACCAGATAACTCACTTGGCTTGCGATTTGCATACTCTGCAGCAGGCAGACCTACCTTGTCCAAGAGTTCTTCGGTTTTAGAGGCTATTTGGCTTTTAGTCCACCCTTTCATCTCTGGAATTAAAGCAATATTCTCAGCGACAGTCAGATTTGGAAAGAGAGCAATGGCCTGCAAAACATAACCAGTAGAAAGACGTAACTCTCGTTCATCATAGTCCTTGATGCGTTTTCCGTCCATATAAATATTGCCATCTGTCGGCTCCAAAAGACGATTGATCATCTTGAGCATGGTGGTTTTTCCAGATCCTGAAGGGCCTACCAAGACCATAAATTCTCCATCTTCAATACTGAGATTGACATCTTTTAAAATGTCCTTATCCGTGTAGCGCAAGGCTACATGTTTGTATTCAATCATATTATTCCTCAATGAGTTTTCTGTCTCTAAGAATATCCAATAGGCTACTTGCTGGATGACCTAGGACTTTTTCGACATCTGTAGAAACCCCAGCTTGTTCCCCAGCTTTAATCGCTGTATAGGTGCTGACCCAGGCATCGTACTCCCAAGTTTGTGCTGGCCATTTTTTACGTGACTCATAGGCTTCTTCTACTGATTCATCCACATACACGATGGAGTCACCGGTCTCTTTTGAGAGAAGCGCTACGATTTCTTCCATGGAAAGATCCTCTGGCCCTGTCAAATTCAAGGTTTGATTTTCCCACTCCTTAGGATTTAAAAGAATCTCTGCTGCAACCCTAGATGTGTCCTTACGGGCAACAGCTGACACAAGACCACTGCCTGCCGGACCACGAATCTCTCCGTTTTCAAGCGCCATATCAATCAGGAAGTCCAAGTAAAAATTATCTCTCAAAAAAGTGTAGGTGAACCCTAACTCCTTGATATAGGCTTCCGTCTGGGCATGATCTCGAGACAAGGTGAACGTTGCCTTCTCATCTGCCCCATAAAAGGAGGTATAGACAATATGCTCTACTCCTGCTAGCTTTGCAGCATCTAAAAAGCCCTTGTGTTCCTTAACACGCTCTGGATTCTCCCGAGCAGAAACCATCAACAAGATATCGATTCCCTTCAAGGCCTCAACCACCTCTGGTGTATTGGCATACACTATTTTACGAATTTCCGCTGACGCATAGAGTTTTGCACGCTCTGGGCTTCGTGCTAGATGGACTGAAGCAATTCCCTTCTTATCGACAAGATTAGCCACATAAGAACCTAATTTCCCTGTTACCCCTGTAATACCAATCATAACTGCTACTTCCTTTTCCTAGATGTCATTCTCTTTAGCTTTTAGATTTGAGATAATGCGCTCTTGATACTCCTCAAATTCTCGGATTTCTTGATCCGAAAAGCCTTGATAGAAAATCTCTCCCAGTTCCTTGCTGACACGATCTCCAATTTCTTTTTGCGCCCAACCGAGGTCTGTCAAAGAAATATATTTTCTCCTTTTATCCTGCGTGCAAGGTTGAATCGTAACCAAGCCTTGTGCTTCCAATTTCTTAACCATACTGGTCAATGTATTATTGGCTAGACCCGTCGCAAGAGCGATATCTGTTGCAGTTGCCCTTCCTTGCTCTTTTTGCCATAAGACTGTTAAAATTTTCCCCTGTTCACTTCGGTATTGGGCATCTGGTTCCTTGCTCAGCAGTTTTTGAAAGATACGCCCATTTAACAAGCGTATTTGTAAAGCTTGGTAGCCCCCTTGCATCTTGTCCATTTCGTCTCCTTTTTTCTTCTATATCGAACTTTCTATCGTTTATTGTAATATTTTTAATTACATCTGTCAACTATTTCGATATCGAAATACCATTTTCCTTGGAAGAAGAGCAACATTTAAACACCTTGTAAAACAACACTGAGTTTTACATCTGTTCACTATCATGCAGAATGAAATTTATTAAAAAGCCTCGATAGTTTCTTCCTACCGAAGCTTTTTTAATATCGTAAAGACAATCAACATCTATCTTAAAACTGATTCTTTCGATTTTATACAAAAATCCTCCAGAGCTTAGCTCCGAAGGACTCATTTCTTATTTCACAACAATGTTGACAAGCTTGTTAGGTACACTAATCACTTTCACGATGTCCTTGCCATCAATCTCTGCTTTGACTTTGTCATCAGCTAGAGCGACTTCTTGCAATTCTTCGCGTGAAAGATCTTTAGCGACCATGAGTTTAGCACGGACTTTTCCTTTGATTTGAACGACGATTTCAATTTCGTCTTCAACCAATTTGCTTTCGTCCCATGTTGGCCAAGCTACGTAAGAGATAGACTCACCTGTTGCTGCGACTGTTTGCCAGAGTTCTTCAGCCAAGTGAGGGGCAAATGGGGCAATCAATTGGATAAATCCTTTGGCGTAGTCCGCATAGAGTTTGTCTTCCTTATTAGCAGCGTTAACAAAGACCATGAGTTGGGCAATGGCTGTGTTGAATTTCATCGACTCGATTTGCTCTGTGACAGCCTTAACGGTTTCGTTATAAACCTTGTCAAGAGCACCATTGTTGTCTGCAACGATTTCTTTACTTGTAATCAAACGGTACACACGGTCAAGGAATTTACGGCTTCCTTCCAAGCCTTCTTCAGACCAAGCGATAGAAGCATCGAGT
Source organism: Streptococcus sp. OMI750 (assembly GCF_047463895.1). NCBI lineage: Bacteria > Bacillati > Bacillota > Bacilli > Lactobacillales > Streptococcaceae > Streptococcus > Streptococcus sp. OMI750. The sequence goes on from NZ_JASHCZ010000003.1 coordinate 168,797, forward strand.
GGTCCCATGAACATTTCATAGACACGAAGGGTATCTGCACCGTATTGTTCCACCACATCGTCTGGGTTGACCACGTTCTTGAGGGATTTCGACATTTTAGCTGGTGCTTGCTCCAATTCTTCCCCTGTTTCCACATGGAAGAAGGAACCGTCACGTTTTTCAACCTTGTCAGTCGCCACAAGAGCACCACGGTGGTCACGGTAGCTGGTTCCCAAGATCATTCCTTGGTTAAAGAGTTTTTGGAATGGTTCTTTGGTTGGAACAACACCGATATCATAAAGGAATTTATGCCAGAAACGAGCGTAAAGCAAGTGGAGCACGGCGTGTTCTGCCCCACCCACGTAGATATCGACTGGTAACCATTGTTTGAGGAGATCCTGGTCAGCCAATTTCTCAGTATTGTGTGGATCGATATAGCGGAGGTAGTACCAGCTTGAACCTGCCCATTGTGGCATGGTATTGGTCTCACGACGACCTTTGACGCCATCTTCACGAGTCACTTCCAGCCAGTCTGTCAAGTTAGCCAATGGGCTTTCACCAGTACCTGAAGGGCGGATATCCTTAGTCACTGGCAAGACAAGTGGAAGTTCATTTTCAGGAACAGCTGTTGAAGTTCCATCTTCCCAATGAATAATTGGGATTGGCTCACCCCAGTAACGTTGACGGCTAAAGAGCCAGTCACGAAGGCGGTAAGTCACCTTCTCTTGACCACAACCTTTTTCTTCCAACCAAGTCACAATTTTAGCAATCGCTTCTTCTTTGTTAAGCCCGTTCAAGAAGTCAGAGTTGACGTGAAGGCCATCTTCTGTGTAGGCAGCTTCTGCTACGTTTCCACCTTCCAGCACTTCTACGATTGGAAGGCCGAATTGTTTAGCAAATTCCCAGTCACGTTGGTCGTGGGCAGGTACGGCCATAACAGCACCTGTTCCATAGCTAGAAAGAACATAGTCCGCAATCCAGATTGGAATTTCTTTGCCATTGACAGGGTTGATAGCATAAGCACCCGTCCAAACCCCTGTTTTTTCCTTGGCAAGGTCAGTACGAGCCAAGTCTGATTTGAGGCTAGCTTGTTGTTTGTAATCAGCTACAGCCTCAGCTTGTTCAGGACTTGTGATAGCATCTACCAAGTCATGCTCAGGCGCCAAAACAGTGAAGGTCGCCCCAAAAAGGGTATCAGGACGAGTGGTAAAGACGGTGAATTCCTTATCAGTCCCTTTCACTTTAAAAGTGACATTGGCACCAGTTGATTTCCCAATCCAGTTGCGTTGCATGTCCTTGATAGACTCTGGCCAATCTAGGTCATCCAAATCGTTGAGCAAGCGCTCTGCATAGGCCGTGATTTTAAGCATCCATTGGCGCATTGGTTTGCGGACAACTGGATAGCCTCCACGCTCAGAAGTTCCGTCAGGAAGGACTTCTTCGTTGGCGATAGCTGTTCCGAGTTCCTCAACCCAGTTTACTGGCACTTCCGCTTCATAGGCCAAGCCTTTTTCGTAAAGCTTGGTGAAAATCCATTGCGTCCACTTGTAGTAGTTCGGATCTGTCGTATTGACTTCACGGTCCCAGTCGTAAGAGAATCCAAGCGCATTGATTTGACGTTTGAAGTTAGCAATGTTTTCCGCTGTAAATTCCGCTGGGTCATTCCCTGTATCCATCGCATATTGCTCTGCAGGCAAACCAAAAGCATCCCATCCCATTGGGTGAAGGACGTTGTAGCCTTGTGCACGTTTGAAACGGCTGAGGATATCGGTCGCTGTGTAGCCTTCTGGGTGTCCTACGTGTAGACCCGCTCCAGATGGGTAAGGGAACATGTCCAATGCATAAAACTTCGGTTTTGAAGCATCTGTTCCTGTCTTAAAAGTATGATGGTCAGCCCAGTATTTTTGCCACTTAGGCTCGATTTCTTTATGATCGTAAAAACTCATAGCGTCTCTCCAATTTTCGTGATGCTCCTATTATACCATTTTTAGGGGATTTTTAAAGGATCAGACAAAGAAAAAGACAGGTCCCATACGGGACCTGTCCATCCTGTTTTCGCTAAGAAAAGTCTATTTCACATGCTTTTCAAGTTCTTTTTGCGCTTTTTTATTGGATTTTTCTTTTTCTTTCTTCCATTGTTCACGCGCTTTTTCGTAGTCTTTCGCCGCTACGACCTTGTCTTGAACTTCTAAATACTTATAGTTAAAGGTTTGACCCTTGTGGCCGGTCCAAGCAAAGGCTGCAGAGTATGGTACAGTCTTACGAACGACTGGAGAAGCTCCATCCGAATGAATCGGAATCAAGAGGGCACTATCGGTCAACCAAGCTTGAGCCGCAGCATATTTTTCATAACGCTTGTTGACATCTGTGTTTTCTTTTTGAGCGTCTTCAATTAATTGATCGTACTCATCAAAGCCGGCTGCTTTTGCGGCCGCATTATCCGTACCAGCATCGAATCCAAAGTAAGAATTGGCATTTTCACCAGATTTACCACTGGTGATGTCGATGTAAGAAGATGGGTCCGTATAGTCTGGTCCCCAGCCCAAGTTATTGTTTAGATCCCAGTCTTGTTGGGAAGCATTTTCAGCAAAGTAAGTCACTCGTTGAAGATCATCCTCAGAAACCATATTCAGATCGATGACAACATTTTCTGCTCCCAATGTAGATTCAATCGACTGTTTGAAGGATTGGGCTTGTTTGATTCCTTCCGTATAAGTCGAAGAAGTTGGAAGGTCTAAATGAATTGGGAATTCAACTCCTTGAGCCTGCAAGTCTGCCTTAGCTTTGGCAAACTCTTCTTTGGCCTTGCTTGGATTGTAGAGGGTGTCTTTTCCATCTGCGACAGAGACCCCTTTCCATTCATCCCCATAAGCTTCTAAGTCTTTTTCTACTGCATCCCCAAATTGTTTGCCATCGATTTGGACAAAGTTTGGTGGCGTAAAGGTATTACGGATCACCTTATTGGCACCCGCTTCCCCGTTAGTTTGCGCTACATAAGCCTTGCGGTTGAAGGCAAACATAATAGCTTGACGGAAGTCCTTGTTCAAGATTGCTTTCTTGGTAGAGGCCTTTTGAGCATCCGTGGTCTTCTTTGTGATTTCATAGGCCTGACGGTCAATGTTGAAGGAAAGGTTATAGGTCGAGGAACCTTGGTCAGTATAGACGATGTCGTCCTTATGCTTCTTCTCTACACTCTTATAGTTGGAACCATTTGGGAAAACACGGGCAACTGTATAGTCACCGTTATCAAATCCACGGATCAGAGACTCGGAGTCTTGACCATCATAATAGGTCAGTTTGACTTTACTGATCTTGACATTTTCCGCATCCCAGTAGGTTGGATTTTTTTCTAATATCGCAGAAGATTTCGAAGTGATGGATTTGATCAAATAAGGTCCGCAGTAGAGGATACTAGACGGAGAGGTTCCTTGACCGTAATCATCTCCCTTGGATTTCAAGAATTCTTCGTTGACCGGCATCAGGATCCCCATCGTGGTCTTAGAATTCCAGAAGCTTTCAGGCTGGCTCAAGGTATATTGAACGGTATAATCATCAATGGCTTTGATACCAACCGTTGAGAAGTCTTTGGTTTTTCCTGAGACATAATCATCCAAGCCTTTGACAGATTTTTGGACGAGATAGAGGGCCGAAGATTTCTTATCCGCCGCGTGCTGAAGACCTGTCACAAAGTCTTGCGCCTTGACTTCCCCATATTCTTCCCCTTCAGAAGTCATCCATTTGACCCCTTCGCGGAGTTTATAGGTATAGGTCAAACCGTCCTTGGAAACAGCCCAGTCTTTAGCAAGCGATGGGATCAAATTCCCATACTTGTCCACTTCCAATAAGCCATCTACCGCATTTCCTGTAAACTCGGAAGTCGATTTTTTATTGGAAATCGAATAGTCAAGAGTATCTGGATCCGTGGTATAGACATAGCTAAACGTCTGTTCGCCAGAACTTCCAGATTTTCCACCTGAGCAAGCCACTAGGACACCAGCTGATAAAAGCAGAGCGCTGGTCGCTAAGAGTACCTTCCCTTTGTTCATATGATTCACCTCATTGTAAAAATGTTATACTCAATTTAAATTATAGCACTTTCTAGGGAAATGTAAACGCTTTTACTGCGAAATTATTCTCTTTCTTCTTTTTCTAGAATTTTTTCCGTTTTAATCCCTGACCTGTATGATATAATGGAATTTATGAATAACGAGAGACATTTACACAAACGACTAAAACACTGCCTCTTGTCCCTCCTTGTAGGAGTCTTGACATTAGGCCCTATCTCTACTGCTTTTGCGGACGATCTCTACCAACAAGAAGATGTCATGAAAATCGCAGCCGATGCTGGACTGGTATTGGATGATTTTTACAAGCCTAAGGCCGATATCGTCATCGATGCCAATACTGGAGCCATTTTGTACGGAGACAATATCGACACGGTCCGGGACTCAGGTAGCATGGCCAAGCTCATGAGTGCCTATGTGGTCTTTCGGGCCCTCAAAGAAGGCAAGATCAAGTACGATACCGTGGTTACAGCAACTGCGTCGGACCAAGCCATTTCGGAAAACAATCTGTTAAGCAACTCACCGATTGTGGCTGGCGTAGACTACAAAGTATCGGAATTGATCAAGATGCTCTTTGTTCCCTCTTCCAGCGCAGCTGTAATTATGCTCGCCAACGCTGTCACTGACAATGATCCCGATAAGTTTTTGGATCTAATGAATCAGTACGCGCAAGAAATGGGAATGACCAATACCAGATGGCACAATCCAAATGGAGCGATGATTTCGGTGCTCCAGGGCCACTACAATCCACAGCGCTATGATGTCCATGCCAACAACGAAATTACGGCGCGGGACATGTCTATTCTGGCTTATCACATCGTAAACGATCTGCCAGAGATGTTGGAATACACCAAGCAAGCCCACACCACCATCATGGAAGGAACCCCCTACGAGCAAAGCTATGATAATTACAACACTTCCCTCGAAGGTGGAAAATTCTCCCTCAAGGGGACAGATGGCCTTAAGACAGGATCCAGCCCAACTGCCGACTACAACTACACCGCAACAACCAAACGGGGTAAACAGCGGATTATCGAAGTCATCCTAGGCGTTGGAAACTACGATGTCGAGATCGCCGAAAGCTACCGCAATCAAATCGGAAATACCTTAGCCGAGAAAATGTTTGCGGACTACCAGTATAAAAAAGTCCTTTCTGCAGGCCAACACACCATCGACGGGAAGACCATTCAACTGAAGCAAGACTTCTATGCTACCGTTAAGAAAGGCACGAATCCAGCCATTAAACTGGAAAACAACCGCCTGGTCGTCCAGAACGGCTTGCAACAGGTATCTCCAAGCATTAAGGCGGGAATGGCCGTAAGCGATTCTAAAGCAACGAACTCTAGCAGTAAACAGAAGGGACTAGATGCCATGTGGCTCTTCTGCTTCTTGCCAGCCGGAATCTTATACCTGATCTTTAAACAAACCGATCCAAAAAGAAGAAACTAATGATTCTAATATGAAAAAGAGTTGAGACAGAAAAACAGTCTCAACTCTTTTATAATGCAGACAAGATGATATGGGAACCTAGGTTTCCATATCATCCTCACAACTCTGATCATGTAATCAGTCACTTTCATTCTCGAATAGTTTTTAACTGAAGTCGAGACTACTTCCTTTGGAAAAAAGATAAATCAACTGGCATTCATGGAATGCGGCATTGATTTCCTATTTTTCTGCAGGAAGTTTCGGTAAACCGAATCGTCTCTCTTATCTTACATTACCAAATAATCACACGATCTTCTGGTTTTCTCCACATGCCATCTCCTTCTTTGACATCAAAGGTTTCAAAGAATTCGTCAAAGTTTGGCAATTGAACATTGGTACGGAGTTTTCCTGGTGCGTGGACATCAACACTTGCGAGGAGTTGCATGTACTCTGTCCGAGCTTTCATGCGCCAGATGCGAGCAAAGTTGGTGAAGAATTCTTCTGCTGAGAAGTCTGCTTCTTTCTTAGCGGCTTCAAGGGCTGCAGCAATTCCTCCTAGATCTGCCACGTTTTCAGAAACGGTCAATTTCCCGTTAATCTTAGCACCATAAGAGTCTTGCCCTTCAAACTGATCGATGACCTTTTGCGTGCGAGCGGTAAAGGCTTCGTAATCTTCTGGCTTCCACCAGTCTTTCAAGCTACCGTGCTCGTCAAAGGAAGCACCATTGGTGTCAAAGGCGTGGGAGATTTCATGGGCAATGACCGCACCGATTCCGCCGTAGTTGGCTGATGATGATTGGTGAAGGTCATAGAAAGGTGCTTGTAAAATCGCTGCTGGGAAGACAATTTGGTTTTGTTGCGGATCATAGTAAGCATTGACCATATTAGCTGGCATATGCCATTCGCTCCGATCAACTGGTTGGTTCCACTTGCTCCAAGTATGGGCAATGGAAATTTCGTAAAGGGCTTGAGCATTTTCCACCAAGGTCTTGCTCTCGTCGATGATCTTCTTGGCGTATGTTTCTGGTAATTTTTCAGGGTAGCCGATATGCGGTGTGATGACATTGAGCTTGACAATAGCTTTTTCGCGAGTTTCAGGAGCGAGCCAGTCTGCTTTTTCAAGACGATCCTTGTAGACCTCAATCATGGTCGCTACTTTATGCTCTACGTCTGCTTTCGCTTCTGGTGAGAATTTTTCACCCGCATACCAGAGTCCAAGCGCTTGGCTATATGGTACTTCTGCTAATGACAAGGCCGCCTTTTCTTTTGGACGAGGTTCTGGAATACCTGCAATCGTACGACCATATTCACCAGCCAAGACACGGATTTCTTCGGTCAAGAATAAAGTCCAATCTACGGCTGCACTGAGTTTCAATCTTGCATGAATAGTTTCCCAGTTGGCTGCTGAATAGAATGTTGGTGCGAATTCCTTCCAGAAACGCTCTTCTGGAACGATGATTTTATCCGGAGTTTGTCCGATCACTTCTGTAAAGAAAGTATCGAGTGGCAATTCTGGAACCAAGGCCTTGAAATCTGCCCACTCATAAGGATGGTAGAGTTTATTGTACTCGGATCTTTCTTCATTTGACAAGATATATTTGGCCAATTCTGCATCCGACGCAATGACCTTATCCAGGATATCTTTGATTTCTGCCTCTGAGAATTCAAATTTAGGTAAAAGTTTTTCCATCATTTGGCGCCAGATAGCCAGTAATTCTGGGCCTTTTTCGTTACCTTCTTCATAGTAGGTCGTATCTGGCAAGATATGAGCCGGCGCTTCTCCCCACAAGACATTCATTTGGGCATTCATAAAGTCTGGTGACACGCTAAATGGCATGAGATTTGGTTTGCCAGCTAGCTCATAGGTACCCAACTTGCTGGTATAGTCTTCAAAGGAAGATAAGGCCTTGATTTCGTTGATCAGGGGCATGACTGGGGCAACACCAGCTACTTCCCGTGCATCAAAATCTGCCACCATTTTGTGGTATTTGACAAAATTTTGCAGAATACTGTCTTCTGGCAATTCTTCTCCTCTTTGCCATTTTCCGGTAATATCCAACATCAAGTTTTCGATATCTTGGATCAAGTCCATAAAACCACCGGTTGACGGTTTGTCATCTGGAACCACAGCTGCCTCAGCCCATTTCCCATTGACATAATCATAAAAATCATCTTGTAAACGTACCATGATCTTCTCACTTTCATTCTTTTCTATTAACCTTATCAAAAATAGGTCTATTTTTCAATGATTACAAGCGAGTTAATCTAAATTATTTCAAAAATTAACTTGACTTAATTTTTTCATTCATGTATATTAATGTTAAAGGAGAAAAATCATGATTCAAATTGAACATCTAAGTGTTGCTTACCAGCAAACACTGGCCTTGGAGGATCTTTCCCTCACCATCCAGGGTCCAACCATCCTAGGCATTCTTGGACCCAACGGAGCTGGAAAATCAACCCTGATCAAGGCCATGCTAGGACTTCTCCCTCATTCGGGAAAGGTCCTGCTCAATCAAAAAGATATCGGCCAAGCTCTTCAACGAGTGGCCTACGTCGAACAAAAGACAGCTATTGATTTCCACTTCCCCATCACGGTGCGGGAGTGTGTCTCACTAGGACTCTATCCCCATCTTTCGATCTTCAAGCGAAAAAGCAAAGAGGATCTGAAAAAAGTGGAAAATGCCTTGAAACTTGTCAATCTTCTTGATCTAGCGGATCGCCAGATTGGCCAACTTTCAGGAGGGCAATTCCAACGGGTCCTAATCGCCCGCTGCTTGGTTCAAGAAGCAGAGGTCATCTTTTTGGATGAGCCCTTTGCTGGGATTGACTCCGTTAGCGAAGACATCATCATGCAGACACTCCAAACCTTGAAAAAGGAAGGCAAGACCATCCTGATTGTCCATCACGATCTGAGCAAGGTCCCAGCTTATTTTGACCAGATCCTGCTCCTTCATCGCAAACTGATTGCTTTTGGGAAAACAGAGGAAACCTTTACCAAAGAGAATCTTCACGCAGCCTACGGTCATGAACTTTTTATAGGAGGTGAAATCAGATGATTGCAGAATTTATCGATGGATTACAACAATTTCATTTCCTCCAAAACGCTCTCATTACAGCTATTGCCATCGGGATCGTCGCTGGCGCTGTCGGATGCTTCATTATTTTGCGAGGCATGTCTCTCATGGGAGATGCCATCTCACACGCGGTCCTTCCAGGTGTGGCCCTTTCCTTTATCCTGGGCATCAATTTCTTTATTGGCGCCATTGCCTTCGGGCTTTTAGCTTCCATCCTGATCACCTATATCAAGAGCAACTCCATCATCAAGAGCGACACTGCGATTGGGATTACCTTTTCTTCTTTCCTCGCCTTAGGAGTCATTCTGATCGGAGTCGCTAAAAGTTCCACCGACCTCTTCCACATCCTCTTTGGGAATATCTTGGCCGTGCAAGACCAGGATATGTGGATGACCATTGGTGTTGGGGTAACCGTATTACTGGTGATTTGCCTGCTCTTTCGTCCCTTACTGCTCACATCTTTTGATCCTGTTCTGGCTCAATCCATGGGCGTCCGGGTCAAGATCTATCACTACCTCCTCATGGTGCTCTTGACCTTGGTTTCTGTCACTGCTATGCAGAGTGTCGGGACCATTCTCATCGTCGCCATGCTCATCACACCCGCTGCGACAGCCTATCTCTATGCCAATAGCCTCTGGTCCATGATGCTCCTTTCATCGGGATTAGGTGCTCTTGCATCCATCCTGGGACTCTTTATTGGCTATAGCTTCAACATCGCCGTTGGGTCTTGTATTGTCCTCACTTCTGCAATATTCTTTCTCATCAGCTTCTTTATCGCTCCTAAGCAGAGAAAGAACAAGCACGCTCTTTCGCCTCATTAAAGGAGAAACACATGAAAAAAATCACTTCTGTCCTCGCCCTCTTTGTGGCACTCTTATTTGGTCTTATGGCCTGTAGCAAAGACTCTTCTTCCAAGTCCTCATCCGATAAATTGAAGGTGGTTACCACCAACTCCATCCTTGCCGATATGACCAAAAATATCGCGGGGGATAAAATCGAGCTACACAGTATTGTCCCTGTCGGTCAAGATCCCCACGAGTACGAACCACTCCCAGAAGATGTCAAAAAAACTTCACAAGCAGACCTGATCTTCTACAATGGGATCAACCTCGAAACGGGTGGTAATGCTTGGTTTACTAAATTGGTCAAAAATGCCAATAAAGTAGAAAACAAGGATTATTTCGCTGCTAGCGATGGCGTAGAGATCATCTATCTGGAAGGCCAAAACCAAGCTGGAAAAGAAGACCCTCACGCTTGGCTCAATCTCGAAAATGGAATCATCTACGCTAAAAACATTGCCAAACAATTGATCGCCAAAGATCCAAAAAACAAGGACTTCTACGAAAAAAATCTAGCAGCCTATACTGAAAAACTCGGTAAGCTAGACCAAGAAGCCAAGCAAGCATTCAAGAACATCCCAGAGGATAAGAAGATGATCGTAACCAGTGAAGGCTGCTTCAAGTACTTCTCCAAAGCCTACGGCGTCCCATCTGCCTATATCTGGGAAATCAACACTGAAGAAGAAGGGACACCTGAACAAATCAAAACACTGATGGAGAAATTGCGTCAAACCAAAGTACCGTCCCTCTTTGTCGAATCCAGTGTCGATGAGCGTCCTATGAAAACTGTGTCTAAGGATACCAATATCCCTATCTTTGCAAAGATCTTTACTGACTCGATTGCTAAAGAAGGGGAAGAAGGCGACAGCTACTACAGCATGATGAAATGGAATTTAGAGAAAATCGCAGAAGGTTTGAACAAATAAGGTTTCAAACTCATTAGATTCTCAAACAAATCAGTGGCTCTTCCCCCTTCATTGATGTACAATGAAAAGAAAAAAGGAGTCTTTGCTATGACAACATTTTTAGGAAACCCTGTTACCTTCACTGGATCTCAACTTCAAGTTGGCGATACTGCTCACGACTTTTCACTGACTACACCAAACTTGGAGAAAAAATCTTTGGCTGATTTTGCCGGGAAGAAAAAAGTCCTCAGCGTGATCCCATCTATTGACACAGGTATCTGTTCCACCCAAACACGTCACTTCAACCAGGCCCTCTCTGACATGGAAGACACTGTGGTCTTGACCGTCTCTGTCGACCTTCCTTTCGCTCAAGGCAAATGGTGTGCTGCTGAAGGGATCGAAAATGCCATCATGCTCTCAGACTACTTCGACCATTCCTTTGGGAAGGCTTATGGCCTCTTGATCAATGAATGGCATTTGCTCGCACGCGCTGTCTTGGTCCTAGATGCAGATAACAAGGTCACATACGTTGAATACCTCGACAACATCAACAGTGAACCAAATTACGACGCTGCAATCGAAGCCGTCAAAGCACTTGGATAAAGTAAAAAGAGGTCTAGACCTCTTTTTACTTTATCTATAAAATCTGTTCAGAGACTTTCCTTAGGTGAGTTTCTAAGAGGCCTTTGTCTTCAATCCGAAAGAGGACTACTATAAAATCCGATGGAGTCCATTCTGGAGGAGGACTCGCCAGCGTAGGCGTGGGATGCCTCTGAGGAAACTCCGCACGCGCCGTGCTACCTGTTGCTTGTAGCTCTTACCACCTTGTGCAAAGGTTCCCTTCCGGCTCCAATAGCCCTGCTCTCCGCGGTCATTCTTCGGAGCTAGATAGCGAATCCCCTGCTGATAGAGGACCTTCTTGCGAAAAGCTGGATCCCACGGTTTAACGGGATCGATATCCAAGTCCTTATGGGTATGTCCTCTAGCTAAGCCATAGTTGAAACTGGCTCCATTGACAATGCCATTTTCAGAAATCTGATTCGGATCCACTTCGTTGAGAAACTGGCCACCCTGATCCAGGATATACTCTGTATGAAAGTTGAGCAAGACCTTAAAATTCAATTGGGCCTGAGCACGAGATGGGAAGGCGAGTTGGCCGTCTTGATCCACATAAACCTTATTGTGGAGACGAGCCGCTGCATAAGCATCGATTTTGATCCCTTTTGTCTCCTGCAAGTAAGCTTGTAGCGCTTCTTCATCCGTCTGCCCCGCTCTGGCATAATGCTCCCGAATCCACTGGGCCTGGTAGGCAGAGAGCAAATAGCGGAACTGGTGGATCTGGCGTTTTAAGAGCTGGTCTCCCTCTTTGCTAGCTAATGGATCCTGAGCAAAAGCTACTTGGACCACTCTTGAGAAAGAGGACCAAAAAGGTGAATGAGGTGGGCAAGCTGGAGCCATTCTACTTAGAAGAAAAGCTGTCTCTTCACAAGTTCCAGACAAGTCACTTGGCATGAGAAGAATTTTCATGACTCCCCTCAGCAAGTCTTGAGCAACAGCTTCATCCATATTCTGAAGTTCGTGAAACCACATTTTTTGAAATAGAGGACTAGCAAAGAAAAAGACAGACTGGTATTGTTCTTGGTAGGCTTGTACATCTTTGTATTCCTGCAAATATTTCTCTAAATAGGCTAAACTATTCTCCCTCCACCCTAGTCTCGCCAAGTCCTGTCTGTTCATAATGCCGTCCTTTCTATGCTACTATACTACCATCTTTTGGAGCTTGAGACAATTCTCATTACTCCGCTAGCGTTTTTGAGGATTTTTTTGATATACTAGAAGTGAGCGAAGAAAAGAGGAAAGCATGACACCAAACAAAGAAGATTACCTCAAGTGCATTTACGAAATTGGCACAGAAGTAGAAAAAATCAGTAATAAAGAAATTGCCAGTCGCATGCAGGTCTCTCCACCCGCTGTGACCGAGATGATTAAGCGCATGATCTCTGAGGGTCTCTTGGTGAAGGACAAGTCTCGTGGGTATTTGCTAACAGATCTAGGCTCGCAATTGGTCTCTGATCTCTACCGCAAGCACCGCTTAATCGAAGTATTCCTTCTGAAGAACCTTGACTATACCACCGAGGAAGTCCACGAAGAGGCAGAAGTCCTCGAACATACCGTTTCTGAACATTTCATTGACAAGCTTGATTACATGCTTGGAAATCCTAAAACCTGTCCTCACGGTGGGACAATTCCACCCAAAGGACAACTTCTCATCGAGGCTTACCAGGACCGTTTGAGTGATGTCAGCGAACCGGGAACCTATCGTTTGCGAAGAGTCCAGGATAGCTTTGAATTGCTGAATTTTTTAGACCAGATCCAGCTGACCATTGGAGATGACATTCTCTTCAAAGGCTATGATGATTACACCGGCCTCTATCAGCTCCAGATCAAAGACCAAGACATCCAAATCAATCACCTGATTGCCCAACAACTTTACATAGAAAAACATGCCCTTTGATGAAGGGCATGTTTTTTTCTTTCTATGGATTTTTCGTATCGAGGATGATGGTCACTGGGCCATCATTGATGAGTTCAATTGCCATATCTGCAGCGAAGATCCCTCGTTTGACAGGGACTTCCTTTTCCAACAAATCATTAAAATCATCATAGAGCTGGCTGGCCATCTCTGGATTGGCTGCCCCAATAAAGGCTGGACGATTGCCTTTTTTTGTCTGGGCAAAGAGGGTAAATTGAGAGATCGAGAGGATTTCTCCTTGAATATCCTTAACAGATAAATTCATCTTCCCATCTTCATCCGAGAAAATTCGCATTTGCGTGACCTTTCGTACTGCGTATTCCAGGTCCTTTTGGTCATCCTCAGGACCCACTCCCACCAAGAGAAGAAGTCCTTCTTGAATCTGACTATAAACTTGACCGTCAATAGAAACCGAGGCCCTTTTGACCCGTTGAATTACTAATTTCATCTTATTATCCTATTTATACAATCTATTGGGCTCACCACTAAGCTTCAAAGAACATCGACTTCAAATAAGGCGATGAAAAGCAGGCAACTATTTTGAAAAACAGGGGCTGTTCCGTTGCTTTTAGGGCAAGGCAGCGAGACGAAGACAGCACTGAAGTACGGCAAGGAGAGCTACCAAGCAATAAAAGAGTTCTGACCACGCTCCTCAATCTTCAAAGAACATCGACTTCAAACAAGGCAGTGAAAAGCAGGCAACTATCTTGAAAAACAGAGGCTATTCAGTTACTTTTAGAGCAAGGCAGCGAGACGAAGACAGTACTGAAGTACGGCGAGGCGAGCTAACGAAGCAATAAAAGATAACTGAGCAGCCGACTAGCCGTTGGTACGCTTAACAGAGTATACCTCCGGCACACTCTTAATCTTATCCACAACCGTTGTCAACATAGACAGGTTTGGAATCCCGAAGGAAATGTGGATATTGGCAAATTTCATATCTTTGGTTGGTTGGGCATTGACAGTTGAGATCATCTTAGCCGTATTAGAGAGGACTTGAAGGACATCATTGAGAAGGCCTGCACGGTTGAGGCCGTAGATATCGATATGGGCGATGTAATCCTTGGTCGTGTTATTGTCTTCCCACTCGACGTCGATCAAGCGTTGCTCGTAGTTGTCTTGGGCCCGCAGATTCATACAGTCTTGACGGTGAATGGCAACCCCACGTCCTTTGGTAATGTAACCGACAATTGTATCTCCTGGGACGGGATTGCAACACTTAGCAATCCGGATCAAGAGACCAGAAGCCCCTTGGATGACCACGCCACCTTCATGGCGGACCTTGAGGGTGTCTTTTTTGTTTTCAACCTTGACTTCGCCGCCTTTGACCAGCTCTTCAGCTTCTGCACGCGCCTTGGCCTTTTCCTCTTCTCGACGCTCTTCCTCCGTCAAACGATTAAAGACAGAGATGGCTCCGATTTCTCCAAAACCGATGGCCGCAAACAAGGCCTCTTCGGTCTTGTAGCTGGTCTTTTGCAAAACCTTGTCCATGTGCTTCTTATCCATGAACTTGTTGGCTACCAAGTCATGCTCGTGGAATTGTGCCATCAAGAGGTCACGACCACGGTTAATAGACAATTCCTTGTCTTGGTTCTTAAAGAATTGACGGATCTTGTTGCGCGCCTTGCTGGTCTTGACAATAGTTAGCCAGTCACGACTCGGACCAAAGGAATTGGCATTGGTGATAATCTCCACCTGATCCCCAGTCCGAAGTTTAGTATTAAGAGGTACCATCCGGCCATTGACCTTGGCACCTATGGCTTTTTCTCCAACCTTGGTATGGATCTCATAGGCAAAATCGATCGGTCCAGAATCTTTGGGAAGCGAGCGCACGGTTCCGTCTGGTGTGAAGACATAAATTTCTTCCGCTAGAATATCTTCTTTTACATTTTCAACAAATTCTTTGGCATCACCTGATTGGTCTTGGAGCTCCATCATCTCTTTGATCCAGTTCATCCCAATGGCAGATTCCTTGCCGTTAACCTGACCTTTGATCCCTTTTTTGTAAGCCCAGTGAGCGGCAACCCCGTACTCGGCAACCTCGTGCATCTCCTTGGTACGGATCTGGAACTCAATCGGTCCTTTAGGGCCGTAGACCGTCGTATGGATGGACTGGTAGCCATTGGCCTTCCGGTTGGCAATATAGTCCTTAAAACGCCCCGGCATCGGTTTCCAAAGTTCATGGATATAACCCAGCATGGCATAGACATCACTTGGAGTATCCAGGATACAGCGAATGGCAATCAAGTCGTAAATTTCATCAAAGCGTTTCTTTTTATCCTGCATCTTGCGGTAGATGGAGTAGATATGCTTTGGTCGGCCATAAATTTTTCCATGCAAATGGCGTTCCCCTGCATAGGTCTCAATCTTGTGGACGACTTCTTCCACCAACTCTTCTCGCTCACGACGCTTTTCCTTCATCATGTGAGAAATCTTGTAGAATTCTGTCTCATTCAAATAACGGAAAGACAAATCCTCAAGCTCCCACTTGACACTGGAAATCCCGAGACGATGGGCTAGTGGCGCATAGATCTCCATGGTTTCGCGAGAAATGCGTTCTTGCTTATCCTTGCGCAAATGCTTCAAGGTGCGCATATTATGCAGGCGGTCAGCTAATTTAACCAAAATCACGCGAATATCTTGAGACATGGCCATAAGCATCTTGCGATGATTTTCCGCCAATTGCTCTTCGTGGGACTTGTACTTGACCTTCCCGAGCTTGGTCACCCCATCGACAATCACGCGCACATCATGACCAAATTCGCGTTCTAAATCATCTAAGCTTGCATTCGTATCTTCCACGACATCATGCAAAAAACCACAGGCCACCGTTACAGCATCCAGTTTCAGCTTGGCAAGAATTCCTGCCACTTGAATGGGATGAATGATGTAAGGTTCACCAGACTGACGAAATTGACCACTATGGCAATCAAATGCATAGACCAAAGCCTTTTGCACAAAAGCAACATCCTCAGGTGATAAATATTTTTTTGTAAGGGCAACGACTTGGTCCCCAGTTAAATTCTCTTCTTTTGGCATTCGTTTTCTCCAGTTTCTTGGATACTATTTTAACACTTTTAGAAGCAGATGGGAACCAATGAAGTTACTTTAATATACGGATCTTACTTAGCCTGGCAAAACTCTTTCAAAGAATGTAACTCAGCTTTCTTTCTTCCAACGCCTTCTTTAACAGAGTTTGAAAATTTTCCAGCCAAATCCTTATCAATACTTCCAATGACCTGATCTAGAGAACTTTCAAGTTCTGTTAAACTCGATGAAATTCTACTTTTTATACCTTGTTGATCAATTGCTCCCTTGGTTAATGCAAATTTCCCCATAAATCTAACACTAATGATAGCCGCCATGTAACGCTTATCTTCATAAGTAAGATCATTTAAAACATCAATTTTCGACATACAGTTCCTTTCTCAATCTTTCAATATCCTTGGCATATTTTTCAGAAACCAGCTGTAGTTCCTTTTGTTTCAGCTGATGTATTTCCTCAATATGAGCTAGTTCTCCATAGTAGTCCGAATTTAATTCCTCATAAACATCTGATAATTCCTGAAAATAATCCGATAGGCTGTCCGTACTTTCCATCGTTTTAGAGAAATATGTAACTTCCTCTTCCATCATTTCGATGTTCTGTTTTGTAAAGCAGAACTGGTCATGGATCTGATGCATTCTATTTTCCAGTTTTTTCATCTCCATTTTCAATTCTTCTTCAGTCCTATTCCATTTTTCTTCCACTTTTCTAATCGCATTAATACATTTAAACTCGTTGTTTCCCATTCTTTACCATTGCAATTGAAGTTGGCTTGCTAGAGCAATATCTGTAGCTGCAACAGTTGCAATCCCTTTCGCTATGTCTGTTGATAGACTAAAAATACTATCCTTTATTTTTAGAGTATCTTTTTTAATTTTCTCTAATTCTGTGATGCGATTGATCTCAATCGTTTCTTTTGTTGCACCAACTTGAGCAAGTGCATTGACGATATCACTCTCTGTACATCGGCTTCCGGATACAGTTGAACGGCAAGAGGCTAATAATGTATCCCAAGTCCCTTTCACATCCGCAATACCGAAATCACAGACAGCTAAAATATAATCTGAGGCAATGAGAGCAAACTCCTTCAACGATTCCACTATTCTTATGGCCTGAATTGTGTCCATGGAAATGAGATCACGTCCGGAAAGCCCTCTCTTTTTCCAAGATTCCAATGCTTGTTTCTTTAACTGCAGTTGTTCTTTCGCCTGCTTTACTCGAGCTAATCGATAGTCATCTAAACTTTCTTCTTTGACGTTCAAGTAGCCAGCCTTGTAGTCGTAACCTCCCCACATGTGTTGTTTTCCTAAATCGCCTACATCCTTACTGTCAATTCGAACAAGTGTCCCAACAACACCCTCGTTCCCTTCTTTAGAATGTTCCCATGTAACAATGTCTCGCTTGTCTATATAATTATATATTTTATATTTAATCTTATCGACCTGTTTCTTTTCCTCATCGCTTAAAAGTGGATAAAGATTGGGTGCTTCATATATATAAGCCCCATCCACTCTATTTAAATACTTATCTTCCAAAGATCCAAGTGAAGCTTGGAGATTTAAGCCTCCTAAAGAATGAGCATAAAATTTGAAACGCGCATTCGGATATCTATCCATTGCTGCTTTTACTTCTTTCGAAGCCGCGTCAAGCTGGGAAATTTTTCCCGTTTTGATCCCAAGTCTCTTGGCCATTGATATTTGTATTGCAGTTGGAGCATCGGTGAGCACCCAATCTTCTACAGCTCCCCTGAAATTTTGATCAAATTTTGCTTCCGAGCCCTCAAACAAAATGGTTACTTTTTGCACATCCTCTGGTCTGGTTTCCTGAGTGATTTCTTTATCCGTCACAATGTAGCCATTTAAACCAGTTAGGGCTCCTTGCAACCGTGCTTCTAAGTCTTCGAGAGAGGAGACCATATCCTTTTCTGGTGCCTGTCCAAAAATTTCAGAAACATAGCCTATCCTTTTTTCTTTTTTCCCATCACTTTCAATATCAACCTCTTTCCCAACATTGAACTTTGAGTACTCTTTCCACGCAATCCTATTTTTTTCTTGATCAGTATACATCTCTCTTACTCCTTCATCAGTTTTTGAAGACCTATAGAGGCATCCATTCCCACCGACTCAATCGGGCCATCTTTACTAGTCTTCCACAAGCCTAGGCTACCAGTTATCTCTTTATCTCCATTTATGATCACATCAAACATAATTCCCCCCATTGGATTGTGTTCAATCGTTTTGTCATCAATTTCATACGATTGAATCTTTCCTTTTTCTGTAAATGCATTAGGATCTTTCAATTTCAGATCATGTACAATCAGCTTTTCCACTTCCTTACTATGCACGATCTGAACCATTTCATTTTGAAAATCAAGATGGTTTTTTACAAGCATGCCTCCCCATATCAAGACTCCTAGTAGCAACACTCCAAATATATAACGACCAATTTTTCTTTTTTGTTTCATTTTCATCCTCCATAAAGTGCTAGTAGTATCACTTTACACTATTAAGTTTTCAAATTTATTACTCTCACTTTAATAATTCGTAAAAATTTTCGAAAACGTAACATCAATTTCTAAATTTTTTTAAAATTTTGGAACAGATATCAAACCGTATGAGTTACTTTCTCAGATTGATGATTGTTTACCAGCAAACCGAAAGCTTACTCTTCCATCAGTTATTGAAGGCCTTCAGATTCATCCATTCCCACAGATTCAATCGGCCCATCCTCACTATATTTCCTTAATCCCATACTTCCAGTTATCTCTTTATTTCCATTTAGTATCACCTCAAACATAATTCCTCCCATCGGATTGTGTTCAATCGTTTCGTCATCAATTTCATACGATTGGATCTTGCCTGTTTCTGTAAACGCAGCCGAGTCTTTCTGTTTCAAATCATCTACAATTAACTTTTTCACTTCTTGACTATGTACAATTCGAACCATTTCTTGTTGGAATTCCAGATAGTCCTTGACTTTCAACCCAATCCATACTACGAGTCCAAGAATCATCAAAGAAAATATCAAACGGCATCCTTTTCTTTTTTTGTTCATCTGTATCGCCTCCTCACTTTTATCATTCGTAATTTTTTTGAAAACTGAGCCTTTATTTTGGAAAAATTTTTATCAATTTATCATATAGAAAGGATACGAAAACGAATCCATTCCGAACAAAATAAGATATAATAGAAAGACATCATTTTATTTAGGAGGACAACCATGTCATCATTCCGTAAACAGGCTGCCCTATTCAGCCTTGCTGCTGCTTTCTTGGCAACGACAACTGCTCAAGCAGATGAAGCGACGAGCTCAACTGATTCGTCAGCAACTGCTGTCACAGAGGCCGCAACTCCTGCGTCTCCCGCGACTAGCTCTGAAGCATCCACTAGCAATAACACTCCGACTGCTAGCGGAGAAGCCACTGCTACAGCAACCGAAGCGACTCCAGCAGCACCTCAAAATAGCGCCAGTGACGCAAAAGCGAACACTCCAGTTGAGGGGCAAGAAGTCGACGTCCGCATCCTTGCGACAACGGACCTTCATACCAACTTGGTCAACTATGACTACTACCAAGACAAACCAGCGCAAAACGTTGGTCTAGCAAAAACAGCTGTCTTGATCGAAGATGCGAAGAAAGAAAATAGCAACGTCCTCCTCGTTGATAACGGAGATACTATCCAAGGAACTCCTCTTGGTACCTATAAGGCCATCGTCAATCCCATCAAAGATGGTGAGCAACACCCTATGTATGCGGCTCTTCAAAAATTAGGCTTTGATGCAGGAACCCTTGGAAACCACGAATTCAACTACGGACTAGATTACCTTAAAAAGGTCATCTCTACTGCCGGCATGCCGATCGTCAATGCCAACGTCGTGGATCCAAAGACTGGTGCCTTTGTCTACGATCCCTATAAGATTATCAAAAAGACCTATACTGACAAAAACGGTCGTCCAGTCGATGTCAATATCGGGGTAACAGGAATCGTCCCTCCACAAATCCTCAGCTGGGACAAGGCCAACCTCGAAGGCAAGGTCAAGGTCAATGACTCCGTCGAAGCCATCCAAGCCATCATCCCAGAAATGCGCAAAGCCGGAGCGGACGTCGTCCTCGTCCTTTCTCACTCTGGTATCGGAGACGATAAGTACGAAAAAGGCGAAGAAAACGAAGGTTACCAAATTGCCAGCCTCCCAGGTGTTGATGCAGTTGTAACTGGTCACTCACACG
This sequence comes from Streptococcus sp. OMI750, assembly GCF_047463895.1. Taxonomy (NCBI): domain Bacteria; kingdom Bacillati; phylum Bacillota; class Bacilli; order Lactobacillales; family Streptococcaceae; genus Streptococcus; species Streptococcus sp. OMI750. The sequence continues at coordinate 188,893 of NZ_JASHCZ010000003.1, forward strand.
CTGAATTCCCAAGCGGAAATGGAACTGGCTTCTACGAAAAATATGCTGGCGTTGACGGGGTAAACGGTAAAATCAACGGAACACCGGTTACCATGGCTGGAAAATACGGCGACCACCTTGGGGTTATCGACCTCAACCTGCGCTACACAGACGGCAAATGGTCTGTTGTTGGAAGCAAGGCTGCTATCCGCAAGATCGACACCAAATCACAAGCAGCCGATGAGCGCATCACCGCTATCGCGAAGGAATCCCACGAAGGTACAGTTAAATATGTCCGCCAACAAGTCGGAACTACTTCTGCTCCAATCACCAGCTACTTTGCCCTTGTGAAAGATGATCCATCTGTCCAAATCGTGAACAACGCACAAATTTGGTATGCTAAGAAGGAATTGGCAGGAACTCCTGAAGCTAACCTTCCAATCCTCTCTGCTGCGGCGCCATTTAAGGCAGGTACCCGTGGAGATGCTACTGCCTACACAGATATCCCAGCTGGACCAATCGCCATCAAGAACGTCGCTGACCTTTATCTATATGATAATGTCACTGCCATCCTTAAGGTGACTGGTGCTCAACTCAAGGAATGGTTGGAAATGTCTGCCGGACAATTCAACACGATCGACCCAATGAGCAAAGAGCCTCAACAGCTTGTCAACCCTAACTACCGGACCTACAACTTTGACGTTATCGACGGGGTGACCTATGAGTTCGACGTAACCCAACCAAATAAATACGACCGCGAAGGAAAAACGGTTAACCCAGATGCTAGCCGTGTCCGCAACTTGAAATACCAAGGCAAAGAAGTAGCTGCGGATCAAGAATTTATCGTTGTGACCAACAACTACCGGGCAAACGGAAAATTCCCAGGTGTTCGCGATGCTAGCTTGAATCAACTCCTTGGATTGGAAAACCGCCAAGCTATCATTAACTACATCTTGGAAGAAAAGAATATCAACCCAAGTGCAGACGGTAACTGGCGCTTTACAGACAGCATCAAGGGGGTAGATGTCCGCTTCTTAACCGCTGACAAAGCTAAGGATCTGGTTGGTAAAGACGGAGATGTTGTCTACCTTGAACCATCTAAACAAGAAGGATTTGGAGAATTCCGCTTTGTTTATGTGGAACCAAAAGTAGAACCTGAAACAAAACCAGAAGAACCAACAAAACCAGAAACAGGAAACCCTTCATTTATCTTTGTACCGAACCATCAGAAACCGGCACAAGATGAAACCATCACCCTGTCTCATAGCCAACAAACCGTTACTCTTCCTGCTCCAAGTCAAGAAGGAGCTCGCCCTGCAGGAGCTCGCCAAGAAACTGCTAAGCCAGTAGTTGCTTCTTCTATCAGCGAAAAAACCTTGCCTGAAACAGGAGAACGTGCTTCCATCTTAGCCCTTGTCGGTTTAGTGATGACCGGACTTGGCTTCCTTCTCCCATCTCGTAAGAAAGAAGAAAACTAATTCTTTCTTGTTCTCATAAAGAAACGCGTGAAGATCTACCTTCACGCGTTTTTCATTAATTCTGTGACAACACTCACTGCGCTAAGGGCATAGAGTGGGGCGGTTTCTGCACGGAGAATCCGAGGACCAAGTCCTGCCAAAACAGCTCCCTTGGCTTCAAAACTTTCAATTTCAGAAGGTGAAAGACCACCCTCCGGTCCAAAGATAAAGAGAACCTTGCTCCCTTTTTCAAGACCACTTACAGCTTGTACAAGAGCAGCGCTTTCGCCTTCTTTGGCTGACTCTTCGTAAGCCACCACGATGCGATCAAACTGGTCGAGTTGGGCTAGAAAGTCTGCCTTTTTCTCAAAAAGGGTAATACCTGGGACAAGATTCCGCTTGCTTTGCTCTGCTGCTCCAAGGGCAATTTTTTCTAGTTTTTCAACCTTTTTGACCAATTTCTTGCCGTCCCACTTGGCGACTGACCAGTCAGCAGGGAAGGCCCAGATATGACTAGCACCCAGTTCCGTCACCTTTTGAGTGATAAACTCCAGCTTGTCTCCCTTGGGAAAGCCTGATGCGATGGTCACTTGGATTGGCAGTTCCACATTGTCATCAAGTTCTTCAACCAATTCAAACTGACGAGCCTCCACATCTAGCACGCGTGCCAAACGCTTGATCCCATCATCAAAGACTAGGGTCACCTGGTCATCTTCTTTCAAGCGCATGACCTGAAACATGTGCTTGCTGGTTTCCTTATCCTCGATAGTGACAGGTGAGCTAGCCAAACTTTTTACAAAATACTGTTGCATGCTAGCCTCCAATCACACCAGAGATATCCTTAGTTTTTTTGAAGACACAGGCATTCCACTCCCCTTGGATCATGTGAGTTTCAAGGAAAAATCCAGCTGACTCAGCCGACTCACGCACCATGTCCCACTTGTCCTTGATAATGCCACTCATGATGAGGTAGCCTTCGTCCTTGACCAAGCGATAAGCATCGTCCGTCAGATGGATAAGGATATCCGCCAAGATATTGGCCACGATAACATCTGCTTCAATCTCCACCCCTTTAAGCAAATCGCCTGGGGCTACATGGATGTTTTCCATGCCCGGGTTGAGTTCAATATTTTCCTGAGCGACACGAACGGCCACATCATCCAAGTCATAGGCGAAGATTTCCTTGGCACCTAGAAGTGAGCTGGCAATAGAAAGGACCCCTGAACCAGTCCCTACATCTAGCACTGTTTCGCCACCACGAAGAACCTGCTCCAAGGCAAAGAGGCTCATCTTGGTTGTTGGGTGCGTTCCAGTTCCGAAGGCCATACCAGGATCTAGCTTGATAATCTTTTCTCCAGCCGTCGCCTCATAGTCTGTCCATGACGGCACGATGGTCAAATCATGGGTAATGCGAGCTGGTTCATAGTATTTCTTCCAGTTGTCCGCCCAATCTTCCTCAGCCAAGGCAGTCGTACCCATCTTGACCTCTCCTAAATCCATAAAATCCGTCAATTCTGCTAAGCGAGCCTGCAAGTCCGCTTCAACCGCTGCTACATCAACCGTTTCCGGGTAGTAGGCCGTCACCACGATTTCTTCTTGCTGCTCGACATCAGGAAAAATCTCACCGAAGCGGTCCACATTGCCCACATAGTCCATGCTGTCTTCAATCGCAACACCCTGGGCACCTAACTCTATCAAGAGATTGGAAACCAACTCCTCTCCCTCACGCTTCACTGTAACTTTTAACTCTTGCCATGTTTCCATCATTAAGATACCAAGCCCGTAAAACACAAAGCCAAAATAGGAAACTCTCTGAAGACGTTTTTGTCTAAGAGAAGTTTATCTTTTTGGCATAGTGTTTAGGGCGGGTTCAGTTTAGAAATTTAACCGAACCGTCCTTTCTATTTCTCTATCAATTTTTTCATGTAGACCATATCCATGCCTTCTTTTTCAGGCTCGATATGGGTTTGATGGTAGCCATTCTTCTCGTAGAACGCGACCATGCCTGCATCCTGTAACACCGTACACAAATCCCATTGTGTGATGGTTGACAATTCCTCTTCTAGCAATCTCAGTCCCTCAGAACCATACCCTTTTCCTTGATACTGGGGCAAAATCGCTGCCGTTCCCAACCAAGCTTTCGTTAACTCGGCATTAGTCTGAACTCGTAAAAATCCGATGTTTTCTTCATCTTCTTTTACAAAGTAGTAATAGCTATTGGGACGTTCGACTAGTTTCCATTTGATTCGTTCACGGTCCTCGAGATAAGGGTCATATTCATCTTGGTATTTGTCATAAACAGCCTTAAAGCTAGCTCTTTGAATGGCAATAATAGTTTCTAAATCCTCTGCTCCCGCTCGAACAAGTGTTATCATAAACCTTCCTCCAAATAATCCCTCAATCTCCCCTGTAGCTGAGGCACTGCCTGTTTAGACTTCAAAAATTCCTCAATAGGCATCAGTTTATAGGCCTGTCCTTCATTCCCAAAGGTAATATTGTCAAATTGTTCTTGTCTTAGCTGACCAACCATAAAGACCGATTGCTTGTCTTTAAAGATTACGCTAGGATAAATCTTGCTCCAAAGCAGACAGTCTTCATCTAAATGAATTCCCAATTCCTCATAAACTTCACGCGCTGCGCACTCGAAAGGGCTTTCGTTTCCTTCACGACCACCACCTGGCAACTCCCACATGTTGGGACAAGGGATATCGTCCTTGTCATCACGTAAGATAGTCAAGACCTTATCCCCACAAATCAAGGCAATCTTGCAACCTTGGAAATCCATTCTGCTATCCAATAATTCCATGATATTTACTCTTTTCTATGATAACAATTACTCTCTAGGAAAATACGAGCTAGCTTTCTTCGATTACTTTTTGGCACTCTGCATCCCAGTATGCTTGCCATCTGCCATGTTTTTTAGCAAAATAAACCGTAAACTCATCATTTACATAATCGGCAACATAGCGAAGATTAGGCGGGTTTTCCTCAAAACTTAATATCCAAGGATGGAAGTAAAAGGTTTTCTCCCACCTCTTCTGAGTATAGCCTAGATCCTTAGCATACTGAGGGATGGGTTGTTGCAACTCGCTTTCCAAATGGGACTGAATGGCATTATCAATACTATTTAAACGAGCTAATAGTTGCTGAAACTGGTCTTCCTCTTCCGTATTAAAACCAACTAGAAATTCAAATTCCGCAAAATCTTCAGGAAATTCAAGTTCTGTGATTTTCCCATCCTCAGCATAGCGTCCTTCCTCATTAACAAGGCGACGAGTTCCTGACTTCAATATTCGCTCGAAATCTAGATCCGCAAAGCGATTGCGGGGAAGAATATCAACTGACGGCTCAGTTTTAGCTGACCTTCTCCTGAAAAACTGTTTGACTTTTTCTAGCATAATCTCCCCCTTCTCCTTGAATTCATTATTTAAAAATGTCCACTTAGAATCTTTTCTAATATCTCGGATAAGGGTAAAAAGTACTTTCTTCTAAGCCAACTTTCCCTTCTTCAAATACTTCTTGGTTCCAGATGATCTCAAAGCTCTCTGCTTCTTCGTCTGCTAAGAAATCCATGAGCTCATCCAAGGCCAACTCAGCTGTATCCCGAAGGAAAGTCGCAAAATAGGCTAGAAATTCACGAGACAATCCTTTTTTAGGCTCATAAGGAATCGCCGTTAAATAGGCATCTTCTTCCACATGCGACTTGGCTGGATTGTAAAAGAGCACGGCTTCTTCAAAGAAAATATCCTCATCAGACTCTTCACCCGCTTCATCAACCAAGGCAACCCCTCCTGTATTCTGTGCTTCCAAGAGGAAAGCCACTTCTACCGCATGGTTTTTCTTATCCCAATTGATCTCAAAATCAAAAGGAAAAACCTTGTCCATCTCCTCTTCTAAAATATCCAAAAATCCATATTTAGACATAGCGTCCTCTTTCTAATTTCCCACTCTTAGAGCGGAATATGATACAATAGTTACTACAATCTTACCATAAAAAACGCCTCTTTGAAAGGAGACAAAGCTAGAAAGGAGAAGGAAATGCCCGACAATCTCGCACTCCGTATGCGCCCACGGACGATCGATCAAGTCATTGGTCAACAACACCTGGTCGGAGAAGGCAAAATCATCCGCCGCATGGTCGAGGCCAATCGTCTGTCTTCCATGATTCTCTATGGACCTCCGGGGATCGGAAAGACCAGTATTGCTTCTGCCATCGCAGGAACGACCAAGTATGCCTTTCGGACCTTTAATGCAACCGTCGACAGTAAAAAACGCCTCCAAGAAATCGCAGAGGAAGCCAAGTTTTCAGGTGGCTTGGTCCTGCTTTTAGACGAGATCCATCGCCTTGATAAAACCAAGCAAGATTTTCTTTTGCCTTTGCTCGAAAGCGGTCTGGTCATCATGATCGGTGCAACGACTGAAAATCCCTTTTTCTCTGTAACACCTGCTATTCGTAGCCGCGTACAGATCTTTGAGCTGGAACCTTTGACGACGGAGGAGGTCAAGCAAGCTCTAAAAACGGCGCTAGATGATCCCGATCGTGGCTTTGACTTTCCTGTCATTCTCGATGAGGACGCTTTGGATTTTATCGCTACTTCGACCAATGGAGATCTTCGTTCCGCCTTTAACTCTCTCGATCTGGCTGTGCTGTCGACCTCTGAAAATGCAGAAGGCATCCGCCATATTTCGTTAGAGATCATGGAAAACAGCCTCCAGCGCAGCTACATCACCATGGACAAAGATGGAGACGGCCACTACGATGTGCTCTCTGCCCTGCAAAAATCCATCCGTGGATCCGATGTCGATGCTAGTCTCCACTATGCTGCTCGCTTGATAGAAGCTGGTGACCTACCCAGCCTAGCTCGTCGTTTGACTGTGATTGCTTATGAGGATATCGGCCTGGCCAATCCAGATGCGCAGATTCATACCGTGACGGCGTTGCAAGCAGCTGAGCGTATCGGATTTCCTGAGGCACGCATTCTCATCGCCAACATTGTCATCGATCTAGCCCTTTCGCCGAAGTCCAACTCAGCCTACGTCGCCATGGATAAGGCCCTGTCTGATCTGAGGACATCTGGCAACCTTCCCATTCCTCGCCACCTCCGCGATGGTCATTATGCTGGAAGCAAGGAACTGGGAAATGCACAAAACTATAAATATCCCCACAACTACCCCGGCAACTGGGTCAATCAAGACTACCTGCCAGACAAGCTCAAACACGCATCCTACTTTATTCCCAATGAAAATGGCAAGTACGAACGTGCTCTCGGAGCTACCAAGGAGAAGATTGACCAATTCAAGAAAAAGTGACATCGGTTTCAAAAAATTAAGATTTTCCCTTGAAATATTTTCAAAATGTGGTATCATATACATATAGAAACGCTGTGGTGTACGACTTCACACTTAAGTGTTGACCGACTATTTTTTGTATTATTAGGGAAACAAAAGACTTCTGGCAGTATGCAGGCCGTTTCACGCGGAAGCAGCTAAGTCAGAGCGAGTTGCCCACCTGCTTAATTGCGCGGGTTCAATACAAATCGTGAAGTTTCGGCACCAATACAGCTTTTTATATTTGCCTCCTTAGCTCAGTTGGTAGAGCAGTAGACTCTTAATCTATGGGTCACAGGTTCGAGCCCTGTAGGGGGCATCAAACTTCAACAGTAAAAGCCTTGATAACCAAGGCTTTTTTGCTTGTCTTAAGAGCATTTGCCCCATCATTTGCCCCACATTTTTTTATGAGCAATCTTTCCAGACATCTCTGATTACGAAAAACAAAAAAGCTATCCTACCTTTGCAAATTTGGATAAGATAGCAGAATATTTTAATGCAACTCCAACCCAACTATTTGGAACGAGTAAAGAGATTGAGTTAGAAAAGAGTGTTCTTGAATCTAATGAATACTCTGATAAAGTAAGTGAGATTTTAAAAGCTGTCAAATACATCGAAGATTTTCTAGAAACTGATGGACAGTACTTAGAGGATTTACTTTACTTAACAAGAGGCAACCAACTATACACAGAAGATGGAGATGAGTTGTATATTGATCCAACTTCTCAGAAAAGAACACTTCATAACCAATATGAACCTGGTTTTATTGAAGCAAGGGATAAATCTCCACTAGAACTCTTAATTGAAAATAAGGAATTGTTTGATAAATAGAAAAAGCGAGGATAACCTCGCTTCAGATTGAAGTTAAAATCTTTAGAAGACACTTTTATAAGGACTTTGTCTTCAATCTGTGAAAAGGAGTGAAAACTCCTTTTCTTTTTGTAAGTCAGACTGAAACTTCCAAATTGTTTATTTATTTTATTGACATTTTCTATAAAAATAAGTACAATAGTTTTATTAGAAACTATACTATATAGGGGGTATTGAAATGAAATTTTCTAATCGTTTACTGCTATTCCTTGCAGGAGTTGTTTTTGTCCTTTTAGGACTTTTCCTATTTACAAACCCAGTAGCTAATCTTGTTGCTTACAGCTGGTGGATTTCATTTGGTTTACTGGTTTCTTCTATAGCAGCTATTTTAGGCTATTTCTCTGCACCAAAAGAGCTTCGCTCACCTGTTTATCTTTTCCAAGGATTTGTTAGTCTTCTCTTAGCTCTTTACCTCGTTGCTTATGGCTTTGTGACCCTGCCGGTCGTCATTCCGACCATTGTAGGAATTTGGTTAATTGTAGAAGCCATTATTGCTTTCTTTAAAGGCAATCGTCTAAGATTGATTTTCCCTATTATTGGTAGCAATATCATGTGGGTAGCCTTGCTTGAATTTTTACTAGGTCTAGTGATTCTGTTCAATCCAGTGGCTACAGGTGTCTTTGTCGTTTATGTCATTGCCTTTTCATTTTTAGTTACTGGCTTCACCTACATTATTGAGGCCTTTCGTAAATAGTCTAGTTGCTATTTCTATCGCATTCAAAAAAGCTGGGAAATCATATTCTCAGCTTTTTCGTCTCTTTAATTATCACTTTTTCGCATTCCATTCTACGTAGAAATTTGTTTTTCCATTTTATTCTCCAATTTGATCTCGCACTGACATTTATTTATAACAAAACTATATATCTAGAATAGCATAATCATTAGGTATTATAGGTTTTCAAACAAAATACGAGTCATTCGTTTTTGCCCCGCTTTTGCCCCATTTTTAAATCCTGACATTGAAAATACCTAAAAGTATTTCCCTAAAATCAGCTATATTTCAACATTTTTGTTTATTTTCAATATGAAAAGTTCTTACAAATCCATGCAGGGGGCATATAAACAACAGGAAAAAGCCTTGAAATCAAGGCTTTTTTGTTGTTCTAAAGTAGGTTTATCCCCCATTTTTTTATGAACTGCCTTTCCAGACATCTCTGATTATGAAAAACAAAAAAGCTATCCTACCTTTGCAAATTTGGATAAGATAGCAGAATATTTTAATGCAACTCCAACTCAACTTTTTGGAACTAGTAAAGAGATTGAATTAGAAAAGAGTGTTCTTGAATCGAATGAATACTCTGATAAAGTAAGTGAGATCTTAAAAGCTGTCAAATACATCGAGCATTTCCTACATACTAATGGACAGCACTTAGAAGATTTACTTTACCTAACAAGAGGCAAACAACTATACACAGAAGATGGAGATGAGTTGTATATTGATCCAACTTCTCAGAAAAGAACATTTCATAACCAATATGAACCTGGTTTTATTGTAGCAAGAGAGAAATCTCCACTCGAACTCTTAATTGAAAATAAGGAGCTATTAGATTAAAAAAGCGAGGATATGTACTGATCCCAAAAGTTAGATTTTTTCTGTCTAACTTTTGGGATCAGTACATTTTCAACTCTCTTATTTATTTTCTTATCTCACATAATTACTTCACATATCCAGGCTCATCAAATTCATTTTTTTCAATAACATATGCCACATTTGCATCCTTATTGATCAAAGAACATATATCTATTAAACTACAAAAGCTCTCTGACCGCAAAATTCCGTTAATTTACAACCTTATTCCTACTTTCTATTTTACTTTTCTGACAGATAAGATTATAATAAGAAGTATTTATTTTCGGAGGTTTTTATGTCATTTCTATCAAAAAATTGGGCAGGACTGTTAGTCTGTCTGATCATTTCTATCATCTCTTGGGTTTTAGGAGGCTTTCTGCCTGTTGTGGGAGCACCTGTTTTCGCCATTTTTATCGGAATGATTCTCTACCCCTTTCTCACTCCCTATAAACAACTGGATGCTGGTTTGACTTATAGCTCCAAAAAATTGCTTCAGTATGCTGTTATCTTACTTGGTTTTGGACTCAATATCTCTCAAGTTTTCGCAGTTGGAAAATCTTCCCTTCCTGTCATCCTTTCGACTATTTCTATCGCTTTAATTATTGCTTTCTTTTTCCAACGATTTTTTAACATGGATACAAAGCTAGCTACCTTGATTGGGGTAGGCTCTTCTATCTGTGGCGGTTCTGCCATTGCAGCGACTGCTCCTGTTATTCACGCCAAGGAAAAAGAAGTAGCCCAAGCCATTTCTGTTATCTTTTTCTTCAATGTCTTGGCAGCTCTTATCTTTCCAACTCTAGGTTCTTGGCTCCATCTCTCCAACGAAGGTTTTGCTCTCTTTGCGGGTACTGCGGTCAACGATACTTCCTCTGTAACAGCCACAGCTAGCGCCTGGGATAGTCTGTATCATACCAATACTCTAGAATCTGCAACCATTGTCAAACTGACTCGTACCTTAGCTATTATCCCTATTACTCTCTTCCTCTCCTATTGGCAAAGCCGTCAACAAGACAACAACCAAGGAGTAAAGCTTAAAAAAATCTTCCCCGTTTTCATTCTCTACTTCATCCTAGCTTCTCTGCTAACTACCGTCCTTACTTCTTTTGGTGTTAGCAATAGCTTCTTTTCACCTCTCAAACAGCTCTCCAAATTCCTCATCATCATGGCTATGAGTGCTATTGGTCTCAAAACTAACCTCGTTGCTATGATCAAATCCAGTGGAAAATCCATTCTTCTTGGAGCCCTTTGCTGGATCGCTATCATCCTGACTAGTCTTGGCATGCAATTACTCATCGGTATTTTCTAAGAAAAAAGGGGGCCTAAAGGCTACCTCAGAACGTAGACAAACGTCATTTTTGGCGTTTGTCTTTTTGTATCTTCAAAGATATTTTGTCTTATCATCTACTATTCCATCCAAAAATCTGATTTAAAGCAAAATAAAAAGGGATATTCCCTATCCATTTCGATAATTTTTTCATTAATTTGTTTTTCCATTTTATCCTCCGATTAGTCTCGCACTGATATTTATTGATAACAACACTATATTTCTAGTATAGCATAATCATTAGATATTATAGGTTTTCAAACCAAATGAGAGTTATTCGTTTTTGCCCCACTTTTGCCCCATTTTGAAATAATTGCATTTAAATTCTCTTTAATTATCTTCCGAAAATCACTTATATTTCAATATTTTTAATTTCTTTCAAGATGAAAAAGCCTCCAAAATCCATGTAGGGGGCATTTTTTATGCACAAAAAGCCTTGAGAACAACTCAAGGCTTTTTTAACTGCTCCTAGTTCCCCATTTCCCCTTTGGGTACGAGCAGATAGAAAAACAGCAAATTCAATCCAAATACGGCAACAAAGAGCGCTAATTGGGTGGCATCAATTGTTTGTTTCTCAGTCAAATCTTGGATCAACTTTGTATAATAATAGCCTGGGAATACCCGTTGTAGCTTGCCAACCAAGTCCATAAATCCTCCACTTGCGCCAAGCGTATCAAAGGGAATAATGGTCATGGCTGCCAAAATAATAACAGGAAAGCCAATGGTATCAATCGTCTTGGCATCTACTCTGACCCCAAGTACAAAGCCAATCACGCTAAAATAGATCCCCATCAAGGATATGAGGAAAAATTGTACCAAAAGGCTAGTCGTCACTGGAAAGTGAAAACCTAGAACAGCAACTACTAGTACTGCTAAAAAGATCAAGCTGTTCAGAATCAGTTGTACGATGCTTTGATCCCATAAATAGTTCTTGACACTATAGCTTGTAAAGTGGGATTCAAAAGAATAAAACCCGATATCTGAGGCGATTCGCTTACTAAAAGTTGCAAGACTATTGCCAATGATCCCGATAAATACGGCAATGCCCAATAAAATACTTGGCGAAACCCCTTTTTGAAGCTGATAAAAGAAGATATACCAGCCTATGGGTAAAATAATGGTGAATAATACGAAGCGCTTATTTCGTAAAACTTGTTTTAATTGAATCTTTTTCATGCTTGTTCCCTTCCTTTATTCATCTCTTCTCGGAAATACTGCTCAATGGTTTGACCAGCCTGGTGAATGTCCTCAACAGCCTTTGTTGCAGCAATTCGACCCTCTTTTAAAATCAGGACTTTTGTAAAAAAGGCATCGATTTGGTTAAAATCATGGGTCACCACAACAGATGTAAACTCTTGCTGCTCCAGTAATTTCCAAAAATTATCCACTGCTTCCAAGTCCATGCCAGTCGTTGGCTCATCTAAAAAAATCAACTTTGGACGATTCAAAATAGTTAACAGCAAGGACAAGCGTCTCTTTTGACCACCAGAAAGACTTCCCACCATCTGCTCTCTTGATTCTCCCAATTCAACCATTTCTAAGAGTCCATTGATATCAGCCTGCTTCTGCTGATTCATCAGGCTTTTTAATTCGACGAATTCAGCAAGGGTTAGATCCTCGATGAGCAGATCCCCCTGAGGCATCATCCCAATTTCTTTTTGGAAATCAAGCGAAGTCTTTATCGTCCCCGAATCAGCCTGGAGCTTTCCAGCGATAATGTTGAACAGGGTGCTTTTACCTGCTCCATTATTTCCCAGCAAGGCAATTTTATCTCCTTCTTCTATCGAAAAAGACACCCCCTTTAATACAGCTTTCTCCTTAAATGATTTTGTAATAGATGCTACCTGAAACATACGATCCCTCTTTTCTTATTGATCTTGTGTCCATTATACGTCAAAGAGAAAGCCTTGGAGGCTCTCTGTCAGAATCGGTCAAAAAATCGTCGTGAATGGTCAAAAAAGAGGCTGGGACAAAAGTCCTAGCCTCTCAATTATTTTTGGATTGTCGAGCAAGATGCAGTGGTTGAGTGCTCAAAGCACTGCTTTGAGGTGGCGGATAGATCTTGCGAAGCAAGTATCCTAAGTCTTTGTTCGCTTTTTAAGCTTCAAAGATGCCCTATGTTGACGGAAACTATGTTTCCTTTATCTGCAAACCTTCAACAGTCTCCCAGACTGTTGAAGCTGTCCCACTCTCTCTTCCATTATTCCTTCCAAAAGGTCAGGCTCTGGGTAAATCGGTAGTTTGAACTCTTGGTAGACACTATCGTTTTGGGATACTTTTCCAGTAATTGTTGGATCTTGTACAAGCCAAGACCGCGACCATCTCCTTTACTTGAGTAGTCCTTTTCAAAAATTCTCGCCAGATCTATTTTTTCAGCTTTTGTACTATTTTCAACTATTAAGATGAGGGAGTTTCCCTCCTGGAGCATGGCAAGAGTCAGCTGTGGGTCATCTGATTCAAGACTCGCTTCAATAGCATTGTCACAAAGGATGGATAAGAAGGTGATGAAATCTAAAACCTCGATGAATAAATCACGAACAGGTTCATCGATCTCGACAGAGATCCCAATCCCTTTGTTTTGAGCCTCCAACAATTTTGCGGACAGAACACTTTTTACAGCTGGATTCTCGATGTGACTGAGTTTGGCAATATCAAACTTGCTATCGTAAAATTGTTGGCCACTCTCTCGAAGAACATTCTCATAGACTTCCCTGATCGCATTGAGATCTTCATGCTCAATACTTAACTTGAGACTGGTTAAAATATTCAGGTAATCATGACGAAAGGCACGAATCTCCCCGTAGAGCATTTCGACGTGTTGACTATAGGTGGCTAACTCCTGCAGTTGCCTATCTTTTTGCTCTAGAATCTCTTGTTTCAATCGTTCTTTGGACACTGCATTGAAATACAAGAGCATCACAAAAAACAAAATCAAATAAATACTATTTAAATGTTCCCGTAAAGCATCTGCATGCGGAATAGCATCCTCAAAAACCACCAGACCTACAACACTGACTAAATACACAAACATAGAAAGATCCATTGGGAGTAAGAAACGATTAAAAAACTGCCGTTGAAACCCTACTTTTAAATCTGTAAAATCTAGTTTTAACAATTTAGTAAGCCCTAAATAGACAGGAAAGACCAGCAATTCAAGTAGAGCATCGTACCAGCTGACAGATGCCTCATGAACAAGTACAATCCCTAGCATTGGAAAGACATAAAAGGCTAAGAGACGCCCAATGAGACTCTCCATGACAACCGGATAGAGCCCGTAAAAAATATTCAAAAGGTGTCGTATGTTACGATTTCGATAGAAACTATAGGCAATAAATACTAAGAAATAGCCAAAAAAGCCTACCGGTGGCACAAGGGTAAAGATAATTGCAAAGAGGAAGGGGCACAAAAAGAGCCAGCGCAAGGCGAACTCTTGTCTACTGATATGACGATAGATCAGCATGCTGACGAAGAACTTTAGGTAAGACATTAGAATATCTAACAGCAATTTCTTCTCCCTTCTATTTTTTCAAAGCTTCTAGTAAGCCTCTATACTTGGTCCGTGAGATCAAGCAATTGTCCCCATTTTCAAAAAAAGCTTTCTTGGCTTCTTTATCAATCTTCGTAATATTTTGTGGATTCACCACAAAGGAGCGGTGGCACCGATACAAGCGGGGATCTGCTTTTTCGATATCGGTAATACTGGCATAAAATTCTAATCGCTCATCCTGGGTGTGTAAAATAACCTTGTGAATGGTTGGAGACGTTTCAACATACAAAATCTTATTAAAGGGAACTTGTACACGCGCCATCGCACTCTCAAATGTAAAAGCATCTTGCGCAATCGTGGTCCCAGCTTGCTCCAAGGTATAGTCGATGGCCGAGTTGATTCTTTTTCTGAACTCTTCTTCGCTCAGCGTTTTATCAATAAAATCCAAGGCGGCTACTTTGTACTGAAAGGTAATGGGCATGAATTCAGAGTGAGTGGTGACAAAGACAATGGTCGCATGGGGATCTTTCTTACGAATCTCTTTTGCGATCTCTAGACCCTTTTTCTCCTCACCTTTAATCTCGATATCTAAAAAGAATAGGTGATGAGCGCCTCTCTCTGTGATAGCATCCAGCAACTGACTGGACTTTCCAAACACTTCTGGCGCTTTGCATTGCAAGGATTTTTGACGGATGAGATCCTGCAAGACTGCTTCGATACGCGATTGTTGGATCCATTCATCTTCTAACACAAAAATCTTCAACAAAGTCCTCGCTCCTTCCCCTCGACGAATATGTTCTATTTTACCATAAATGATGGCTGCTGAGCCACCCTTTCAAAGTAGACTCAAAAGGCATTCTATCTTTTTCTCCTTAACAAGAAAAAACTCTCCCGGAGGAATCCGGAAGAGCTTGCGCAAGGGGAATTTGAAAAATATTTTTTAATATGAAAAAGGTCGATAAAATCTACACTATGTTCAAACTCTCATTTTACTAACAGCGATATTACGATCAAGTTTTATTGTCAATAGACATGTATGTGGGAAGTTCTCCCCTTGCAACAATGTAGACTTGTGATCTACTCTTAATAGTATACACTAGAATTATTACAAAATCAGTTAATTTGTATTGCAATTTGTTGGCAAATGCTCCTCCACAAAAAAATACCGCAAACGCTTGATTCCCAGGTATTTACACAAATCCTCTTTAACTAGTATTTATCATTTCTGTTACAAAATTTAAAATAAAAATATTATTCCATGACAAATGAAATTCCCTAAGTACGATAAAAAAGGAGGAACAATACTTTCCTCCCTTTGAGCTAGTCAGACGATTAGCCAGACATCACAATAGCGGTTGGCGTCAAATGATGAGAGGCAAACCTCAATCGTGTACCAGTTACGACAGAAAATAAAGAAGGCCGATCTTGCCTTCTTTATTTTACATAGGTTACGACGTGAAAAGGGAGAAACGATACTTTCCTCCCTTTGATCTAGTAAGACGATTAGCCAGACATCACAATAGCGGTTGGCGTCAAATGATGAGAGGCAAAGCCTCAATCATGTACCGGTTACGACAGAAAATAAAGAAGGCCAATAATGCCTTCTTTGTTTTCTTAGTAAGACACTTCGGCAAGGCACCATAGTGCTTGCCATAACAATAAATGCACCTGATAAATTAACCAAGGAGTTACGACGCGGAAAAGGGAGGAACGATACTTTCCTCCCTTTGAGCTAGTAAGATGATTAGGTAGACCGCAATATAGCGGCTACCGTCCAATGATTCGGTGCTTTAGCACCAATCATTGGTATCAGGTTACATCATTCCCCCCATCATACTTGGATCCATTCCTGGTCCTGCTGGGGCTGCTGGTTCTGGTTTGTTGGCTACGACTGCTTCGGTTGTCAAAATGAGACTAGCAACGGAAGCTGCATTTTGAAGGGCTGAACGACTGACTTTAACAGGGTCGATGATTCCTGCATCAATCATATTTACCCATTCACCTGTCGCAGCATTGAAACCTGTTCCGACTTCTGCATGTTTCAAGCGATCAATCACAATAGATCCTTCATAACCAGCATTGTGAGCAATTTGGCGTACTGGCTCTTCCAAGGCACGAAGAACGATATTGCGTCCTGTCGCTTCATCTCCTTCCAATTCAAGGCCTGCGACTGCAGAGATAACATTGACAAGAGCTGTACCACCTCCGGCAACGATCCCTTCTTCAACAGCTGCACGAGTCGCATTGAGGGCATCTTCGATACGGAGTTTCATTTCTTTCAATTCTGTTTCTGTTGCAGCACCGACCTTGATAACTGCTACCCCGCCTGATAATTTGGCCAAGCGTTCTTGCATTTTTTCACGGTCAAACTCAGACGTAGATGTCTCAATTTGTGACTTGATGATAGCAATACGGTTGGCAATTGTTTCTGGGTTACCTGCCCCTTCTACAATGACGGTAGTGTCCTTGTCTACTGTTACCTTCGCTGCTTGACCAAGGGCTTCAATGGTTGCATCTTTCAATTCCAAACCAAGATCATCTGTAATGACTGTACCACCTGTCAAGATGGCGATATCTTCTAGCATAGCTTTACGACGATCTCCAAATCCAGGAGCTTTAACAGCTACAACATTAAAGGTACCGCGGATCTTGTTCAAGACAAGTGTTGGAAGTGCTTCCCCATCTACGTCATCTGCGATGATCAAGAGCGGACGGTTGCTTTGAAGAATGCTTTCCAACAATGGCAAGATTTCTTGGATATTTGAGATCTTCTTGTCCGTAATCAAAATGTATGGATTTTCAAGATCGGCTACCATTTTTTCATTGTCAGTAACCATGTATTGTGAGAGGTAACCACGGTCAAACTGCATTCCTTCAACCACTTCAAGCTCGGTTTCCATTCCACGAGACTCTTCAATGGTGATCACCCCATCTTTGCCAACTTTTTCCATGGCTTCAGAGATGTACTCACCGACTTTTTCAGAACGCGAAGACACGGCAGCTACTTGAGCAATGGCTTCCTTGCTCGATACTGGAATCGCAGTATTTTTCAAAGCTTCTACTGCTGTTGCAACAGCAGTCTCAATCCCACGACGGATACCGATTGGATTCGCCCCTGCTGTAACGTTCTTGATCCCTTCACGGACGATAGCTTGGGTCAAGACTGTTGCAGTTGTTGTACCGTCACCTGCGATATCATTGGTCTTAGAAGCAACTTCTGATACCAATTTGGCACCCATATTTTCGAAATGGTCTTCCAATTCGATTTCTTTGGCGATGGTCACCCCGTCATTTGTGATCAATGGAGAACCAAATGATTTTTCAAGAACCACATTGCGTCCTTTAGGGCCCAAAGTAACTTTCACTGTATCTGCTAAGACATCGACACCACGGACCATTGCAGAACGTGCATCAGATGAAAATTTAATATCTTTTGCCATTTTTTTACCTCTCTTCTCTTAGTCTACAATTGCTAGAATACTTGAAGTTCCGACAATGATGTAGTTTTCGTCCCCATCTTTAACATCAATCCCTGCATGGCTTTCCACCAAAACTTGATCTCCTGCTTTTACAGCTGGGGCGATGAGTTCACCACTAAGGGTACGCACACCTTCACCAACGGCTACTACTTCAGCTGTTTTTGTATCGGACTTGCTCGCACCAGCGAGAACAAAACCTCCAACAGTCTGTTCTTTTTCTTCTACTTTTAAGACCACGCGGTCTCCTAATGGTTTTAACATTGTCGTTCCTCCATACTTGTATTTTAGCACTCTAGTCACTCAAGTGCTAACCTATGTTTCTATTGTATCACTTGGTCAGAAATAGTCAAGAAAAAAACACCTCAAAAATAGATGAGATGTTTCTCAAATTTCAATTTAAAATTGTCAATTTTTGATTGAAATCTTCGATCACTTTTTGAAGATTGATCCGCCCGCGGTAGATACCATATCCAAAAACAATCATGCCTAAAATTCCAACCAAGGCTAGTAAAATCCCGAGGATCAAGAGTGGGAGGAAACTTTTGTGAAAGAGATAGATCAATACCACACCAATACTGGCAATGATAAAGAGTAAGCTAAACCAACGACCAAGGTTTTCAAGCATGTGACGTTGGTACTTGATTTCTGTTTCATATCCATTGACAAGTTCTTGTTTTGTAACCATGGGATTCCTCCTGATAAAAATTGAGAATGAAGTGCAAGTAAAGGAGGTCCATTCACTTCATTCTCAAAAACTCCTACTAGCAAATTCTTTTTTTACCTTAGTATTTAAGATGTGGGTCAAAGATACCAAGGGCAACACCGATCAAAGCAACTACAACGAGAAGTAACATAACTTTGTTTGGTGAAATTTTTTTCTTAGACATCAACCACCAGCAAAGAGTGATGACGGCTGCTGTCAAGAGACCTGGATAAACACCATCGATCTTTTCTTGGATGTTCAAGAAGACTTTTCCTTCAGAATTCTTGAATTGAAGGGCTGTTGTAACAGATACCCAAGTAGCTGCTACGGCACCTATAACCATACCACCGACAACGCTGATCGCTTTACGAAGAGCTTGTCCTTTTGGTCCTACAAGGAATTCAACGGCTTTATCCCCTAATTGGTAACCTTTGAAGAAGGCAAAGCGCATACCAAAGTAAACCAAGAGATTCCATACGACGATGTAGAAGAGAGCACCAGCGATGTTCCCACCCTTAGAAAGGCCAAGGGCAATCCCTAAAAGAACGGGAATCAAGGTACCAACGACCAATGAGTCACCAATACCAGCGATTGGTCCCATCAAACCGGCACGCATACCGTTGATGGTTTCGCCATCCACTGCATCTCCGTTTGCACGCGCTTCTTCCAAACCAGCTGTTATCCCTACAACAAGAGATCCAAGTTGTGGTTCAGTGTTGAAGAAGGCCGTATAGGTTTGCATCGCATCTTTTTGTTCTTCTTTTGTGTCATACATTTCTTCTACGATTGGAAGCATAGAAGTCAAGTAACCGAAGGTTTGCATATGTTCTTGAGAGAAACAAGTCAAATGACCATAATACCAATGATGGAATGCTTTTGCTAATGTTTTCTTTGAAATTTTCTTTCTATCAGCCATTTTAAATATCCTCCTCATCATCGTCTAGGTCCACCACTCCGGCTGGAGCAGCTTTCATCGATTTGATCACTTCAAGTTCATAGTAGATTACTGCAAAGATTAATGAAACAACGGCACTAGCTACCAAGTTCAAACCGAGAGATTTCGCCAAGGTAAATCCAACAAAGAATGGAATGAAGTCAGTTGCTTCTGTAACAATTTGTTTCAACAAGATGGCAATACCGACACATGGGAGGAGAGCACCAACTGTAAAGAGGGCTTTCATCCAGTAACCATCCATAGGAAGGTATTGTTTCATCAAATCAACCATGTTTTCACCATATTTGGTGATAATCATTGTTGGAAGGAAAGAGAAGAGGAAGTGAGAGATCCAAGGGTAAACCCAGTCTACTGCGTAGAGTTTTTTGAAGTTTCCTTCTGCAACGGCTTTCCAACCAATATGTTGCCATACCAAGTTCATAGTAGCGGTACCGTAGAAAAGAACTGTACCGATTGTCCCAACGGCTGCACCGATTGGAGCTGCAGCTGCAGCGATTCCAGCTTCATCTGTGATGTGATTGGCATGCACAAACAAGATAGCAAGAGGAATACCGATGTAAGAGATGGCACGCACATCGGCAGATACGGTACCACCAGGTGTTACCAAGGCGATATAAACGACTTGAAGGGCAACCCCGACCATAATACCAGTTGTCACATCTCCAAGAATTAAACCTGAAATCAACCCACCGATCAAGGGACGACCGAGTGTATAGTTCCCGATACTGGTACCTCCCATACCAGGCATTGAAGACAAGCTGGCGAAAATACCAAGCAAGATTGCTTGAATCCATGAAATTGTCATAACAAACGCTCCTTTTGTTTGTAAATTTACTTACCTAACAGATAAGACTGTTAGTTTTAAAAACCAAATTTTGATTTGAAATCATCCCAATAACCGATGGAAACATCTGGCAACAACTGGAATTTCACCTTGTAGCCTGCTGCTTGAATGGCTTGGAAGGCTTCTGCTTCTTCCTGAGTGATGGATTGGTTATTTCCCAATTTCACAGCTCCAGGACGATCATTTGCAGGGCCAACAATGATTTCTTTGACATCACCTGGGACAAACCCTTGGTCAACCAAAATTTCCTTCATATCGATTGGATTCTTGGTGATCAAGAAGTAACGACTATCTGATTCCGTTACTTTTGCTGATTTTTCCTTAAAGGCTTCCTTTGTCCATACAAAAGTTTTCTTGTCTGATGCGCCTTTGTAAGCTTGAATCAAAACCTTGTTTGATGCTGCAGCATCGTTTACGGCAATCAAACCATCACATGGTTTTTCTTTTGCCCAGCGTGTGACTGTTTGACCGTGAATCATGCGGTCATCAATCCGTACAAATGTTACTACCATAAGGTACCTCCCTATTAAATATCGTCATCATCTTCTTCAGCACTAGTGGCTGAAACTTCAAAAGGCTGTAGCGCAGATCGTGCTTCTGATAAGATGGTGGCTGACAAATCGTCTCCCTCCAACACATCCTTCATCACAACCGCCGTCAAAGCCATTGTGAGGTTCATTCCCCCAAGGATCAAGGCTCCATCGAGCTTTCCAGCTTCTTCTAGAACAGTGGCTGCAGTGGTTAATGGACTCCCCCCTACAATATCTGCCAAGACCAAAACAGAATCATCAGCTGTCAATCCTGAAATGCTCTCTCTAAAATCAACTGCGAAGTCATCAACCGATTTTCCTTCTTTGAGTCCAACTGCGATGACCTGATCCATCTTGTCACCAGCAAACATGGCCAGTGATGTTTTTAGACCTTCTGCCAGCCCACCATGACTGACCAAAACGAGGTATTTCATTTTTTTGCGCCTCCTTTATTTGTCTCTATTGTAGATCATTTGAAAGCGCTTTTACATTGTCAAATGTCACATTTCAAATATGACATTTAGCAATAAAAAAATGACATCTGTCACTTGACAAAATGCCATCTTATTTCACTCTAAGCTCCTACCTGTAGACTGCTTTCCATCTCCCTCTGAATTTGAGGCAAGCGGTTCTCGACATCCTGATCGCGCAAGGCATTGCCGATCAAATAGTCTAGCTTTTCTAGCACCTCTTTTGAGACATTTTTAGGGCTGCTTTCAACAGCTTGTTCCATGATGCGGTTCAAGGTCTGATTGGTCAAGGAGTCCGTCCCAAAATCATCCACCTGCAGAAGGTCTTTACTGGAGCGACTCTTGACGACCTGTGGCATGACAGAGATCCCTTGAGATTGGGCAAAAAGGGTTTGTTGAATGTCTGGATCCTCTGTCAAAACCTGCATCAACTCCCAAGCCAACTTAGAATGAGAAGTCCGAGCGGACATAGCAAAAGAAGTCGTTGTGACTAAGGTCGCCTTGGTCGTTTTTGACTTAGCCGGCATCGGGATACAGGTCCAGGTAAAGTTTGAATATTTAGAAACGTGGTAGGGATAAGGTTTATAGGTCCGATATTGGGCCAAAGTCATGGGATAGAAGGCGACTTTCCCCTGGTCAAAATCTTTGGAACTCACCTTGTAATTTTTATTTAGATCTTCCAATTTTTGTAGGAAAGTCAAGGACTCTTTGACTTCTGGAGCTGTCAGCTTAAGCATCCCTCCTTGAAAGAGTTGACCACCATTTGCTGCTAAGGCTTCTTTCCAGGTGTATTCTGTACTTCCAAATTGGTCCAATTGGCCATCTCCATTGGTATCTTTGGTTAGTTTCTTGCAAATCGTATAGAACTCTTCAAGGGTCCAACCTTCTTTGGGAACCGCGATGCCTTCTTTATCCAAGAGATCTTTATTGACACACATCAAAATAGGATTGCTTTCATAAGGCAAGGCATAGGTTTGGCCCTGATAGACACCCGATTCAAAGGCAACGGGATAAAAGGCAGCTTGGTCTTTTCGATCCATATAGCCGTTTAACTTTTCTAGTACCCCCCGCGCCGCTAATAAGGAAAGATCTTGCTCAGAGACCATAAACACATCTGGCGTTTTTCCTGAGACAATCTTTTCAGAGAGCCAGTCTGAATAATCTGACTGCGGAATCCCGTTTTCATACTCTACACGGACATGGGGGTGGGATTTTTCAAATTTTTCAATCGCACGATCCAAGGCATGGGAACGTTGACTGGTCGGCACGTCCCAACTAGAACCTGCATACACGCCAATATGAAGCACGGTCGGTTGCTGTTTCCACCAATAAAAACCAGCGCTCGCACAGAGCGCTAAAAGGAGACCAAGCCCCCAACAAAGATGCTTTCGCTTCAATTTCATTCTGTATTTCCTTTAGAAAAATCACGTCTGGTCACTCCTGTTTGGACAGACCAGATCGCTAATTGCGTTCGATCTCTTAGGTTTAATTTCGCCAAAATCGTTGATAAGTAATTGCGCACGGTTCCTTCTGATAAGAAAAGTTTGGCCGCAATTTCTTTATTGGACTCCCCATAGCCGACCTCTTGGATAATGCGCCATTCCGTCGTGCTCAAATCCTTGACATTGTCTTCATCCACAGCAATAGAGAAGTTGGATTTGGCCATTTGAGAGAAAATTTGAAAGACCTTGCTAGCGATATTCGGGTTGATCATGGCTCCTCCCTGGTATACCACCTTAATCGCTTCATAGAGCTCCTCTGTCGAGGCTCCTTTTAAAAGATAACCTGAAGCACCATACTTGAGTGCACTATAGATAAATTCATCATCGTCAAAGGTCGTTAAAATAATAATTTTGATATCCGGATAGTGTTCTTTTACTTCTTTTGTCGCCAAAACCCCATCCATGCCTGGCATCCGAATATCCATCAAGATCAGGTCAGGATGTGTCTGTGGAATGCTAGACAAGACGTGATTCCCATCTTCCACTGTGGCCACCACTTCGATATCAGGGTGGGCCGACAAAATAATTTTTAGAGATTCTCGAATCAAGGCCTGGTCATCTGCCACCATTACTTTTATCACCATTTCTATCTCCCTTCTTTATATTTCGGTAAACTAACGCGCGTGAAAAATCCATCGCGACTTTCAAATTGAAGCTGTCCTCCTAGGATGGAAATACGCTCCATCATCTGCTTGAGCCCATAGCCATAGGTTAAGGTTTCAAACCCAACCCCATTGTCCTGCAACTCGATCAGGTAATCTTC
Source organism: Streptococcus sp. OMI750 (assembly GCF_047463895.1). NCBI lineage: Bacteria > Bacillati > Bacillota > Bacilli > Lactobacillales > Streptococcaceae > Streptococcus > Streptococcus sp. OMI750. Next base: position 212,154 of record NZ_JASHCZ010000003.1, read on the forward strand.
TTCATCCTCAAAAAAATGAAGGGTCATCCGGCTGGCATGACCATGGCGAACCGCATTGGTCATAGACTCCTGGATCACACGAAAAATCGTATCTTCAATCATGACGTCCATATCGACATCGACCCATTCATAGTGTAAATCAACCTGCAAGTTGGAAAGCGTCTGGTACTCGCGGATCATCTTTTCTAAAGCATCTTTGAGGGTTCGTCCCTCAAGGGCACCTGGACGGAGGCGGTTGAGAGAGCCCCTCACATCCTGGATCCCTTCACGAACCACTTCTGATACACTTTTCACCTGCTCTTTTGCCCGATTGGGATCGATATCAATCAAGACCCCAACAGCATCTAAACCTGCTGAGATCCCTGTTAGCGCGTGCCCCAAGGTATCGTGAATTTCCCGAGCAATCCGCTTACGCTCCCGATCTTCTGCAATCTTCTCAGACAAGGCCATATAGTTGTTCAACTCCGTATTGACCTTCGAAACCATAGCCAACTCTTCTTCTACTTCGTGGTTTTCCGCAAGAACATTCATAATATAGAACAAAAGCGAAATAATAAAGAGCACCATATTCAAGGCATAGAGGGAATTCTTCAAGAAAAAGGCCAGAATCCGGATGGAGGCAGGGTAAAAATGAATATAGACATCAAGAGAAGGAATCGGAAAGAAAAGCGAAAAGACGTCTGAATTGGTCACAAGGAGCATCAAGAAACTTACTAGGATAAAAGCAAACCAATACTTGCGGTCTCGCTTGGTATTCAACTCTTTGGAACCATAGAAGATATCCGCAAAAACCAAGAGAATTAGCCCGTTATAAGCTACATTTTGGACCCACATCAAAAGCAACATCAGGAGGATCTCCAGAATGTTCCACTGATCAAACATAGACCATCGACTCGTTTGAGACCGATAACGACTCATGGAAATCAAGGCAATCCCAGCAAATAAGACCGCAGACAACCAAAAAGTCGTAGAGGGCGCAAAAGGAATACGCTCCAAACGCTCCAATAATAAGGAGGCTTGCCGTTGGGCAATGATATAGTTGGTTGCTTGAAGATAGATGATACTGTTGAGCATAACAGCGATAAAATTCACGACCATCAGAATGGCCAAACTGTACCTCACACCTCTAAATTTTCTCATTACTGCCACCCATTCACATCAAATTGATCGATGTTTTCCTTTGTCATCATTTGAACCGGAATGGTTATTTCTTTTTGGTAGCTCTTCCCAGCCGTCATATCTTGGATGACCTCCATCACGCGATCTCCCATCTTCAACGGAGACTGGGCAACGGTTCCCACGACATCATCTGTCGAGTGCAGCAAGGCTTTCATATCTGGTGAGCCATCAATCCCATAGATCGCAATAGGATGGGTGATTCCTTGCTCCTTGATCGCCGCTAAAGCTCCTATAGCCGAGCGGTCGTTTAAGGCAACCAAGGAATCTATGTCAGTCTCAGATCGCAAGAAGTCTCGAACAGCTGGCATGGCGATCTCCGTCTGCCCCTTGGTTTCTAGTTCCGATACGATCTGATAAGCTCCATGCCCTTTAATGGTATCCTTAAATCCCTGAATCCGTGTATCTGCTGAAACAGTCCCCTTATGTTCCAAGAGAAGGATCCGAGCACTAGAAGAGCGTTTCATCAACTCTTTTGCAATCAAGACCCCTGCTTGATAATTATCAGATACAATACTGGCGTCCGGTTTAAAATACTTCAGCTGGGTATCAACTGCAATGATCTTAATTCCTTGTTTTCTAGCTTTTTTAAGAGCCCTTAGAATCGGCTGACTATCCCCTTTGACCGGATTAATCACAATCACATTTACTTTTTGGGCACAAAAATCATCGATCTGCTGGCTCTGCCTTTTTTCGTCCAATTCTGGATCTCGGACATAAACAAGAGCCCCTTTCTCATCGGCAATTCGACTTATTTCCGAATGAATACTTTTATAGAACTCATTGTTCATGGTCATATAGGTGACACCGATCTTGGTCTGATCCTTGATGCTACTGGTTTGACAAGCAGCATAGATCCACAAGAGGATGCAGGCAACTGGAATCAGCAGTAGAACCCGTTTTATCAGCCATTTCAATAATTCTTTTCTTTCTTCTTTCCCCTTCAAACTCCGTTCCTTTTCTGAAAATTTTGAATATATATTACTTTATTTTACTACTTTTTCAAGAAAAGTGCTGGTTTTTATTGTACAGATGCATTTATTTGATTCATTTTAAAAAGAGTCGTTCCCGAATAAAATCCCTCATAAGTATCAAAAAAGCTAGTCTATGGACGAACTAGCTTTCTTTTTTACTTCTAAAAGGGAAGATCTTCCTCTTCTAAGATAATATCGGCTAAATCTCCTGTTCCACCATTTTCGCGCATTGCTCGCTGAGCGCGGCTCTCTAGCAACTGAAAACTTTGGCAGAGGACCTCTGTCACATACTGCATGACCCCATTTTTCTCGTAGCGGCGCGTCCGAATCTCTCCATCCAAAGAGATCAGGCTCCCTTTACTGGCATAACTAGCCATGGTTTCAGCCAATTTCCCCCAGACAACGACATTGACAAAATCAGTCTCTCGCTCCCCGTTTTGGTCCTTGTAGCGACGATTGACCGCAACGGTCACTCGGGCAACGGATTTGTCTGTGCTGGTTTTATGCAATTCTGGAGCCGCTACTAGGCGACCGATTAAAATAACTTTATTATACATCATTTACCTCCTATCTATTTATTCGAAAAAATTTCAAAAAATGGAGGTGGCAAACCAAAATCAAAAAAATCTAGGATTCAAAAAATCCTAGATTTAGAATGTAGACAAACTACTTTAAAGTAAAATAAGTTAAGCGATTTTGCAAAAAAATAAAAATTAGTTCCAATTTTTAAATCGATTCAAGAAAATACCGAAACTTTCCGCTGTGAGAAAAGTGCCTGAAACAATAACGTTTCAGGCACTCGGGAGTTTTGAGACCCTAGGCTCAAAACTAAGTCTTGGAACTTCGAAGAAGTTCGCTGACGTCCGTACTCACCTAAGGAAAGTTTTTTATATGGCTTTGTCTTCAATCTGAATCCAGGATTCAAAACATCCTAGATTCTTTCCTTATTCATACCAGTGACGAGCTGGATCAAATGGTGTCCCTGCTACTTCTGCGTCGTTCAATTCAATAATGCCTCGTTTTTGAGGAGCATTTGGCAAGTGCAATTCGCGAGGACTGCACATCATGCCATAACTTTTTTCACCACGAAGTGCCCCTGGGAAAATCAAGCTGCCATCCGGCATCATGGCACCTGGAAGAGCAACAATGGTTTTTAGACCCACCCGCGCATTTGGAGCCCCTGCTACGATCTGAACTGTCTTATCTGCCCCAACTGCTACTTGGCAGATATTCAAGTGGTCACTATCTGGATGGGCCACCATTTCAAGGATTTCTCCGACCACAAATTTTGGTTCTTGATCGTTGACCAATCGTTCTGTGAAGCCTTCTGCTTCCAATTCTTGATTCAAACGAGCTACTTGCTCATCTGTCAAAAAAACTTGGCCCTTGCCTTCGATGGCGAAGAAAGATGAGGCATCAAAAATATTCCAGGCAACCGTTTCTTGGTTGTCCTCACGGTAAACGCGAGCTATCTTTCCTTTTCTCTCCACCGCTAGCTTGGCTTCTCCACTATTTTTCAAGGTCAGCATCAATACATCGCCGACTTGTTCTTTGTTGTATGTTACAATCATGTTCTTCTCCTATTTTAATCCTGCTAAGAATGCTGTAATCTGGGCTTTAGTTTTCCGATCCCGATTGACAAACCGTCCGATTTCCTTATCCTTTTCCAGAACCACCAAACTAGGGATCCCATAAACATCCCAGACTTTCGCCAGATCCATATAGGCATCTCGGTCAATTAAGATAAAGATAAATTCGGGATTTTCAGCCTCAATCTCCGGCAAAAAAGGCTTGAGATAACGGCAATCCCCACACCAGTCAGCTGAAAAGACAAAGACTTTCTTGCCCTCTTGCTCTACATAAGAAGTAATTTCTTCTAGAGAACTCGGTGTGATCATAGTTTTTCCTCTTCATAGCGCAAGAGGCTATCCTCATAAACAAAGCGGTAATGGCGCTCATCTTCAAAAATAACGCCTCCTACTAAGCGCTCTTCACTAGACTCGTAGAGTTCCACATACAGAGTCGCAATCGTCCCCATGGCTTCCATTTGCTCCCGTACTTCTGCTACCAACTCTTCTTGGGTACGGAGACGCTTTTGATCTTTGGCAATTTTATAAACACCGGCCGCAAGAGCTCCTGCACTTGCTAGAGCCAGACTAGACAAAATAATTTTTTTAGCTTTCATAGTGCCTATTGTAACACAAAATAAGCAGAGGGACAATGGTCTAGGCTGGATCTCCTCCTTCAGTTTTTCGGGACCGATTTCTATAATAACGCTACCATCCTTGTAAAAAAAGTGATAAAATAGCATCAGAAAGAAGGTATCCTATGACTGATTTATTTTCGAAAATCAAAGAAGTAACTGAAATCCCTGCCATCTCAGGTCATGAAGCCCCTGTTCGGGATTATTTGCGCCAACAATTGACCCCTCATGTGGACGAAATCGTGACAGATGGTCTCGGTGGGATCTTCGGGGTAAAACACTCAACAGCAGCCGATGCTCCTCGTATCTTAGTAGCTGCCCACATGGATGAAGTTGGCTTCATGATCAGTGAAATCAAAGCTGATGGAACTTTCCGTGTTGTTCCAATCGGAGGTTGGAACCCGATGGTGGTCAGCAGCCAACGTTTCAAACTCTTTACACGCGATGGACGTGAATACCCTGCTATTTCCGGATCTGTTCCTCCACATTTGACACGTGGTACAGGTGGGCCAACCGTACCTGCTATTAGCGACATTGTCTTTGATGCAGGATTTAGCTCTAAAGCCGAAGCTGAAAGTTATGGCATCCGTCCTGGGGATACCTTGGTCCCAGATAGCTCTGCGATTCTCACTGCGAATGGTAAAAACGTCATCTCTAAAGCATGGGATAACCGCTACGGCGTCTTGATGGTCAGCGAATTAGCCAAGAGCTTTTCTGGACAAGCCTTAAACAACGAACTCTATGTAGGGGCCAACGTTCAAGAGGAAGTGGGACTTCGTGGAGCCCACACCTCAACTACTAAATTTGATCCTGAGATCTTCCTTGCTGTAGACTGTTCGCCAGCAGCCGATGTCTTTGGGGATCAGGGCGCGATTGGGGAAGGAACCTTGCTTCGCTTCTACGATCCAGGTCACATCATGCTACCAAATATGAAAGACTTCTTGCTCACAACTGCTGAAGAAGCAGGCATTAAATTCCAATACTATTGTGCTAAAGGTGGTACTGATGCAGGTGCAGCACACTTGAAGAACGGTGGAGTGCCATCAACAACCATTGGTGTCTGCGCACGTTACATTCATTCTCATCAAACCCTCTATGCTATGGATGATTTCTTGCAAGCGCAAGCCTTTCTGCAAGCATTGGTTAAGAAATTGGATCGCTCTACAGTTGATCTGATCAAACAGTATTAAGAAAATCCAATCAGAAGCCTCGTAAGAGGCTTTTTTAGGAGGGAAACAAAGTCCTCTTGGAAACCTTCTACCATGAGTATCCATTGAACCCCTTGGCATCTACGCTTATCTAAGGAAAGTATCTTAGAATATTTTATCTTCCATCTGTTTTCTGATATAATATGAAAGAATGAAATAATAGTGGACTGTCGTACAAAGCCAAGTGTACGTGTGACAGACACTTCCCTTATATACAGGAGTTTTACATGAAAAAACAAGCTTTTAGTTCTGAACAGTATTTGAACTTGCAACGTGACCACATTATTGAGCGAATTAACCAATTTGATGGCAAGCTCTACCTTGAATTTGGTGGTAAGATGTTAGAGGACTTCCATGCCGCTCGTGTCCTCCCTGGATACGAACCAGACAATAAGATCAAACTACTCCAAGAATTACGCGAACAAGTGGAAATTGTCATTGCTATTAACGCTAACAACATTGAACACTCAAAAGCTCGTGGGGATCTAGGAATTTCTTATGACCAAGAAGTGCTTCGCTTGATCGACAAATTCAATGAATTAGGAATCTACGTTGGGTCCGTTGTTATCACCCAATATGCTGGACAAGCTGCCGCAGACGCCTTTCGCAAGCAACTAGAGAAGAGTGGTATCGCCTCTTACCTCCACTATCCGATCAAGGGCTACCCAACGGATATGGACCATATCATCTCTCCTGAGGGGATGGGGAAAAATGACTACATCAAGACCAGTCGCAATTTGGTTGTGGTAACAGCTCCTGGACCTGGTTCTGGTAAACTGGCAACTTGTATGTCCAATATGTACCATGACCAATTGAATGGAATCAAATCTGGTTATGCTAAGTTTGAAACCTTCCCTGTGTGGAATCTTCCTTTGCATCACCCAGTCAACTTGGCTTATGAGGCAGCGACTGCAGATCTAGACGATGTCAATATGATCGATCCCTTCCACCTCCAAACTTACGGGAAAACAACGGTCAACTACAACCGCGACATCGAAATCTTCCCTGTACTGAAGCGGATGTTGGAACGCATCCTCGGAGAATCTCCTTACGCTTCCCCAACAGATATGGGTGTCAATATGGTCGGTTTTGCCATTGTGGACAATGATGCTGCGATCGAAGCCTCTCAACAAGAAATCATCCGTCGTTATTACCAAACTATTTTGGACGTCAAAGCTGAACGCGTCGGTGAAGGGGCAGTTAAGAAGATAAAACTCTTGATGAATGATCTTGGCATTACACCAAATGACCGAAAAGTAACCGTCCTGGCCCGTCAAAAAGAAGAAGAAACAGGCGAACCAGCAATGGCGCTTGAATTACCAAACGGAGAAATGGTAACAGGGAAAACTTCTGACCTTTTTGGCCCAACGGCAGCCCTCTTGATCAATGCCATCAAGAAATTGGCTCATATTGACAAAGAAACCAAATTAATCGAGCCTGAGTATGTTCAACCGATCCAAGGCTTGAAGATCAATCATTTGGGTAGTCGAAATCCTCGCCTTCACTCGAACGAGATCCTTATTGCCCTTGCCATTACGGCTATGAGCAATGAAGATGCTAACCTTGCCATGCAAGAATTAGGCAAATTGAAAGGTAGCGAAGCCCACTCAACGGTTATGCTGACAGACGAAGATAAAAATGTCCTTCGCAAACTCGGCATCAACGTCACCATGGACCCCATCTACCAATACGATCGCTTGTATCGGAAATAAAGAAAAGCAAGGCTAGACTGTTGGTTCTAGCTCCATATACAGAAAATCCCCTGAGTTCTTGAAACAGTTAGCACTCAGGGGATTTTTCATAGTTTAGTTGGATGGAGAATTACCTCTCCTTAAAAAGATAGAGACCCACAACCAGCATCGGGACAAGGAGAAGGGGATACACTTCTTTTGGAAGTAAGTTCGTTTCCAAACTCAACCAAAGGAAAAGAATAGCCAAAATAATCGCGATCAACCATTTTACAAGATAAGATTTCATGACGCCCTCCTACTCTTCGTCTAATTAAGCTTAGTATACTTCTGCTCAATTAACCTGTCAAGGTAAAAAAATAGTTGACCCTTGGATCAACTACCTTTTGTTTTTTTTACAGCCTCCCACAGTTGTCGGATCTGTTTTCTTTGAACAGGATCCACAAAATGAGGGGCAATTTCATTTAAAGATTCTAATACAAAGGCTCGTTCTGCCACATAGGGATGTGGCAAGATCAAGCTAGGGCTGTAACAAATCGTGTCCTTCATATAAAGCAGATCTAAATCAATTACACGCGGTCCCCACTTGATCTCACGGACACGCCCCATTTCCTGCTCGATGGCAAGTAAGGTCTCTAGTAAATCCTCTGGGGTCATCCAGGTTTCAACCTCTGCCACCTGATTCAAAAAGGCGTCTTGCTCCACTCCTCCCCAAGGTTCCGTTTCAATCCTTGTGGACGTTTGAAGAAGGTGAATGCCTCGATCCTTGATTTTTTCTAGCGCCGTCTCTAGCTGCAGTTGTTTATCTCCCATATTGGTACCAAGGCCAATAAAGGCTCGTTTTTTCTCTCGTTCGATTGTCACCGAACAAGTCTCGAGGGGCAAGGGAACAGGAGCCCAAGGTTTTTTCAACTCCAGACGAACTTTTTCTACAAAGGCATAGCTTTCGAAAATCTTTTGCACCAATTGGAAGGCAACCGTTTCAATCAGATCGATCTTTTCTGCCTGCATCCACTCGGTCAACTGTTCCGCCAAGATCCCATAATGGATCGAAGCTTCCAAATCACCTGTACGGGCAGCACGAGTCATCTCATAATCCACCCATAGGTCTAGGACAAAGCGTTGTCCCAATTCTTTTTCTGCCGGAAAAACACCATGATAGGCGTATATCTCTAAGTCCTTGATCCGTAATTGATCCACTCTCTTCACCTCTTATAGCCGGCCATTAGTGGCCCATGAGTTTATAGGCTTCATTTTTCAAGTCTTTATCTGTCGCAAGCAGTCCACGCGCAGCAGTTGTCACTGTAGCAGTCCCGGGTTTACGGACACCACGCATGTTCATACACATATGCTCTGCTTCTACCCAGACAAGTGCTCCTTGTGCTCCAAGATATTCAATCAAGGCATCTGCGATTTCTACCGTCAAACGTTCCTGAATCTGTGGTTTTTTAGCATAAACTTCAACCGTACGAGCCAGTTTTGAAAGCCCAGCAACACGGCCATTTGGGATGTAGGCAATGTGCACTTTTCCATAAAACGGCAAAAAGTGATGCTCACACATGGAATGGAAGAAAATATCCTTCTCAACCACCATATTGTTATCAATGATTTCAAATGATTTAGACAGGTGCTCTTCTGCCGTCTGTCCTAGTCCTGAAAAGATTTCTTGGTACATCTTTGCAATGCGGGACGGGGTTTCTTGAAGCCCTTCACGGTTCTCATCTTCACCGACTGCCTCGATGATCATTTTTACTGCTTCTTCAATTTTCTTTGTATCCATATCATCTCCTAATTGGATTTTTCTTTTTTTAATAAATAAGGTCGAACTTGGCTGAGAAAGTAAAGCGATCCTGTTACAACAAGGAGCTCATCTCCTTCAGCTTGCCAATTTTGTAGAAACTCTTGCCAGTTAACCTTTTTCAGCTGGTGTTTTCTAGCAACAGTTGCCATCTCTTCCTGAGAATAAGCTCTTGGATCTTCAAAAGTCGTGAGGATCAAGCGACTATTTTCAAGGTCCTGCCATTGACGCAACATCTCTTCTAAGGCTTTGGTTCGGATGCAGGTAAAAAGGATGGTCTTTTTTTGTCTTGGAAAGAGATCCTGAAGACTTGCAATCAAAGGTGCAACGGCGTGGGGGTTATGGGCCCCATCTAGCAAGATCATGGGTTTTTGAGAGATAACTTCCATCCGACCAGGCCAGACGACTTGATGCAAGGCCTCATCCACTAACTCTCTTGACAAGAGTTCACGCCCTTCTCTTTCAAAAAGTACATCACAGATACTGATAGCAAGAGCTGCATTTCTAGCCTGGTGATAACCTAAGAGCGCCACTTGATAGGAGGCCTTTTCTCTTTTTAAACTGTGATAAGAAAAGGATTGGCCCGATAGACAAGAGGCTTCTAGTTCAACCTGATAATCTCTGCCATAGGTAAACATTGGAGCCTGCTGACTATTCGCAATGTCTTCTATGACTTGGCTAGCTTCTACTTCTAATTTCCCTAGAACCAGAGGAATTCCTGGCTTAATGATACCAGCCTTTTCACGGGCAATGGAAGCCAAATCTGGCCCAAGAAGAGCAACATGGTCCAAGCCAATCGACGTGATCGCGGTCAGCACCGGCTGGCAGACGTTGGTACTGTCTAGTCGTCCCCCCATACCGACTTCCATAATCACATAATCCAGCTCCTCATGAGCAAAATAATCATAGGCGATCGCCGTCATCACTTCAAATTCCGTCAAACCTTGAAAGATGTCTCTTGATTCTTCAGCTTCCAAGAGCTGTTGGTAGCTATCCAGATAGGTTTGCAGGTCTTGATCGGAGATGGCTTCGACATTAATGGTCATTTGGTCATTGTAATGGATCAGATAAGGAGAGGTAAAGACTCCAACACGTAAACCTGCCTGTCTCAAGAGTTGGGATAAAATGGCAATGGTAGACCCTTTGCCATTGGTCCCCGCAACATGAATGACCCGACAGTCTAGGTGAGGATTCCCTCTCAAAGCCAAGAGAGCTTCCATGCGCTCCAAACCGAAATGTGGATCTTGGGACCGATAGGCTTCTAGCCAACGAAGATCCAACTGATGTCCTTTTGTCTTCATTTACTTGTATTGTTTTAAATTCGTATCTGCTGCCTCTTGGGCTTGGAAAATAGCTTGGCCCAGACTAGCTGCCATCTTGTGAAGGGGAATATCATGCACCCGCACCACTTCAACCCCTTGGCTAGCTGCAATGCTCGTCAAATGGCTCGAAGCCAAGTCCCGGTTCCAAAAACCAGTCTCAGTAGTAGGATCTGTCTCAAATCCAGCTTCCTCAATAATATTGACCACAAAGCGTTTCCGAGAGACTCCAAGGAAGATTGGATAGCCCTTTTGGTGAATCGTCTCTAGCTCTTGCAATAAGAGTAAGTTCTCGCGCTTGGTCAAACCAAAACCAATCCCAGGATCCAGCAGGATATGATCCTTCTGGATACCAGCTTCTTTTGCTACCGCAAGCGAACGTTCTAAGAAGGTCCACATCAAGTCTTGAATAGGTTCTTGAGCCATCTCTTGAAGCTCTTGCTCTGAAAAAGCCGGTTCAAATCCAAAACTTGGAAAAATAGTGGAACTTGGATGACTCGGTCTAGCCATGACGGGATTAAACATGAGAATCGCGCTAGCTTCATGCTGAGCAACCACAGTGGCCATCTTAGGATCTCCAAGAAGACCAGTAATATCATTGACAATATCGGCTCCAGCTTCCAGCGCTGCGGCTGCCACTTGGGACTTCCAGGTATCCACTGAGATCAAGACATCACTTTCTTTCCGAATGGCTTCAATCACCGGAACCACACGGTCAATCTCTTCTTGAATCTCCACATAATGACTACCTGGTCTGGTTGATTCCCCTCCGATATCCAAGATCTGAGCCCCTTCTTGGATCAGTTTTCTAGCCTGCTGCAAGGCTGTATCTATACTTGTATACTTGCCGCCATCAGAAAATGAATCAGGAGTGACATTTAAGATGCCACAAAGAAGCGTCCCTTGGGCACTCAGCCATTTCCTATCTACTCTTCTCCCCATTTTCAACTCCTTTTCCTTGAACTAGAGAGCAACGAGATGAGAAAGAGGCTAGAACAAGAGTTCAAACCTCCGAGTTAGCTCTCCTGATGGACTGTATCAGCTTTCTAGTTGCCCTTAGCCTATCGACTTTGGGTGTGCATTAAAACTCATTGGTACCTACCATTTTATCATAATTTATCCGGGAAGAAAACTCTCGATACCGGCAATAAACAGAGGAGTAAGACAGCCGGAGAATAATAAGCCAACGCATTCAAGGTCATATGGAGACAGATGCTGTACTCGATCCGCTTGTAGCGATAAGCCACCCAAGTTATGATCAAGGACATTCCTCCATAAGCTACCCATTCTCCTAAGGTGCTAGGCCCATGCAAGAAGGTGAAAAAGAGGGCTCCAGCTAAGTAACCGATCGGTTCTGCCCCTCGAAAAATCAAGCGGGGGATGATGGCTCGACAGAGCAACTCTTCTAGAATCGGGGCAACAAGGATCACGACCATCCCCATGGCAAGAAAAGGAGCATGGGCTTGAAGTTCCATCAGAGCCATTTGATTTTTCGTCGTATCACTCCCCTCTTGTTGCAATAGGGGATAGGCTAGCATGTTATTGGCTATCAACAAGAGGAAAAAAAGGAAATTTCTTCCCAAAGCTGGCCAGGTAATCACACGAACATCTAGGTTCTCTAGAGGACTCTTTTTAATGACCACATAAAAAACAAAGAGTATTACAACTGTAGCCAACACAGTGAGAATGGTGACTATCCTTGCATCAAGCCCATTCCGTATGGAAAAGAGCATGGAAACAAGTGGCAATTGCGAAAGGAAAAACAGGGGTACAAAAAGAAGGAGCCAGAGGGCATTCCTCCATAATTGGTGCTCTCGAACAAAAGACTGTATTTTTTTCAATCAAGAACCTCTTTCTAGCATAAAATAAGAAGGTTGGGACTTTCGCCTCCAACCTATCTCATTTCAGTCTACTTATTTTTGAAACGTTCAACATCACGTGCAATGACCAACTCTTCATCTGTTGGTACTACCAAGACTTTCACACTCGAATCAGCTGTGGAAATATCTCCTACAGCTCCAAAGACGTTCTTTTCAGGATCGACCTTGCAACCAAACCAGCTGAGACCATTGATGATCGCAGAGCGAACATTCGCTGCATTTTCACCAATTCCAGCTGTGAAGATAATAGCGTCTGCACCATTCAAGACAGCAAAGTACTGACCAATGTATTTTTTCAAACGATCTACAAAAATGTCAAAAGCTAACTGAGCCTTTTCATCGCCATTGTGCATCGCTGTATGGATATCGCGCATATCGCTAGAAGTTTCTGAAACACCAAGAAGACCTGACTCACGGTTGAGGATCCGACTGATATCTTCAGGCGTATTGAAATCCTCTGTGTGTTCCATTAAGTAGGCAATTATTGCTGGATCAATATCTCCTGTTCGAGTTCCCATCATCACTCCACCTAGAGGGGTGAAGCCCATTGAGGTATCGACAGAGATTCCTTTATCAACTGCAGTGACAGATACACCATTTCCGACATGGCAGGTGATCAATTTCAACTCTTCCAATGGTTTCCCAAGAACTTTAGCCGCCTCACCAGCTACGTACTGATGGCTTGTTCCATGGGCACCGTATTTCCGAACCTTGTTTTCTGTGTAATATTTAGTTGGAAGAGGGTAACGATAAGCTTTTTCTGGCATGGTTGTATGGAAAGAAGTATCAAATACCACAACACTGGTAATATCTGGACAGATCTCTCTGAAGGCACGAATGCCAGCCGCATTTGCAGGATTATGAAGTGGAGCTAGCAAAGATAACTCTTCCACTTTTTGAAGAACTTCATCATCTACCAAGGCAGAATCCTTGAAATATTCTCCACCAGCAACGACGCGGTGACCCACCCCTGTAATCTCATCGTAGGATTTGATAATATCAAAGCGAATCAAATCATCCAACAAAATTTTTACAGCTTGTGTATGGTCGTGGATATCTAATACTTGTTTTTCTGAACGTCCATCAAATTTAACAGTTGAAATAGAATCTTTCAAACCAATCCGTTCAATCAATCCTTTTGCAAGAACTGTTTCTTCTGGCATTTGGTACAATTGCCATTTCAAACTAGAGCTTCCTGCATTAATAGAAATTGTTTTCGACATATATTCACCTCATTAAGCGTTTTCACTTTTTCTATTATATCAGATCTTTGATCAAATTTCACTATCCATTAACCAGTTTTGGAAACTTTCCATAAAGTGGAGCACTTGATCTTGATCCTGTAGATTCGTGAAAGGATAAACAAAAGGTTGAACAGACTCTTCTTCTTGTTTTCGTAGGACGAAAACCGTCTTCGCATAGGCTGGGTTTGAAAAGAGGGATTCCGGCAAGGTGAGCATGGCAAGGATCTGAGCCTTGTCTTTCAACCAAGCTTTTAAAAGATCGCTCTGAGGACTCGTCAAGAGGTTGTTGGGAGCTAAAAAGATGGCTACCCCTTGAGGTTTCAAGTATTTCAATGCTTGTTCCATCATGAGATGATGGGCATAGGTATGTTCTTCTGCACTGGCTACCTGATAGCGCTGGGCAATGGCATCATCTGGATAATATCCAATTGGAAGATCGCTGACAATCAAGTCACTTTCTTTCAAAACTTGTGGACGAACGGCATCTCCTTGCGCAAAAACCACACTAGACTCCATTACATCAGCGATACTAGCAGATAGATCAATCAAGAGGTCATCCAACTCCAATCCTAAGTAATTGATCTTGAGGCGACTATTGTTGACAATGGTCTCAGCGAGATTCCCTGTTCCACTTCCCACTTCTAAAATATCCAGTTCTTCTTTTGAGGACAGCTGATCGATCAAAAAGGTAATGATAAAACCAATCGCATCTGGGGTGAACTGGTGATTCGCTTGCAAAGGCTCTGTTTGAGCAGCTTTCATAAAAAGGAATTGGTAGGCTCTGCGCCATTCTTCCTTACTTAAACCTAGCTCTTTTAATTTTTGGCTATTGTTTTTGACAATGTCTAGATCTGTCTTGCCCTCTAAATACATGGCATTTTGTTCAATCAAGGCGTCATAAAAGTTGGTCGACAATTCATTTTGAATACTTTGAGTGTTTTCCAATAGATAGGTATAGGCTTGTTCAATTTTTTCGAAATTCATGATTTCCTCCGCACCCTATCATACCAAAAATTAGTCTTTTTCGCTATTTTCTGATGGCTCCTTCGTCTCTTCGGGCGTCTCTTCCAAAGGCTTTTCTGTTTTGTTCTTCTCTTTATCTTTCTGTGTCTTCTTCTTTGCTTTTTCGACTTGCTTACGTTCTCTTTCTTCATTTACCGGAAGGACAAACTCATAGTTTTCTCCATCCATCTCGGCCTGAGCATGAAGAAAACCAGTGTCCTGCTGTAGCTGAACGGTGCCAGACTTTAAGTGAATCTCTGATGCCTTCTCATCACTCTTTCCTTTTTCAAGAGCCAACTGTACCAAAGCGTAGGCTCGAAGGCGATCTTGACTCGCCTTTAAGATCCGTCTCTCCGCAACCTGACGGTGAAGGTAAAACTGAAGCAAGAGACTGAAAATTGCTGCCATCAAGAGGGCGTAGAGCAAGACACCAGCCTTAACTTTTTTCATTTTGTATCGCTGGTACCACATGGTAGACGTACTCCCTTTCTAGACCTTCTTCAAAATTCAAACGCAGATGAATCAACTCCCCCTCCTGCCAAATCTGACTGGAGTGAATACCTGAAATCATAGGCTGATAGCCCCTGCCCTTATCATCTGTTTTTCGGATATCATCTCCTTTAGATTGGCCAATGGCAATCGGTTTTTGATCCTGAACCAAGTAGATATGGTCGTTCTCCACTTTTTCAAAATGACTCCGATCCAATTCCACCTGCAATTGTTGCTGAAATAAGATCCATTCTTCCTGCTTTTGCTGTGCTTGGTAGTCCAACTCAGCATGCAGGAGCTTGGTCAAGCCTTGAAAGACCAACACACCTCCACTCAGCACTAAGAGAGCAACCAAGGCTTCGAGCAAGGTAAAGGCTTTGACCCTCCTTTTATTCCACATGCAGCACCACCTTCCCTTGATGATAGACCGTGATTTGATCAGCATCTTTTTCGACATGAACCTGAATGCCATTGGCCTCAAGATCATTTTGTCCTGCCTGAAGAGCCATTTGGGCGACAGACAAGACTTCTACTTCCTTGAAATCTGCTAGTCGCTCCTTGCGCGAACGCCGGATCTCCCCTAGTAATAAGGTTGTAATCATGGCAAATAAACTCAAGGCAACTAAGGATTCTAAGAGAATACTAGCGGGAACGAATGCTCTTTTTAATTTTCCCATTTCCAAGCGACAGTTGATAGGTCACCACTCCTCTCTGTGTCTGAAAGTGAACATTGGCCAGGGATGAATTGCCACCTGCTCGGTCCAAGCGAATAGTTTTAGGATCTTGCAACGTGACAGAATCAGGAATTTCCACCGTCTGGTAAGGCGTTTGAATCTTCCTTGCAGTCACTTCAACATCCAATTCCTTTTGCCTTGCCAGTGCTATCTTCTGGCTTTCTTGATAGAGGTGTTCAAACTCTGCAAAAAATACTTTTTCTTCCACTTGTTGAAAACTCGTCTTGATCGATCCCGACAAGCCCAAATAGATGAAGCTGACGATCATCAAGGTCAGAAGGGTCTCCACCAAGGTGAAGGCCTTAATCTGCAACCGCACGAGTTTCTCCACTATTTTTTGCATAATAGGCACGGTAGGATTCTGCTTGTTTGTTGGTAATATTTCCATCAGCAATCAGTTTTGCTAAAGTGGCTTGATCATTGGTATGATTAAGTTCATACAATTCTGCCTGGCTTTCGACCACCTTGACAACCGCTGCATTTCCTGTCTCTTTCACAGAATCTTTTTGTTTGGTCAAATTTGGCACAAAGAGCAATAAGAGTACACTGATGATCAATAAGACCACCAACATTTCAATAAGGGTAAAGGCTTTTACCTTATATATTTTTAGTTTTTTCATAAATGAACCTCCATATTTTGATAAATCGGCAGCAACATGGCTGCATAGAGTAAGACAATCACAAGAGCTACAAAGACAAAGACCAAAGGTTGTATCACATTCATAGCCTTGTGAACCCGGCGAAAGAAATCTTCCCAGGTTTTTTCAGCGTAGATTTCTAACTCACTTCCGAGCTTTGATTTAACCTCACCATATTCAATCATAAGGGGTAATTCTTTTTTGAAAAAGGAATACCGTCCAACTGTATCTGAGAAAGACTGGCCACGATCTAAAGAAAGAGCTAAATCCCTCCCAATCTCTTGAAAAAGTTGGGATTTTTGCTCCTGCATCATGGTAAAAATCTGAGACAGCTCCAATCCTTGTCCAATCAGATTGCCCCATTCTCTGGCATAATAGGCTGTCAAGTAAGCTTGAATCATGCCTTTCCCGAAAGGCAGATGGGACAAGCTTCTAAAAACTTTGATCTTACTAGACTGTCTATAATAGAGAAAGCCGAGTAAGACGAAAGCTACCAGTCCCGCTACTAGCGCAAAAAAGAGCTGGGGAAAAGAGCTGATCAGTTGGGTACCGATATTTTGAGCATCCATTTGCGGAAGCAAGTAATTGCGCAAGCCTAGCATAATCAGAACTAAAAACCCAAGTAAGATAAGAGGATAGGTACTCACCTCGATCAGCTTTTTCTTGACCTTTCGCATATTCTCCAGATAAGCACTAATTTTCTCCAAGCTCAAGGCAAGATTTCCATGGAGCTCAGAAAGAGAGAGCTGTGTCGTGACCGCATCTGAAAAACCGATCCCCGCCATCATCTCTGAAAAACTCAGCCCTCGAGAGAGATCCTCTCGCATCTGGGAAACCAAGCGACTCTCCACTAGGTGGGAACGGTCCAAAAAATCGACAATTTCAGATAGGTGAAAACCACTCGAGTAAAGATTCAAAAACAATTCAATGATTTGCTTTTGTTTAGCGGTAGATAATTTTTTCGGCTTGTGCCTGAGCCAGCTGGATATATCCCGATTGAGCCAAGAGATCCATTTGTTGGTTCCAGCGGCTGGCTGAATGCTCTTGGTAGTTTTCTGTTGCAAAATCAACAACCCCTCCTCCTGCAATTAATCGTTGGTAACAAATACCTTGTAAAACAATCTTGAGCTCTTCCTCACTGACCCCTAGTTCCAAGAGACGTTCATAAACACCTCGAACGCTCTTGGCATGGATAGTAGAGAAGACTGTCACACCTGTCAAACTAGCTCGTACAACTGCACGAGCTGTTTCCTTATCTCGGATTTCTCCAATAATGAGAAGATCCGGCCGATGACGTAAAGAGAGTTTGATCAAGTTGTCATAGGTCATACCAATCTGGTCATTCAGCTGAAGCTGCAGCATATTGTCCTGCTTGATTTCGACCGGATCTTCAATGGACATAACTTGCTGGCCCGCAAAACACTCTTGGGCTAAAGCATGCATGAGGGTAGTTTTCCCCGAACCAACTGGTCCCGCAAAAAGGTAGAGACCACGGCCAGCTAAATTTTTCTGTAATTCCGGCAACTGATCAAACCAAAAACGCAATTCTCGTTCCTCATCATGCAGGAGTCGAATAACTAAGCTTTCATAGCCACGATAATCCCCCACCGTCGACAAACGCATCGAAACCATTCCATCCTCCAAAGGGTAATCGCACGATCCTAACTGGCTACGCCTTTTTTCTCCCACATTCATCCCTGCCACGAACTTAAAATGGCTAATCATAGCCGTCATCTCCTCAAAAGGGAAAGCCTGCACAAAGCGCCGTTCATCTCCTACCCTCATAAAGACTTGATACTCTTCCCTCCGAGGGATGAAGTAGAGATCCTGGGCCTCTTCATTTCTACCCATACGGATCAATTGTTTAGCAATTTCTTGAACCATAATTCCTCCTCTCACTTATACTATTCGAAAAAGAAAAGAAAAAAAGAAGACTTTCTAGATCGCTCTAAAAAATCTTCTAATTTTTACTTATAACAGGGTTTTTGCACCTTTTTGGGGATCAGGACTATATTGGCAAGAACGGTGTTTCCGACTTCCTTTTTCCTTTTCGTAACCAGGACGGAGTTTGCTTTTAGGAATTTTTTGTTCATCCTCCAAGAGAACGATCGAATGGAATAACTGCACATCTTCATTGCAGTCCTCACACCATTCTTGTTCTTTGGAATCCCAAAAGATCGTCATCAAATCACTCCTACTCTTGTAACTAGGAAAGTGATCATTCAACTCCAACCACTTTTTCTTGTAGAATTTAAGCGCTAGGTAATAGTCGTCAAAAGTTTGACTACCAACGACATCTTCTTCCCAACCATCTAAGAACCACCAGGGTTCACAGTCCCCGTACATTTCAATCACTCGATACATAAACTCTTCCATCCTTTGTATTCTCTATTATATAGAAAATCATTTGAGAATAAAAGCTTTCTGCTCATAACATAATTTTTCAGATAATTTTCAGATGTTTTTCTATGTATTTTTCTAAAAATAGACTATCCCTTTCCTTTAGGTTCCTTTTTTCGAAAATAACAAAAAGAGAATCCCACCAAAATGGTCAAGCCATCTTGCGGGACTCTCACTCTTTTTAACTCCTTAGAACAATTCAAGCGCAATCATGGTTGTCATGGTTGCATCGTAATAGTTGTTCAGAGGTAAATCTTGTGTGAAGATATACTTATTCTGTTGAATCAACTTCAAATAGCCTTTTTCATGCTCAGACGCATAGACAATCGGTGCCAAAAAACTTGCTGCCTGATGATTGTTCAAGGCCTTCCCTTTCAAATCATAACCCGCATACAGGTTTCTTTGTCTCTTGAAAAAGTTTAACATCTTTTTCACCAGTTTTTGACTAGTTGCGTCCTTGCTTTGAACAAGGTTGTATGGAAGACGACAAGCGTTATAAGAGTAAGCACCATCATACTTGGATTCAATCGTCTTAGGATCCGCTACGCGAGTGCCTTGCTCATCAACCCAGATGAAATCAGGCAATAGGCCCGTTTTTGTTTGGGAACTAATTGTTTCTAATTGTTGCAACATCTTCTCTTTGATATCCAACCACTTCGAATCTTTTGTCACTTCATAAAAGATCTGGAATTGCGCTGGTAGTGTATCAGACGTTCGCATCAAATGGTAAAATTCTGAATTCTGATTAGCCCAATTTCCCACTGTCAACACACCAGTTTCTTCATTGTAGTTGTAAGTGAGGATATCTTCTAGAATCGCTTTGGCTTGAGCTTGGTATTCTTTAGCTTGCTTTGGCCATTGCTGAGCAGCTTCTAACAAGGCATAGGCAATGTAAAGATCCCCATCTGTAGCGTTATGATCCTCAGCCTTTGCTTTTCCATTGCTGATCGTTTGTTTCCAAGACATCAACTGAGTGCCTTCTAAGCGGTGCTTTAGATAATATTGGTAGAGTCGGTCAAAGTCTTCTTGTTGGGCTTGCCCTTTTCTGGCAGCCGCAACTGTAATGAGCATCCCATAACTTTGCCCCTCAGATAAGACTACTGATTGATCGGCATCATTGGTTGTCCGAACAAAGGACTCTTTTCCTTTCGAAACAACAAAATGCTCACTCCACTGACGATAAATTCGATTTCTCATTTCCACCTTACTTCTCGTTCTAGCTAAAAACAAGGTCAAACAGAAAATGCAAAGGATGACTAGAAACCATACATATCTCATCTTTTTCGTTTTCATATTTTCTCCTATCCTGCGAATCGTTTTGTTTTAACCCATTTGGTTTCTTTACGGTGCAATAGTTTATCCATCACAATAGAGGAGATGGCATCAATTGACACAATGATAAACAGTTGAGAATAGGTGAAATAGGCAGCCAAGGCCAACCAAATCTGCTTGGTAGTTGCTTGACCAAACTGTGAAGCGAGAGCTACATTGATCTGAAGCAAGTAGAGCCCAATCATCAAGATCCAATTGAACAACATCAATTGTGCAATATAGATATTATCAGCATCAAAAGCAAACGGAATTTGAATACCTGGTACTACTGTATGGAGACACATGGCGAGAATGTTGGCAAAAAAGATCAAATCAGATAACACGATCGCCGCATTAAACCAGAAGAAGATACAAGAATAGTTGGTCACTTCCAACTTCACGCGCCAATTTCCCTTACCAAATAAATGCTTAAAATTAGAAAGAACCACTTCATAATTCCCTTTGGCCCAACGTTTCCGTTGCATATAATAACTCTTCAGAGTTTCCGGCTCTTGTTGGAAGGCTTCTGAATTATAGGCTAGCGCAATCAATTTCCCACTTTGCATAATCTTGAAGGAAATATCCGTATCCTCTGTCAAGGCACCATTTTTCCAGCCTCCAATACTTTTTACAAAGTCTGTTTGGATGATAAAGTTGGTTCCTGGAATCCGTCCAATCTTAAAGAGGTGCCACATCCCCACATGATGCACCCGTTGGGTCACAACAATTTCTTGGTTGATACAACGGGTCAAGAAATTTTGACCTGCATTCCGCGTTTTGTTCCGACCGAAAGAGGCCACATGTCGTTCTGGATCCTTCAAGACTTCTTTCACAAGGAAATAAAGAGCATTCTTTTCAGGCATGGCATCCGCATCATAGACACAGATATAATCCCCAGTTGCCATTTTCAAAGCGTCATTCAGAACACCTGCTTTCCCACCTGTTCCACTACGATTGATGATGGTCAAATCACGTCCTGCATACTCTGGCAATGCTTTGACGGCTAGACATTCTTCATAGGTCCGATCGGAACAATTATCCGCAAACAGCAGTAATTCTACCCGATCATGAGGGTAGTTCATTTCAAGAATAGCCTTGGCTGTCTGTGCAATAACGACATCTTCATTATGGGCTGGCACGACAATGGTCACTTTTGGATAATAAGGAAGCGGATCCGTATTGACACGAAAATCACTATGTTTAAACCAAAAATGAACAGCTGAAAAGAGGATGACCAAGCCCCAAGCTAAGGAAAGCCAAATTGAAATCAAGGCAATAATCATCATAATTTGACTAATCATGGTCCACCGCCTTAAAGTTTTTATTAACACGATGGTAAATTACCATATAAGCTACAAATAATACAATAAAGCACAGGGCAAAAAATACACTAATGCCCACAGCTATATTAAAAAATATATTTGTAAGAGTCATTTTTTCCTCCTAATATTCCACAATAATATCTGTTTCAAGTTGACGTTTTAAGTAACGAATCATTTCTTTATAGCGATGATATTTGGTTCGATTGGATTGATCCACTACAAGAAAGCCGGATTGAAATTGAATGGCTTGAACCCCATCTTCGCCTTTGAATACAAGGCCTTCCAATTGTGGTTTCAAGACCGTCACATAATCCTTTTTCAGATCCCGCTCGCTGTCAGCAGATAAGATCAAAAAATTACCGTCTGATACATAATACAAACCTTCATTTGGTTTTAGATGATGCGTTAACAAATAGTTGATTTGGTTCAAGGTCCGATTATACTCCCTCGGTTGCACTTGGAAAAACAATTCCTCGTGAGACCAGTGGATAAGTAAGGCTTGAATCTGTCCCTTATTTTCCCCACCATAAGAAGCAATGAGATTGCGGTAAGCCGCATAGGCTTCTGGCTCTTGGTCTTTTACTTTTGCGATCTCTTTAAAGAGATGATAGCGAATATTTAGCAAGATTCCAATTAAAGCTGGAAAACTAAAAAGTAAGAGCAAGGCTTGGTGGAAGGGGATATAAACGACACCCGCTACCAAAAAGACAATCCCAAAGGCAAAGGACAAAAGGATGGTCCAGGTCAACAATAAATCAGATAAAACAATGGCAGAAAATAATCCTAAAACAAAGAATAATCCTTCTTCAAGAAGAATCCCTCTTGCAAAAAACAAGCAGTAAAGTAAAAGAAGTACTTCGAAAACAATCAAAATCAGCAACCATCTACTTAACTTTTCCGTTTTTTTCATTTATTCTTTCTCTCCCTCATGAAATTCTTCGGCAGCCTCTCCCTGGCCAAAATAATGTTTAATAGCTTGTACGATTCGCTCAGACGCTCTTCCATCCCCATAAGGATTTCGCGCATTCGCCATTTCTAGATAAAGATGTTCATTGGTTAAGAGCTCTGTCATCGTAGCTTTAACGACTGCAGGATCTGTCCCAACTAATTTCAAGGTTCCTGCTCGAACACCTTCTGGGCGTTCTGTCGTGTCGCGCAATACCAATACCGGTTTCCCTAGTGATGGCGCCTCCTCTTGCACACCACCTGAATCCGACATGATAAAGTAACTTCTAGAAGCCAAGTTATGGAAATCAAGCACATCCAGGGGTGCGATGAGATGGATCCGATCGTGATCTCCTAATAGATCGTTCGCCGCCTCTTGGACCGCTGGACTAAGATGAACCGGATAGACTACTTCAATATTCGGCTCTTGATCCACCATTTCTCGCAGAGCTCCAAAGACTGCTCGCATCGGCGCTCCTTGGTTTTCTCTTCGATGCATGGTGACAAGAATCACTTTTTTAGCTGGATCTACTTGATCTAGTACCTCGTGGTGGTAGTCCTCTTGAACGGTTAGTTTTAAGGCATCAATAGCTGTATTTCCCGTCACCACAATAGAAGATTCTGGATGATTTTCTTTTAAGAGATTGTCCTTACTTTCACTTGTCGGCGCAAAATACAGATCCGCTAGGTTATCCGTCATTTGGCGGTTCATTTCTTCTGGATATGGAGAATATTTATCAAAAGTCCGTAAACCGGCTTCGACGTGGCCAATACTCACTTGGTTATAAAAGGCAACCAAACTCGCCGCAAAGGTAGTTGTCGTATCTCCATGGACTAAGACCATATCCGGTTTTTCTTTTTTGATAACGGGATCTAATTTATCCAAAATTTTAGAGGTAATCTCTAATAGGGTCTGGCTCTTCCCCATAATATCTAAGTCGTAATCTGGTACAACTTTAAAAGTCTCTAGGACTTGATCCAACATTTGACGGTGCTGAGCAGTCACCACCGTAATGGTCTCAATAGTCTCCTTCTGCTTTTGCAATTCCAGCACTAAAGGGGCCATTTTAATGGCCTCCGGTCGCGTCCCAAACACAACCATAATCTTTAATTTTTCCATAAACTTCCCCCATCGACATACATGTAATTCGACATTTTTTTAATTTGTGTACATCTTTTTCCATTCTACCGCCAATGACTTTAAATGTCAAACCGATTTTGGGTTTTATAAAGAAATTACTAATAGTTAGTCATTTTATTATTTTGGTGTTTAGAATACATATCCACATAATCACTAATTGTAAATAATTACAACATCTCTTTTAAGGGGCTAATATTTTTGGTAAAAAAACAATTCAATAATTATACAATTATTTTTCAAATAATAAATTTTTATTATTTTCTCAAAAAAAGTCGGAACACATAGTTCCGACTTTTTTTCTTATTCTTCTACGACTTCAGCTGTTTGAACTTCATCTACAGTTCCATCTGTTACTGGCACTTCTTCGATGATTTCAACTTCGTTAATCGCTTGTGGTTCCAAGTTACGGTAACGAGCCATACCTGTACCAGCAGGAATAATCTTACCAATGATAACATTTTCCTTCAGTCCAAGGAGATGGTCTTTCTTACCGCGAATCGCCGCATCTGTCAAGACACGAGTTGTTTCCTGGAAGGAAGCCGCTGACAAGAAACTGTTGGTTTCAAGAGAGGCTTTAGTGATTCCCATAAGGACTGGACGAGCTGTCGCAGGAACCCCACCAGAGATAAGGACATCCTTATTGGCATCTGTAAAGTCTGTAATGTCCATGAGCGTACCCATGAGAAGGTCCGTATCTCCTGGATCCATGACACGTACTTTACGGATCATTTGACGCACCATTACCTCGATGTGTTTGTCGCCGATTTCTACCCCTTGGCTACGGTAAACTTTTTGTACTTCCGCAAGAAGGTAAGTTTCAACAGACAAGACATCACGAACGGCAAGGAGACGTTTTGGTTGGATAGACCCTTCTGTCAGAGCCGCACCACGAGAGACTTGATCTCCCACTTCGACTTTCATGCGGGCAGTGTAAGGGACAACGTATTCACCCTCTCCAGTTGCTCCGCTAACAAAGACTTTCTTGGTCCGTGTAGAAGCATCTTCTTCAATAGCTGTGACTTCCCCTTTGACCTCAGTGATGACCGCTTCCCCTTTTGGATTGCGGGCTTCAAAGATTTCTTGGACACGAGGAAGACCCTGAGTGATATCGGTATTTGAGGCAACCCCACCCGTGTGGAAGGTACGCATGGTAAGCTGTGTACCAGGTTCCCCGATAGATTGGGCAGCGATGGTTCCGACTGCTTCACCCACTTCAACCGCATCACCAGTCGCCAAGTTGATACCGTAACAGTGACGGCAGACACCATGGCGGGTGTTACATGTAAAGACAGAGCGGATAGTGACTTCTTCCACACCAGCATTGACAATTTCACGTGCTAAGTCTTCTGAAATCAAAGTATCTGGACCAACAATCACTTCACCTGTTTCAGGGTGTTTAACAGATTTCTTGGTATAACGACCTGTCAAGCGTTCTTCGAGTGGCTCGATCATTTCCTTACCATCAGTAATGGCACGGATCACAAGTCCACGGTCTGTTCCACAGTCATCTTCACGGATAATAACGTCTTGGGCAACGTCAACCAAACGACGGGTCAAGTAACCTGAGTCGGCTGTCTTGAGGGCCGTATCGGTCATCCCTTTACGGGCACCGTGAGTTGAGAAGAACATTTCCAGTACTGACAAACCTTCGCGGAAGTTTGAAAGGATCGGCAATTCCATGATCCGTCCGTTTGGAGCGGCCATCAAACCACGCATACCGGCAAGTTGTGAGAAGTTTGAGATGTTACCACGGGCTCCAGAATCCATCATCATAACGATTGGATTCTTCGGATCTTGGTTATCCACCAAGCGTTTTTCCAATTTCTCACGGGCTGCACGCCATTCAGCTGTAACGGCATTGTAGCGTTCGTCATCCGTGATCAAACCACGACGGAATTGTTTGGTGATCTGTTCCACACGTTTGTGAGATTCTTCAATGATTTCTGCCTTATCTTCAACGACCGGAATATCGGCAATCCCCACTGTCAAACCAGCAAGGGTTGAATGATGGTAACCTAAGTCTTTCAAGCGGTCCAAGAAGGCAGACGTTTCAGTTGTACGGAAACGTTTGAAGATTTCAGCGATAATATTTCCAAGATTTTTCTTTTTGAATGGAACGTTTAATTCCAATTGCTCAATCGCTGATTTGACATCTTGACCAGGCTCCAAGAAGTACTTAGCTGGAACACCGTCTGTCAAGTTGGCATTATTTGGCTCTTGAAGGTATGGAAGTTCTGCAGGCATGATATCGTTAAAGAGAATCTTACCAACAGTTGTCAATAGAATCTTGTGCTGTTGCGCTTCTGTCCATGGTTTGTTCAAGCTATCGGTCGCAATTCCGACACGAGTATGCAAGTGAACATAGCCATTGCGAAGGGCCATGACCGCTTCATCACGGTCTTTGAAGACCATTCCTTCGCCTTCACGACCAGCTTCTTCCATAGTCAAGTAGTAGTTCCCCAATACCATATCCTGAGATGGGGTAACGACTGGTTTCCCATCTTTCGGATTCAAGATGTGCTCAGCAGCCAGCATCAAGATACGAGCTTCTGCTTGGGCTTCTTCTGAAAGCGGTACGTGGATGGCCATTTGGTCCCCGTCAAAGTCGGCATTGTAGGCTTCACAGACAAGTGGGTGCAAGCGAAGAGCTTTCCCGTCAATCAAGACAGGTTCAAAGGCTTGGATCCCCAAACGGTGAAGGGTCGGTGCGCGGTTCAAGAGAACTGGGTGTTCTTTGATCACTTCTTCTAGGATATCCCAGATGCGTTCATCTCCGCGTTCTACCAAGCGTTTTGCAGCCTTGACGTTTTGCACGATATCACGCGCAACGATTTCACGCATCACGAATGGTTTGAAGAGCTCGATGGCCATTTCACGTGGCACACCACATTGGTACATTTTAAGAGTTGGACCAACGGCGATAACGGAACGTCCTGAGAAGTCAACCCGTTTACCGAGTAAGTTTTGACGGAAGCGTCCTTGTTTCCCTTTGAGCATGTGGCTCAATGATTTCAGTGGACGGCTACCTGGTCCTGTGATTGGACGACCACGACGACCGTTGTCGATCAAAGCATCGACAGCTTCTTGGAGCATCCGTTTTTCATTTTGCACGATGATACCAGGAGCATTCAACTCAAGCAAACGCGCCAAACGGTTGTTCCGGTTGATCACACGACGGTAAAGGTCGTTCAAGTCAGAGGCGGCAAAACGGCCACCATCCAATTGAACCATCGGACGAAGATCTGGTGGAATAACTGGAAGGATGTTGAGAACCATCCATTCTGGCTTGTTACCAGATTTGTAGAAGGCATCCAAAACATCCAAACGGCGAACAGCCTTCACACGTTTTTGACCAGTTGCAGTCTTCAATTCTTCTTTCAAGACAGCAATTTCAGCTTCCAAATCTACTTGTTTCAAGAGGTCTTGGATCGCTTCTGCACCCATCTTGGCAACAAAGGAACCTGCTCCGTATTCACGCAAGCGTTCACGGTATTCACGTTCTGTCATGATGGACTTGTGCTCAAGCGGCGTATCTTTTGGATCGATGACCACGTAAGCTGCGAAGTAGATGACTTCTTCAAGAGCACGAGGACTCATATCCAAGGTCAATCCCATACGAGAAGGGATGCCTTTGAAATACCAGATGTGTGATACAGGTGCTTTCAACTCGATGTGACCCATGCGTTCACGACGAACCTTGGCACGTGTTACTTCCACACCACAGCGGTCACAAACGATCCCTTTGTAACGGATCCGTTTGTATTTTCCACACGCACATTCCCAGTCTTTTGTCGGTCCAAAGATGACTTCATCAAAGAGACCTTCACGTTCTGGTTTCAATGTACGGTAGTTGATTGTTTCAGGTTTCTTGACCTCTCCATAAGACCATGAACGGACCTTGCTTGGAGAAGCTAGGGTGATTTGCATACTTTTAAAACGATTTACATCAACCACTATTTCTTACCTTTCCTTGTTTTCATACTTGTTTCATTTGGATACAGTCTTAGGGGGCAAGAAAGCGAACCTTCTCACCATCTCCTAGTTTCTGTATCTTGTTTCCAAATCATCCTGTTAGAGACATTCCTTTCTCACAGGATAACTCTGAGTCTTGATTATTTTTCTGATTCTTCCGCATCAAAGGCTGCTTTTGCTTCCTTAGCTGCTTTTTCACGTGCTTTTTCAAGGTCATCCACATGAATCACATCATCATCTTCCCCTTCATCGAGGTCACGAAGTTCCACTTCTTGATCATCTTCGTCCAAGACACGCATGTCAAGACCAAGAGATTGCAATTCTTTGACAAGAACGCGGAAGGATTCTGGCACACCTGGTTTTGGAATTGGTTTACCTTTGGTAATCGCTTCATAAGCT
This sequence comes from Streptococcus sp. OMI750, assembly GCF_047463895.1. NCBI lineage: Bacteria > Bacillati > Bacillota > Bacilli > Lactobacillales > Streptococcaceae > Streptococcus > Streptococcus sp. OMI750. Next base: position 239,997 of record NZ_JASHCZ010000003.1, read on the forward strand.
TTCAAACGTCCGTTGACATCATCTGACTTGTAGGTCAAGATTTCTTGAAGGACATTAGACGCACCATAAGCCTCAAGGGCCCACACTTCCATTTCCCCGAAACGTTGTCCACCAAACTGAGCTTTACCTCCGAGTGGTTGTTGGGTAACCATTGAGTATGGTCCGACTGAACGGGCATGGAGTTTATCATCAACCATGTGGTGAAGCTTGATCATGTACATGACACCGACAGAGACACGGTTGTCAAATGGCTCACCTGTACGACCATCATAAAGAATGGTCTTAGCATCGCTATCCATACCAGCTTCTTTCACAGTATCCCAGAGATCTTCTGAGCTTGCTCCGTCAAAGACTGGCGTTGCGATGTGAATACCCAAGTTACGAGCTGCCATACCAAGGTGAAGTTCCATAACCTGACCGATATTCATACGCGATGGCACCCCAAGAGGGTTCAACATGATATCAACTGGTGTACCGTCTGGAAGGTAAGGCATATCTTCTACAGGAACAATACGGGATACAACCCCTTTGTTTCCGTGACGACCGGCCATCTTATCTCCGACGCGAATCTTACGTTTTTGTGCGATGTACACACGAACCAACATGTTGACACCCGATTGCAATTCATCTCCGTTTGCACGCGTAAAGATCTTAACATCGCGAACGACTCCATCTCCACCGTGAGGTACACGAAGAGAGGTATCCCGCACTTCACGAGATTTATCTCCAAAGATCGCGTGAAGAAGACGTTCTTCAGCAGAAAGGTCTTTTTCACCCTTCGGTGTTACCTTACCGACAAGGATATCACCTTCTTTTACTTCCGCACCGATACGGATAATACCTGTTTCATCCAAGTCGCGAAGAGCATCTTCCCCAACGTTTGGAATTTCACGGGTAATTTCTTCAGGGCCTAACTTGGTATCGCGTGTTTCTGATTCGAATTCTTCCAAGTGAACAGATGTATAGACATCTTCTTTCACCAAGCGTTCGCTCATGATAACGGCATCCTCGAAGTTATAGCCTTCCCAAGTCATGTAAGCGACGATTGGGTTTTGACCAAGGGCCATTTCCCCTTTTTCCATCGATGGTCCGTCTGCGATAAAGTCGCCTTTTTCAACAACATCGCCAACTTTTACAAGGGTACGTTGGTTGTAAGCCGTACCTGAGTTTGAACGACGGAATTTTTGAATATGATAGACATCAAGGGATCCATCTTCCCGACGAACTTCTACCTTGTCCGCATCTGCGTAAGTAACTTTACCATCGTGTTGAGCAATGACTGCGGCTCCTGAGTCATGGGCTGCTTGGTATTCCATACCAGTCCCCACGTAAGGGGCTTTTGGATCGATCAACGGAACAGCCTGACGTTGCATGTTGGCACCCATGAGGGCACGGTTGGAGTCATCATTTTCCAAGAAAGGAATACATGCTGTCGCAACGGCAACTACTTGTTTTGGAGAAACGTCCATGTAGTCGACTTGATCAGATGGGAACTCTTGGTTGTTACCACGGTGACGTCCCATAACGATTGGCTCAGCAAAGCCTCCCTTTTCGTTCAACTTAGAGTTGGCCTGAGCGACAATGTACTCATCTTCTTCATCGGCTGTCAACCAGACGATTTCGTTGGTTACCACACCTTTTTCACGGTCCACTTTCCGGTATGGCGTTTGGATGAAGCCGTATTTGTTCAAGTGTCCATAAGATGACAAGTTGTTGATCAAACCGATGTTTGGTCCTTCAGGTGTTTCGATTGGACACATCCGACCATAGTGAGTGTAGTGTACGTCACGGACTTCATATCCAGCACGGTCACGTGTCAAACCACCAGGTCCTAAGGCAGACAAACGACGTTTGTGGGACAACTCAGAAAGTGGGTTGTGTTGGTCCATGAACTGGGACAATTGTGAAGAACCAAAGAATTCTTTAATCGCCGCAGTAACTGGACGGATGTTGATGATTTGTTGTGGTGTTAAGACATCGTTATCTTGTACAGACATGCGTTCGCGAACGTTTCGTTCCATCCGTGAAAGACCAAGACGCACTTGGTTGGCAAGCAATTCGCCAACGGCACGGATCCGGCGATTTCCAAGGTGGTCGATATCATCCACACGGCCAAGACCTTCTGCAAGGTTCAAGAAATAGCTCATCTCTGCCAAGATATCTGCTGGAGTTACGATGCGAACTTTGTCAGATGGGTTGGCATTTCCGATGATAGTGACAACGCGATCTGGATCAGTTGGAGCAACAACTTTAAATTTTTGCAATTCAACTGGTTCTGTCAAAACAGCAGCATCATTTGGAATGTAGGTAATTTTGTTCAAACCATTATCCAATTGTTCAGAGATGCTGTCGATGACATCGCGGGTCATGACTGTACCAGCTTCTACAAGGATTTCCCCTGTCTCAGCATCTACCAATGGTTCAGCAATGGTTTGGTTCAACAAGCGGGTCTTGATATTGAGTTTCTTATTGATCTTGTAGCGACCAACAGGAGCCAAGTCATAGCGACGTGGATCAAAGAAACGGGCTACCAACAAGCTACGTGAGCTTTCTGCTGTTTTTGGTTCACCTGGACGAAGGCGCTCATAGATTTCTTTAAGAGCTTCGTCTGTTCGTGAATCCATTGGATTTTTATGGATATCTTTTTCGATGGTATTGCGAACCAATTCGCTATCCCCAAAGATATCGATGATTTCATCATCTCCTGAGAATCCAAGAGCACGTACAAGAGTTGTAAATGGAATTTTACGCGTACGGTCAATGCGCGTGTAAGCAATGTCTTTTGAGTCTGTTTCTAACTCTAACCAAGCTCCACGGTTGGGGATAACCGTTGATCCATAACCGACCTTACCGTTCTTATCCACCTTATCATTGAAGTAGACACCTGGTGAACGGACGAGCTGAGATACGATGATCCGCTCTCCACCATTGATGATGAAGGTTCCCATTTCAGTCATGATTGGGAAATCGCCAAAGAAGACTTCTTGGGTCTTGATTTCACCTGTTTCTTTGTTGACCAAACGGAAGGTCACAAAGATTGGTGCTGAGTAGCTGGCATCGTGGATGCGGGCTTCTTCAAGCGAATACTTCGGTTCGCGGATTTCATAGCCCACAAATTCCAATTCCATTGTATCCGTGAAGTTTGAGATGGGAAGCACATCCTCAAATACTTCCTTCAAGCCATGATCCAAGAAATCTTTGAATGAGTCTGTCTGGATTTCAATCAAGTTTGGTAAATCAAGAACCTCTTTGATTCTTGAAAAACTACGACGGGTCCGATGTTTCCCGTATTGAACGTCATGTCCTGCCAAAGTTTTTAGCTCCTTTTTCCATACTAGGATAGCTAGGTAAAATGACTTTCACCACCTATCCGGTTTTAACTACATTTGTGTGACTTGCATCACGTGAAGAGCTGTCTCTTCACCTCATTTGCCGTTTTTGTAATTTTTAGAAAAATTAAATTTGTGTAACAAACTAGATTTTTTTCTAAAAAATAGACACAAAAAGAGCAGCTAAATCGACTTATTCAAGTAAGATTTAACTGCTGTAAGCTCTTATTTGGACAATATTTCAAATAAAGCACACGACAAATTAGTTACACCCATTATACCGTATTTCCCTTCAAAAATCAAGGCTTTGGCCAGGTTTTCTACTGGATGCGATTACCGTTGATTGCCTCGATTTGAGTTGCTTCGATTGGAACTATTGGTCGTCGTATTGTTCTTATTGTTGCTTTGATTGCCACCTGCATTGCCTAGAATCGCTGCCCAAGCGCTTTGGTAATCGCTATCCGATCCCCCGATGGCAAAGCGGTATTGAGTGGTAGGGGCTCCATTTTTGGCCCACAGACTGGTCACCGTTTGACCACTCAGATCGATATCTCGGCCATTGACATTGACGCGGCCCGGTCTTTCACCGGTCGATTTGAGCACTTCAGAACGGATCACACTCTTATCGAGAGTAAATTTATCCTGAATCCCAAAGAGACTTGGATCTGCTTGGTAGATTGCATTGGCTAACTGCGCCATGTATTGAGCATTGTTGTTGTAGCCTGTCAAGGTTTGCATGGAAGCATTGTTGTCATGGCCGATCCAACCTCCTAAAGAAACATTTGGAGTGGACAACATCAACCACATATCCCCGTTTGAGTTGGTGGTACCAGTTTTTCCAATCCAGTCAGCACCTGCCAGCGTTGGGTTGACTTGGCTAATCCGTGACTTAAAGGTCGTTGTGGCACCTGACGTAATCACCCCACGCAAGAGATCCTGCAGAATAGTTGCTGTTGCTGGAGAGTAAACACGAACAGGATCTGCTTCATGCTTGTAGACCACATCTCCATCACGATCGATAATTTGCTCTACCATGTAGCGCTTGAGGTAGTTCCCATTATTGGCAATGGTTTGGAAGCCATTGGTATGTTGGGCAACCGTGACCTCAATTCCTCCCCCCATCGGCAGACTCTCAATTCCGTACTCTGAAATATCATAACCCATCTTCTTCATGTAGGAGGGAACATCTACGCCCTGTTCACGAAGGGTCTGGTAGGTCCAGTAAGCAGGGATATTCCAAGAGGTATTTAGAGCTTCACGGAGGTCCATCATAGCCGTTCCTCGACTATCCACGTGCATGATCGGCTCACCACTAGAGAAATTGGTTGGATAGTTTGATAGGATGCTATTGCTTCCCATCAAACCTTGGTCGATGGCAATCCCATAGGCCAATAATGGTTTAATCGTCGATCCAGGTGATCGCTCTGTGTCAAAAGCATGGTTGTTTTGGTTGCCATCAAAATTACGTCCACCAATAAAGCCTAAAATCGCGCCCGTGCGATTGTCCATGAGGACATTACCGACTTCTACAAGACCCGTTCCATCATCCAAGACGCTTCCAAAATTTGCTACTGCTGCCTGCATCGCATTGTGAACCGGTTTGTTAATGGTTGTTTGAATGGTATAGCCACCTTCACGCAACTCGTTTTCAGCCAATTCTTGATAGGCTTTGACGGTTTCATTATTTTTCAAGTCTTGCTTGGTCACATTGTCCCGCTTGATCAAGTAATCATACATGGCCTCTTTGGCCTCTTGCATGGCCTGGAAATAGAGATAATCATGAGGTGTTTTCTCGATGCCATCAGGGGCAATGAAATCTTTGGTTAAATCATACTGAACGTAGGACTCGTAGTCTTTTTTCGACAAAACTCCTGTCCGGTACATATTGAACAAGACGTCTTTGGCACGCGCCAAACCTAACTCGAGGTTCTCCTTGCTCTTTAAACTACCATCTGCCGCGTAAGGAGAATAGACAATTGGACTCTGTGGCAACCCAGCGATAAAGGCCGCTTGCGGAATGGTCAAATCTTTTGCAGAAACCCCAAAGATCCCTTGGGCTGCTGCTTCGACACCTGCAATATTTTGTCCCCGATTGTTCCGTCCAAAAGGTGAGACATTTAGGTAAGTGGTGAGGATTTCATTCTTATCCATCCCCCGCTCCAAGGCCAGAGCATCGACAATTTCTGTCGCCTTACGTGTAAAGGTTGGAGCATCTCCGACAACTTGCTGTTTGATCAACTGTTGAGTTAGGGTTGATCCTCCACTAGAGGAACCCACACCGGCTACCGATCCAAGTGTTGCCCGCAGAACTGCTTTGGGCACAACCCCCTTGTGACTTTCAAAATTCTCATCTTCGGTTGCAATTACAGCCTTTTTGACATTGTCTGAAATGGCATCTCCAGTGACGGGAATCCGGATTAAATCACTATCTACTTCAGCAATCAGGCTCTTATCGGAATAGGTCAGTTTTGAAACCCTGCTTACATTGCGGACCTGTTGGATCAACTCCTCTGTCTTTGGAACTTTGACATTACTAAAGAGACTCGCCGCATAGCCAATCCCGATCCCTGCACCAAATAAGAAGAGACAAATCAACAGGGCAATCATCACATCCCACAGGAGTTTGAGGGTCCGTAAAAAGGTCGCAAAAATATCGCCAACAGACCATCTGCTCTCTTCATCTTTTTCCTTCTTCGGAGTATCTGTATTCATGTTTGCAAAAAATTTCTGGACTTTCTTCCAAAAATCTTGCAGCTTCTCTTTTAATTGATTCACTAATTCTTTCTCCTTGTTCCCTATATTATAGCAGATTAGGCACCTTGATTTCAATCACAAGAGCGTGGAATTCGTCGCCAATTGTTTTTGAGGAAGCCTAAGAAAATACTGGAAAGCATTGCCATTTCCATGGTTTATGGTAGAATAGAGAAATGAATAAACTTATAAAGGAGAAAAGACACATGCACATTTTTGATGAGCTAAAAGAGCGTGGTTTGGTATTTCAAACGACGGATGAAGAAGCCTTGCGCAAAGCACTGGAAGAAGGTCAGGTTTCTTATTATACTGGTTATGATCCAACTGCTGACAGCCTTCACCTTGGTCACTTGGTTGCCATCTTGACGAGCCGTCGCCTTCAATTAGCAGGCCACAAACCTTATGCGCTCGTTGGCGGTGCGACTGGTCTCATTGGTGATCCGTCCTTCAAAGATGCTGAACGTAGTCTCCAAACAAAAGAAACTGTACAAGAATGGGTTCGCTCCATTCAAGGGCAATTGTCTCGTTTCCTCGATTTTGAAAATGGTGACAACAAAGCCGAAATGGTCAACAACTACGATTGGTTCGGAAGCATTAGCTTTATTGACTTCCTTCGTGATGTCGGAAAATACTTTACGGTCAATGCTATGATGAGTAAAGAATCTGTTAAAAAACGGATTGAGACAGGGATTTCTTACACAGAGTTTGCCTACCAAATTATGCAAGGTTATGACTTCTACGTCCTCAACCAAGAACACAATGTAACCCTTCAAATCGGTGGATCTGACCAATGGGGAAACATGACAGCCGGTACTGAGTTGATGCGCCGTAAGGCAGATAAAACTGGTCATGTTATGACTGTGCCTTTGATCACAGATGCAACTGGTAAGAAATTTGGAAAATCAGAAGGAAACGCCGTCTGGCTCAATGCAGACAAAACATCTCCATACGAAATGTACCAATTCTGGATGAATGTGATGGATGCGGATGCTGTGCGCTTCTTGAAAATCTTCACTTTCTTGTCACTTGATGAGATTGAAGAGATCCGCAAACAGTTTGAAGCGGCGCCACACGAACGCTTGGCTCAAAAGATCTTGGCGCGTGAAGTGGTTACCCTTGTCCACGGCGAAGAAGCCTACAAGGAAGCCCTCAACATCACAGAACAACTCTTTGCAGGAAACATCAAAAACCTTTCTGTCAAAGAACTCAAACAAGGCCTTCGTGGTGTGCCAAACTACCAGGTCCAAGCAGAAGACAACCTCAACATTGTTGAACTCTTGGTCACAGCTGGTGTGGTAAATTCTAAACGCCAAGCCCGCGAAGATGTTCAAAATGGAGCTATCTACGTCAATGGCGAACGCATCCAAGACCTTGACTATGTCTTGAGCGATAGCGATAAATTAGAAAATGAATTGACCGTTATCCGTCGCGGTAAGAAAAAATACTTTGTTTTGACTTATTAAGAAAGTAAAACCACGAAGTTTCATATGAACTTCGTGGTTTTCTTATACACTTTTTTCTGAGACTATTTCCCTTTTCTGCGATGCAACAAAGCTTGGTTGATTCGTTGAGTTTTTTTATGGAGTTGCCAAATCTGGTACAGCCAGATCAGGCCGTATATTGCTAGAAAGATCAACCAAGGAATCGGACTCCGTAAGGCTGCCCCCCAGCCAAAAAATAAGTAGGTCAATGCTAAGATGGCAGCTGTCACAACTAAATGCAAAGCCACACGTAAACTATAGGTCAAAAACTCTTCTTCCTCAAGAATGAACGTCAAGACTCCCATTGTTCCACTCATTAAAAAGATCGCTAAGATGTTGCGTACATTCACGGCAGGATATACGATGTTGGTGTAGACATGGGATAATAACACCAAACACAAATAAAAGAAGGATCCTGTCCTCATACCAGATACAAAATAAGCTATAACTCGTTTCATCACTTTCTCCTATACCCCTAAATAATCCATCAAGGATTTGACATATTTCCGACTGACACTTGATTTTACTCCGCGTGTCAGTTTAGCCATCATATTGCCTGAAAAACTATCCGATAGCGATTCCAAATGGTCGATATTCATCACCGCGTGGCGGGATATCTGTAAAAAATTACGACGATTAATCCGATGTTGAAAATTTGTCAAAGTATCTCTGACGGTGAACGTTTTGTCTGTCGTATAAATGGTTAGCTGATTCTTATCAATCTCGGCTAGAATAATGTCATCAATTTTCACCATGATCAAATGATCATCTGTTTTGATAGGGATCACTACTTGATTCACTGTCGAAAATTGTTCGAGATAGTCCATCACCTCTCGTGCTTGATCAGATAAATGCTTGGCTTGAATGACCACACAGGGGTCGTTTTCTGGGATATCTTGTTTTTCCTCAAAACGAATCTTCATTCCTACTCCAATTCTCACTTACTTTCTTTTACTCGATCTTTTTGCCAAGGAAATCCAAATCCCCAAAGCTAGAAGAATACCTCCTAACACTATAAGGTATGTTTGTTCCTTTGTCAATAAAGCTTGCCATTTGAGCTGAACACCCATTTTTTCTTGAAATTCTCGAAGAAGATCATCTCGCCCCTTAAAGGTTTCGCTCACTGCTTCTTTCATGAGGACTTGTCGATAAAGTGCAGCAATATAAGTTGCTGGAGTACATTTCATTAGTAGTTGTGCAAAATCAGGTAAAACACCTAAAGGTACATAAGTCCCTACCAAAAAACCAGAAGCTGTACCCACTATGGTCGCAAACTTCCCCAAACTGTCTACGGATTGGAAAAAATAAACAAAAATGGCATTCACTAAACTAGAAAGCAGGCTACTAAGCAGCATGATGAGGAGCACCTCAGGTAATAGAGAAAGGGTTGGAACTTCTCTAAAATAGCCACACATCAGTACATACATTAGGACTTGCATGAAAAAAGAGATGATGATTGCGCTCGTTAGATACGAAAATGCTAACCGCCACTTCCCTTGATCCGATAAATAAAGATCCTGATCTACTTGATGTTCACGATCCTTTACTAGCTGAGTCAGGGCAGCCAGACTTGTCGTAATCCCTGTCACAGCCAGCGTCCCACTCATTAACCAATTATTTAACACAGGACCACTATTAGGTAGCTGAGCCCAAGCATCTGTTAGATTTTTTTGAAGAAAAATAATATAGAGAACAAAGGAAATCAAGGCTCCCAACAGGGAGAAGAAAACTCCTGAACGATTCCTAAAATACAATAAAAAATTTCGTTTTAGTAAGGCTAGCATTAGCGGACCTCCCTTCCTGTAAGTGCAATAAAGGCATCATCCATGGTCCCTGGACGAAACTCAAAATGGGCTAGATTATCTCTAACTTGCGCCAAGTAATCAATGGCTTCCCTTTCACTCTCGGGTTGAAGAACATACTCCAATTGACTTTGTTGCTCTACTGACATTCCCGAAGATTTGAGACTTTCTATCTGCTGTCTCTCCTTGAAACGAATCTTTAAGATATTAGTAGCATACTGGCTCTTAATATCTAGTGCCGATCCTTGAGCAATCACTTTCCCATGATCTACAATATAAATTTGATCAGCTTCATCTGCTTCGTCAAGATAATGCGTGGTCAATACAACGGTCATTCCCTCTTCTCTCTGCAATTGATAGAGCAAATCCCAAATAGACTTCCGAGTTTGAATGTCTAAACCTGTCGTTGGCTCATCTAAGAACAGAAGATCTGGACCATGCAGTAGAGCACGCGCAATGTCAACCCGACGCTTTTGGCCACCTGAAAGTGTCCCATATTTCTGCTTTTGAAAAGCTGATAGCCCTAGTCGATCAATAAGATCAGACACACGATTTGGTTTTAGTCCTTTATACTGTCTGGCACGAATGGTCAGATTTTCCCTAACCGTCAGCATCTCATCTAAAACACTGGTTTGGAAGACCACACCAATTTTAGTACCGGGTTCATAGATTATTTCGCCTTGCGTTGGTTGTTTCAAACCGATCAACATAGAAATCGTCGTTGATTTCCCCGCCCCATTTGGTCCTAGAATCGCATTAAACGTTCCCTTTTCAAACTGTAGGTGAATATGATCAACCACTAGATGATTTCCATACCGTTTACTGATGTTTTTAGCTTGTAATATCATGTTCTCTCTCCTTTTTGACAGTATCAGTCTAGCAAAAAAGCCACTTAAAAAACGACTTTTGGGGATAAGTGGTCAAAATGAAGAGATGAGTGGCAAGATGAAAGAGACAAAAAGAAGAAGAAAATTTATTGCAGCCATTCTTTTCCCCATTGATTCAAGTCCTTTAAAATCGGCATCAGTGATTTGCCTTTTTCTGTCAGCTCATATTCTGTATGGTGCTCTATTAGAGCATCGGTTGCTATCTAGAAGCTCTTTTGTTACACTACTAATATGAATACACCGATTAAACCAAAATTACAACGATTTCAAACAGCCACTGCTTTTGCCTGTCCCATCTGTCAATTGGACCTAGAACTTGCGGGGACCAGTTTTAAATGTCCCAAGGGCCATTCTTTTGATTTAGCGAAATTTGGCTATGTCAACCTAGCTCCCCAGATCAAACAATCGAAGGACTATGACAAAGAAAATTTCCAGAATCGCCAGCTGATCTTAGAAGCAGGTTTTTATGAGCCGATTCTAACAGCGATCGGACAAAAAATTCCGACCAGTGATGCTAAGATTTTAGATATCGGATGTGGGGAAGGCTATTACTCCCGTAAACTACAAGAGGCTTATCCCGAAGCTACTTTCTATGCATTCGATCTTTCCAAGGAATCTGTGCAACTAGCTGCCAAGAGTGACGCTAACTGGAAGGTCAATTGGTTTGTAGGAGACTTGGCTCATTTACCCATTCAATTCAAAAGTATGGAGGTCATTTTGGACATCTTCTCCCCAGCTAATTACGCTGAATTTGAGCGTGTCTTAAAGGATGAAGGGGTGATCATTAAGGTCGTCCCAACCTCTTCTCATCTGAAAGAAATTCGTCAGTTGGCCCAAGATCAATTGACCAAGCAATCCTACTCCAACCAGGAAATTTTGGAGCACTTTGAAGACCACTGCCAGATCCTCTCATCCGAAACGATCAGCCTCACCAAGAATTTAACTCCTGAAGAACGCCAAGCGCTCCTCGCCATGACCCCCCTTCTATTTCACGTAGACCAAGAAAAAATCGATTGGACCCAACTCACAGAAATCACCATCGAAGCTAAGCTTCTGGTTGGGAAAATCAAGACACAAAGGACGTAGCGGATAAAGTCAAAATAGGGTATTTGATGCAGAATCATTAGATTCTAGGAGGATACATCTTTATAAATCTAATCAAATCCTAAAAAACTTCATTCGTTAGAATTATCCAATCATCTACTGAACTTTCCGCCGTGAAAAATTACCTGAAACACATTTGTTTCAAGTACTCGGAATTATTGAAACCTTAGGTTCAATAATTAGTCATGGAACTTCCTGGATTGCTGAAATCATCCACTGGACAATTTCACCTAACGTCCGTACTCACCTAAGGAAAGTTTTTAAGAAGACTTTGTCTTCAATTAAAAGGCTGAGACAAATCGTCTCAGCCTTTTACTCATCTTCTGTATGCTCTATCATAACTTGTAAACGATAGGTTTTAGGAGATTTTCCACAGAGTTTACGGAAAACCTTGTAGAAATAGCCAACATTACTGTAGCCGACCTTGTAGCAGATATCCTCAATACTGTCATTGCTCGATAAGAGGAGCTGCTGGGCAGCCTTGATCCGCTGTTTGTTTAGGAGTTCTGCGAAAGTTGCGTTGGTTTCGCGTTTAATCAATTGTCCTAAATAGACTGGATTGATAAAGAGTTCACGACTGATGTCTTTGAGTGACAGCTCTTTTTGGTAATCACGGCTAATCACTTGGAGGACACTCGCTACATTTTCGTTCATCCGATAGTGGGATAAGAAACGGGACAACTCTTCCTGGATGAAGCCAAGCATATCGCTAAAGGTAGCAGCTTCTTGGACTTTCTTGACCACATCAGCCAAATCATCTCCTTGCAGGTATTCAAACAAATGAAAGACATCCATCAAAAATTGGATAAAGAGCTGCTTGGTCAGCGAAACCTTAGGTGTCTTCTCAAGAATCATTTTTTCCAACCAGTCCAGTTCTTCTAAGATCTGTTGGATATTTCCTTGCATGATCACCCGGTAGGCCGGCTCGTAGTAATGGAAGACCTCTTCATCTTGATTGAGAGGGGTCGCCCCATAAAAGAGACTCCGCTCCACTAGGTCCTTAAATTGATGAAAGTGCTCCTTATAAGGAGGCTCAAAGGCCTTCTCAATCATGGCATCTTCTTTTTGATCCGAGATAAAGAGTTGAAGATTTTGCCCAAGAACTTGGTAAGACGAGCTGATAAAGCCTTTTTTCTCCTTAGCGACTCCAATCCACAATGAGTTCCGGCCTGCGATATACCGACAAAACTCTTCCTCAGAGATGTCATCGTGAATCAAACGATTGGCCAACTCTTGGCTTGGTTGCTGGATTTGGTGCTGAATTTTTTCTAGGATATTGCCCATCTCCACCTTATTGACAGGTTTGAGCAGGTAGTCTGCCACGCGCAAATTGAGGGCTGTTTTGACATATTCAAAATCCTGATAGCCTGACATAATGATATAGGCAGCATCTGGGATCAAATCCTTCATCTCTGCAATCATCTGAAGTCCGGTCTTTCCAGGCATATTGACATCCGTGATCACCACATCCACCGGATGTTCTCGCACATAATCAAGGGCCTGGTCTGCATCTTCAGCAGTTGCGACCACTTCCATATTCCAGTGGTCAAAGGGGATTAATTTTTTTAACCCTTCTGTAATCATATACTCATCGTCTACTAATAAGACTTTGTACATTCTATCTCCTTTATTCATCTTGAATGGTTATCGTATAGGTCACTCCATGGTGAGGTTGGGAGAAGACTTGGATATGGTAGCGATCTCCAAAATAGAGTAGCATGCGTTCATGAACATTGATAATTCCGATGGACTGCCGCCCACTCTTTTCTTCGATTTCTGAGCGTGGATTGCGATTGGCTAGTATCTCTTGAATGCTTTCTAGCTGTTCTTCTTCCATCCCGCGCCCATTATCAGTAACTAGAATCATGACTTGCCCTTCTCCTTGCAAGACTTTGACACTAATCACATTGTCCTTGCGTTTGTGGTCCACTCCATGGGCAAAATAGTTCTCGACCAAAGGCTGGATGGTGAATTTTGGAATCTTCATTTTTTCCAAGCCTAGATCGATCTTAAAGCCATAGGCGATCGATTTGGGATAACGCACCATACAGAGGTAGCTGTATTTGCGACAAAATTCGAGCTCATTGTCAACTGTCGTCACTCGCTCATCTGAGATATTATTGCGCAAGAGACTACTAAACTCATAAATAATATCACCCAACTCTTCTTGCTCTTGCATGACGGCATACATGCGGATAAATTCCAGTGTATTGTACATGAAGTGGGGATTGATCTGGGCTTGTAGGGCCCGCATATTGGCATCTTTTTGGCTGAGCTGCAGCTGGTAGATATCCCGAATATTCTTATCCATATTGTCTAACATGGTATTGATCATATTACCAATAACCAGCAGTTCTTGGTCCTTGGTCGAGGTATCAATCCGTCGTTCACTATCGCCTTGACTGATCAGATTCATGGTATCGACCAAATCGAGGACTTGACGCCGGTAATTTTTGAAAATCTGACCTAATAACAAGTAAAGGATCAAGAAAATCAGGAAAGCAATGGAGAGAAAAGTGGTCAAGTTAGCTAGACCCTTCTTGACCAGATAACTTTCAGAAACAGCTACATCCACCTTGTAGCCATAGATCGTGCTACGGGTTTGCCATTTAACATCTTTTGATTGCTCCTTATCCCCTTCATGGTACATCTCTTTCCCAAAGGGAGTGAAGATCCGTACAGCGATCGGAAGATCGCCTCTGGCATTGTCAATCGCTGCTGTCAATATTTCTTGGTCCAAAGTCAAATAAGCAATCCCAATTCCCGCACCCGTGGTCGGATCTGTCAAAGGAACAGGGATGGCGGTCGCAGGAGCCTGGTAATGATCTGCCGAGACCTGTTTGCCACCTTTGGATTGCCGCGTAGAGACAAAAACTGTCTTGTAGTCAGACAAGGTGATATCGATCCCCTCGATATTTTTATTGCTCAAATAGAGGCTATCAATATTCTTATGTAGGGACAATTGGATATAAGAAGGGAATTGGGCATTCAGCCGCCAGGTCTCATACTCCGATGGTGACAAGGTAAAATAGCGATAAAGTCCTTCTAATTTTGCAGGATTTTCAACAAGACTACGCCCTTCTTGGGTAACCCGTTGGTAAGAGGTCTCAAGATCCGTCACGACTTCTGTCAAGACCCGTTGGGCGATCCGATCAGCTTCCGCTTGTTGGTTTTTCCAAGAGATCCCTGCTACGACCAGACCCATAATGGTCAAAATGACTACCATAACATAGGCATAGAATTTTAAAAGCGTACTTAACCAGATTTTTTTCATCGTTAAGGTACCAATTTTTCGTGAATACTTTGATAAACAGGATCAAAGATATCATTGACAAAGAAATGCCAGACGCCGATCAAGACAAAAAAGAGAAGGGCGGGCATATAGTAACTGATAACCCCCAGTAAGGCTGTCCCAAGAATCAGCTTGAGAATCGGACGAATGTCTAACAACATTCCGATCAAACTGAGCTTAATACTATTGACATAAGAGAGATCGAAATGAACTTGCAATTTCAAATAAACGGCGTAAGCTAGAGGTGCAACCAAAAGGAAAACCAGATTAAACAAGAGAACCAAAATTTGGAAGAAATTCAAGTGAGGAATCTGGATCAAGAGATACATGCCATAGATTAGCACTCCTTCAACAGCGAAAAAGGAGTAAAAGACTTGATTGGCTGGTACAAAATTTTCTTTGAACAATTCCCAAGCGCGTGACCAATGGTAGTCTTTGTAGGTCATGCCATTTTCCGCATAGAGGCTCATGACAGTAGCACCGGCTGGTCCCACTCCAAAAAGGACTCCTCCACAAATCGTCAAGATCCAAAAAATCCCTGTTACCAGCATGGCAACGTAGACTCTCGTAAATATGAGCTCGATGATTTTCCCCATCGTTCAACCTCTTTTCCTATTCGTCATTCTATTATATCATAACTATAAAACGTTTTCACACACTTACAATGGTACTCTAACATTTTAATTCTCATTTACATGATTCATTTTCATAAGGAAACAAAAAGACTCTGGAGATCCCTCCAAAGCCTTTTTACACGACCTGTTTCTTATTTTTTAGAAGCAAGGTATTCGTCGTATTGTTTTTGCATTTCGTCAAGCACTTTTTGGTAAGCACCTTCTGATTTCAATTTTTCAAGCATCTTAGGAACTTCTACTTCAGGATCCACAGTACCAGTATTGATCGCACCTGCGAATTGGTTCAAAGTATTTGTAAGAGCAGTGATTTCTGATTTCACATTATCTGTGTTAAAGATGAAACCTAATGCTGGAGATTCTTTTGCAGTTTCCAAGTCTTTCTTAGATTGTGCAATTTGTTCATCCGTTACATTTTCGTTGATGTAAAGAATCCAGTTGTTACCTGTGTTCCATCCAGACATGTGAGTGTTTCCGTTGTAGCCATCCAAGACTTTCACACGGTTTTCTTTACCGTCAACTTTTTCCCAGTTCTTGCCTTCTGGTCCGTACACAAGACCATTCAAGAGTTCTGGGTTTGTATTCAAGAGGTTCAACACTTCCATCGCTTTTTCTTTGTTCTTAGAGTTGTTTGAGATAACAAAGTTAGCTACTTGAGTGGTGTTGTTCTTCTTGTAAAGTTCAGTAAATGGTTTGATATCAATCTTACGGTTTGCTACACGAGTAAGCAAGCTGTTACCGTAGTCAGCTGGCCCTACTGTTTCTTCACGAACCAACCAAGTATCTTGAGAAAGGTCATAACCAGTATCGCTTGTTGCTACGTCTTTTGGAATGTATCCTGCTTCGTAGTATTTGTGAAGAGTCTTCAAGTTTTCTACATAACGAGGGATTGTGTAACGGTCCACGATCTTCGTAGTGTCACCTTTCAAGTCAACAACGAATGGAAGTCCATCAACAGCCACATAGTCGAAGTCATCTGAAGGTCCACCGTAACTCTTGTTCATTGCAAATGGAACAACGTTTGGATCTTTTTCTTTAATGGCTTTCAAGACTGGTTCAAGAGAAGCATAGTCTTTCACGTTTGAGATGTCGATACCATATTTTTCAACAAGTGGTCCGTTGAAGGCAAAGTTTTGAGAAGATGCAACGTTGGCTGCTACTGGAACAGCATAGATCTTGCCGTTTACAGTGTTTCCTTTGATATAAGCTGGGTCAAGCGCTTTGTAAAGGTCTTTTCCTTCTTTCTTGTACAACTCTGTCAAGTCAGCGTAAGCACCTTTTTGAGCATTGATCACGTAGTTATTGGCAAAGGCAATATCATAGTTTTCACCAGATGAGATGATAACGTTCATTTTTTGTGCATAATCACCCCAACCAAGGTATTGGATATCTAATTTAGCACCAACTTTCTTTTCAATGATCTTGTTGGCGTTTTCTAACAAGGTATCCAAGTTATCTGGTTTGTCACCGATTTGGTACATTTTGATGATTGGTTTACCATCTTCTGTTGTTGCTGATTTCTTGTTGTTCCCTGTAAGGTTCCCACAAGCAGCAAGAGTAGCTCCAAGAGCAATGACACTAGCAGATGCTAACGCGTATTTTTTCCAATTTTTCATAAGAAAAATCTCCTTTATGTTATTTTCTTTATAGACTAAGTTATGAGTTGAAAATCATGTTGATTTTCGATTGTTTTCCTATTCTTTCACACCACCGATGGTTAAGCCTTTTACAAAGTAGCGTTGGAAGAATGGATAGAGAATGGCGATTGGCACAGTCGCCACAACCACCATGGCCATACGTCCTGTTTCCCGTGGGATGGATTGTACAGCTCCTGCCAATTGGCCGGATACCCCGACGTTTTTAGCGATGTAATCCATATTGTTTTGGATTTGCATCAAGAGGTATTGCAATGGGTAAAGGTTGTCACTCTTAATATAGAGAAGGGCGTTGAACCAGTCGTTCCAGAATCCCAAAGCGGTAAAGAGACTAATGGTTGCAATCCCTGGGAGAGACAATGGTAAGCAGATTTGGAAGAAGATCCGTGTTTCACTTGCCCCATCGATCCGAGCAGATTCCAGAATGGCTTCCGGAATGGTCCGTTTAAAGAAGGTCCGCATCAAGATGATGTTAAATGGGCTGAGCAACATTGGGATAATCAAAGCCCCGATGGTATCACCTAACTGCAAGAGTTGAGTGGTAACAATGTAGCTTGGTACCAACCCTGCACTAAAGAGCATGCTAAGGAGTGAAAATACGGTAAAAAACTTGCGGTATTTAAAGGTCGTCCGTGAGATCGCATAAGCATAGGTTGTTGTGATAAAGACATTACATGCTGTACCCACAATGGTCACAAACAAGGTAATGAAGAGGGCTTGCAAGATTTTTTCTTTAAACTGTACCAAGAAAAGGTAGCCGTCAAATCCAAATTTTGCTGGCCAGAATTGGAAACCATGGACTGCCAAACTTTGTTCATCTGTCAAAGAGATCATGACAACAAAGATGAAGGGAAGCACACAGGTCAAGCCGACTAGGGTCAACAATAAAGTGAAGAAAAAGTTGCTCTTCTTACTGAAAGAATGGATCCCGACATTATCAATTTTTTCTTTTTGAATGGTTGATTTTTTCATACGATCCTCCTTTCTAGAAGAGAGCAGCATTCTTATCAATGCGACGGGCAATGATATTTGAGATTAACACAAGAACCAGACCGACAACTGATTGGTAAAGCCCTGCTGCCGCAGTCATCCCGATATCCCCTGACTTGGTCAAACCGTTGTAGACATAGACATCTATAACGTTGGTCACACTATAGAGTGCTCCAGCATTATGCGGAATTTGGTAGAAAAGACCGAAGTCTGCGCGGAAGATATTTCCGACTGCAAGAATGGTCAAGACCGTAATCAAGGAAGACAACTGAGGAATGGTGATGTTGCGAATGCGTTGCCACTTAGAGGCACCATCCACGGTCGCTGCTTCATAGAAGGTTGGATCGATTCCCATGATGGTCGCATAGTACATGACACTGCTATAACCAAAGCCTTTCCATATCCCTAGGAAGAGGAGAAGCGCTGGCCAGATCCACAATTCTGAGTAGAAATTGATGGCTTTCATGCCAAATGAAGTTAAGATGTGGTTGACCAATCCTTTGTCTACATTTAGGAAGGCATCGGTGAAGAAGCTGATGATAACCCATGATAGGAAATATGGGAAGAGCATGGAGGTTTGAAGCACCTTGACCACTCTTTTTGATCTCAACTCACTAAAGATGATGGCGATCCCAACGGAAACAATCAATCCTAGGAAGATAAATCCTAAGTTGTACAATACCGTGTTTCTTGTAATAATGTAGGCATCTTTGGAACTAAAGAGGAACTTGAAGTTGTCAAAACCAACCCACTTACTCTTCATAACACTGTCGACGAAGCCTTCTCCTGTGATATGATAGTCCTTAAATGCTACGATATTCCCAAAAACCGGGATATAGAAGAATAAGATTAACCACGCTGCACCAGGTAAGACCATTAAAAGAAAAATGAAATTTTCTCTCAGAGTTCTCACAAACTTTTTCATCTAACTCCCCCCTTTGAGTCTTGAGCGTGTTTATGCATTGATAGCGTTTACATCACTTATTATAAGATAGCCCCTTTCGATTTTCAAACTCCTAATTATAGAAAAAATTCTACAAATTTATGACATAGATTTAAAAAAGGAGTAGAAAAGGGCGATCGTAAACACAGCTCCTCTTTTACTCCTATCGACCGTGGATGAGACTTCTGTCATCCAACTTGGCATTTTTTAGGTCGTATAAATAGTCGAAGCTGTCGCAATAGTATGCCACTGGTTAGCTGTCGTTGCGGCGAAGTCCTTATCTCCGTAGAAATCATTAAATGACAAGATGTCTACTTCTAGTTCGTCGATACGAGAAATTTCACCTGCAAGGTAGGTTTCAATGCGGCTTTCTGCGCGCTTGATCCGTTGCAAGAGGCCTCCCATACGAATGTCTACTGTATCCAAGCCAAAGACCTTATTCTCTTTCAGCCATTGGTCGCTAAAGAGATTGTGGAAGGTTTCGATCTGGCTTCTGAGTTTTGGCAGTTCTTCTCGAGTAATTTGTTGCAAGCTCTCTTTATCGCCTGCATGATAGGCTTGACGAATGCGTCGTCCCACATCCACCTTGCTACTTAAAATAGCATTCAACTGAGCCTGAGTCTCAAAGAGATAAGCATAGACGCCTGCTTTTTCTTTAATAGCAGCAAGAGTCTCAGCTGCTTGGGCAAAGTGGGGTTTATCCTGTTCAGGAGTCATGTGCTTGTCAAGGATTGGACAGAGGACATCCTGATAAAAGACATAACGGTTAGGATTGATCCCACTGAGATTATCTGGTAGGTCTGGCAAGAGATTGGCCAGATCCAGCTGCATGAAGTCCTCAACGGATAGGCCTGTATTGGTCTTGAAGTGGGCAGATAGACGCTCTAAATCATTGCGGTAGCTAAGCTCCGCCCAGATTTGTAAGCTTGGCAGGATAGAAAACTGGGCTGTTTCCCCACCATTGTCCCCCCAACCAGTTACAATCACTTCTTTGATGTTATTGGCACGGCAAGCTTTATTGGCTTCGACTGCAATGAGACGGCTGAAATGGTTGTGTGGTGTAAAACCAATCCACTTCCAAGCTCCACCTGCAAAAGCGATATCCTGGCTAATCTTGTGGTGATTACGGAAGTTACGATTGTATTTTTCTTCGCTATCCTGATAATAATCCCAGTAAACCAAGGTCACACGGTCTTTGAGACGGTCTAAGTAAACACGAGTTTCTTCTGGAATTTCGACATCACGGTCGTACTGGCCATCTGCTGACATGAGTTTGAAGAACATATCGCTCCACATCTGGCAGTGGAAACCATACTTGTCTGCAATATCCAGCACGCGCTCCAAATGTTGGCACATGAGGAGGCTACGGTCCACAACACCGTTTAGGATAAGGTAACGTCCCAAACCAACCAAGTGGGCTTCGTCCATGCCGATATTGACCTTGCGTGTCTGCAGTTTAGACAAAGTCGCAAACATGCCGTCAATTAGGTTGTAAACTTTTTCTTCGCCGATAAGGAGAATGTCCTCTACATCACGGAGTTCTTGCACTTCTTTGACCCCCCATTTGACAAAGGCTGATAAGTGGGCCAAGGTCTGGATACATGGTACAAAGGTCATGTCAAACTGCTGGGCGTAGGCTTCGATTTCCTGTAACTCTTCAGCAGCATAAGCTCCACGGAAATAACCAAAGTAAGGTTGTCCCTCGATTTGATAAGTGTCTTCCATGTAGAGCTCAAAAGTTGAATAACCCATAAGAGCTAAGACCTCAATCATCTGCTTGGCAGATGCGACATTGAGCACGGCATTGCGCGAACAGTCCGCCATATAGGCTAAATCTTCATAGGCCGCCTGCTCTTCAATCTCTACCTTGTCCCCTTCTGCTAAAGCTGTTGCTAGCACAGATAAAGCACGGTAGAGTTGATGCGGTTTACGGTAGGTCAGTTGATACTGCCCCTTCTCCCCCTTGATAGAGATAGAAGCTTGGTCAGACTGAGCGACTGCCACTTCTACATCTGGTAGAGAAATGTGATTTTTTAATACTTCGATAGATTGGGCTTGTTTGGGACTAAGTCCTGTAAAAGTTACCATTGGTTTTCCTCCTGTAACCAGTTGACAAGGGCACCGTAGAGATTGGCATCTGCCTGATAGGTGCAGGCTTGAATGACTGGAGCGATGGTATATTCTTCATATCTGTCCACAAAGGCGTCCACTGCTTTTTGAACCCCTTTGATAAAATCTGGGTTTTGACTGATAGAGCCACCTAGGCTAATCACATCTGGGTCAATGAGATACTGGATATTGAGCAGTCCTTGAGCAAGATTACGATTCATGCGCTCAATGGCTTCCTGGCAAAGGGCATTGCCGGCTGCAGCCTCTTGGTAGACCTTACGTCCATCCCAGTCAGACTGACCTGATTTTTCAATCACATAGCGAACCATGTTTCCTGTAGAAGCGAGTTGTGACCAGTTGTTGAGCTTTTCTGCGGGTTCAATGGTGGTCATATAGCCAAACTCTCCTCCCAATCCATGACGACCTCGGTGAAGCTTGCCATTGATAATCATAGCTCCACCGATCCCTGTACCAATCACGACACAGGCTGCATTTTCAATCTCAGGATGTGCCAGCAGTTCACTCAGTCCAA
Organism: Streptococcus sp. OMI750; assembly: GCF_047463895.1. Lineage (NCBI taxonomy): Bacteria > Bacillati > Bacillota > Bacilli > Lactobacillales > Streptococcaceae > Streptococcus > Streptococcus sp. OMI750. The sequence continues at coordinate 261,504 of NZ_JASHCZ010000003.1, forward strand.
CACAGTTGGCATCATTTTCTAGATGGACAGGTAGTTGGTGATGGGCAAGCGCCTCATACCAAGAAAAACCATGAATATAAGGAATGGCACTGATCCCTTCAATCACACCTGTTTCTTGGTTAACAGCTCCTGGTACACTCATGGCAATCCCACGGTAGTCACGTTCTGACAATAGCTGGTCCAACCAAACCAACAAATCTTCTAGAGTTTTTGGCGTTGGGGTGCTGGCCTTATCTAAAATCTTTCCATCCGGAGTGAGACTAGCAAACTTAATCCCAGTCCCTCCGATATCAATCGTTGCAAGGGTCATGGCTTTTACCTGTAAAAAGGAGCGAGTCAGCAGTCGGTTCTTACTCTTTTCGCTCCTCCTTTCTTTTTATGTTATCTTTTTGAAATTAGATTTCTTCTTTTTTAATCCATTCTGTCCGGATTTCTTGCGGTGCCAATAAACCTGTATGGACCGGATACGGTTGTTCCAGAAGATCGACAACCGTTTGTTGTCCTTCTGACACGCGCACATTTTCTTGGCTCATGTTGTAATAGCGAAGGATGTAACCTTCTTCATTTTCCGCTACCTTAAAGGCTGTTGGACAAACCTGAGGATGTGTCAAAGCTGTATGCTTGAGTAAGCTACCAGACGCTGCTACACTTCCTTCTTGTTTTTCAACTTGAAGGCTGGTCATCGGTGTCTGCAAAGCTTTCGCTCGGCAATAAGCTGAGAAGCGCCCCTGAGCTTGATGGCATTCTACTGCATATTCAACCTCAAAGTCCCGTAAGCATTGTGCTTCTGGTGTTGGGAAATAGCCCCAGTCACCAAGTTCACCGGAAGCACGGAGAAGTGTTACAGCTATCGTATCGTCTCCAAGGATTTCGTATTCATGCAATCCTTTATTGGCCACTGTTACCCCTTTGACGTCATCATACAAGCTGACGAAAGCTTGCTGGTGTTGAGGATTTTCAGGATTTTCCCAAGAAGCAGCCGGTTTATTTGGCCGTGTGACCACCTCATAAATGCTTTCCGAGTCATTGCTTGGACGAGTGTTATGAGTTTTGACCAAGAGACGAATGCGGTGATCCTTAGCAGTATTGGTAAAGCGTGTCTTGAAGCGAATTTGCGGGTCATCCACAAAGATGGTCATCTCCGTTTCAAGAGGGATGGTTGTCATCTCTTCTGAGCGACTTGCCTTGCGGTTCATAAACTCGATAATGCCTCTTTGCTCCGCATCCAATTGTTCATCCGCGCTGACCGGGATCGTCAAGTCATGCTTGAGCAAGATTTTGGCATAGCGAGCATTGTTTTCCAAGACCTCATAAGCTGTTAACTCCGCATAGATCGGCTCGGTTCCTTTTGGTTGGAAGTAGATATATTCATTACCGATATCCCCACGATCTTCAAAGCGAAGGAAATCCTCATAAGCCTCATTGGTCGTTTTATCATAGAGGGTCAAGCCATCATCGATACTAAGGGTTACAAATGGCGTATCGATCACCCCATTTTGGAACAGACCATCATGATGAGGTGCTTTGCCTTCCAAGAGCTGGAAGGTCGTCCAAGACAAGGCTGCCAAATGAACAGGAACCGTCACGCGCACTTGACGTGCAATATAGGGTTGGCGGAATTTATCCTTAGGCAGGGTATAGCCAAAGCTTGCTCCCAAGTCTTCAATCTCTGCTTCTACAATATGTCCATCTAAATCCTCTACATGGTAGTCTGGTAAGCTCAAAGCAGCCATTTTCTTGAAGCCTTCTGTCGGATGCAATTCCTTAAATGGACAAACCGCAACATCGACAATCGTGCTGACGGTGTCCACCTTATTATGCACGCCAGTGTTGATGACCGTAAAGAGGTGCTCACTCTGGGCTTTTTGAGTCGCTAGTTTACCCTTCCATTCGTTCAGAAGGTTGGTCTTGACAAAGTTTCCGACTTGGTTGACCTTGGCAAAACGAACTTCCATTTCACGGTGAACATCATCTACGCTACATCCACAAATACTATCGTGTGGCGCATTTTGTAAGAGTGTCTTCCAGGCATAGGTCAATTGATCCTTGTGGTTGTGCCCACCAGTAATGATGGTCAAAGGTTCCACCACTTGCTCGAGCAAGTTGCTGTTTTCTTGGAAGGCTTGCTTGAGATAAATCCGAGAGGAAGACGTATTTGCCAGTGTGTACCAACCATCCGTTTCCTGACTGGTCAATTCTCCCGTAACTGTTGATAATTGTTCAGGAAGCGCACTTTCCACTGCTTGCACATATTCATCAAAAGAGCTATGAATAAAGGTCACGTCAGGGAAGAGTTCATTGGCCACGCGAATAGCTTCACTCAAGTTCCGTTGAACTGGTTGATGGTCACAACCGTTCATCATCAACCATTGGTTGGTTGAGGCATAATCACGAACGTCTGCTAATTTTTGTTTCCAGAAAGCCAAGGCTTCATCTTTATCCACTGGAATTTCATTCCCATTACTGTACCAGTTGGCAAAAAGAATACCGAGTACGCGACTACCATCCGCCCCTTGCCAGTACATTTCAGAAAATTGAGAGGTAAACTGCTCATCTTCGAGGACTTGGTTGTCAAATCCGATTGGTTTGACTCCACGACCAAAGGCTGCTACGTGGATACCTGATTTTTGAAGAATTTGAGGTGCTTGCCCCATATTTCCAAAGGTATCTGGGAAGTAACCAATCTGAGTGGATTTGCCCCATTTAGCGCATTCAGCCTGTCCGATCAAGGTATTGCGGACATTGGCTTCGCTGGAGATCAAGTAATCATCCTGCAAGATGTAGAAGGGACCAATCTTGAGCTTGCCCTCGTCGATATAGCGCTGCACCTTGTCACGGTTTTCAGGGCGAATTTCTAAATAGTCGTCAAGGACAATGGTTTGTCCATCCAAGTGGAAACTTTTGAATTCAGGGTCATTTTCAAAAAGATCAAAGAGATTGTCAAAGAGTTCCACCAATTGCATGCGGTGACTTTCAAAAGGTAAATACCACTCACGATCCCAGTGGCTGTGAGAGATGATATGTACAACAACATTTTCCATGAGTAAAACCTCATTCTAACTTAAATTTAAAAATATATTTTTGATTCTTTCCCAGAATCTGTTAAGCGACAGCTCATTAGCGAATATCCAAGTAATCCAAGACCAATTCACAGAACATCATGTTGGCCCAAGAGAACCATTCACGCGAGTATTTGGTTGGATCATCTACATGGAAACTTTCGTGCATGACGCCCGTGCCTCCATCGCAGGCAACCAACTGGTCCAGCAAATGTTTTTTCTCAGCTTTATCATTTGTTGTCAATCCTTGAATGGATAAAGCAATCGGCCAGATATAGCGATAAAAGGTATGAGAACTTCCGAGCCCACTAGCATACTTCCCTTCATAGAAGTAAGGATTTTCAGGGCTCAAAATCGTCCGACGAGTAGCTTGGTAGACCTCATCGTCAATGGCGCAATATCCCAGATAAGGAGCTGCCAACAAGCTTGGCACGTTTGGATCATCCATGATACTAGCATTTCCCAAACCGTCTACTTCAAAAGCATAGATCTTCTCGCCCTTGCTGTTAGTCGTGTAGGCGTAGTTTTCGATCCCTTCTTGAATCTCCGCTTGCAGGCGTTTGGCATCTGCAATGATGCTCTCGCTATCGGCTAGATTCAATGTTGCGAAGATTTCTTGCACATAACCCAAGACAACCACTGCAAACATATTGGACGGAATCAAGTAACTATACTGACAGCAGTCATCACTTGGACGAAAGGCTGACCAGGTCATCCCTGTCACAGCAAAGTCAGGACCAAATCCGTCATTTACCAGCGTGTCTTCCTTACGATCTGTATCCCGAACAAAGCGATAAGGGGAATTTTTGTGGTCTTGTTCCACTGTCCAGAGATGAAGAATTTCCTTAGTCGCTGTGATAAATGTTTCATCAAATTGGCTAGTCTCACCAGTTTCTTTCCACAGAAGATAAGCCAACTGCAAGGGGTAGCACAGCGAATCTACTTCATACTTGCGTTCCCAAATCCAGCCATTCAAATCGGTGTGATCAGTCTCGTGATGGCCTTTCCAGTTCTCCTCAATATTGAAAGAGTTGGCATAGGGATCCTTGAGGATCAAGGTCATCTGGCGTTTGACCAAACCAGCAATGGTCTGACGCAATTGGGGATCTCGTTTAGCCACATGAAGATAAGGCCTCAATTGAGCCGTTGAGTCACGCAACCACATAGCTGGGATGTCCCCTGTTAACACAAAGGTTGAGCCATCTTCTAAAATTTCAACTGTATTGTCCAAAGTGTCTGTATAACAACGTTCAAAGACATCCACCCACTCAGGGTACTCCTTAGCTCGCTCAGCCACTTGATCCAACCATTCTCGCACAATTTCTTTTGAATAGGTCATTTATTTTCCTCACACGTATCGATTCTTTCCTATTCAGTATAAAAGATTTCAAAAGGGAAATACATACGCAAACTATAGCCCTTTTTCTACTAAATTTTCCATTTGATAAAAACGCTATCATATTTGACAACACTTTGATACAATGAAGAAAATACCAGCGCGTGTTCCAAGAAAAACACAGATCATTTAAGGTTGATGAAGAAAAAGGAGACAAGATGCGCACACATTGCCAAACCATCGATACCCGCTGGGGAAGCGATAATCATCCCCACTATTCGCACGGGAACACCCTCCCTTATACCGGAGTCCCTTTTGGGATGAACTACTTTCTTCCTCAGACGACACACGAACAAGGAGCTTGGTTTTTCAACCCCAATCTCCCTATTTTTCAGGGATTTCGTCTCACCCACCAGCCTAGTCCTTGGATAGGAGACTACGCTTGGTGCCTCATCACGCCCATCACAGGAGAAATTGCAAGTTCCGACCTCTTCCGTCGCCAAAGCAGTTATTCAATGAAAGAAGCTCTTTTCCAGCCCCACTACCTTCGTATTTTTTCGGAACGTTATCAGATTCAAAGCGAGCTGGTTCCAAGTCGCTACGGGGCTGTCATGCGCTTTCGAGCACCAGAAAAGCTAACACTCTGCTTTCATGCAGCAAAGGAACTAGAGGACTTGACTCTGACAGACCAAACCTGCCACTTCCACATTCTGGATCAGGCCCATACCGCAGATACTTTCTACTCTTTCTTTCTCCAGTGGCAATTTAGCCAGCCGATCGAGAACGTCACTCATATCGATCAAGATCTTTTTCTCACCTTTTCTAGCAATGAAGTGACCGTCCAATTAGGAACTTCTTATCTGTCCCAAGACATGGCTCACAGCCATCTTCCCAACCCTTCCCTAGAGGAAGCTAAAAAAGAAGCAACCGATCAATGGAATCAGCTGCTAAAACGAATTGAAGTGAAGGATAGCGGAGGGTGTGACCAAGCCTTTTTCGACCATTGCCTTTACAGACTCCTCCTTTTCCCTCAAACTTTTTATGAAACGGATACTGAGGGAAATGACTGGCACCTGGATGTCACCCATAATGAAATCAAATCAGGAAAAGCTTATACGAATATCGGATTTTGGGACCTCTTTCGGACCTCTTTTCCGCTCTTTAGCCTTGGCTACCCCGATTACTACCGTCACTTTCTCGAAGGATTTTTAAACACTTACAAGGATACTGGTTTTCTACCAAAATGGTTGGCCCCAGATGAACGAGGAATGATGCCAGGTACCCTCATCGATGGAGTCTTTGCGGATGCTGTCACAAAAGGGATCGCACCAGACCTACATGAAAACATGCTGACAGCCATGCTCCAGACGGCCCAAAAAACAGATCCCACTCAACATTTTGGTCGCCATGGCAATGAAAGCTACAAGGCCCTTGGCTACCTACCCGATGATTTTCACGAAAGTGTGAGCTATAGCCTCGATTATGCCTATAGTGACTTTTGCATTGCTACCGTTGCCAAGCAATTGGGGCATACAAAAACAGCCGCTCGGTATGCTGCTTCTAGCTTCTCCTACCGAACATTGTATGATACCCAAACAGGCTTCATGAGGGCGCGATCCACCAATGGAAACTTTAAAGAACCCTTCTCTCCTACCAGCTGGGGAGGAGATTATGCAGAATGTTCTGCAACCCAGGCTACTTTTGGAGCCTTACACGACCTCTCCGGCCTGATAGAGCTAATGGGCGGTAAAAAAGCCTTTACCCAACGACTGCTGGATCTAGCCAATCAAAAACCTCAATTTGATGTAAGAGGATATGGCTATGAAATCCATGAAATGAGTGAAATGGCCCAAGCCCCATTTGGGCAGATCGCCATCTCCAATCAACCCAGCTTTCACATTCCCTACCTCTTCCGTCACAGCCTTCATCCCGAATACACCAATCTCCTGATCCACCAGATCCGTTCTCAAGCTTTTCATCAAGATTTCCAAGCCTATCCAGGTGATGAGGACAATGGTAGCCTATCTGCTTGGTACATCTGGTCAGCCCTTGGACTCTACCCAACCTGCCCAGGAAAACCAATCTATGATCTGGGCCTCCCTCTCTTTAAAGAAGTTCTTCTCCATCTTCCAAATCATGAGCTCAAAATTTGCGCCAACTCACACACTGCAGGCGCCTATTTCATCCAAAAAGCCCTATTAGATGGCAAAGAGAAACAAGAGATTTCCCATCAAGATCTCCTTGAAGCCCAATTGCTCCAGTTTGAGCTTTCTTGGCTCCCCCCACATGCATAAGAAAAAGAGAGTGGGACAGAAATCGGTAATTCATTAGAATTCGATTTCGTCGTCCCACCTCCGCACAGTTGAGTAGGGCTGTAAAAGCTGATGAAATCAGCGTAGTAGAGCCCACTCAACCACTGCGTCTTGCTTGACAATCCAAAAACAATTGAGAGGCTAGGACTTTTGTCCCAGCCTCTTTTTTCTGTTATTCATCTCCTACATGATAGTAGATCGAGCCTTGTTCCCCAAAACTAGCGATACCAACACCAGACCACAAGCGGTTTTTAGAGGCATCTGATGTATCCTTAAAGACCACTTGTCCTTGATCATCGACCTGATCACCAATGGTCACTCCCGCAGGAATATACTCCAACAAGAAGCCTCCATCACGACCACCATAAATGCCTTCTGATGCTGTTCCATAATCCGTCAAAGAAGCTCCATAGCCCTCTAACTCTTGTGAGACCAACCCTTTGTCGTTAAAGACCAGCTTGTTTCCCTTATCATCTTGCCAAATCCCAGCAATACTGCTGTAATCTCCATTAGCAATCGCCTCAAGATCCATTTTCTTCACTTCTTTTTTCTCTTCTTTTTTTTCTTTCTCCTTCACTTCTGAACTAGAAGCTGTCGTCTTTTTCACCTCAGAAGAAGCACTCGTTTGACTAGAAGAAGAATCTGATTTCTTACTCGCGCTCTGTTGCGAACAAGCTAGCAACAGGACTACACTGAGAAGACTCACAAGAATTGCACCAACTTTTTTCATTTAAAATTCCCCATACATTTTTTTAGTTTAAAGCCCTTTCATTGTAACGTATTTTCAAGTATTTGACAAGCTTCACTCCTCATTTTTAATCAAAAAGAGACCGGGATAATCAGTCCTAGTCTCTCTTTTGATACAGCTCTTAATGAGCCAGCATTTCCTGTGCCACTTCTAAACCAGATAAGTTGGAAGGATAATAAGTTGGCCAATTTTCTAACTCATCATAAAGCGCTTCTTGACTCTTTCCTCCATGGAAAATGTGGAAGTGAGCTGCCTTTACCGGAGTAATTTCATGGTCACTAAATTGAACATATTTGAAGTCTCCCGCATCGCTCTCTTTCGCTTCAAAGAGATAACGAACACCACGATTTCCCTTCTTATAAGTCAAAATGTGCTTACCTACGTATTTATAGGTATATTTCTTAGAAGATCCTTTTTGATAAAACTCCATTGAATCCTTATCAATCTTAATCCGATCAATATCTGTTTGGTAACCCTTGGTATAATATTCCTTATACTCAGCAGCCGTCATAGTTGGATTTAATTTTGCCTTATAATCAAAGACCTGATCCAACGTTCCATCTTGCAAGTATGGATAAACCGATTTCCAATCACCTGCATAATTTGCCAAGCTACGATCCTTCACTTGACTATCCTCGAAATAGCCCTTTTGAACCGTCTTAGAATCTTCCTCATGTTCCGGTTGAATATCCTTACCAGCTTGTGACGTTGTTTTCTCTAGCGCCTTCAAATTCTCCTTCATAACAGACACGTAGTCTTCGCCATCTTTCATTTCTTGATCCGTCAAGCTTTCCAAAGGATTTAAGACAGCCAACTCAACACCAGCTTCAGAAGACAAGGTTTTCGCCAAGGACTTAGAAGCATTTTCCTCAAAGTAAATGACCTTGATCTCATTTTTCTTGATATACTCTGTCAATTCACGCAATCGTGCAGCAGAAGGCTCGCTATCAGGTGAAATTCCTGAAATAGCCACCTGGTTTAAGCCATAATCCAAGGCCAAGTAACGGAAAGCCGCGTGTTGGGTTACGAAATTCTTTTGCTTCGCATCTTTCAATCCATCCTGATAAGCTTGATCCAAAGCCTGTAATTTCTTCAGATAGGCTTGGGCATTTTTCTCAAACGTCTTTTTCTTATCTGGATAAGCTGCGACCAACTGATCACGAATCGACTCTACCATCTTCATGGCACGATGTGGAGAGAGCCAAAGGTGAGGATCATATTCATGATGGTGTTCTTCGCCACCTTCGTGTTCATGTTCCTCTTCCAATCCAGGAAGCAAGACCATACCCTTGGTAGCATCGATCACTTTGGTTTTCTTATCCTTCATTGATTTCAAAAGATTTGGAACCCACGTTTCCATATTTTCATTTTCATAGACGAAAACATCCGAATCTTGAATCATAGCCCGCCCCTTAGCAGACAATTCATATTCATGAGGCTCTGATCCCGCTCCAATGAGCAGGTCTACCGTTCCTTCATCTCCGACAATATTTTTTGTAAAATCATAAACAGGATAAAAAGTGGTCATCACTTTTAATTTCCCATTTTGACTCTGACTTTTGCCACAAGCTGTCAAAACAAGTGTTAAAGCCACTAACAATAACCAACCAAATTTTTTAAAGTTCATATCTATTTCCTCAAACGTGATCCAAGATTCACAAGCAAGAACAGTGCCACAAATAAAAGCGTGATGCTGGCACTCGCTGGTGTATCTGCAATATAAGACAAAATCAACCCACTAAACATCCCCATAAAACCAATGATGACCGCAATCAGCATGACCCCACGGAAGTTCTTCCCTAATTTCAGCGCAATACTAGCCGGTAAGACCATGATGGTTGAAACCAATAACGATCCTGCTGCAGGAATCATTAAGGCGATAGCAACCCCCGTTACCACATTAAATAAGATGGACATGGTCCGGACCGGAAGGCCATCTACAAAGGCCGTATCTTCATCAAAGGTCAAAATATACATAGGACGCAAGAATAAGGCCGTCAGCACTAATACAACGAAAGCAATCACAAACAAGGCGATCACCTGTTCATCCGTAATGGTTAGGGTAGAACCAAACAAATACTGATCCAAGCTCATCGAGCTTTTCCCACCACCACGCATCAGTACTAAAGCTAGGGCAAGACCAGTGGACATTAAAATTGCCGTCCCGATCTCCATAAAGTCCTTAAATAAGGTCCGCAAATACTCAAGAAAGACCGCAGCTATAATGACAATGATCATAGTCGAGAGCATTGGAGAGATCCCAAGGAAAAGCCCAAAAGCGACACCCGCAAGAGAGACGTGACTCAGAGTATCACTCATCAGACTCTGCCGTCTTAAAATCAAGAAAATCCCTAACACAGGAGAAAAAAGACTCATGGCAACCATAGCTAACAAGGCCCGCTGCATAAAATCATACTGGAATAAATCAAGCATGGTCACCCTCCCCTTCTGTATCATGGACGTTAAAACATCTCCAAGGAGAGCTCTGGTCGCGAACCAAATGAATATTCCGATCCGCAAACTGGTTAACCTCTTCAGGGTCATGAGTAATCATCAAAACAGATTTTTGATGGTGATGCGCACTATGATGCATCAACTCATAAAAATCACTCTTTGTCGTCGCATCCATCCCTGTTGTCGGTTCATCTAAAACAAAAATATCCGGATCTGAAGCAAACATCCGAGCAATGACGGCCCGCTGTTTCTGACCACCAGACAAAGAACCAATCGCCCGATCCTTGAACTCCAGCATCCCAACAGATTCTAAACTCTTCAGAATATGTTTTTCATCGTGCTCATTCAACTTTCGAAACCAGCCTTTACGAGGATACCGACCTGACTTCACAAATTCATAGACCGTACTTGGAAATCCAGCATTAAAACTAGCAATCTGTTGTGGAAGATAAGCAATCCTTAACTTCTTTCCCTTTACATTTGTCTTTGAAATCTCAACTGTCCCGACCTTGGGCTGTAAAATCCCAAGGCTAGCCTTAATCAAGGTTGACTTAGCAGCACCATTTTCCCCGGTCAAGGTCACAAACTCCCCACTATCTAAGTAGTAATTGATCCCTTCTAAAACCGGTTCCCGATCATAATAAAACGATAAATTTGAAACCGTAATATACCTCAAACTATAACTCCTCTTCCAATAAATCTAAAAACCTCGAAATAACCCCTTGCTCATTCTTAGTAAACTTCGACAAAACATCCTCATAAGTGTGAAGAGTATGCTGATGGTGGTGCTGATGCTCTAATGCAATCGGCTTACCAATCTCAGTTAAGCGATAATAGAGAACCCGAGCATCATTCTCATCGCGATAAGTCTCTAACATCCCCTGACTTAATAAGGGCTTCACGGCCTTTGTGATAGCCGCCTGACTGACATTCAATTTCTTAGCTAAGACAGAATTGGTTAGAGCTTCATCAGCAACCAGCATCAAAATATGTTCCTGAGTGTTGGTTAATGAAACACCACTTGTACAAGAACCAACTAAAATCTCATGCTGATTTTCTGATAACAATAAAATAGAATTTAAAAATCGATCGATTTTATTTGCAACTTCAGACAAAATTAACTCCTTCTAATTCACTAAAAGAAACTTTACCGGTTAATTATATCACAAAAAAGAAAAAAAACAAACAAAAAAAGGAGTAAAAACTCCTTTTATAATCTATACCGGCGGCCGGGGTCGAACCGGCACGTCCTAATGGACACTGGATTTTGAGTCTAATATTATTAGTTTTAAATCTCAGAAATATTGATTTTATAAGCTTTTTTTCCATAATATTTTTTAAAACTTAGTATCACTTCCAAAGTTTAGATACTTTTTAGTAACTATAAAATGCTAGAAAGTATACTCCTTATTAAAAAGAGTTTTGGACTAGTTTTGTGCAATTTTATTACCCATATCCGTAATAAGAGAGGCTAAATTAATTGCCTTTAATGATTGTAGAAATTGGTTGTGAATATCATTAGACACATAACCAGCTAGCAAAATATGCTCAGCCATGTCATATTGCTTAATCAAGAGAATCTTATCATGTTTTTCATTAAATAAAATCGCACTAATTGCTGTATTAAAGACTGGAAAACGAAAACTCGCACATTGTGAACAATAAGGAATATCTCCCTCATCTTTTAAAAATTTTTTCTCCAAAGGATGCCCACATTCGGGACAACAAGTCATTGTTTTGTCAAATATAGAAGCCTCTTTTTTAAAGTTCTTAAAAGTAATTTTACCAGTAAAATCGAGACCACGCAAGACATTGAAATAAATCAAGACTTTATTTAAAATTTATCTTATGATATACTAAACTTATCAGCTATTGGTTCTGAAAAAGTGTCTGCCACAGTTTTACTACAAATTCTCATGACTTGTGCCAAGATTTATAAAAAACGGATAGCTATAATAGCTCTTAGAGCAAAAACATGACATATAGGAGGTTAAAGACATGTCATACTTTTATCTTTTTATCGCCATTGTAGGAGAGATATTGGGAACTAACCTTTTGAAATTATCAGACGGTTTTACAAAGCCTATTCCAACCGTTTCTGCCCTACTTAGCTATGGCGTTTGTTTCTATTTCTTATCACTAGCAATGCAAAAAATTCCTGTAGGAATAGCTTATGCAACATGGTCAGCTGTCGGTTTAGTTTTGATAGCCTCTATCTCAGTAATGATTTTCAAAGAAACACTAAATGTTTATAGCATTATCGGTTTAATTTTGATTATCATTGGTGTTGTCATGGTTAACTTATTAGGAAATGCAGGACATTAATAAAACCGGCTCTATACTATTTGTAGTGGGTAAATCCCCTATGGATATTATGGAGCCTATTTTGTTGTAGAAAAAAAGTTCCATAAGAACTATAATGAAAAGCTAGAATTCTGTCAATATTTTGGACACATTTTGGGAGGGAATTTTGAAGACTAGCGTCCTCCTAATTTTCCCAATAAGTTTTAACTTCTTCAAAAATCTTATTCAAAAGTTCTGCATCTTTTTCTGACAACTGATTTTTTTCTATAACTCTATCTTTTAGTTCTGTTGCCTTTATTTTATTTCTTGCCACCGAAACTGCTATTGAATGTTTCAAAATATCAAACTCATCCTTTGAAAAGTTTGCAATATTGGTAAGATCTAATTGTTCTAGAGGTAAACTACTGATAATTGAATAAGGTTTTTGTCCCAGCAAATAATCTGTAGTAGTCCCAAAGATATTTGCCAATTTCACAACGAATTCTAATCCTGGTTCTAACGTTCCATTCTCCCACCGAGAATATGTCCCTTGTTGAACTCCAATTAATTCCGATATTTGTACTTGAGTTAACTTTTTTGATTTTCTGAGAGTTTTTAACCTCTCTGAAAATTTATAATCCTCTGTATACATAATTCTCCTATAGATATTCTTATTCGTATATTTTAGCTTGACAAAATATTCCAAACGGTATAAAATAGAATTATTCCATAAGGAATATTTATTTTGAGATTGAATATTCCATTGAGAATATTATAGCATAAAAGGAGGTAAAAGCGTATGTAACTAGTAGTCGATTTAAAAAATTTTAATAAAGGAGGTAAGATTCGACAAAATAAAAAATCTTGAAACAAATGTGCCGTTCGTTCCAAGATCAAAACATATTATGTAACAATTATACCACAGAAAACTCTTCAGTTGCACAAGAAAATTTCGGAGGTTTCACAAAAAGATGACCAATAAAGAGTTAGTCAATCAAATTTCTGGCCTAAACTCTACCTCTACTCTTAAAAATTGGATTCAACTGATTAAAGAGATAAGTGGCAAGGAATTTAAGAAAATTAAAGTTCCTATCAGTAGAAATCCCAGAACTCATCAATTAAGTTATACAGTTGCCTATGATTTTACAGACGAAGACCTTAGACAATTTCAAAAGTTAGCTAAACTAAAACTTGAAATAGGTCTAAAAGAGGCTATACAAGCCGTATTTGGGAGTCTAGCAGACAATGAGCATGAATCCCTAAACCAAGTAATAGATGAGCTCTACGATGAACTGAGCGCCTTAAAACAGGAATTTAAGCGAGAAATGCGACTGATAAAAATTGAGAATTCCAACCTAAAAAAGAAAATCCAAGATATTGAAGAGTCGATGCAAACCGGCTTACTAGGGTTTGTTAACGAGAGGTCAAAAAATAGGTTCGGCTAATAGCGAGTTTTCGGCTGAGCCATGAGGCAGAAAGCCGAAAATGAGCGTAGATGCGGACGGACCATTTTTGACCGATAGGGTGTGTAGTAACACCACCCTCTGCAAGTTAGGTGTACCATCGAAAGAATTCAGTATTTCCAAGGGTTTCGTAGATTTTAAGGGTGGCAAAATTAGGCAAAAAGTTGAATCAAAATCTATGGCAAAAAATGAACATTTACGTTCTGTATTTGACTGGATTCAAATTCAGTTTGATAAGACTGAATTTTCGCCAAGAGAAATAATCGAAGACATTCTATTTCTTGACTATGACCTATTTATTGAGAATATAGGGAGCCTTAAATACTATAACTATGATAGCCAGCTTCATTATGGGAATATCCGTATCTACTATGGAGCGAAAGAGTCGTCCTACATGCTTGTCATGTCAGGACAGGCACTCGAGTTCTATAGAGATATGGTATTAGATCCAAATAGTCTGTCCGAAAGACAGTTTCTGAACAACCTCTACTACAATTACAATCAATTTTCAGTAAGACGAATTGATATTGCAATAGATGATTTTAATGAAACACCCTATTTCACTCCTAATCAGCTTCTAAAGATTTGTCAGAAGAAACGCTTTATATATGGAAAAAGTACCTACTACAATACCTACGGAGATGAAACAATCGGCCAGACCTTATATTTGAGAAAACCCAATGATGATGAAAGACTTAGAATTTACGATAAACGCTTAGAACGAGCTGAGAAGCTCGGTATCAGCAAGCGGTATATAGAAAATTGGATAAGAACTGAGTTAGAACTTAGGAAAGAAAAAGCTCACTACTTCATTCAAGAATGGTTGCATTCAGAAATAGACCTTCTCAACTTTACCAAGGGATATCTCAAGGAAAAAGTGAGGTTCTATAGTGATAGTCACTTCTCAAAACCTTTGAGATCTTGGGAAAAGTTTTTAGGTCACTCAAAACCTGTCTCTATCATTATTTCAAAATCAAAAACAGAACTAGAACAAAAATTAGAATGGTTTACTTATAAAGGTTCAGGGGCTATTCTAAAAGCGTATAAATTTCTATACGACAATAATTTACTGCATGAGTACGAGAAATCTAACTATCTTGCACTCAACAATATGGAATATCCACCAGATTTAGCAAGTGGATTAATAGAAAGGGCAATTCTCTTTAAAAGAGAGGATTTGATCCCCACAATCAAAGAAAATATCAAAAGGAGAAATTAATTATGGCAAAAATGCTTTCACAAAATGACTGGAATTTTAATAACATTGGAACAAAATTTGAATTGGATGAAGTTATTCCAAAATTTGAAACGGAAGTCCGAGCAGATGCAAACGGAGAAATTATCAAAAACCGAGATGGTAGCGAAAGACGTTTTAATACCGATAAAATCATTGGTTGGAAATACAATGTAACAATCAAGGATGGACAATTCAAAAAGAAATCAACCCAAGTCTCAGTAGACAATCCAGATGCCTTGGTTGATAATGACTATATCCAAGCAATGGACGAGGTACCAGTTACATTTGACAATTTACAAGCTACTATGATTAGCACGACAATGTATTACAAGGCAGATGCTATCCATTTAGTAGATGTAAAACAAAAATAAGTAAAATACAAGGGGAGTTAATCCTCCCCTTACTTAATCTAATTAGAAAAGGAGATCACATGATTAAAACTGTAACAAAAGATGACCTTATCGAACTTGGATTTGCTCCAGGAACTGCAAGAAAGATTATCCATACCGGCAAATTACTATTAGTGAATCGTGGTTTTAACATCTACGATAACAAACGGATTGGTACAATTCCAGCCAGTGTCGCAGAAGAACTATTAGGAATTGAACTCCAGAAAGAAGCGTAGCTTATGGCTTTACGTAAAAGTAGAGACGGAACTTGGATTGTTGATGTTTCCAATGGTATAAATCCAATATCTCTAAAACAACGTAGAATTGTAAGAAAAGGATTCAAAACTAAAAAAGAAGCATTGGAGGCCGAACAATACTTACGAAGTGTCGAACTTAAAGAAAAAAGTTTCAACTCAAAAATATCAATTGATATCCTTTATGATCTCTTAAAAGAAGAGGATAGAATAAACAACAGAAAACAAAGCTATATAGATACACAAGAAAACAACTATAACAGGCATATAAAAAACTATTTTGAAAAAGTTGATGATGTAGCTAAATTAACTTATGAAGATATCTATCAATTCAGAGAACATCTAAGAGATAAAAATGCTCAAAACTCAGAAAAGAAGATAAGTCCAAACACTATTAATAAAATTATAATTTTACTAAAGAAAATTCTGGATGTTGGATTAAGAAAGGGATTTTACAAGGAACATCCCGTAGGATTACTGAAAAAATTACCAATAGAAAAAGTAAAATTAAATTTCTGGACAGTAAAAGAATTTAAGCACTTCTTAACCCTATTTAGCAACGATGAATACAATATAAAATTACTATTCACAGTTCTATTTTTTACTGGTCTAAGACTCGGAGAAGCTCTTGCTCTAACGTGGAAGGACATAGAGTTTTGTACAAATACAATCCATGTAAGTAAATCAATATACGTTAAAAAAGGTGAAGAACACATTAGTAGTACAAAGACAAAAGCTGGAACCCGAAGAATCATCATGAACACCAAACTAGTGGAGACACTAGAAGAATGGAGGCAAACACAGCATGAAAGATTAAAAGAATTTACAACCAACCTAGATGATCTACAGATATTTCAAAATAGCCCGATTACGATAACTAAAGATTCAATCGAAAAACAATATAAAAAAATATTACAAAGAGATAGTTCTTTAAAAAAAATAAGAATTCATGACTTCAGGCATTCACATGCTTCCCTACTAATAAACCAAGGAGAAGATTATCTTGTCGTAAAAGAAAGGTTAGGACATGCTTCTATAACTACAACAATAGATACATACTCTCATTTGTATCCAAGCAAGCAACAAAAATTAGCGGATAAATTAGATGATTTGTTATAAAACTAGTAATTTTAAGTAACTCAGCGTTATAAATTCAACAAATAAAAGAAAAAGACAAGGTCCGAAAACCTTGTCTTTAATACTATACCGGCGGCCGGGGTCGAACCGGCACGTCCTTGCGGACACTGGATTTTGAGTCCAGCGCGTCTGCCAATTCCGCCACGCCGGCATAAATTTAACTGGGGTAGCTGGATTCGAACCAACGCATGAGGGAGTCAAAGTCCCTTGCCTTACCGCTTGGCTATACCCCAATAATATAAATAATAAATAGGCGAGTGATGGGGATCGAACCCACGCATGCCAGAGCCACAATCTGGTGTGTTAACCACTTCACCACACCCGCCATAATTATAAACACGGGCAGTAGGAATTGAACCCACACTGAAGGTTTTGGAGACCTTAGTTCTACCTTTAAACTATGCCCGTAAAGGATGGAAGGGGAGGGATTCGAACCCCCGAACCCGAAGGAGCGGATTTACAGTCCGCCGCGTTTAGCCTCTTCGCTACCCTTCCTAATTATAAATGTAATGGCGCGAGACGGAATCGAACCGCCGACACATGGAGCTTCAATCCATTGCTCTACCAACTGAGCTACCGAGCCAAATATTGCGGGAGCAGGATTTGAACCTACGACCTTCGGGTTATGAGCCCGACGAGCTACCGAGCTGCTCCATCCCGCGTTACTATTAAGGAGGATGTGGGATTCGAACCCACGCACGCTTTTACACGCCTGACGGTTTTCAAGACCGTTCCCTTCAGCCGGACTTGGGTAATCCTCCAAAAATATAGTCCGTACGGGATTCGAACCCGTGTTACCGCCGTGAAAAGGCGGTGTCTTAACCCCTTGACCAACGGACCATACTATTAATGGGCACGAGTGGACTCGAACCACCGACCTCACGCTTATCAGGCGTGCGCTCTAACCACCTGAGCTACGCGCCCAAGTTAAACAACTTGGTAATGAACAAATGTTCAAAGCGGGTGACGAGAATCGAACTCGCGACAACAGCTTGGAAGGCTGTAGTTTTACCACTAAACTACACCCGCTTGAATGGGAGTTAACGGGATCGAACCGCTGACCCTCTGCTTGTAAGGCAGATGCTCTCCCAGCTGAGCTAAACTCCCAAATGAGCCTAGATCTCTCTAGACTCAATCTCTTGCTAAGCGACTACCTTATC